>NZ_JBIVXE010000016.1:0-2875 GCF_044769125.1 Glutamicibacter sp. NPDC090743 | reverse complement strand
ATGGTTTGAGGCCCTGGTACCGTTTGGTGCCGGGGCCTCACCTGTTTAACGAGAAGGGGAGGGGGAATTGGGCAGCTGGTGCTGCTTGGTTCCCCTCCCCTTCTGCTTTAACGAGCTTGAGTGCTGGCCGCTAGCGCAGACCGCTCAAGGAACGACCAGGCAGGCATGGGGTTGTGAATGCAGCCATGGTTAAGCTGTGTCCCGATATCGGACGCGCTTGAAGCGACTAAGCAGACGGCGTGGCCCTGGACCTCCGCGGCTCACTACGGGAGAGAACGCCCGCTCCGTTGCAGGTGCTTTATCCGATGGGTTCTGGTCCCCCAATCGGCAAGATCCTGCCTTTTGATGCCTCTGGCAATCGATTGCTTGCACCTGGCTATCATTTCGGTAACTTGTTGCCGATTCTTGCTCCATGCTGAATGATAGTGAGCAGAATGTCGCCAATCGGCGAAATGCTGCCGGAAGAGGATCCTTCATGAATTCAGTGACTGAGCTAGGGGCCGAATTGCAGCGCGCTAGAAAACAGAATGGCCTGACGCAGGAACAGCTGGCTGAATTGGCTGGCATCTCCGAACGTACGCTGCGCTCCATAGAACGAGGGGCGGGAAACCCCTCCATTGAAGCGGTGCTCTCCGTCGCGAATGTACTCGGCCTTCGAATTCGCGTGGCCAAATGAAGCCGCAAATCCAAGAGCTCAAGCTTGTTACCAAGGCTGACGTCTACTGCAACGAAAACCTCGCCGGCACTCTAGCCAGACAGTCCGACGGAAGCGTGGCCTTCAGCTATAACAAGGACTACCTTGCACATGGTGGCGCGGGCATTGCGACATCTTTGCCAGCTTCCCCGGAGGCCTACGTTGGGCCTGGGGGCGCGTTGCCATCGTTCTTCTCGGGACTATTGCCCGAAGGCCATCGCCTGACCGTTCTCAAGGACGCAACCAAGACCAGCATCTCTGACGAGTTGACTCTGCTGATGGCAGTGGGCGCCGATACTCCAGGCAATGTACGCGTTGTTCCGGAAGGATCAGCACTGGAGCAAACCCCCGTGGTTGCTGAATTCAGCAGCACGGCCGAACTCGACTTCTCGGTCCTCACGCGCACCTTGGACCGCCACTCGATCCCCGGCGTGCAAGACAAGATCAGCGCAACCATGCTGACAACACCAGTGGAGTTCAAGAACAGCGCCTATCTGCTCAAGCTTGATCCCCGGGATCATCCGCATTTGGTCGTTAATGAGGCGCAGCACCTGAAAGCAGCGCGATTGCTCAAACTTCCGGTCGCAAACAATCGGCTAGTACTGGATTCCACTGGGAGTCCGGGGCTGCTGGTCGAGAGGTTCGATCGCGAGGGTGTCGAGGGGGCGGATAGTCCCACGCGTTTGGCGTTGGAAGATGCCATGCAGGTATTGAACCTTCCGCCGGCAAGCAAGTATGCAGTGAGCACGGAACAAGCTATTGAAGCCTTAGCGCTGCAGTGCCAGGCTCCGGTGCTCGCCAGGCGCAATCTATACATGCAGTTCGTCTTTGCGTGGCTAACTGGCAACGGCGACTTGCATGGAAAGAACGTCTCGATTCTGGCGGACTTGCATGGACGGTTTAATGTAGCGCCCATCTACGACATCCCATGCACCCTGGTCTACGGCGATGACACCATGGCTTTGACTGTTGCCGGCAAGGCTAAGAATCTGAAGAAGAAGCACTGGGCGGAGCTTGCAAGGGTGCTCGGCTTGGCTGACCGGGCCACGCAGTCAGCGAACCAGTTGGCATTGAAAGCCGCATTGACTGTGGATCTCAGCGAGTTGCCTTTTGAAGGTTCACCTTTGCGTGGTGCGCAACGAGAACTCAGGTTCCGGCGCATGGAGCTGCAGTAGGCGTCTGAGCGGGACAAGTTAGTCTGCGAGCAACGTGAACGCAGGCAGCTGACTATTCTGGCTTTTCTTCGCTTGCCCCTTAAGGCCAGCCGTCCATGATGGATAGACGCGGAAACCGCGCTTGCCTGGAGCCGATGCTGAGGCGAAGACGCCCAGCTCCTCGAGGTGCTGTTGAGTAAAGCGGAAGACGCCGAAACAGCCGGCTTCCTCGATAAAGACCATAACTCCGCGCAGTCCCTCTTCGGATTCGTAGGGGGCAGTAGTCCCAGTTTCGTCCCGATGCCATATGGCTACGAACCCACCTGGCTTTGTTGGCGTGATCCTTGCGGTCCTGATCCGCCACCGCTGTCCGTCAAGCTCAGTTACCCCGGCTTGATAATCGCTCTGCTGTTCTTCGGGAGTCACCTCGCCATACGATTGCCCAGTGAGGTGGCAATAGCGTTCCAACGCCGTGAACTTCATAGACTTCATCCTGTATTCGGTAGATCATCAAGTGGAGTGGCAGCGATCGAAATATCGCTGCTATTCACCGTAGCCGAGGGTGGTGCTTACGTAGCACTGCAAGACCTGTATTGGGCCGGCATCAATGCCGACTGCTCTAGGTAGTCATTGCGCTGATGCCGCCTTGGCCGTCACGCGTATGGAACCTCCAGATGCATCGTTTCGCCATGTGCGTTCTCTTCTTGTGCCTTGCTCAGACGCACGCATGCGCCCGCATCGTCTAATCGGCTGATGTGGGCACAATTCATTGGGTTCGCGTATATGCGTACGCTTCTCAAGGGTTCAATAAACTCGCTAGGTACAGGCGCTGATGCTCTGTGCAGCTGCGAAATAATGTTTCCGCGCTCAGCCCTAGCTCGGTAATAATTGCCAGCGATTGGGCACATGGAAAGAGTCGAATCAGCAGTTCAGGAATTAAGTGTGCACGGTCACCGTCAAAAACCACCCACCCGATTTGCAGGACCCCCAAAACCTGTGTATAGTTTTTCCTTGTCGCCGAGAACAA
>NZ_JBIVXE010000015.1:0-5524 GCF_044769125.1 Glutamicibacter sp. NPDC090743 | reverse complement strand
AGTGTTTGTTGTTTGAGAACTCAATAGTGTGCCAAGTTTGTTGATACCGAATATTTTTATTTGGTGAATACATAACATTTGCTTGAGGCATTGCACCCCCGTGCAGTGTTCTTGAGTGTTTTATTATTCGCCAGGACTTCATTGGCTTCGCCCTTATTTTCCAAGGGGTTGCCGGTGGCTTTTTATTTTTTTATGGAGAGTTTGATCCTGGCTCAGGATGAACGCTGGCGGCGTGCTTAACACATGCAAGTCGAACGATGAAGCCCAGCTTGCTGGGTGGATTAGTGGCGAACGGGTGAGTAACACGTGAGTAACCTGCCCCCGACTCTGGGATAAGCCCGGGAAACTGGGTCTAATACCGGATATTACCTTTGACCGCATGGTTGTTGGTGGAAAGATTTATCGGTGGGGGATGGACTCGCGGCCTATCAGCTTGTTGGTGAGGTAATGGCTCACCAAGGCGACGACGGGTAGCCGGCCTGAGAGGGTGACCGGCCACACTGGGACTGAGACACGGCCCAGACTCCTACGGGAGGCAGCAGTGGGGAATATTGCACAATGGGCGAAAGCCTGATGCAGCGACGCCGCGTGAGGGATGACGGCCTTCGGGTTGTAAACCTCTTTCAGTAGGGAAGAAGCGAAAGTGACGGTACCTGCAGAAGAAGCGCCGGCTAACTACGTGCCAGCAGCCGCGGTAATACGTAGGGCGCAAGCGTTATCCGGATTTATTGGGCGTAAAGAGCTCGTAGGCGGTTTGTCGCGTCTGCCGTGAAAGTCCGAGGCTCAACCTCGGATCTGCGGTGGGTACGGGCAGACTAGAGTGATGTAGGGGAGACTGGAATTCCTGGTGTAGCGGTGAAATGCGCAGATATCAGGAGGAACACCGATGGCGAAGGCAGGTCTCTGGGCATTTACTGACGCTGAGGAGCGAAAGCATGGGGAGCGAACAGGATTAGATACCCTGGTAGTCCATGCCGTAAACGTTGGGCACTAGGTGTGGGGGACATTCCACGTTTTCCGCGCCGTAGCTAACGCATTAAGTGCCCCGCCTGGGGAGTACGGCCGCAAGGCTAAAACTCAAAGGAATTGACGGGGGCCCGCACAAGCGGCGGAGCATGCGGATTAATTCGATGCAACGCGAAGAACCTTACCAAGGCTTGACATGTGCCAGACCGCCTCAGAGATGGGGTTTCCCTTCGGGGCTGGTTCACAGGTGGTGCATGGTTGTCGTCAGCTCGTGTCGTGAGATGTTGGGTTAAGTCCCGCAACGAGCGCAACCCTCGTTCCATGTTGCCAGCACGTAAAGGTGGGGACTCATGGGAGACTGCCGGGGTCAACTCGGAGGAAGGTGGGGATGACGTCAAATCATCATGCCCCTTATGTCTTGGGCTTCACGCATGCTACAATGGCCGGTACAATGGGTTGCGATACTGTGAGGTGGAGCTAATCCCTAAAAGCCGGTCTCAGTTCGGATTGGGGTCTGCAACTCGACCCCATGAAGTCGGAGTCGCTAGTAATCGCAGATCAGCAACGCTGCGGTGAATACGTTCCCGGGCCTTGTACACACCGCCCGTCAAGTCACGAAAGTTGGTAACACCCGAAGCCGATGGCCTAACCACCTTGTGTGGGGGGAGTCGTCGAAGGTGGGACTGGCGATTGGGACTAAGTCGTAACAAGGTAGCCGTACCGGAAGGTGCGGCTGGATCACCTCCTTTCTAAGGAGCTAACCATTATTGGTTGCCCATGCTGGACACGAGTGTTGTCCGGGTGGGTTGCTCATGGGTGGAATATCAATGGACTCAATACCGGAAAACGTGCTGGCTGATGCTGGTGCGGGGTATTGGCTGTGGCCGCGTGGTGCTTGGGCATCTGCTAGTACGCATTGCAGGGGGTTTTCTTCTTGCGGTGCTGGAATGCGGTGTGTGGGTGTTGTGTGGTTTGTATGGTTTGGCATGCTGTTGGGTTTTGAGGCAACAAGCCTCCTTTCCTGGTGAATGGTTGCCGGGGTTCTTCCTGTGGGGAGGGTCCTGGTGGTGTTCGCTTGGGTGAGGGGTTCTTGGTGTTTCGGTGTTTGTCCTGTGTTTGCTGCAAGGATGTCCTGTTGGATTGATGCTGGCCTTTGGCTGGTGTTGGTTTTGGGTGTTGTTGCGGGGGTGCGGGGTTGTTGTTTGGGAACTGTATAGTGAACGCGAGCATCTTGCAGATGAGATGAGCTGGGTAGTCCTTTTCCTTGGATTGCCTGGTGTTGGAGTCTTGTCTGCGTGATTTTGTTAGATTGTTTTATTGCTCATATCTTTTGACTTTGATGTTGTGTTGAAGTTTTTAAGGGCGCACGGTGGATGCCTTGGCATCAAGAGCCGATGAAGGACGTGGGAATCTGCGATAAGCCTGGTGGAGTCGATAACCGGACGTTGAGACCAGGATTTCCGAATGGGGGAACCCCGCACCATGTTATGTGGTGTGACCTGCAGCTGAATGTATAGGCTGTGTGGAGGGAACGCGGGGAAGTGAAACATCTCAGTACCCGCAGGAAGAGAAAACAACAGTGATTCCGTTAGTAGTGGCGAGCGAACGCGGATGGGGCTAAACCGGTTGGTGTGTGATAGCGGATAGGCGTTGCATCACCGGGGTTGTGGGGTTGACATGTACCAGCGCTATCTTGCTGGTGGGATGAGGTGCAGGCGTATAGGTGAATCGGTTGGAATGCCGGACCATAGAGGGTGATAGTCCCGTAGGTGTAATGCGTGTCTGCCGTTCTAGTGTTGATACCCGAGTAGCACGGGGCCCGTGAAACCTTGTGTGAATCTGCCAGGACCACCTGGTAAGCCTGAATACTACTTGATGACCGATAGTGAATCAGTACCGTGAGGGAATGGTGAAAAGTACCCCGGGAGGGGAGTGAAATAGTACCTGAAACCGTGCGCTTACAATCCGTTAGAGCTGGGGACTTGTTCCCTGGTGATGGCGTGCCTTTTGAAGAATGAGCCTGCGAGTTAGTGTTACGTCGCGAGGTTAACCCGTGTGGGGAAGCCGTAGCGAAAGCGAGTCTGAATAGGGCGTTTGAGTGGCGTGATCTAGACCCGAAGCGAAGTGATCTACCCATGGCCAGGTTGAAGCGCGTGTAAGAGCGTGTGGAGGACCGAACCCACTTCAGTTGAAAATGGAGGGGATGAGCTGTGGGTAGGGGTGAAAGGCCAATCAAACTTCGTGATAGCTGGTTCTCCCCGAAATGCATTTAGGTGCAGCGTTGCGTGTTTCTTGCTGGAGGTAGAGCTACTGGATAGGCGATGGGCCCTACAAGGTTACTGACCTTAGCCAAACTCCGAATGCCGGCAAGTGAGAGCGCAGCAGTGAGACTGTGGGGGATAAGCTTCATAGTCGAGAGGGAAACAGCCCAGAACGCCAACTAAGGCCCCTAAGCGTGTGCTAAGTGGAAAAGGATGTGGAGTTGCTGTGACAACCAGGAGGTTGGCTTAGAAGCAGCCACCCTTGAAAGAGTGCGTAATAGCTCACTGGTCAAGTGATTCCGCGCCGATAATGTAGCGGGGCTCAAGCACACCGCCGAAGTTGCGTCATTCAAATATTAACCTGGTTTCGATTGGGTGTTTGGATGGGTAGGGGAGCGTCGTGTGGACGGTGAAGTCGCGGTGTAAACCAGCGGTGGAGGCCACACGAGTGAGAATGCAGGCATGAGTAGCGAATGACGGGTGAGAAACCCGTCCGCCGAATGATCAAGGGTTCCAGGGTTAAGCTAATCTGCCCTGGGTTAGTCGGGACCTAAGGCGAGGCCGACAGGCGTAGTCGATGGACAACGGGTTGATATTCCCGTACCGGCGAAGGACCGCCCATACTGAGCTGTGGATGCTAACCATGATTGACGCTAGCTGTTGGTGCCTTCGGGTATCTTGCTGGTTGATGTGGTGGGAACCGATGCAGTGAGGTCAGCGTATTAACAGGTGTGACGCAGGAAGGTAGCCGAGCCAGGCAATGGAATTGACCTGGTCCAAGGGTGTAGGAAGAGTGGTTGGCAAATCCGCCGCTCATGTTTCTGAGACCTGATAGGCGCCCCGTTTTCGGGGTGATTCGGTGATCCTATGCTGCCTAGAAAAGCATCGGCGCGAGGTCCAAGTCCGCCCGTACCCCAAACCGACACAGGTGATCAGGTAGAGAATACTAAGGCGATCGAGAGAATCATGGTTAAGGAACTCGGCAAAATGCCCCCGTAACTTCGGAAGAAGGGGGGCCTGCCCCGTGATGAGAACTTGCTTCTCTGATGCGGGTGTGGGCCGCAGAGACCAGGGGGAAGCGACTGTTTACTAAAAACACAGGTCCGTGCGAAGTCGCAAGACGATGTATACGGACTGACTCCTGCCCGGTGCTGGAAGGTTAAGAGGACTGGTTAGCAGTAATGCGAAGCTGAGAATTTAAGCCCCAGTAAACGGCGGTGGTAACTATAACCATCCTAAGGTAGCGAAATTCCTTGTCGGGTAAGTTCCGACCTGCACGAATGGAGTAACGACTTCCCCGCTGTCTCAACCATGAACTCGGCGAAATTGCAGTACGAGTAAAGATGCTCGTTACGCGCAGCAGGACGGAAAGACCCCGAGACCTTTACTATAGTTTGGTATTGGTGTTCGGTGCAGCTTGTGTAGGATAGGTGGGAGACTGTGAAGCTTGGACGCTAGTTCAGGTGGAGTCATCGTTGAAATACCACTCTGGCTGTACCGGTCACCTAACTTCGGACCATGATCTGGTTCAGGGACAGTGCCTGATGGGTAGTTTAACTGGGGCGGTTGCCTCCTAAAATGTAACGGAGGCGCCCAAAGGTTCCCTCAGCCTGGTTGGCAATCAGGTGTCGAGTGTAAGTGCACAAGGGAGCTTGACTGTGAGAGTGACAGCTCGAGCAGGGACGAAAGTCGGGACTAGTGATCCGGCGGCACCTCGTGGAAGGGCCGTCGCTCAACGGATAAAAGGTACCTCGGGGATAACAGGCTGATCTTGCCCAAGAGTCCATATCGACGGCATGGTTTGGCACCTCGATGTCGGCTCGTCGCATCCTGGGGCTGGAGTAGGTCCCAAGGGTTGGGCTGTTCGCCCATTAAAGCGGTACGCGAGCTGGGTTTAGAACGTCGTGAGACAGTTCGGTCCCTATCCGCTGCGCGCGTTGGAAATTTGAGAAGGGCTGTCCTTAGTACGAGAGGACCGGGACGGACGAACCTCTGGTGTGTCAGTTGTACTGCCAAGTGCATCGCTGATTAGCTACGTTTGGAAGGGATAACCGCTGAAAGCATCTAAGCGGGAAGCCTGCTTCGAGATGAGATTTCCATGCACCTTGAGTGTGAGAGGCCCCCAGCTAGACCACTGGGTTGATAGGCAGGATGTGGAAGCAAGGACTAAAGACTTGTGTAGCTGACCTGTACTAATAGGCCGATGACTTTCAACACACAATAAAACAATATTTGAACTGATGATTTCAATGCTGTTCGCGTTCACTATGCGGTTACGAGACAACAACCTCTAGCCA
>NZ_JBIVXE010000014.1:0-6046 GCF_044769125.1 Glutamicibacter sp. NPDC090743 | reverse complement strand
ACCGTTTGGTGCCGGGGCCTCACCTGTTTAACGAGAAGGGGAGGGGGAATTGGGCAGCTGGTGCTGCTTGGTTCCCCCTCCCCTCCTGCTTTAACGACCAGTGCGTCCAGGGTATTTGTGTTGGCCAAGGTTGCCGGCGAGCTCAGTTGCTTGCACCGGATGACGAGGGCCAGGTTACCCGAGAATTATTCACTGGAGTTCTTATCCAAATTGAAGATCAGGTTGTCGGCCCAGCCAGCCTTGCTGAGCCATATTTGTTCCCTGACGGGTATCGACTAAAAATGCCAGCTGGTCGACTGCGTAATTTGAGTTTCAGGCACCAAGGCGACAGCTCCGTTTCGGAAGACGATTCCCGCAGTTGCACCACATTCACCTGCCGGCGTGCAATGGTGAGAGCAACTGGCAACCACAGGTCTCGGCGTAAGGGGATTCGACCGACCAAGGGAACCAAGACTGCGAGAATTCACCGGGTCAGGCCAATGAACGTCATTGTGGACCTCGTCTTGGAAAGCCTTGAAAGCAATAGATACTGTCATCCACCGCCCGAAGACACCGGCATCGTGTTTCTGAAGACGCGGACGCTAACGGACAGCAGATGCTTTGACTTCCGGTGGACAACATGACGGACACAGGCGGGCGTGGCTGCTGACCACTGACGTGCAGCACTTTGAAGCCAGCCGTATCGGAATCCTGCCTCGATATCGAGGGATTGCGCAAGCACATTTAAGCATTCTCAAGGTCGTTGGTGAGGATCGCGCAGCATGATCCTTCAATTGGATTCACGAGTATCTGACTGCATTGCATGCCGGGATGTGTACTTCTATCTACAGCTCGCGAGTGGTCGAAATTACAGAATGCCCATCACGCTGTCCCGAGATACCCGTTGGAAGAATTGCCGTCCGGTATCTCAGCTTCTTTTCACCACGAGTCTGAGGTACCGGACTATCTTGTCTTTTTCCCCGCTCCAAGATGCGTGTGACTGCGATTACATGGATGTCGGGGTTGAAGCACACCATGAAAAGTGAGCGGCAAACCTCTGATGCAGTTAGGAATCTCGGAGGAGCAGCATGCGTACTAGCCAGACAAGTCAAAACTTGAAACGTGGTTTAAGCACACGGCACATCAGGTTTATCGCTCTAGGGTCTGCTATTGGCACAGGCTTGTTCTATGGTTCCGCAAGCGCCATTCAAATGGCTGGGCCAGCGGTGCTGTTGGCATACATACTCGGTGGGGCAGTGGTGTTCATGGTGATGCGTGCGTTGGGAGAAATGGCAGTCCGCAATCCGACCTCCGGCTCATTCGGAAGCTATGCCACTGAATTCGTTGGACGCTTTGCTGGCTTTGCAACCGGGTGGACCTACACGTTTGAAATGTTTGTGGTGGCCCTGGCTGACGTGACAGCTTTTGGCGTATATATGGGTTTCTGGTTTCCCAACGTCGAACGATGGATCTGGATCCTGGCAGTTGTTTTCTTCATTGCCGCCGTGAACCTGCTCTCGGTCAAAGTCTTCGGGGAACTGGAATTTTGGTTCTCCTTGATCAAGGTCGTCGCTATCATAGCAATGATCGCTGGTGGCGTTCTCGTAATCGTCTTCGGGTTGGGCAACCAAAGCGAAGGAGCTGCAGGTCTATCCAATCTCTTTGCTGGCGACGGTTTCATGCCGCATGGTGTCTGGGGCATTCTCGCTTCCCTGACGATTGTCATGTTTGCCTTCGGCGGCACCGAAGTGATCGGCATTACCGCTGGCGAAGCGCAAAACCCGCGTAAAGTCATTCCGCAGGCAATTAACTCTGTACCAGTGCGCATCTTGCTGTTCTACGTACTGACGCTCAGTGTCATCATGTGCATTCAGCCGTGGAACACGATTGATGGTAGTGAAAGTCCATTCGTTTCGATCTTCTCCAGCATCGGCTTCTCGTCAGCAGCAAATGTCCTGAACTTCATCGTCATCACTGCGGCACTCTCAGCAATCAACGCAGACATCTTCGGTGCGGGACGCATGATTCACGGTATGGCCAAACAAGGCCAGGCACCACAGGTATTCACGAAGACCACGGCTAACGGGGTCCCATGGGTGACTTCACTATCGATGATCGGCGCATTGCTTATTGGCGTAGTGCTGAACATCTGGTTCGAAGATGAGATCTTCTTCCTCATTGCTGCATTGGCTACTTTCGCCACCGTCGTTGTTTGGTCGATGATCCTGATCTCTCATATTCGGATGAAGCACCGGATAGACAGAGATAATCTTGAACCTTCTGCATTCCCAGTTCCGCTTTGGCCAGTGGGTAGCTACTTGGCGCTGGCCTTCATGATCTTCGTCATCATCTTAATCGGCATTATTCCTGATACGCGTAGTGCACTCATTACCGGTCTAATCTGGGTGGCAATCCTGGGCGTCTGTTATCGACTATTCGTCAGGGGAAAAGCTCTTCCCGCAGAAATGCAAGCAGCACAATCGAAAGAAAATGCAGCAGCTGAAAGGTCCTAGCCCGATAAATAATAGGGCAATGACGTATGCCGGCCCCGGACTGGCTGGCCATGAGGGCGCAAACGCAGTGTTGAACCGAGCTACTAGTAAATTGCCAAGTCATCAAGTTCGGCAAAGACCTTCAAAAGCCGTAGTCTCAGGTAATCACTTGCACGCAACGATCCGTGGAGATAAAGATGGCCGCTAACCATGCCGGATTTCTAGATGCCCTCAGCGCGGCATTACCAGAGAATGCCATAGAATCATCGGGCCCGCTGCTTCGAGAAAACTCTAGAGACTTCGGGCAGTTGTCGGGGGATCCCATTGAACCGCTGGCCGTGGTTTTCGCCAGTTCCGTAGCGGATGTACAACACGTTCTACGCTTGGCTAGCGAATACAGGGTACCGGTCATCAGCCGCGGTGCCGGCACAGGTGTTTCTGGCGGTGTGCACGTACTAGGTGATGCCATCGTCTTGAACTTGAGCAAGATGAATAGAATCCTCGAGATCCGCCCGGAAGATGAAGTCGCTGTGGTTGAACCTGGCGTCATCAATCATCAGCTGAACGAAGCCGTTTCCGAATTCGGCCTCATGTACGCCCCGGATCCTGCTAGCTACAGGATGTCTACAATTGGCGGCAACATCGCAACCAACGCGGGAGGCCTGCGGTGCGCGAAGTATGGCGTGACTCGAGAAGCAGTGCTCTCCCTAGACGTCGTATTGGCTGACGGCCGACTAATCCGCGTTGGCAAGAATACGTTCAAGGGTGTAGCAGGGTATGATCTCGCCGCACTTTTCACAGGGTCCGAGGGCACGCTGGGCGTTGTCGTTCGCGCAGTTCTCCGATTGCGCTATCTCCCGGTAGACGAACGAGACATAGCTCTATTGTTCCCCAGCCTGGAGGAAGCAGTCGAGGGCGTTCAACTGATTGCCAAAGCCAGAATTCAGCCTGCCATTTTGGAACTCATCGATCATTCGACTCTGCTCATTCTTGATGAACAGTACTCGACGAATTACGCAGGTCTTGGCGGTGCCATGCTCTTGGCTCGACTGGATGGCTACGGCGCCGAGCGCGAAGAAGCCGCTCTCCGCAGTGTTTTCGCAGAACGCAATGCCCAGCTAAGCAATTCGGCAGATCCGAGTGCTATGCAACTGATCGAAATGCGCCGAACCAGCCGGGGTGATACTAAAGACGATGCTTACCGGACTGGAGAGGATGTCGCCATTCCGAAAAGCAAGATGCTTGAATACGTGCACCGCGTTCAACGGGCTGCGCGGGAGGAAAACGTAAACATGCGGATGATTTCGCATGTAGGGGATGGCAATCTGCATCCGACGTTTTCTGTAGAACCCGAAGACGGCAACGAGCCACTAGCGAGGCTTGACCGTGCAGTTGAAAGCTCCGTACGTATTGCACTGGAACTAGGCGGCACAATTACTGGCGAACACGGTGTCGGGTTGATCAAAAAAGATTGGTTGCAATGGGAACAAGCAACAGAAGTGATCGAACTCCAACAGCAGATCAAGAACCTTTTGGACCCGTTGAATATCTTGAATCCTGGGAAAGCTATCTAATGGTCTTAAGCTGCGAGTCCCGGCTAAGGACTTGGCGGCAAAGAAAAGAGTAGCTATGCCGGGCATTGATGAGAATTCTGCAGGGTGTATAGTGAAATGGTTGTAACCACGGGATATAGCGCAGCTTGGTAGCGCGCGTCGTTCGGGACGACGAGGTCGCAGGTTCGAATCCTGTTATCCCGACACACAGCTAAGGGGGAACTTCGGTTCCCTCTTTTGCATTAAGCAGTCGTCTCAGCACGCAGTGACAGGTCAAGTGGACCTGCCTCCTTCGGCGGCAATTTATCGGCTGACGTGTAGCGAAGCTCAGGTCTGTTACAGGCATTTCAATAAACGAGCTGCAGATCACTCGAGGATATTGCCCCAGGATGTGCGATCCGTGAATTTTTTAGGTATAGTTATATCTCGTGCTAAGGCGTTCAGCGCAGATCAGCTTCGGCTGCTGAAGCAAATGAATACCAAGTCACATTGGGATATGGTGTAATTGGCAACACAACGGTTTCTGGTTCCGTCATTCTAGGTTCGAGTCCTGGTATCCCAGCGCTTCACCAAAGAGATTTGGTGAGCTGAAGATTTATCTTCAGCATACGGCCCCATCGTATAGCGGCCTAGTACTCCGCCCTCTCACGGCGGCAACACGGGTTCGAATCCCGTTGGGGTCACCAAAGCAAAAATCGCGAAACTTATGTTTCGCGATTTTTTTATGCCCAAAAACCGAGGATTCTACGGAACCGACAGCGGCTTCCGCTGAAACCTCCTTAAGCAGGGTAATCCGTCAGTAATGTAACGGCGCAGAGTTGCAGGTCTGGCGCGGGTGAGGGGAAACTGCCCGTTGAGCCCGTTGAGCCCGTTGAGCCCGTTGAGCCCGTTGAGCCCGTTGAGCCCGTTGAGCCCGTTGAGCCCGTTGAGCCCGTTGAGCAGGTTGAGCAGGTTGAGCAGGTTGAGCAGGTTGAGCAGGTTGAGCAGGTTGAGCAGGTTGAGCAGGTTGAGCAGGTTGAGCAGGTTGAGCAGGTTGAGCCCGTTGAGCCCGTTGAGCCCGTTGAGCCCGTTGAGCCGCAGGGCATAACAACTCATTGCCGCCATCCTGGCCATTGGACGCTGCCACAAAAATGCCCGACTCATATATCGCTGGAAGCTCATGAGCTTCAATCTGAGCATGCTGTGCAAGGTGACCCATATGGATAACTAAGAACCGCCCTGATTAAGTTTCAATTTTCTATTCGCCGATCCTGGGATGTTTATGCTTGATCCATGAGTGGCAGAGCCAAAGCATTTAGCGATGAAGGCGCACGGGATCCATCGCGCCCAAAACAGTATCGGGAACGAAAGAGAGCTCTGTACTTCCTGGGCATAGGAGGATTCTGCTTCCTCCTGACCTTGGCAGTGAATTACGGATTGAAGTTCACGATTCTGGGGGCGCATCCAACTTCAGCTTTTCTTATCGCTAATGCAGCGGCCACGGTAGTTTCCTACTACCTCTCGCGACGGTTTACCTTTGGGGATGTCGTCCATGGCCTCAAACGTATCCAGTTCATCAAATTCGTCGGCATGTCTACGGTAGCTATTGGAATTACTGCGGCGCCGGTTTATGTATCCCGTTGGATCTTTGGAATCACGGAACCACACGTTTCTTTTATCGTCCAGGAGATTGCCGACTTTATCGCCGGACCAATTATCGGGACGTTACTTGGGATGATCTTCCGATGGTGGGCAATGAAGAAGTTCGTCTTCCTGGATACGCTCCATAAACGTACAGAGATCCTGTAAACCGCAGGAGCAAAGCAGTCGCGATTCCGCTGCAGATTTGTTCAACTGTCAGGGCGTCAGAGTACGCCCGCGGATTATGCCACCACAGTGTAACCACGATCACTGTCAAAAGTGCCCTGCCGATTTGCGGAGCCCTGAAAACCTGTGTATAGTTTTTATCTGTTGCCGGAACGGAAACAACACGGAATCTACCGATTGTTTACCCGGCAGCCAATCACTTTTCACTGAAGGTTT
>NZ_JBIVXE010000013.1:0-10721 GCF_044769125.1 Glutamicibacter sp. NPDC090743 | reverse complement strand
GCGACCCCCTTCCCCCTTCTACCCCCCGCCCACCCCCCCCCCCCCCCCCCCGCCCGCCCCCCCCCCCCCCCCCACCCACCCCCCCCCCCCCCCCCCCCCCCCCCCCCCCCCCCCCCCCCCCCCCCCCCCCCCGCCCCCCCCCCCCCCCCCCCCCACGGCGATAAGAGTAATCTTGGAGGCCCTAGGCCTTGAACATGACAACCTTGCCCAGCGAAGTCCAGCCCAGCGAAGCGTAAAGCTGCTGGCCATCGACCGAAGCGATCAACAGGCCTTCATCAACATCGTGTTCTTGAGCCAGCGAAGCCAGCGCACGCATGATCAGGGTACCTAGGCCCTTGCGGCGGAAATCGGCGCCGGTGATGATGCGGTCGAAGATTGCGTATCCGCCAACTGCTGAGACATGGCCGGATGCCGCAACGACTTCCTGGTTGTCCTCGGGATGCAGCGACACGTAGGCATGAGTGCCATCGCGTTCAATCTGGAAGACGAAGCCGTCTGCAGGCAGTGGGACCTCGACGTCGTGCACGGCTAGTTCGGTGACCATCAGTGCTTCGTCATCGGCAGTGACCTGCAGGCCTACTTCAGCCGCAATGGCAACCAGATTCTCGGCGGAGTCGTCGAAAGCCGTCAGCCGACGGTTCGGGTGCTTCGTCAGGGTCTCGGCTACTGCTGCGAGTTCCTCTTTGGAGGGACCATAGATGACGTATTCCCAGTCTTCAGTGGTGTCGTGGCGCAGCGCAGCGTGGACCCGTCCTTCGTTGCGGGTTTCATAACCACGAGCCCCAGCCCAGCCTGCTACCCAGGTGCCAATCAGTTCATCGCTTGCGTTTGATGCCATAATTTGACCCTACCTTGTCTTTCCTAGGAATTAGCTGACATTGAACTAATCGTTGCCTACTTGGAACTATTGCACTGGCCGAGAGCCCGATATTTTCGGGAAAGATCAATGTGACATTGCTCTTTTCCTCGGCGTTTCGCGGCCAAAAGCTACTAACATTGTAGGGTGGCCATTCATCGTATTGTTCTGTATTACGCTTTTACTCCGCTCCCAGACCCGGAGGCAATCCGCCTTTGGCAGCGCTCGCTGCTGGAGCGCTGGGGCTTGCGCGGACGCATCATCATCTCCAAAGACGGCATCAACGGCACCGTTGGTGGCGAGATCTCCGCAGTCAAGGCCTACGTCAAGGCCACGCGAGAACTGCCAGCTTTCAAGAAGATGGATATCAAGTGGTCGGAAGGTTCGGCAGAAGACTTCCCGCGTATCTCCGTCAAGGTTCGCGACGAGATCGTGACCTTCGGCGCTCCTGGCGAACTGGAAGTTGACGAGAACGGTGTTGTCGGCGGTGGCACCCACTTGCGCCCCGAAGAACTTCACGAGCTGGTTGACAACAAGAAGAAGACCGGCGAGAAGGTCCATTTCTTCGATGGCCGCAACGCATTCGAAGCGCAGATCGGCAAGTTCAAGAACGCGATTGTCCCCGAAGTGGACACCACCCGCGATTTCGTTGCCGAGCTGGATTCGGGCAAGTACGACCACCTGAAGGACCAGCCGGTGGTCACCTACTGCACCGGCGGCATTCGCTGCGAAGTGCTTTCGGCTTTGATGGTCAAACGCGGATTCCAAGAGGTGTACCAGATGCAGGGCGGCATCGTCCGCTATGGCGAGAAGTACGGGGATGAAGGCCTATGGGAAGGCTCTCTCTACGTTTTCGATAAGCGCATGCATACCGAATTCTCCGAAGACGCTGTCACCATCGGTGAATGCGTGGGCTGCCAAGGTCCAACCAACAAGTTCGAGAACTGTTCGGACCCGGCCTGCCGCAACCTGCGCCTGTTCTGCGAGGACTGCGCAAAGGACGAAGCACTGCGCCGCTGCCCAGACTGCAGCACCGTAGACGCCTAACTTCAGCTTTCACCAACCGCGGCCTGGACTTTCCATAAGTCCAGGCCGCGTTTTCTATGCGGTCACCTTCGGCCACATTCCGCGCGACGCATCCTTGACGTCGACCTGTTCCACCTCGGTCCGGTAGATTCTCAGCCCTCGCGCCTGGTAGTTCGGTAGCGCCGCCGGTCCGTCCAGTGAGCAGGTATGCAGCCATACCCGGCTGACCTCAGGCAGCTGCGGCCATCGTGAACCCAGGGCCCAGGCCTGTTGCAGTGCTTCGCTGAGCAGCACCCCGCCAAGGCCGCGGCCGGTAGCTTCGGGAAATAAGCCGAAGTAGAAGATCTCGACTTCACTGCCGGCGTCCGCGACTTCCGTGACGAGCTCCACGTACCCCTGGGGAGCACCGTGCTGGTAGAGCACCCAGGTTTCTGAGCCCGGGCGTCGAAGCACTTCGTCCCACTGGTCTCGGGTCGAACCCAGGCGGTCAGACCAGTTCAATTCGCTGCCCACGCTCTGATACAGAAACCGCGAAAATTCCGGGGTGATCTCCTTGGCCAGCTCGATCCGGGCGTCCTCGGGCAAGGACTTGGCCGAGCGAATGACATCAGCGGAGTCGAGTTGCTGGAGATAGGTCACCGTTACTTGGGTCATGCCCACATCATAGGTCGCCGTAGTTTGCCTGGCCTAGCTATCACCCGTTGAGTTACTCGGTAGACTTGGAGGTGTGAATGCTGCTGAATTTTCTTCCATTGATGACGCTCCCCAGAGCTACAATCAACTGCTCATCGACTCGCTAGCCAAAGACCTCACTGATGTCGGGTACAACTATGAAAATGTTGCGGGGCTGCTTGGTGAGGAAGCTGCGGCAGCATTTGCCCGCGACCAGCTCCACCCTGCCTTGCGAAACCTGGATCGTAGCAGGCCAGATAGCTCGCTTGCCTGTGTGGTTCGCCTCTTCCAAATGGGCCAGACCCAGGAAGACGCGGCCATCAATGCCGCCTTCCCGACATTGAAGACCGACGGATTGCTCAAGCTGGGCCTGATCGAGTCCTGGGCTACCGGTTACCGGGCCAAGATTGCCCTGGCGCTGCATTCCTCCGATGCTGACGGTGAATTGTGGGTGGCCCACGACCTGGGTGCCCACCAGCGTCCCGGCGTGTTGCGCACCGACCATGTGCTGGGCATTGGACAGGCGTCCCTGACCCTGGCGCAGATCACGATCCGCGAAAAGGTCGAGCGCGCACTGGACTTGGGTACCGGCTGCGGCATCCAGCTGTTCCATCTGCTATCGCACGCGGAGCATGTTACGGCCACAGACCTGTCGGCCCGAGCCCTGGGCTTCACCCGCTTCAACCTGATGCTCAACTACCAGGCCCTGGAGCTGGATCCGGATAACCTCGAATCGCGGGTCACCCTGCTCCAGGGAAGCCTGTTCGATCCGGTGGCTGGATCCACTTTCAACCTGATCGCCAGCAACCCGCCGTTCGTGATTACCCCGCGAAGCAGCAATGAGCGCGCCAAGGACCGGTTCACCTACCGTGATGGCGGAATGGCCGGCGATACGCTGGTGAGCACCTTGATCGAGCAGGCTCCTGGCTTCCTGGCGCCGGGTGGCTGCATGCAAATGCTGTCAAACTGGGAGATTCCTCGCCTAGATGATGAATCCAACCAGCCGTGGGATGCCCGCGTGCGCCAGTGGTTCGGCGACCAGCTGGACGTATGGGTGATCGAGCGCGAGCAAACAACGCCAAGCGGCTACGCCGAGACATGGCTGCGCGACTCTTCCCAGACCGAGGACAGCACTTCATACATCTCCGCCTACAACGCATACCTCGATGACTTCGAGTCCCGCGGCGTGGGTGCCATCGGCTTCGGTCTGGTGTACTTCCGCCGTCCAGCCGCAGGCCATCCGGTACTGCAGCGCTACGAGCAGATCTCGCACCAGGTGGAACAGCCGCTCGCCCCGACCCTGCAGCGGGACATTGCCATGTCCGACCAGCTGGCCGCCGCCAATGAAGGGTTCAAGGATTGGCACCTGCTGGTGGCCGAGGATGTTACTGAGGAGCGCCATCAGCGCCCGGGGGCGGAGCACCCCGGCGTGATCTTGCTGCGGCAGGGGGCAGGGCTGCGCCGTACTGAATTGCTTGATACCGCACAGGCAGGATTTGTTTCCGCCTGCGATGGTGATTTGTCGGTATCGCAACTAGTCAACGCGTTGGATTCCTTGATTGGAGAAGGGCAAGAAGACTTCGCGGACCTGCTTTATGAAGCAGTGAAGCGACTCTTGCGACATGGCCTGCTTCAGAAAATGTGAAACAAGCGCTAAAGTTTTTCCCTATGACACGGAACACAATTGAGGAACAAGGTGGGGCCGCCTCGCGCGATGAGGCGGAAATCCCACAAGTTGTCTCGATCACTGACCCCCAGGCGATTCGAGCGTTGGCCCATGACGCTCGACTGATCGTCTTGGATGAGCTCTTTGCTTCGCAGACCACCCGCACCGCTACAGAACTTGCATCCTTGTGTGCGCTGACACCTAGCGCCATGAGCTATCACCTCCGGGCCCTGGAGAAGTACGGGTACGTGATTCGTGCTGCCAGCGAAGGAGACGCACGCGAGCGGCGGTGGCGAGCGGCTGGTGAACGGCTAGAGCTGAACACGCAGATCGACTCGGCGAACGCCAAAACTGCGTACTTGAACGTGCAATTGAACGCATTCCGCACCCGGCTCAATGCTGAAGTCCAGCGGCGCGAGGCAGAAGCGAAGACCGGAATCGCTCCGGACCCGGATCGTCCGCCGATGCTGACTAGCGGTTTGGTCTTCCTCTCGGAAGCCAAGCAACGCGAGTTCAACCGCAGAATGCTGGATCTGGTCTACGAATACGAGGCACAGGCAACAGCCGAGGAACGCAGTATTGATTCGCGGCGTATGTTCTACTTAATCTCATTGCTTCCCGAATACCAGAGCATGGGGGAGGCATCATCATAAGTATGCCCGGCTCAGGGAGCGCAGATTCTTCGGTGTAAGATCATCGGGAAATGTGCTTATAGAGTAGGCATGAAGAACGAAGCTGCGATGTCGGATTGATCAGGGCCCGGAAATGGGTATCCAAGGTCCGTGTTGTCTAAAGGAGTGCTGTGCCCCCCAAGGCCAAGGAAAAGACTGGTAAGAAACTCGTAATCGTGGAGTCTCCTGCCAAGGTGAAGTCGATCGCCAAATATTTGGGTGAAGGCTTTGACGTGGATGCCTCAGTGGGCCATATCCGCGACCTTCCGCAGCCCTCAGAACTGCCAACCGAGCTGAAAAAGACCTCAGTAGGCAAGTTCGCTGTCGATCTGGACAACGACTTTGAGCCTTACTACATGGTCTACCCGGACAAGAAGAAGCGCGTTTCCGAACTGAAGGCGAAGCTCAAAGAAGCTGACGAACTTTACCTCGCAACCGATGCGGACCGCGAAGGCGAAGCCATCGCGTGGCACCTGCTGCAGGTCCTGAAGCCAAAGGTTCCGGTACGCCGCCTGGCATTTACCGAAATCACCAAGGAAGGCATCGCCCGCGCACTGGAAAACATGCGCGAGCTCGATACCGACCTCGTCGACGCCCAGGAAACCCGCCGTGTCCTGGACCGCCTCTATGGTTACGAAATTTCACCGGTGCTCTGGCGCAAGGTGGCTCGCGGGCTGTCCGCAGGCCGCGTGCAGTCCGTGGCAACCCGTTTGGTCGTCGAGCGCGAACGCGAACGCATGGCCTTCATCCCCGCCGGATACTGGGATGT
Organism: Glutamicibacter sp. NPDC090743; assembly: GCF_044769125.1. NCBI lineage: Bacteria > Bacillati > Actinomycetota > Actinomycetes > Micrococcales > Micrococcaceae > Glutamicibacter > Glutamicibacter sp. NPDC090743. The sequence goes on along the minus strand of NZ_JBIVXE010000013.1, from coordinate 5,061 downwards.
GAAGGGTAACTTCGCCACCAGTGAAGGCGAAGGCTTCGCAGCGAAGCTCTCGGCAGTGGACGGCGCCCGTGTCGCCTCCGGCCGTGACTTCGATGACCGCGGCCAGCTGAAGACCACCCGCAATAAGCTGGCCCACCTGGATCAGGAGTCGGCCCAGTCGCTGGTGGCGAACCTGTCGGACACCGGCTTTGCGGTGACCTCCGTCGAGGACAAGCCGTACACCCGTCGTCCGGCCGCCCCTTTCACCACCTCCACGCTGCAGCAGGAAGCATCCCGCAAGCTGCGCTGGAGCTCCAAGATCACCATGCAGATCGCTCAGCGGCTGTATGAAAACGGCTACATCACCTATATGCGTACCGATTCGGTCTTCCTCTCGGGCGAGGCAGTGAATGCCGCGCGCAAGCAGGCAACCGAACTGTATGGCGCGGATTCCGTTCCAGCCAAGCCGCGCGTCTACAAGGCGAAGAACGATGCCGCGCAGGAAGCCCACGAGGCAATCCGCCCGGCCGGTGACATGTTCCGCCGCCCGAAGGACGTGCGTTCCTCGTTGTCCAAGGACGAGTACGCATTGTACGAGCTGATCTGGAAGCGCACCGTCGCCTCGCAGATGGCCGATGCCAAGGGCTTCACCGCCACCATCAAGCTGCAGGGCACCGCCAGCGATCAGCGCGTGGCCGAGTTCTCGGCCTCCGGCACCGTAATCACCTTCCGCGGTTTCCTTTCCGCCTATGAGGAGGGCAAGGACGAACAGGCCCTGGAAGCCGCAGCAGAGAATGCCGAAGCCCGCCTGCCGCAGCTGGCTGTGGGCCAGCAGCTGGCCGGCGATGAACTGACCGCTCTGGGCCACGAAACCTCCCCGCCGGCTCGTTACACCGAAGCTTCAATCGTGGCCGAGCTGGAAAAGCGCGAGATCGGCCGCCCGTCGACCTACGCGCCAACCATCTCCACGATCATGGACCGCGGCTATGTCACCAAGCGAGGCGGCGCCCTGGTGCCGAGCTGGATCGCCTTCTCGGTGATCCGCTTGCTCGAAGAGCACTTCGCGAAGTACGTGGACTACGATTTCACCGCCCGCCTGGAAGATGATCTCGATGAGATCGCCAAGGGCCATCGTGCCCGCACCGACTGGCTGAACCTGTTCTACTTCGGCAAGGGCGCGGAGACCGAATCCGAAGGCTTGAAGCATGTGGTCGATAACCTCGGCGACATCGACGCCCGTGCGATCAACTCGATCAAGGTCACCGACGACATCACCTTGCGTGTGGGCAAGTTCGGCCCGTACCTGGAACGTGCCATCCCGGAAGGCGCCGAGGAAGGCACCGAGCCGCAGCGCGCCAACGTGCCTGAGGATCTGGCCCCGGACGAGCTGACTGCCGAAAAGGCAGAGGAGCTCTTTGCCAACTCGCAGGTCTCCGAAATGCACTTGGGCATTGATCCGGAAACCGGTCGCCAGATCGTAGCCAAGGATGGCCGCTACGGCGCCTACGTCACCGAGATCATCCCGGAGCCAACCGAAGAGGAATTGGCGGCCCAGCCGGTCGAGTACTACAAGAATGGCAAGCCGAAGCCGCCGAAGAAGCCAACCAAGGTCAAGCCGCGCACCGCGTCGCTGTTCAAGTCCATGACTGTCGAATCAGTGACCTTGGAAGATGCCCTGAAGCTGATGAGCCTGCCTCGCGTACTGGGTGCTGACGCTGACGGCGAAGAGATCACCGTGCAGAACGGCCGCTTCGGTCCGTACCTGAAGAAGGGCAGCGATTCGCGCTCGATCGAGAGCGAAGAGCAGATCTTCACGATCACCTTGGACGAAGCGCTGGCGATCTACGCGCAGCCGAAGCAGCGTGGCCGTCGTGCCGCGGTACCGCCATTGGCCGAGTTCGGAGTGGACCCGACCAGCGAGAAGAACATCGTGGTCAAGGATGGCCGCTTCGGTCCATACATCACCGACGGCGTCACCAACATCACCGTTCCGCGCACTACCTCCCTGGAGGAACTGACGCGCGAGCAGGCTATCGAGCTGCTGGCAGACAAACGTGCCCGCGGACCGGTGAAGCGCACGGCAAAGAAGTCGCCGGCCAAGACGCCAGCAGCCAAGAAGACCCCGGCGAAGAAGGCTACGGCCAAGAAGACGACCGCGAAAAAGACTGACTAGTCTTTCTTGCCAGGCCTAACGAGGAGCGCACCATGAGACTCGGTGTATTGGATATCGGTTCGAATACCGTTCACCTGTTGCTCGTCGATGCATATCCGGGAGCCCGCCCGGTTCCCTATGCCTCGCACAAGCGACCCTTGTCCTTGGTGCGCTACCTCAATGAGTATGGCGCCATAACTGAAGAGGGCCAGCGCGAGCTGATCTCCTTCATCAAGGAAGCCGCCAAGTTCGCCGAAAACCACCAGGTTGAGGACTTCATGGCTTTCTGCACTTCAGCGATTCGCGAATCCTCCAACGGTGCTGCCGTCCTGGAACGCGTCGAAGTCGAGACAGGCGTGAGCTTGATGGAACTGACCGGCGAAGAAGAAGCCGGCATGACCTTCTACTCCGTACGCCGTTGGTTTGGCTGGTCTTCGGAATCCATCCTGAACCTGGATATGGGCGGAGGCTCGCTGGAGCTGGCCTTGGGCGTTGACGAGTTCCCGCAAACAGCCTTCTCCGTGCCCCTGGGTGCCGGCCGGCTGACCCGCGAATGGCTTCCTAACGACCTGCCGTCCATTAAGGAAGTCAAGGAACTGCGTACGTACGTGCGTGACGTTCTCACGGACCCAACTACCGAGCTGCGCCAGTATGGCAAGCCCACCTTGGCCACCGCTACTTCCAAGACTTTCCGCTCGCTGGCTCGCATCACCGGAGCCGCGCCGAGCACGGAAGGCCCCTATGTTAAGCGCGTGCTCAATCGTGACGCATTGAAATTGTGGACCAACCGATTGACCGCGATGAGCTGGGCTGAACGGGCAGAATTGCCCGGTGTCTCAGAGATTCGCGCCCCGCAACTGCTTGCCGGGGCGATTGTCGCTCACGAAGCGATGAATGCTTTGAAACTGAAATCTGTGCGGATTTGCCCTTGGGCGATTCGTGAAGGCTTGATGCTGCGACGTTTTGATCACGTGATGTTTGACTCTGCGACACCGCTCAGTAGTAGCGTTGGAGTTGGGGAAGTAGCTCTGGATAACGAGAAGTACAAATTTCTCGCCAAACCCAGCAGCTAACCTTCTTGGCTAAGCGGTGCCCGCACAGTGGACCCGGTAACAGGAGGCAAGAGCATGGAAGACCAGAAGAGCACAATGAAGGTGCCAGTCACCCTCTCTAGCGCGTCAGTTTATCCGCTGACCGTCCATGACGCCTTCGCGATGGCCAAGGACGTGGGATACGACGGGCTGGAAGTGCTGATTACCGGCAACGCAGCCAGCCAATCTGCGACCGCGCTCAAAGCCTTGATGGACAAGTACCAACTGCCGATCATGGCCATTCACGCACCGACACTGCTGCTCACCCAGCAGGTGTGGGGCTCTGCTTGGGCCAAGATCGAACGTTCGGTCATCCTGGCCCAAGCGGTCGGCGCAAATGTGGTTGTCGCCCATCCGCCATTCAGGTGGCAGGGCGCCTACGCCGAAGAATTCGCCGAAGGCGTGCAGCGATTGGTTGAGACCACGGGGATGAAAATCGCCGTGGAAAACATGTACCCATGGCGTGCCCGGGGCCGTGAAGCGAAAATGTACCTTCCGCACTGGAACCCAGTCCCGCAGCACTACCAGCATGTGACCTGGGATTTCTCCCATGCGGCGATTGCCAATATGGATTCGCGTCAAGCCGTTGAGGACCTGGGCCAGCGACTGGCGCACGTTCATCTGTGCGATGGTTTGGATAACGGCAAAGACGAGCACCTTGTGCCAGGCCTGGGCACCCAACCGGTGGCCGAAACGCTGCAATATCTGCGTGATGCCAATTGGAGCGGCACCGTAGCGGTCGAGGTCTCCACACGCAAAGCTCGCAACACCGGGCAAAAAGAAGAATGGCTGGGAAAGACCCTAGAATTTGCCCGCCAGCACTTAACAGTCGGCAGCGATCCCAAGCCAATGACACAATAGCCATATGAGTGAAGCAACAAAGAATCTGTCCCTGTCCTTCCTCGGCGCCGGCTCCATGAACGGCGCCATCCTGCGTGGCATTATCGCCTCGGGCCATGACCCGCAGCTCATCACCGCTACCGTGCGAAGCGATAACCGCGTAGCGGAACTGCGCGAATTGGGCATCAACGTCTTGGTCAGCGAGGAAGATCCCGAAGCCAACCGCCGGGCTGCCGCCAGCGCAGACATTATCTTCCTGGGCGTGAAGCCGGTAGGCATCACCGAACTGTGCGAGGAGATTTCCGGATCGCTGGACGCGCAGAAGGTCGTTGTTTCCGTAGCCGCCGCTATCACCCTGAGCAGCATGCAGTCTCATCTGCCAGCTGGCCAGCCGGTCATCCGTTCCATGCCGAACACCCCTTTGATGGTCGGTGCCGGCGTGGTGGGAATCAGCCCGGCGGCAAGCGTGAGCGACGAGCAGACCAAGTTGGTCACCGATCTGCTCTCCGGATCCGGCGACGTGCACGTCATCGACGAAGAGCAGCAAAATGCGCTCTCGGCAATTTCCGGGTCCGGTCCGGCCTATGCTTTCTACCTGGCTGAGGCCATGGCCAATGCCGGTGTGGCCATGGGCTTGGATGAAAAGCTTTCAATCGCGCTGGCACGTGCCACTGTGGCCGGTGCCGGCAAGATGCTCTCGAACCCTGACGCGGATCCCGCGACCCTGCGCAAGGCAGTAACCAGCCCGAAGGGCACCACCGAGCAGGCTATCGCCACCTTCGATGAGCAGGGAATTCCAAAGATTATTGCTGCGGGCACGCAAGCGGCAGCCGCCCGTGCAGCGCAGCTGAGTGAAGAGCTCGGCTAGGAACGAGCATCCAGTACGGCGGTGGGGGGGGCCCCCAAGGGTTTGGGGCCCCCCCCCCCAGGCCCCAAAACCGGGCCCACGGCGGGGGGGGGGAAGCCCGCCGCGAAGGAACCGGGCCCCGCCCAGAACAG
>NZ_JBIVXE010000012.1:0-44773 GCF_044769125.1 Glutamicibacter sp. NPDC090743 | reverse complement strand
CTACGGCGCGTTCACGAACTTCGGCAGGGTATTTCTTGGGCATGGTTGCTATCTTTCTCTCGAAAGACAGCGGCATCAAATCAGGGACGGTTCAACATCGTGACCTGCGGTAATCGCATTGATTGGTACCGCTGGCGTGGCCAGGACGGAAAAAACGTGCTTTGCTTCGCCAACAAGGGAGAAGCCAACATAAGTAAGTACAACAATGTTCGCTACCTCTGCCCTGGCGCCAATCGTGGTCAGACCCGGTACTACTACGGGAACCAGCACTACTGGAGCACCTTGCGCGGACCGGTGTCGAACCACAATACTTGCTACTCATTTGGCGATTATGCTGTTGCGGCCAAGGGTGTAAGAATTAGTTAATTTCTGTGCCGCATTCCTTTTGAAGGGCAGGATTAATGTACGGGATATGAAATTGGTCCCGAAAATTGGACTAGCTAAATCATGGTCCCGCATTAGGCCGTACGGGCATGGCATCGATATTCCATCGGCGCCATGCCCTTCAGTCGTTCCTGACGCCGTTTTTGACAAAACTTCCGCTACTCCCGAATGGAAACCCCTAGAAAATCTAGGTAGAAATCTATATAGTTTTTCATATGACTACTTTGAGTATCACCGAAGCATCACGTGCGGGACTCTCTGCGCTTGTCGCCGCCGCCGAAGAGGGCCGGGATACCCCTTTGTCGCGCCATGGCAAGGTCGTGGCCGAAGTCGTTTCCGCGAAGGAAATCGCTCAGCTGCGCCATGACCGGGATACTCTTCGCGATGCTGCGTTGGTGATGGCACGCTTTGCCACTGATAGCGGCGTGCGCACGACGCTCGACCATGCGATGGAATTCTTTAATTTGAACCGCGCAGAGCTTGAGGCGGAAAACGCCGAAGAAGCCCAGTCTGATAATTCGTGAATCAGCCTCAAGACCGCCTGTGCATCGTCCGGCTAACTGAAGACGCAGTATCTGACCTGCATCGTCTTCACAAAAAGGATCCACAGATCGTGCGATCCGTGTTCAAGAAGATGCTGCTACTCGAAAAATCTCCTGAGGCTGGCGAGCCCTTGCTCGGTGCGCTAGTCGGTTTCCGCAAGTTGGTCGTTGGCGATCGCGACTGGAGAATCGTATGGCGCATTACCGAAGACGCATCCGGGCGCCCAATTCTTGATATTTCCGAGGTCTGGGCTGTTGGCGCCCGTTCGGATGGCGAGGTCTACGATGAGCTCACCTCACGGGTCGCACGCATGGGCGATGACCCGAAGATTCAATCGCTCAAAGACGTCATTGTCCAGATGGGAAGGCTCTACGAATCCGTTGAAGCCACACCTGAACCCGCACGGGGATCTGTCTTGCCCGAATGGATGGAAGCTGCGCTCATAGAACAACTTCATCTGTCCACACAAGAGATTTCAGGACTGAGCGAACAGCAAGCCCAGCAAAGACTCATGCATCATTGGTCCCGCAACTCTGACAGCTAACCCGTCCGCCGGCACCGCCGGGCTCAGCGGCAACCGCATGGACCCGAACGGCTGAAGATTTCCGGTGATACTCTCCCACCGGCAATGAAATATCGTTGCCCGCACTACTCGAATTCCAGGCTGCCTCAGCCGCAAGCCCACACTGTTCACTGTGTTGTAGCCTGGAGCCATGGTTAGCTGGAAAGTATCCAGGCATCCTGAATGGGACCAAATGCATCTTGCCAGTCTGACTGCCCGCGAGATCACTGACCTGTGCCATCGTGGTGCAGCAACTATCCACTACCACCTGCAGCGGCGTGAGCACTATGAACCCGGTTTTCGTGGAAAACATGAAGCAGCACTGGAAGTCAGGGGACCGGACCGTCCGACGGTCAGATGGCGCAAGAAACTTGCCGAAGTCCTGGAATTCCAGAAAACCCACGGCCGGCTCCCGCACCACGACGGGGAAGAAGCAGAGTCACGGATGCACCGGTGGGTGCTCGAGCAGCGACGAGCCCACCGCAACAACTCAATGTCTATCCCTAAGAGCGTTTTGTTAGAGGACCTCACAGGCTGGAATATCGATGTGCACCAGCAGGAGCTGGATGAGGCCTGGCGGGCACGGCTGACCTCGCTAATCGAATTCGCGGCTACCTATCATCGGACGCCGAGGTATCAGAACTATTCCTCGGAGGCCGAGCGGATCCTCGGAGTCTGGCTTCATGTCCAGCACCAAAGGCGAGCCGAGGGCACGATGCTGCCGTGGCGTCTGGAGATGATGGATACTGCGTTCCTTCATTGGCAGAGCCGGATGTGACTACAACGTGTGTGATCAAATAAAAGTAGGCCACTTCAGCACAAAAGTAGGATGGTTTGTAAAAAGTAAATAGCCGACGGTAGCGCGATTCGCCGCCAGAAATAGAACTTTCTCTGACCTCTGACCCGTTCCATTCACAGCAAACATCCGACGTACGTAGGCGCGGGGTATTGCAATGGTTAAAAGCCATTACATCGGTTCGCATGTGGCAACTGGCAAGGATTCTCACCCGAAGACTTCGGGTCTTGCGGAAGCTTCGCCATTGTTTTGCAAACGGTATTTACAGGACGACGAGATCCCTCGCATCGTATATTCGACGGATTCGGAAACCACCCCTTACGATTGGGGTGTTTTCGGTCCCGCGAAATGAACCTATCTAACCAAAACGTTCGGCTGGAGCCTTCCAGCCGAACGTTTTGTACGATTTGCTGATAATGCTCAAACACTTATGTCTGTGGGAAGACCCAAAATCTATGAGGGGTTGATTAGTAGCTTTTGGGTATTTCTAGCCTTACACCTTTGCCTTTCGGGATTGTCGTAAGGCTACGACGGCCCAAATTAGTGCTAAAGCAACAAGCGCGACACCTTGCCAAAACGCATTGGTACTAATCTGCCAGATTCCGATGAGAAGAAAGAGCGCAGAAACTACCCAAGCAATAAGGGGTGAAATGGAACTTTTGTTCATTGAATATTCTCCTAGCCGCAACTCCAGAGAGTCACTGAAACTCCTAGTATTGTAATTCCTAGAGGACCGCCGGCAATAGCTCCGAGCCAAGTCACACCTAGCCCTGCAGCGCACTTACGCGCTTGGGACATTTGAGCAGCAGTGGGCTTAAACCCTGTGTATACGTAATTTTTGCCCTTGTAGGTAAAGCAGGCTGTAGATGATGAGCAATAGCCTTTGTATTCCTTATAAATAGCCTTACCACATCCGCTACCAACGGTGCAGATCTTTGATTTTGGGACGGAAACGCACTTTTTAGGAGAGCAGACTCGTGTGAGTTTGTTGCCTCCCACGATTACGCCACGTGCAGTTGATCCCACCTCTACTTCGCTTAATACCCGCATGCTGGTTTCCGGCTTGTCCCTGGAAGATGCCTGGGCGTCCACAGCAGTGAGAAATGACAGCAACAGGAACATTACGGTGAAAGCGGAAAATAGAGATAAAAGTTTTCTTAGCGCACCAGACTGCCTTCCAAAACTAGAATCGCGGATGCGCGGGGAGCGATCTTGACTAATTTACATTTTCCCTCATTCAGTTCGACGAAGATCGAGTTCTCATCTTACCGACTAGAGGTTATGCTCCTTCAGCATGGCAGGCCAGGGGCTGGACTACCCTGGTCCGCCTGCTCCGTATGGAGAAGATGAACCAGTCTGGAACTAGGAAGCCAGAAGCGAGCGTGCGAAGAGCAAGGCCGATTCCTGGAATGCGGTGGACAGTGCCAAGAAACGTTCCCTGCTCTCATCGCCAGGCCAGTGGGCGGGCAGCATGAACTCCGGCAAGCCGGGGTCAAGGTAGGGCAGAGCACGCCATGAATCGACCATCGTGACATACCCCCGATAAGCACTGGGCGGAGCAATGTCGCTGGAATCCAGGGAAGCGGTGCTCTCCAGGAACGCTCGATGCAGCGTGCCCAGGCGCTCAAGATCCCACCACTGCCCGGCAGCCTGCTGCGGTGTTCCGGGGAAGTATGGTTGCTGGGCGGTAAAAAGCGTCGCGTGTTCCCTGGCTCCCAGGGCATTGAGCACCGCCGATACTTCCTCTCGCAGGTACTCGGGGAAAATCCATAATCCGGAGCCGAGCGTGCCGCCGCCAAGCTGCAAGAAATGCTTGCGTACCTGGTGGCGCAAGGAGCGCAAGGTCTCCGGCAGCGAGTAGGCCACCAGGCACCAGGGATCACTGCCTGACATTTGGCGCGGGGTGAATATTCTTCTGGTGCCACGCTCGAACATTTGTTGCGCCGCGCTCGAAACGCGCAAGGTGGAAGATTGCGCTGCTTCCAGCACTTCCCGGTCAATCAGTCGGGAGATGGCGGTTTGCGCCGCAGGGACCGAAACTCCGGCAGCATGTGCCAGTTCCACTATTCGGGTGCGCGCCACCGGAGTTTTCTCATGCCGTATATAGAGGCCGGTAATTGTGCGGATAATCGAGGTGGCGCTTCCGCATCTCGCCTCGAAGTCATCGAGGCTCAGAGCCGTGAGGGAGGTGCTACTTGCCAATTTCGGTACGCACCGCGAACAGCTCTGGGAAAAAGGTCAGGTCCAGGGCGCGCTTGAGGAAGTCAACGCCCGAGGAGCCACCGGTGCCGCGCTTGAATCCGATGGTGCGCTGGACAACGCGCATATGGCGGAAGCGCCATGCCTGGAAGTTGTCCTCGACGTCTACCAGGTCCTCGCAGGCTTGGTAGAAGCCCCAGCGGGTGTCCTCGGACTCGTAGATATCCTTGAATATTGGCACCAGTGCCTCCTGGAATGCCCAAGGCTTGGTGAAGTCCCGTGAAAGCACGTCTTCGGGAATGTCGTAACCGTGGCGGGACAGGGCGGCCAGGAACACATCGTAGAGACCTGGCTCGTGAAGCAGTTTGGACAGTAGCTCGTGGGCCTTTGGATCTGCCTCGTGGACCTTGAGCATGCCTTCATGCTTGTTGCCCAGAATGAACTCCACGGCGCGGTACTGGAAGGACTGGAAACCGGAGGAAGAGCCGAGGAAGTCGCGGAACTGTGCATATTCGCGCGGCGTCAAGGTCGCCAGGACCGACCACTGCTCGGTCAGGGTCTTCTGGATGTGCTTTACACGGGCAAGGCATTTCAGGGCCTTGCCGAAGTCATCGAGGCCCAGCAGGCGGCGAGCCTCGAGGAGTTCATGGAGCATGAGCTTGAGCCACAGTTCGCTGGTCTGGTGCTGGATGATGAAGAGCATTTCATCGTGATGCTCGGGAACGCTGACCGGATGCTGTGCTGACAGGATGCGTTCCAGATCAAGGTAGCTGCCGTAGGACATCGTGTTTTTGAAGTCAGTGCGGACGCCATCTTCAATTGCGCGCTGATTCTCGGTCTGTGGCTTCGGAGTGCTCATATGCAGATATTATCAATAAGATTGCGACCGTCACAATAGTGAAAAACTGAATTGAGCTGACGAGGCGAAAAGAACTGCCGATGCCGGGAATACGTCCGGCGACCCCGCTGTTGATACATGCATACGCATATAAATAGTGAAAGGCAAGAACAGTGAGCAAGTCAGTAGTCGTCATCAGCGGTGGGCTGGGAACCCCATCGAGCTCCTCGCTGCTGGGCCGACAAATCGGAGAGAATATTGCCGCGCAGCTAGCTGCCGCCGGCGTGCAAGCCGACGTGAGCAATATCGAACTGCGTGAGCATGCTGGTGAAATCACTAATAATATGCTGACCGGTTTCGCCGCCCCGGGCCTGCAAAAAGTTATCGACGCAGTGGTGAATGCGGACGTGCTCGTTGCCGTCACCCCGGTCTTCACGGCCTCGGTCTCAGGCCTCTTCAAGTCCTTCCTCGATATCCTGGACCCTAAATCGCTCAACGGAAAACCGGTCGTGCTCGCTGCCACCGCGGGAACCCAGCGGCACCAGCTCGCGGTTGACTACGCCATGCGTCCGATCTTCTCCTACCTCAGGGCGCAGATCATGCCGACAACGGTTTTCGCGTCTTCGGAAGACTTCGGGGGACAGGGGCTGACTGGCACGCTGGCAGATCGCGCTCGCCGGGTTGCGCGAGAAGTCGTCCTGGCGCTGTCCCTGAACGAAGGGGAATTCTCCGCTGATGCGGATTTGGGGGATACCCGTTCCATCGCTCCCTCGGTCAGCGAATTCGCCGACCCCGATGATGAACTCTCCTCACTGCCCTTCGAAGCGTTGCTGGCAAACCTCAAATCCGGATCCTGAGTCGGCCGTTCCGCCAAGTTGGGCCCACGGCCATGCACCCGCACCGGGGCGCATGGCCGTGGGCCAAATCTTTTGCGAAAAGGAGCCCGAAAGGCCACGAAAAGTCGAGCAGAATGTTAGTACGATGTGCCTTCAATCTCGAACCTCGGTACGATCAAGAACCGTGAGCTAAGTCATCTCCTCGAGATGGCGGCAGCCCCAAGAGGTTTGAACAGTAGTGAAAGGTGTAGCCGTCGATGCTATCCGAGGAAACAATCACGGCCATTGCCGATGAGCTGGTCCAGGCCGGCGAGACACGGACTCCCGTGCCGCGTCTGACCGCACGCTATCCAGAAATGACGGTAGAAGATTCCTACCGGGTCCAGAACCTGTGGCGCCAGCGCTCCGAAGCCGCTGGCCGCGTGCTGGTCGGCCGCAAGATCGGGCTGACCTCCCGCGCCATGCAGATGGCTACCGGAATCACCGAGCCTGACTACGGAATCATCTTCGATGACATGGTCTACGACTCCGGCGCGAAGCTGAAGTGGGAAGACTTCACCGGTGCCCGCGTGGAGATGGAGCTGGCCTTCAAGCTCAAGAAGGACATCGAAGGCCCGCGGGCGAACATTTTCGATGTGCTCGAAGCTACCGAATACGTCATCCCCGCTTTGGAAATCCTCGATGCCCGCGTGGAGATGGAAGGCCGCACCATTGTGGATACCATCAGCGACAACGCCGCCATGGGTGCCATGGTGATCGGCGGCAACCCGGTCAAGCCGGAGAACATCGATTTGCGTTGGGTTTCCGGGATCTTGTTCAAGAACCAGACCGTCGAAGAAACCGGTGTCGCAGCCGGTGTGCTGAACCACCCTGCCGCTGGCGTGTACTGGCTGGCCAACAAGATTGCCCCGCACGGCGACAAGCTCAAGGCCGGGGAAATCATCCTGGCCGGATCCTTCACCCGCCCGATGTGGGTCAATGCAGGGGATACCGTCTTTGCCGATTACGGACCGCTAGGAACTGTGACATGTCATTTCGAGTAGAAGCGGATCCGTCGCTGAAGGATGCGCTCAAGGACGCCGACCACTCGTTGGCAGGCATCTGGGTCTGTTCGGCTTCCCCGCTGATCGCTGAAATCTGCGCAGGTGCAGGGTTCGATTGGTTGTTCATCGATGGCGAGCATTCGCCCAACGACCTGCAGAACATCTTGGCCCAGCTGCAGGCCGTGCGCAGCTACCCGGTCGTTCCAGTGGTCCGCCCTGCGGTCAACGATCCGGTGGTGATCAAGCAGTTCCTGGACCTGGGCGTGCAGTCGCTGATCATCCCGATGGTCAATGATGCCCAGCAAGCCGCCGCTGCCGTCGCCTCCTGCCAGTACCCGCCCAAGGGCGTACGCGGTGTCGGTTCCGCCCTGGCCCGCTCGGCTCGCTGGAACCGCATCCCCGAGTACCTGACCCGCGCTGATGAGACCATCACCATCATGGTTCAAATCGAAGCGGATGAAGCGGTGCGGAACGTCGAGGAAATCGTTGCCACCGAAGGTGTTGACGGGATTTTCATCGGTCCATCGGACCTGGCCGCCTCCATGGGCGTCATCGGCCAGCAGAGCCACCCGGACGTGGTCGCTGCGGTGATCAAGTCCATCAATGCCGCCAAGGCCGCAGGCAAGTATGCCGGGGTCAACGCCTTCGACCTGAAGAGCGCCCGCGAATACATGGCCGCCGGCGCGGATTACGTCGGCGTGGGTGCCGACGTGGCACTGCTGGCGCGTGCCACCGAAGCACTGGCTGCAAGCTTCAATTCCGAGGCCCAAAGCGCTGCTCCGGACAGCTATTAGCCCAGTGTTCGAGGCAACCCTTCAGGTCATCATTGCGCGTCGATCGAGGCCGGTCGGCGCCAATGATGGCAACATTGAAGATGATGAGCCGCGAAAAGAAACCCATGAAGGCAGTGATGTTGCGCCTGCGCAACGGCTGGCCAATGCCCCTGGCGTTGCAGGGGGTCTTCGAGATACTGCAATCCGTGGTCTTTTGCCTTGCCCTGATCACCCTGCCGCTGGTCGCCGTCTATTTCAGCGGAGGCTTCCTCGAAGACTCGTTTGAGGCCATCTTGCAGTTCGGCGGCCTCATTTGGCTGCTTATCCACGGCGTGCCGGTGGAGATCCTGAATCTCGGCCCCGAAGCTGACCCCAGTTCAGTGACCGGATGGGTCACGCTGATCCCGTTGGGACTATCGCTGTTGCCGTTCTTGTTCTGCTTGCGTGCAGGACGGCGCATCGCTCGCGCTTCCTACACCGACCAGCTCTGGCAAGGGCTGCTCGGCGCCTTCGTGGCCTACGGGGCCATCGGTACCGGTATCGGGTTCCTCGCCAATAACGCGCATGCGCGGGTCAATATCATCGCGGCGACCTTCATTCCGCTGATCATCGCGCTCGTGGGCCTGATCATTGGCGCGCGGCGCGAAGCAGGCTCCTGGGCTCGCCTTTTCGGTGTCGATACGGCCGCCTATATCCAGCGGATCTCACCGCATCGCCGCTGGGCCGGATCCTACGTATGGCATGTGATCGTGGCCGGGTTCCTCGGCTATGTCGCTGCCGTGGGAATCTCCGGATTGCTGCTGGCCATCAACCTGGGCGTGCACTGGACCGACGTCGCCAACGTGTCGCAGGAGCTGCGCCCCGGCCCGATCGGCTCGGCCGCGCTGACCACGGTGCAGCTGTCCTTCATCCCGAACGCAGTGTTCTGGGTCTTGTCCTGGATCAGCGGCGGCGGTTTCAGCATCGGTACCGGCAGCACCCTGTCCACCTTGGAAACCACGGTGGGTCCGCTGCCGTCGATTCCGATGCTGGCTTCACTTCCTTCAGGCGAGATGGCCCATCAATGGCTGTTCCTGCTGATTCCCGTGGCCGCGGGCATCGTGGCCGGCTGGTACTTCTTGCGCGTTGGCGAGAACCACCTCGAAGACTGGTTTGCCCGTCGCATTCCGTTCAATGCCCTGTCGCTGGCGGCATCGACCGCGTCCTTGGCGGTCTTCACCGGCATTGTCTGCGGGCTGCTGAGCCTGATCGGTTCCTGGCTGTCATCCGGCTCCCTGGCCATTGGGCGACTGGTAGAGATCGGCCCGAACATGTGGGCGACCGCAGGTGCCTTGGCACTGCAAATCGGTGTGGGCACCGCGATCGGCTACTTGATTGCCCCGCTGTTCGAGACCGACCCTGTACTCGAAGGCTAGAGGCTTGCCGCTGTTGGCCTAGGTCAGGCTGGCCAGGACCAGCGGATCGCCATCGGGGCGGTTGATGGTGATCGTCCCCAGCGCACTGGCAGTCGACTCCTCCATCACCAGCAGCACCGAATCATTCTCGGCAACTACCTGGATATCCTCGGCTTCAAGTTCGGGATGCTCGGCGCGAAGCTCGGAGATGGAGTTCTCCACCGTCACGTCGCTGATGCCAGCCGGCATCAGGTAGGTGACGGTCTTGAAGCTGTTTTCACCGCCATCGACCTTGAGCGGAATACCGTTCTGGACCACATAATCCATCGTCGGGCAGGTGGTCCCGGCGATCTCGTAATCGCCATCTTCTTCCACGGGCTTGGGAACGGCGATCATGCACAGCTGGCCTTCGCTGCCTACTGCGACGTAGTGCCTGCCGAAGTCCGAGGTGGCCAGCAGGTGGCGGGTTTCCGCGTCGTAGGACTCGGTATCCTCAAAGCCTTCGGGAAGCTTGTCTTCATCATCCTGCGTTTGCACCAGAAGCGGCATGTATTCTTCAGCCGATGGGACTGGAGCAGCGGATTCACCGGTCTGCGGAATCCCGGCAGAACACGCGGTCAAGGACAGCAGCCCGGTGAAAGCCAGTGCAGAAATTTTCCCGAAATATGCCTTGGGCATGACTGCCTGGCTCCTTATGTAGAACTGTTTTCGCGCGTACGCCAAGAAGTCTAGCCAAAGGGCAGTGCACCTGCCATTTGGCCCCTTCGTTTGTGTCGGGCGCGCCTAGCTGGTCTGCGGAGCCAGATCCCACAGATGATGCATGACGTCATGCGAGGCATACTGATTCAGCGTTTCAATGGTAAACGCGGCACCGTTCGAGCGCAGGCCGCGGCGGGAATACTGCGCCGGGTCGATGCTCGACAGCTTCGCGGCGTAGCGGGCGGCGCTTTCGCGCAACAGCTCGGCGACCTGCCCTGCAGGCAGCGAATTGTAGTTTCCCTCGTCGGCGGCCCGGTCCTGGTCCCAGTTGGGGAACGTCGGGTCATCGTGCTCAAGCATCAGGTCCAGGCGCCCGGTCATCACCTGCAGCATTTCGGCGACGTGGGCCACGTACTCCTGGTCGCTCCAGCGGGCAGGGTTCGTGCGGGTCTGGGCATCGGGGCGCGCGAGCACCTTGATGTAGCGGTCCACGCCCACCGGAAGCTGGGTCATGGCATCGCCGGGCGAGATGCCGCGCACATCGACGGCGCACTGCGCGCACACCGCGTCCAGGACAACGGTCCAGTCCTTGCCGTCGGGAACTATCTGGCTCATCAACTTCTCCACTTCGAATGGCGCTCTTACGGCCAGTCTAGGGCCGGCGCGGCAACGGTGCCGGGAAAAGGCCTGCGGATCGAAACGCCATGCAACATTGCGTCCGGGATGAAGCGCCGGACCCGGCGAACCGTAGAATTGAATTCATGCGCATTGTGGTTTTGGTTTCAGGTACCGGTTCTAATCTCCAGGCAGTCATCGACGCAGTGGCCGACGGCCAGCTGGACAATGTCGAGATTGCGGCCGTGGGAGCGGATAAGCACGGCACCTACGGCGTGCAGCGTTCGGCTGAAGCCGGAATCGAAACGTTCGTCGTGAACTTCAAGGACTACGCGGATCGCGGCGAATGGAACCATGCGCTCACCGGAAAGTGCTTGTCCTACGCCCCGGACTATGTTGTCTCCTCCGGTTTCATGCGCATCGTCGGCGAGGAATTCATCAACGCCTTCGACGGCACCTACATCAACACCCACCCTGCGCTGCTGCCGTCCTTCCCGGGCGCCCACGGCGTGCGCGATGCGCTGGCCTACGGCGTGAAGGTCACCGGCTGCACCGTGCACATTGCCGATGCCGGTGTTGATACCGGTCCGATCCTGCGCCAGGAAGCCGTGCCGATTGAAGAGCACGACACCGAGGAATCGCTGCATGAGCGCATCAAGCTCGTCGAGCGCCGCCTGCTCATTGCCACGCTCGCCGATCTCGCCAAGGGAAAATAGGGCGCTGCCCACCGCGTAAAATTGGTGGGGAGATGACTGAACCTACGCCGCTGCCCTTGCAGGCACCAGAAACCGAACTGTTTACCGAAGCAGAACTATCCGCCGCTTTGAAGGTCCTGTCGGTGGTGCACCAGCTGGATCCCGAGGATGAACGGCACATTGCCGTGCGCAGGGCCACCAGCAATATGTTCAAGGCGGCCAAGCGCTACCGCAAGTCCCAAAAGCGTGCCGAGATCAGTGCCGCGGACAGGGCAGTGATCGAGCGCACCGCCACCGGCTCGCCGCAACGGCTGGATGACGAAACCCTCGGCCTGGACCTGAGCAGTTCAACCGGAAGCGCAAGCGCCGGGGAATTCCGCAAGCCGCGTGGCTGCTACATCTGCAAGCAGCGCTACACCACCGTGGATGCCTTCCACCATTATCTCTGCCCTGACTGCGCCGCACAGGGACGCGAACGCAGAGACGCGCGCGCGGACCTGAGCGGCAAGCGCGCCTTGCTGACCGGCGGGCGAGCCAAAATCGGCATGCACATCGCGCTGCGGCTGCTGCGCGATGGAGCCCACACCACCATCACCACGCGTTTTCCCAAGGACGCAGCACGGCGCTTCGCGGCACTGGAGGACAGTGCCGAATGGATGCACCGGCTGCGCATTGCCGGCATCGACTTGCGCGACCCCGCACAGGTCATCTCCCTGGCCGACCGCGTGGCTGCCGAAGGACCGCTCGATATCCTGATCAACAACGCCGCCCAGACCGTGCGGCGCACGGCCAACTCCTACCAGCATCTGGTTGAATCCGAGCAGCAGCCCCTGGCCGCGCAGTTGCTGCCTGGCAACGGGGGACCGGAGCTGTGGGGCGAAGCGAACCCGCCCTCCGAGCATCCCAAGGCCCTGGCCAGTGCCTTCCGCCTGGAAGAATCAGCCCTGCTGGCCCCGGCGGCATCGGAAAGCTACGATGCGCAGCAGCTGGCCGATCTGGCCATGAGGGCCGGCTCCGCATCGCTGGAACGAATCGCAGCGGGAACCGCAATCGATGCCGGGGGCTTGATCCCGGACGTGGTGACGGATAATTCCTGGACGCAGATCCTGGGTGATGTTGATGCCCTGGAAATGCTCGAAGTGCAGTTGTGCAATGTCACCGCCCCGTTCCTGCTCGCTTCGCGGCTGCGCCCGGCCTTGGCCGCCAGCGGGGCCCGGCGCAAGTACATCGTGAACGTCTCGGCGATGGAAGGCCAGTTCTCCCGCCGCTACAAGGGGGCCGGGCACCCGCACACCAATATGGCCAAGGCCTCGCTGAACATGCTCACCCGCACCAGCGCGGAAGAGATGCTGAAGACCGACCGGATCCTCATGAGCGCGGTGGACACCGGGTGGATCACCGATGAGCGCCCGCATGATGCGAAGGTCCGGAAAGTCGCCGACGGGTGGCACGCCCCCTTGGACCTGATTGATGGCGCAGCCCGGGTGTACCAGCCGATCGTTGACGGGGAACGCGGCATTGACCTGTATGGCTGCTTCCTCAAGGACTATGAGCCATCGCCCTGGTAGGGGTCGGCGGAATCCTCCCCGGCTAGGACGCCAAGCCCGGTGATACCAACGGCCAGGGCGTAGGCGGGGTCGGTTATGCGGTTGCTCCGGACGGGAGACTGATCCAGTGATTCCAGCAAGCCAGGACCGTGGATTGCAGCGGGGCTGGCCCTTCGCACGCCATGGCGTGCGAAGGGCCAGCCCCGGAACCCGCGGTTACCTGGCCAGGGCGAAGCGCAGGGTGCGCACTTCGAAAGCGCCCAGCCTCAGCGGCACAGCACCATCGGAAAGCTCGAGGACTTGCCCCGCCAGCTCATCTTCCAGCAGGCTCGCGGTGGCTGCAGACAAGGCCTGCGCGTTGACCAACAGGCTGCCGCTGGCACGGCGCCCCAGGGATTCATAGACCCGCACCACCAAATCGCCGGAGTGGTCCGCAGCCAGCTTCACGCTGGAAATCACCAGGCCTTCGCCGGTGACCGATACCAGTGGGTCCACGCCGTGGGCGCCATGGACGACTCGCTCTGCGCTGTTGAGCAAGGCGCCGGCTTCTGTTGCCATGGCCACGTCCGCGCCGATGACCAAACCGTAGCGGTGGGCCTGCAGGCCTTGGTCGGTTTCAGGATCCGGGAAGCGCGGGGCTCGCAGCAATGACAGGCGCATGGTTGTCGTGACGGCCGCGTCCTTGGCATCGCGGGTGACATCGAATCCGTAGATGGAATCATTGACCAGTGCCGCGCCGAAGCCGGGTTCCTCGGCTAGCACGAAGCGGTGCATGGAAGTTTCGAACTTCGCCGCTTCCCAGCTGGTATTCACGTGGGTAACGCGCTTGTGGTAGCCGAACTGGGTTTCGGCAATTGCATGCTCGGCACGGATATCCAGCGGGAAGGCGACCTTGAGGAATTTCTCTGCCTCATGCCAATCGGTACTCTGCGAGATCTGCACGGTCCGCGAGCCTGGCGCCAGCGACAGTTCCTGGACCAGCGTGGATTTGGAGAAGCTGCGGGCAATCGTGATGACCTGGCTGCCGTCCTCGCGCGAAGACAGCTCCAGGCTATCGAGCTCGCGCAGATCGGTGACCTGGTTGCGGTAGTACTTGTCCACGTCCCAGGCATCCCACATGTTCGGGAAGTCCTGGTGCAATTGCAGCAGGTTCGCTTCCTGGCCCTCGGCAATAGTTTCACGGCCGGTAGCCAGATCCACCGCGGAGGCAATCAGGCCCTGGGCATTGACCGCCACCCGGATGACCGAGTTATCCAGGATGTAGCCGCCATCGGCTACCGTTGCCCGGACCGCGGAAACAGGAACGGCTTCCACTTCCCTGGCCTGGCCGAAGGCCAGGTTATTGCGCGTGAACGCCGCACCGTTGAATGCAATAGGGGTGGAGCCCTCGCCAGCCAGCTGCTGCTGGGCGGCGCGGATCAGTGTTTCGGCCTGCTCGATGACCTGGGCGTAGCGTGCCACCACTTCGCGGTGCACCCAGGCGATGGAGGTGCCGGGCAGGATGTCATGGAACTGGTGGAGCAGCACGGTTTCCCACAGTTCGTCGAGCTGCTCGTACGGGTATTCGGCCCCGGTGCGTAGGGCTGCGGTAGCCGCCCACAGTTCGGCCTCGACCAGCAGCTGCTCGGCGCGGCGGTTGCCCTGCTTTGTCTGGTGCTGGCTGGTCAGCGTGGCGCGGTGCAGCTCCAGGTAGAGCTCTCCCACCCATACCGGAGGGTTGGGCAGCTCGGCTTTGGCCCGGTCGAAGAAGTCGTTCGGGTGTTCCCACCGGACTTTCGCACTGCCTTCCAGATTGGCCAGGCGCTTGGCTTTGCCGGTCATTTCCCGGGTGGTGCCGCCGCCGCCATCGCCCCAGCCGACCGGTGCGATGGAGTTGTTGGTCAGCCGCGCTTCGCGGAACTGGCGCGAGGCCTTGGCGACTTCCTCCCCGGAGAGCTGCGAGTTGTAGGTGTCCATCGACGGGAAGTGGCTGAACACGCGCGAGCCGTCGATGCCTTCCCAATCGAAGGTGTGGTGCGGGAATTTGTTCTGCTGGTTCCAGGAGATCTTCTGGGTGAAGAACCATTCGAAGCCGGCACGGCGCATCAGCTGGGGCAGGGCAGGGGAGTATCCGAAGGAATCGGGCAGCCATACGCCTTTTGAATCGATGCCGAATTCGTCGCGGAAGAACTTCTGGCCGTAGAGGAACTGGCGGACCAGCGATTCACCCGAGGGCATCACGGTATCGGACTCGACCCACATGCCGCCCAGCGGCAGGAAGCGCCCGTCGGCAATGGCCTTCTTCACCCGATCCCAGACCTCGGGGCGATGGGTCTTGAGCCACTTGTACTGCTGGGCGCTGGACATGCCGTAGAGGAATTCTTCCTCGTCGCCCAGCAGCTCCACCATCGAGGAGCAGGTGCGGGAGACCTTGCGGATGGTTTCGCGCAGCGGCCACAGCCAGGCCGAGTCGATATGCGAGTGGCCGATCGCGGAAATCTGGTGCGCGCTGTGCTCGGCTGGGGCGGCCAGGACCTCTGCCAGCTCGTTGCGGGCGGCCTGTGCGGTCTCGGTAATCCGCTGCAGGTCGAGCACGTCCAACGCGTTGTCCATGGCCTGCAGGATCTGCATCTTGCGCGGGCCGGCCGGCAGCTGCTCTTGCAGATCCAGCAGCACCTCCAGATCCAGCGACAACTCGTGCACTACGGATTCAAAGACCGCCAGGTCCATGCGGCGGGTGGTGTACAGCCGGCGCGAAGACGAGGTAAGGATATCGCCCTGCTCGGTGGGGAGGAACGGGTGGTAGTCCAGCAGCACCGGGTTGGATGCCGCTTCCAGGTACAAGTCGATGACCTCATTGCCTTCGGCCTGACCGGCAATGGGCACCCACTGGTTGCGCGGGTTGATCGCCTTGATGGTGATGCCGTCCGGCCGGTAAACCAGGCCCTCGCACTGGAACCCGGTCATGTTGACGTCAAAGCCCAGATCAATCACGGCTTCCACCCGGCGTCCGGCCCAATGCGCCGGAACCTGGCCCTGCAAATGGAACCATGTGGTGCCCCAGGCCGCGCCCCACGGGGTACCAACCTCTGTAGGCTGGTAGTCCAGTGCAAGGCCCTGCGCAGGAGCTATCGGCTCTCCTGGCAATTCGTGCCAGGAGAGGGTCAATGGCATGGTTTCCGAATATATCGCTGGAAGGATACGTTCGGTCAGAACGCGACGGACGCGTCCGGTGGTCAGGGAAATGTCGTCGTGCATGAGGGCCTTCCGTTTGTGCGCTCAGCGGAAAATGAGCTCCCCTGCCAGACTACCGAAAAAATAGATGCTGAGTTGGTGCAACTCGCGATCCCCGGTGGAGCGCGGTACTCAAGGGATACCGTCCTCGCCACCCGTTACGTCCTCGGTGAGAACATCGCGAACGAAGTCGCCACCGAGCGGTTCTGGATTCCACCGTTCCAAGGCCCACGTTCCGCCGATGCCCAATTCCAGCAAGGAGCCACCGGTATTCTCGATATGCAGCTCTGCGGCATCGGCAGGCGCCATCTTCGTAGCCCATGCGCTGAAGACGCGAATGGCGGCACCATGGCTGAATACCGCGACCGTGCCGGAGTAGTCCTGTGCCCGGGCGATGGTTTCCAGGGCCTTGGAATATCTTTCAATGAAGTCGTAGCCGTTCGGCCCGCCGGGCATCTTCTGCTCCCAGTCGCCATGCATCCACGAATGCAGGCACATGCCGTAGGCAAAGCGTGAGGCCTCGTCGGCCTGCATCTCCAAGGTGCCTGCTGAAATCTCCTCGAGGCCGTCAATGACCTGCAACTTCTGTCCGGTGGATTCGCTCAATGGTCGGGCCGTCAGCTGCGTGCGGTTCAGCGTCGAGGCATAGATGGACTGCAGCTGCCCGCCACTGAATGCCTGCGGCAGGGCACGAGCCTGGCGATGCCCCAGCGGAGTGAGGCTGGCACCCGGGTAAGCGGTATCAAGCTGCCCGGCAACATTCGATGGGGTTTGTCCGTGCCTGATGAGCTGAAAACGCATATCCGAGGATTCCTTGGCCTTGAGGTTCTAGATCCTAGGGATAGCACGGTTTCTGGAAATGCGGAATGGCTGTGCGCGGGCGCGGGGAGCAAACTTTTAGTTCTGGAAAGTTGATTTCCGCTTCGTCAGAGCACTGCCTGTCCGCTATCGTGAAATCGTCAGGTGGCAAGTCGTGCGCCAGAATTTCCTTTAGATCGGATTCCACTCATGCGTTCAGATGCTCTTCGGCGACGTGAGAACATCCTTCGAGCAGCTCGTGAATTATTTGCAGAACACGGCGCCCAGATTGCGATGGAAACTATTGCAGAGGCCAGCGGAGTGGGCATCGGCACACTGTATCGAAACTTTGCTGACCGGAATGCGCTGGTTGAAGAAGTCACCCTCGGCACGCTTGGGGATATCCGAATCGCTTCCCAATCAGCGGTTCAGCGGCTTGAAGAAGGCGACACGGACGCTTGGGAAGTTCTGCTTGGCACGCTGGTCCAGCAGAATCTCGGGGCACTGAGCGAAGCGCTCGGGCTGCAACTGCCAAAGAAGATCAGCCCCCGCATTCTGGAGGTCCAGGCAGAGGCCGGCCAGTCCCTGCACTCCGCCTTGGACTTGGCCAAAAACGCGAATTTGGTCCGCAAAGACGTAACGGAGATAGAACTGATTGCCACCATCGGGGCCATGACCCGTCCACTGCCGCGGGCCTTCAGCAAGAGCCAGCCTGGTTTGGAGGACCGCATCGTGCAGATCATGCGCGATGGCTTGCGCCCGCAAACTACGCAGGATTAGCAAATGCCAGCACCAGAAGGTGCTGGCATTCGCCGCTGGCCGATGATCCTTAATCCAAACTCATGCCGCGCGTTTCTGGAGCGAATCGCGCCATGAAGACGACGGCTACCAGCACCAGCGCAGTCGCGCCGGCAAAGAGCCAGCCCAGCCCGACCACTGGCCACAGGGCCGCGAAGAGCAGGGGACCGAAGCCGGCGGCAAAGCGGGACATGGTCGAGGCCCAGCCGAAACCGCTGGCGCGCAATTCGGTGGGGTACAGCTCGGAAACGTAGGCATACAGCACCGGAATAGCGACCTGGACCACCACGCCAAAGACCAGCACCCAGGCAATCGCGGTCGCTGGGATATGCAGGTTCTGGGCTACGATCACAAGCACGATGCCTGAGATTGGCGCGGAGATCGCCAGCAGCCATTTACGGCCAACCCGCTCCACCAGCAATGCTGCCAGAACAACGCCCACCAGCCCCATCAAGGCCATCACCGCGGTAGCGAAGAACGACGCTGACTGGGCCATTCCGGCCTCGGTCAGAATCGATGGCAACCAGGTCAAGGCCAGGTAGTAGACCAGCAAAATGGTCATGAACAGCAGCCAGCTGGTGGCGGTGATCTTCCAGGAGTACCGCCACAGCGAGGCGACCTGCTCCCACCAGCGCGGTGCCTTTTCCAATTCCACAGGTGCAATTACGTACTCGCGCTCAGTGGCCCCGGTGCGTTCCACGAGCTCGTCGATGACCGCACGGGCCTCGGCGTCGCGGCCCTTGGCTGCCAAGAACAGCGGGGATTCGGGCATGGAGCGTCGTACCAGGTACACCATGAACGCGGGCAGGATCATGACCGCCAGGATCAGCCTCCAATTATCGGCGGTGGCCATCACCCACCCGGAAACGAAGAAGGACAATGCCGCGCCCACCGGCCACCAGCCATCCATGGCGGTGAGCACGCGTCCGCGCAGCTTGGCAGGGGTGAACTCGCCGACGAGCGCATAGTCCACCGGGATGCAGCCTCCCAGGCCGACGCCGGCCAGGAAGCGGAAGGCGACGAAGAAGCCGAAATTCGGGGACAGCGCGCCGAGGATGGTGAATAGCGAGAACATCAGAAGCGTCAGGCTGAAGGCGTTCTTGCGTCCATAGCGGTCGGCAATCCCGCCCCAGAGGAAGGCGCCCAGGGCCATGCCCACCAGATTGGAAGTGCCCAGCAAGGCCGCGGTGGGACGGTCAAGCCCCCACTCTTCGGCGACCAATGGAATCAACGCGCCGTTGAGGGTCACGTCCCAGGCATCGAACATGAATCCGAGTCCGCCGATAATGAAAATGGTGCCCTGCACCTTCCATTTGAACGGCAGCTCTTGCACGATCGATGTGCCAGAAGGCAGGGGTGCGGAAGACACAGTGGTGCACCTTTCGGTGTGCGAGCAGAAATGGTTTGTACCGCGTGAAGCATAGCCGAAAACCAGGTTCCAGGTGTAGCTCTCTACGCTTCTTCTCCCGCCACGTCAAGGCCTGTTGTCTGCGCCGGCAAGGGGGTAATCTCTGGACATGGGAGTAGATTGGACCGCTCTCGAAGAGGCTATACGGGTGACTGCCCTTCGACACGCAGCGGAAGTGATAGCTGGACACCCCGACCAGGACTTCTATGCCATTGCCTTGCATGGAGTCAGCACCGAGGAAAGCGAAAGCATCGCCATGCCGTTGCTGGCCTTGAACTCGGTGCAGGCCCTGGAACGAGATCGCCTCACGGAGTCTCGCGAGCAATTGGTGGAACGCGGTGAAGATGCCGATGAGCCTGCCGATTACGAGGACCGCCCCGATGCCGAAGGCGATGGAAGCCTTGAACCTGAAACCGTCACATTGGAAGACGATTCGCTGCTGATCACGGATTCCGATGATGAAGACGAAGACCAACCGGATGACGAGGATTCCGACGGGGAAGATCTCGACGACGTCTTGGCCTCCTTGGAAGCGGATCTGGAAGAAAGCGACGAGGAGAGCTTCTACTCGGATAAGTGGGAACCCAGCGAATGGCACTGGTCATCCATTGATTTATGCGAAGATCCCGCGGCCACGCTATGGTCCGAGGCGATGACCGGACTGGCAGCGCGTGATGGCTGGGAACCTACTATCAAGCGCTACTATCACACGCTGGTTGCGGTAGCCCGGTCGTTGCGCGAAGAGTTGGGCGATCGGACCAAGGCAGATCTCGTGGCCTATGTCGCAGATGAAGAACATGCAGAGAAACTTCTGCAGCTTTGCCTGACTGACAAGCAGCTTTCTTCATATTCCCCGCAGCTTTCCTCATTGCCGGAAGGGGCTTGACACGAACTGAAATTCCGGTGCCTTCCTTGGTTAGAATGAAGGCGGTGGCCTCTGCGCTGCCCGCCCCATTCATTCTCACCGCCGGGAGAAAAATTTCGTGAGTAAGACCGTGCTGGACAAAGTCGCTATCCGTCGCGCACTGATTTCCGTCTATGACAAGACCGGCTTGGAGGAGCTGGCCGCTGGATTGCACGCCGCAGGCGTGCAGCTGGTATCCACCGGCTCCACGGCCAAGAAGATCGCTGCCGCTGGAATTCCCGTGACCGAGGTCGAGCAGGTGACCGGTTCCCCTGAAATGCTCGATGGCCGCGTCAAGACCCTGCACCCGCGCATCCACGGCGGCATCCTTGCGGACCGACGCGTCACCGAGCACATGGATACCCTGTCCTCGATGGATATCGAGCAGATCGACCTGGTAGTGGTGAACTTGTACCCCTTCGTGCAGACCGTCGCCTCGGGTGCCTCGCAGGATGAAGTTGTCGAGCAGATCGATATCGGGGGCCCAGCCATGGTCCGCTCGGCAGCGAAGAACCACGCCGCCGTTTCCATCGTGGTTGATCCAGTTTTCTACCCGCAGGTCATCTCCGCAGCAGCCGAGGGCGGCTTCGATCTGAAGACCCGCCAGCGCCTGGCCGCCAAGGCCTACGCTCACACCGCAGCCTACGACACCGCGGTAGCTTCGTGGACCGCAAGCCAGTTCCTGGATGAGGACGGCGACGGCGTCATCGACTGGCCAGCCTACGCAGGCGTGGCCCTGCAGCGTGCCGATGTGCTGCGCTACGGCGAAAACCCGCACCAGCAGGCAGCGCTCTACGTTGACGAAGCCGCTCCAGCCGGCATCGCCCAGGCTGATCAGCTGCACGGCAAGCCAATGAGCTACAACAACTACGTGGATGCAGATGCTGCACTGCGTGCCGCCTACGACTTCGAGAAGCCGGCTGTGGCTGTGGTCAAGCACGCCAACCCTTGCGGTGTGGCCGTCGCTTCGGATGACGCTGCAGATCCAATCGCTGACGCGCACCGCAAGGCCCACGCTACCGACCCGGTGTCCGCATTCGGCGGCGTCATCGCCGCCAACCGCACGGTCACCAAGGAAATGGCAGAAACCGTCAAGGGCATCTTCACCGAGGTAGTCATTGCCCCGGACTTCGAGGCCGAAGCCGTGCAGATCCTCTCGGCCAAGAAGAACATCCGCCTGCTGGCCCTGCCAGAAGGCTACGGCCGGAACAAGAACGAGTTCCGCCAGGTAAGCGGTGGCATGCTGGTCCAGGCCGGCGACAAGATCGACGCCGAGGGCGACAATCCGGGGAACTGGACCCTTGCTGCCGGCGAAGCAGCTGACGCTGCTACCTTGGCAGACCTGGAATTCGCCTGGAGCGCCGTGCGCGCTGCCAAGTCCAACGCGATTCTGCTGGCCAAGAATGGTGCAGCAACGGGCATCGGCATGGGCCAGGTCAACCGCATCGACTCCTGCAAGCTGGCCGTGGAACGTGCCAACACCCTGGGCGTGAAGGTCGAGTCCGGCGCGGATGCAGCCGGTGGCGCTGAGAACGCTGACGCGGCTGCTTCGGAACAGCGTGCCGTGGGCTCCGTGGCCGCTTCGGATGCTTTCTTCCCCTTCGCCGACGGCCTGCAGATCCTGATCGATGCCGGCGTGAAGGCTGTCGTGCAGCCCGGTGGTTCGGTGCGCGATGAGGAAGTCATCGCGGCAGCGAACGAAGCCGGTATCACGATGTACTTCACCGGTGCACGCCACTTCTTCCACTAAACCCGATTAGTGCCCCGCGGCCGCGGTCCCGGCGAATTATCGCTGTGACCGCGGCCGTGGTGTTTTAAGTGCCGAATCAAGATGGAACCTTCCGGTTGCGCTGACGCGAGCCACTTGATGGAAAGAATTTTCGAGGAGTCCAGTGGGCTGCTGGGCCTCGAGTATATTTTGGGAATTTGCTAGTCAGCGCTCAGCACCAAAACGAATAAATGGTGATTTGCAATGGGATCGGAGGAGGCCTGCAAAGTAAATTGTTCAACAACCTGTTGCCAGAGTTGTTCAACAACCTGTAAAATCTTGTCCATCACATTGACCTTGTGACGGTTGTCACCACTATCGCATTGGAACGTCATCATGGCACTTCCTGAGTCAACATCCCAAAGCAGCAAGGCGCGGCGCACGGCGCTCCTAGGCGCTATGTTCCTGATGGCCACCAGCGCCATTGGACCGGGCTTCATTACCCAGACCACAGAATTCACGGTCCAAATCGGCGCGGCCTTCGCCTTCGCCATTGTCGTCTCCATCCTTGTGGACATCGCGGTCCAGCTGAACGTCTGGCGCGTGATCGGGGTATCCGGAATGCGTGCCCAGGAACTGGGCAACAAAGTCGTCCCTGGCATCGGTTGGGTACTGGCCGCACTGGTATTCATCGGCGGCATGGTCTTCAACATCGGCAATATCGCCGGCACTGGCCTGGGCCTGAACGCCATGCTGGGTGTTGACGCCAAAATTGGCGGCGCCATCTCCGCGGCCATCGCCATCCTGGTCTTCCTTTCCAAGAAAGCCGGCATGGCATTGGACCGCATTGTGGTGATGCTGGGAGCCGTCATGATCCTGCTGATGTTGTACGTGGCAATTGTCGCCGCCCCACCGGTGGGCGATGCGATCCGCAACGTGGTACTCCCCGAGAAGATCGATTTCTTGATCATCACCACCCTGATCGGCGGCACCGTTGGCGGCTACATCACCTACGCCGGCGCCCACCGCATGATCGATTCGGGCACATCGGGCGTGGAGCATGTCAAGTCGATCTCCAACATCTCGACCCTGGCAATCATCGTCACCGGTGTCATGCGCGTACTGCTCTTCCTGGCGATCCTCGGCGTTGTGGCTGGCGGCGTAGCGCTGACCAGCGACAACAAGGCTGCCGAAGCTTTCGGCCACGCCGCCGGCCCCATCGGCATCCGTGCTTTCGGCATCATCCTCTGGGCTGCCGCGCTGACCAGTGTGATCGGTGCCGCCTACACTTCGGTTTCCTTCATCACCAAGCGCACCACCCCGGAGCGCACCCGCAACCTGATCACCGTGGCTTTCATCGTGGTCTGCGGGATCATCTACCTGTTCCTGGGCAAGGCGCCGGCAACCCTGCTGATCTTCGCCGGAGCCTTCAACGGTCTGATCCTTCCTGTGGGCTTCGCAGTACTGCTCTGGGTCGCATGGCGCCGCCGCGACCTGATGAACGGATACAACTACCCCAAGGCCCTGCTGGTCATCGGTGCCTTGACCTGGCTGCTCAGCGTCTACCTCGGCTGGAACTCGATTTCGGGTCTGGCAGCCCTCTGGAACGGCTAGGAGCCAAGCAATCATGAAGGACCTGAAGAGTCTCGGGCATTCCGAACGTGCGGCGATGGCCCCAAGCGAAGCCCGCGAATTGTTCCGTGCCGGGCAGGTGCTGCCTACCGCCGGGATCAGCGCTGGATATGCGCAGGCGAATCTGATCATCGTTCCCCAGGAGTTGGCCTTCGATGTGCTGCTCTTTGCCCAGCGCAACCCCAAGTCCTGCCCGATCCTCGGTGTCCTGGAGGCGGGGCAAACCAGCAACGAGTTGCTGGCAGGCGGGGACATCCGTACCGACGTGCCGAAGTACACGGTTTACGAAAACGGGGTCAAGGTGGATGAACCCACCGACCTGTCCATGTACTGGCGGGATGATCTGGTGACCTTCATTGTCGGCTGCTCGTTCACCTTCGAGAGCGCACTGATGGAAAGCGGCATTTCCATCGCGCATATCGACCAGGGCGTGAACGTGCCAATGTACAAGACCAATATCCGCTCGCAGTCGGCCGGAGCGATGTCCGGTCCGATGGTGGTCTCCATGCGTCCGATTCCTGCCTCGCAGGTTGCCGACGCGGTACGCATTACCTCGCGCTATCCAGCTGTGCACGGGGCTCCAGTGCATATCGGGAATCCCCAAGAGCTGGGCATAGCAGATCTGGGGTCACCGGACTTCGGAGATGCAGTGCAGATCCCGGAAGGGACGATTCCGGTGTTCTGGGCCTGCGGCGTCACGCCGCAGGCAGCCGTGATGGAGTCCCGCCCGGCCTTGGCCATCGGCCACGCACCGGGGCACATGCTCATCACGGATATCAGGGATTCCCAATACCAGGTTCCCTAGCCCATAGACCGAACGAGGCGGCCTCACCCCAAGGGGGCCGCCAAGTTTCCGCCAGGGCCTTTGGCCCTGGATCGAACGCGGTGGTCTTCCCCCAAGAGGCCGCCGCGTTCCCATGTCTAAAGGCTTTGCCGCTGAACCCAGGCCTGGACTTCGGCAAGCAGTACCTGCTTGGATTCTTCATCCAGGAATGCGGATTCAAAGGAATTCCTTGCCAGCGTAGCCAGCTGCCCGGTGCTGAAGTTGAAGCTTGCCATGAGCGAGGAAAAATTGGCATCCATGTATCCGCCGAAATAGGCAGGATCATCAGAATGCACCGAAACCTTCAAGCCCTTTTCGAGCATCTGCGGCAACGGATGATCGGCCATGGTGTCCACCGCACGCAAGCGGATGTTGGATAGCGGGCAGACAGTCAAAGGCATCTGCTCGTCGACCAAGCGCTGAACCAGCGTCGGGTCGTCCAGGCAACGGATGCCGTGGTCCACGCGCTCAACCTCCAGCAAGTCCAGCGCCTGCCAAATGTAGTCAGCAGGGCCTTCCTCGCCCGCATGGGCAACGACGTGCAGGCCGTGGGCGCGGGCATAGGCAAAGACTTCCTGGAACAGCTCGGGCGGGAAACCCACCTCCGAGGAATCCAGGCCGATGCCATCGATATCGTGCTTCTCGGCGACCAGCACCTTCATCAAGTCCATCGCTTCTTCCGCTGGGGCATGGCGCCAGAAGCACGCGATGAGCTTGTGGGAGATCCCCCAGCGTTCTGCGCCCTCGTCCAGACCGGAACGGATGCCGGCGATGACCTCGCCCAGGCCCAGTCCGCGCTGGATGTGAGCCTGCGGATCGAAGAACAATTCTACATGGCGCACGCCGGAGTCATGGGCACGTTGCAGGTAGGCCACGGTGATCTCGCGGAAGTCTCCAGCGGTGCGCAGGACCGCCATATTCGCATAGAACAGGTCGAGGAAGGACTGCAGATTGCTGAACTGGTACTTGGCACGCAGCTGGTCAACGGTGGCATAGGGCAGCTCAACACCGTTTTTTGCCGCCAGCGCCATGATCATTTCTGGCTCCAGCGTTCCCTCAAGGTGGATGTGCAATTCGGCTACAGGCAATTTCACGGGTCGTGCGACCTTCCAAGCAGGGGACGAGGGCCTAGGCCGTGATGAAACGGCGGTGGCGCGCAATGGTTTCGTTAAACCATACGTTGGCTATCTATGTGCTTGCTTGGCTTGTCCGTGCGTCGAGGAAACCCGCAGGGAGCTGGGCTTGCGGCTGCCCGCACCGGCAGGCAGGTGGCGGCGATAGCATCAAGGATCCGGAAAAAAACCGGTGATCGCCGTGGAAATTCCGCGGGGCAAGCCCGGATTTGGCCTCTGGGGCATCCGTGGAAAACAAGAGTGCGCAACCCGATGAGGCATGCGCTGGAGGCTGGCATTTGCCGCAAAGCAGTGAGGAATGCACGGCGCGGATGAGATGGAAATCGCAAGCGGAATGGGCCAAGGCCCTGCTCCATGCCTACTCCGGGCGTTGGGCGATGTGGCTGAGCAATTCAGCTTCAGCGGTGTCGAGATAGCCGCGCAGGGTCTGGGCGGCTTCCAAGCGCTTTCCGGCGCGGAGCATGGCCAGCAGATTCGCATTGCGCTCTACATAGTGCGAATGGAAATCCGGGGCGTCGCTCATGGCGTGGAAGACCAAGCGCATGCGGGCCAGCACGCGGCTCATCAGCTCCTGGAGCAGTTCGCTGTCGGAGGAGGCGACCAGCTGCTTGTGGAAGGCCTGATTGGCATTGGCCATCCGCGGCACGTCGCCGGCAGCCAGACCTGTGCGAGCCTCCTCGATGATCTTGCCCAACCGGTCCAGGTCGATGTCTTGGCCCCACGCCAGGCATGCCGGCTCGACGGTACGGCGCACCGCATAGATTTCCCGCACATCATCAGCATCCGGAGAAGCCACGAAAACACCCCGGTTGGGGATCCGGGTGATGATCAGCTCGCTATTGAGCAAGGTGAAGCTCTCGCGCAAGGTATTGCGCGAGAGCCCCAATGATTCAGCCAGGGTCTGTTCGGAAAGCTTGTCACCGGGCAGTAGCTCGCCTTCGGCAATGCGGCGGCGCAGCTCATTGGCAGCCCAGAGCCCGCTGTGCGCGTGTGGGGCCTTGGCTGGATGCGAGGTGCTGCTGGTGGCTTTCATGCTTCCAATTTATCCCAACTGGCCTGCGGCTACGGACTTCATGGCCTGGACGCTAGCCGATGGTGCCCAAGGTGTCGCCGCGGCGTACGGCTGACCCTGCGCTCAAGTCCGCTGCACGGAAGATGCCATCACGGTGCGCGGTGATGGTGGATTCCATCTTCATCGCCTCGACGATGGCAATGCTCTGCCCTTCGGCGACTGCACTGCCATCTTCCGCAGCGAATCGGACGAGATTCCCGTCCATGGTGCTGCGTACCGCGGCGGCATCGACCTGACCGGCAGCATCATCCTGGGTGGCGGCGACGGTGCCGGCTCCCGGGGTATTGCGCAACGCGTTGGTCAGTGCAGCGGGAAGACCCAGCTGGACGGCCTTGCCGTCGAGCTCTATGGTGATGGTTTCACGGCTGGTATCGCGCTGGTCCAGATCCATCTCGTCGCTGGCCTCCACCTCGTTGAGGAACTCGTCCTCGATCCACGTGGTGTAGACGCCCAGGGATTCGCCGTTGAACGCTTCGTGCTCGATGACGGCGCGGTGGAATGGCAGGACCGTGGGAACACCGGCAATGCTGATTTCTTCCAGTGCCAGGCGGGCACGGCGCAACGCCTGGTTCCTGTCGGCCCCGCGCACAATCAGCTTGGCGATCATCGAGTCGTAGAACGGCGGAATGACCGAGCCGCTGCGGACCCCTGAGTCCACGCGCACGCCGGCGCCGGTTGGCGCTTCGAACCGCTCCACGGTGCCGGGCGCAGGCAGGAAGCCGCGAGCCGGGTCCTCGGCATTGATGCGGAATTCGATGGCATGGCCGGTGGACTGGGGGTCCTCGGTAATGGACAACGGCAGGCCATCGGCAATGCGGAACTGCTCGGCCACCAGATCGACGCCGGAAGTCTCCTCGGTGATCGGGTGCTCCACCTGCAAACGGGTATTGACCTCCAAGAAGGAGATCAGACCGTCCTGGGCCACCAGGTATTCCACGGTGCCGGCCCCGACATATCCGGCTTCCTTGCAGATCGCCTTCGCGGACTGATGGATCCGGGTCCGCTGCTCATCGGTCAAGAACGGGGCAGGCGCCTCTTCCACCAGCTTCTGGTGGCGGCGCTGCAAGGAGCAGTCGCGGGTGCCGACGACCACCACATTGCCGTGGGTATCGGCCAGCACCTGGGCCTCGACGTGGCGCGGCTTGGCCAGGAAACGTTCCACGAAGCATTCGCCACGGCCAAAGGCCACGGTGGCTTCGCGGGTGGCGGACTCGAAAGCATCGGAGATCTCGTCGAGCGAGTAGGCGATCTTGATGCCGCGGCCACCGCCGCCGAAGGCCGCCTTGATGGCTACTGGCACGCCGTACTCTTCAGCGAAGGCCCGCACCTCGCCGGCGTCCGCTGCCGGGCCGTCGGTGCCCGGGGCCAGCGGCGCACCTGCGCGCACCGCGATCTGCCGGGCCGTGACCTTGTTGCCCAGTGCTTCGATGGCCGCGGGGGGCGGACCAATCCAGCTCATGCCGGCTTCGATGACGGCGGTGGCGAAGTTCGCGTTCTCCGAGAGGAAACCGTAGCCGGGGTGCACCGCATCGGCGCCGCAGCGCTTGGCAATCTCGATGATCTTCTCGATATCCAGGTAGGTGTCCGCGCCGGTGGAACCGTGCAGCGGGTACGCTTCATCTGCGCGGCGCACGTGCAGGGCGTCGGCATCCGGGTCCGAGTAGATGGCTACCGACGAAATGTTTGCGTCGGTGGCCGCCCGGGCAATGCGGACCGCGATTTCGCCTCGGTTGGCGATGAGAACTTTTTTCATGGCAATTCCTTAGGCGTCTGATGCCGCGTGGCCGGCAGCGGGATGGAGTTCGAATCGAATTCTGCTTCCGGGCGGAAGCTGCGCGGCTGCGCTGAGGTCTTCGGCAATGACGGTGGCGATCACCGGATAGCCGCCGGTGACCGGATGATCTGCGAGGAACAGCACCGGCAGGCCGGAGGGCGGCACCTGCAAGGATCCGCGGGCTACGCCTTCACTGGCCAGTTCCCCGGAGCGGACGCGCTGCAGCGGCTGCTGCCCGGTATCCAGGCGCACGCCCACGCGGTTGGATTCGCTGGTGACATCCCAAATCTGGGCGGCCAGCTGGTCCAGGCCCGCCTGGCCAAACCAATCGGCACGCGGACCGGGCATGGCGCGCAGCGTGTACACGCCGTTATCGTCTGGGACCGGCAGGGTGCTCGGTTCGCTGTTGCCAACGATGTGGCCCAGCTGCGGGCGGTTCACCGGCAGCAAGCCACCGGCTTGCAAAGGCTGGGGGCCGACTCCGGAAAGGGTGTCGGTAGACAGTGAGCCGAGGACCGTTTCCTGCTCGATGGTGCCGCGCACCGCAAGGTAGCTGCGCAGCCCGCGGCCGGCGGGTTCAACCTCCAGGCGCTCGCCGTGCAGCAGCGCGAACGGTGCATTGGCCGCGGCCTGGCGCGGGGTGCGGACCTGGTCGTCTTCGGCCGGGGTGATCCAGAGTTCTGCTTCGGCGCCGGTAAGCGCCAACACCTGGTCTTGCTCGGCTTCAACGGTGATGCGGCTGCCGAGGTTCTCGATCACGGCCTGGCCTGGTTGGTTGCCCACCAGGCGGTTGGCCTGGTGGAAGGCGGCCGGGTCTGCGGCTCCTGCGACGCCAACTCCGAGGTTGCCATAGCCGATGCGTCCGGCATCCTGGAGCAGGGACTGCAGGCCGGCGTCGATGATTTTCAGGCCACCGGCAAGTGCCTGCACTGATGCTTCGTCTTGTGCGGCGGGTGCCTGGCTCACCGATATTTTCCGGGTGGCCCGGACGAACTGCACGGTATCCTGCGGCCGGATCAATGCAGGATTTTCGCGCTGCAAATCCCACATTTGCAGATCGGCATGTCCAATCAGCTGCCAGCCTCCTGGGGATTGGCGCGGATAGACGGCCGAGTACTCACCGGCGAGCGCCACCGCTCCGGCGGGCACCTTGGTGCGCGGGGAGTCTCTGCGCGGGACATGCAAGTCCTGGTTTTCGCCGAGCAGATAGGCGAAGCCGGGAGCGAATCCGCCAAATACTGCACGCCACCTCTGGCTGGTGTGCGCATTGATCACAGCTTCGGTGCTCAGCCCGGTCAGCCCGGCCACTGCGGCGAGGTCTTCGCCATCGTAATTCACTGGTACTTCAACCAGCTTGCCCGCAGCGTGGAGTGCAGAAGCTACTTCAAGTTCTGGCAGTGCTGCCATGGCCCGTTCGGCGCTCTGCGCGGAATCGAATTTCAGCAGTACCGTTTGCGCGGCGGCCAAGAGGTCGCGCTGTCCGGACAGGGGAGAGGTTTCCAAGGCGGCGTTGAGCGCCAAGACAGCATCGAGCGAGTCCAGGTCGATGAGCAGATCATGGGAACCTGCCCGGTGAATGGCGCGGATGCTCACGCGAAGCTCCGGATCTGCACGCCGGCATGTTCCAGTCCTGCGCGCACGGCGCTGGCCATGGCCACTGCACCGGCAGTATCGCCGTGCAGGCAGATGCTCTCGGCTTCCATCTTGATGGTGCTGCCGTCCACGGCAACAATGGTGCCTTCGGTGGCCAGGCGGACCATGTTCTCGGTGACCTGCGCGGGGTCGTGCAATACGGCGTTGGATTCGCGGCGGGAGACCAAGGTGCCCTCGGGGGTGTAGCTGCGGTCGGCGAAGGCTTCTGCAACGCCGCGCAGGCCAGCGGCTTCGGCCTTTTGCAGGGCGACAGAACCTGGCAGCAGCAGGACCGGCAGGTCGGTGCCGAAGGCCTTGATGGCATCGATGACCGCTTGGGCGTGCACCTCGTGGTGCACGATGGTGTTGTACAGGGCGCCGTGCGGCTTGACGTACTTGATTTCGCCGCAGGCGCTGCGGGCC
This sequence comes from Glutamicibacter sp. NPDC090743, assembly GCF_044769125.1. Lineage (NCBI taxonomy): Bacteria > Bacillati > Actinomycetota > Actinomycetes > Micrococcales > Micrococcaceae > Glutamicibacter > Glutamicibacter sp. NPDC090743. The sequence continues at coordinate 14,531 of NZ_JBIVXE010000012.1, read as the reverse complement.
AGCGCCTGCAGGGCACCGAGCTGGTAGAGCACGTCATCGGCCAATTCGGTGGCCGAGCAATCCAGGAAGCGGCGGCCGAAACCGGCCAGGTCGCGGTAGCCCACATGGGCTCCGATGGTGACGTTGGCGCTGACCGCATCGCGGCAGGTCTGGGCGATGGTGCTCGGATCTCCGGCGTGGAAGCCGCAGGCGACGTTGGCGGAGGAAACGGAGGTGAAGATGGCGGCGTCGTCGCCCATCGTCCAGTTGCCGAACGACTCGCCTACGTCTGAATTCAGGTCTATATATGGCATTGTGATCCCCGTCTCGTGAAAACCTCTTGGTAAAAGAATGCCCCACTTTCGGTAATTGTTCAACAATCTTGGCAGGGTTTTTGAGCATCGCTTCCCGGAATTCTGCTGGAGCGGTGTTCCCATCTGTCATCTGATCAGGCGTTTTGCACGTGGAATACTAAAGCCCGAGGCCAGGAATCCTTGCGGAATCCTGGCCTCGGGCAGGTCTTGTGGCTGGCGGTGCGGCTACTGGCCTTCTTCGCCGTCGGAATCTTCATGCCCGAACGGAATAGGCGCGTTCTGGGCCGCATCCGGATCAGGGACAGTAGTGTTCTCGCCCTCTGGGTCCGGAGTCTGAGCTGGACCTGTGGTTTCGTCGTGGTTTTCGGTTCCCATGGTTATTTCCCTTCATCCGTGCCTTGCTTGGTTGCCAGCTATCGGGTGCTGGTTCACATAGCCTAGCCGTGAATCGTGGCGAAAAGCGGTGCGATCAGGGAATTACCATGTTCGCCCGCCGTGGAATCCCGGCACGCTGGCGATCCCCGCGGCCTTGCCTGGCCGCTAGGACAGTCCGATGGCGTTGCCGTGCTCGTCGACATCCATGTGCAGGGCCGCTGGCACCCGCGGAAGTCCCGGCATCGTGGTGAGCGCCCCGGTGATGGCCACGATGAATCCGGCACCGGTCTTGGGGATCAGCTCGCGGACCTGCACGGTGAAGCCGCTGGCGGCGCCTAGCAGCTGCGGGTCATCGGAGAAGGAGTACTGGGTTTTGGCGATGCAGACCGGCAGGTGCGACCAGCCGTTGTCGTGGATCTGCTGGAGCATCCGCCGGGCCTTGGGGGAGTACTCGACGCCTTCGCCGCCGTAGACGCCGCGCACCAGGGCCAGGATCTTGTCCTCGACCGGCTGCTGCAGCTCGTACAGCGGGGCAAAATTGCCCGGTTCCCCGATGGTCCGCAGCACCATGGCGGCCAGCTCGCCTGCTCCGGAGCCGCCCTGGCCCCAGACATCGGCGATGGCGCAGGCAATGCCCTGCTGCTTTGCCCAGCCGGTGACCGCTTCCAGCTCGGCATCGGTATCCGTGGTGAAGCGGTTGATGCCGATCACCGGCTGGATGCCGAACTTCGAGACGATCGAGGCGTGGCGTTCCAGGTTCGGCAGCCCGGCCCGCACGGCCTCGACGTTTTCTTCCCCCAGCTCCTCCTTGGGCACCGAACCATGCATCTTCAGTGCGCGGACGGTGGCGACAATGACCACCGTGTCCGGCGGGCACCCGGCGTAGCGGGCCTTGATGTCCATGAATTTCTCGGCGCCCAGATCGGTGCCGAAGCCGGCTTCGGTCACCACCACGTCGGCCAGTGCGCGGGCGGTGTTGGTGGCGATGGCCGAGTTGCAGCCGTGGGCGATGTTGGCAAAGGGCCCGCCGTGGATGAGCGCGGGAGTGCCCCCGATGCTCTGCACCAGGTTGGGCTTGATGGCTTCCTTGAGCAGCAGCGCCATCGCACCCGCCGCGCCCAGGTCATCGGCGGTGACCGGGGCCTTGGCGTAGGTGTATCCGACGGTGATCCTGCCCAATCGGGCGCGCAGGTCCGCCAGCCCGGTGGCCAGGCAGAAAACAGCCATGACCTCGGAGGCGGCGGTGATTTCGAAGCCAGTTTCGCGCGGCACCCCGTTGGCGGTACCGCCCAGGCCGATCACCACGTGGCGCAATGCGCGGTCGTTCATGTCCAGCACCCGCTTGAAGGTGATGGATCGCGGGTCGATGCCCAGCTCGTTGCCCTGCTGCAGGTGGTTGTCGAGCATTGCCATGAGAAGGTTGTTCGCACTGGTGATGGCGTGGAAATCCCCGGTGAAATGCAGATTGATCTCGTCCATGGGCAGTACCTGGGATTGGCCTCCACCGGTGGCTCCGCCCTTCATCCCGAAGCTCGGGCCGACTGAGGGCTCGCGCAGCGCGATGATGGTCTTGGTCCCGGTGGCAGCCAGCGCGTCGCCCAGGCCCACCACCATGGTGGATTTGCCTTCCCCTGCCGGCGTCGGGGACATGCCGCTGACCAGGACGACTTTTCCGGGCCGGCTTCCGTTGGCCGGCAGCAGGGCAGGATCAATTTTGGCCTTGTACTTGCCGTAGGGCTCCAGCGCGTCCTGCGGGATTCCGGCCGCCTCGGCAATCCGGGAGATCGGCCTGAGCACTGCCCGCGAGGCAATGGCCAGATCGCTCATATCGGTTTCCGGCAATGCTGCCATGTTGTGTCCCTGTCTGGCTGCCCGGTGACCCGGGGATGAGGAAGACCAAGGCTTCTGGTTTTCCCTGATTGGCCTTCAAGCTATCACCTTGCAGACAAGGCGAGAAGGTACACCCGGCAGAATGCACCGGCAGCACGTGGATCGGTACTTTGCTGGGAACCAGAAGGGGCGTAAGTGGTGCGATCCCAAAAATAACTAATGGGCCATCACCTATGTCTGCCCCGCCGCTTCAAAAATTTGTGTATAAATCTTGACTTGTCGGATTCATATGGAAGAAATCGCGTTGCCATCGTGAGTGTAACAGGACCGCATCGTCCGATTGTCATAAGCACAAGTCAGACCTTCGAGCTGCGGAGTGATATACGAGTTAAGAATTGTGAAAACCGTAATCTCAAACGGCCGCATAAGCGCCCAATCGAGGCCAGAATCAGGGAGCAGCCCCCGCTGATAAAAGATCGTTGATCTGCTGGCGACATGTCAATTTAAAAGCCATTCAAGTCTTGCACTGCACTAGAGCAGGCTCATTCCCAACCCTGAAGAAGCTCCTGTTCTCAAAGCCTTCCAGGGAGTGAGCGCCACAAAGAGTAGGAACTCGCTGGCTTGGATAAGCTGCTTGACGTTCGTAAAGTCTCTCAGAAGCACCATGGCATCCCAAGGGTCCGCGCCTCTTTACTAAGGTATGTCGATTTTCCAAAAAAGATTGCTATATCTCTATCTTACTAGTAGCTTCTATACGTGGACAGAATTCATCACTGAAAAATAGAAAGTCTGGATGCGATGTCGTTAGATCGACGGAATGTAGTTTTCAACCTTGCCCCAGTAGTTCTACTAGGGTTACTAGCGCCACAAGCAGCTAAACTAGGGCGCAATGAGCAAGCGGGCGACAAATTAACTTCACTATACGATTGCAATACCTGTGATCCGGATAGCAAAGATTTGCAGAACATCGAAGATTTCGAGCGTGCGTTTGAAGAATTCGGTTCAGTCTCGGATATTGAGATTGCCCAGATGGCTAAGCGTCAGAAGCGATTGAATGATCTGGGTGTAATGCAACCCGCAGGGTTACCGCTCCCTGGCCCAGCTGCTATTGTAAGTTGCGCGTTAACTGCAGCCTGGGTTTTCCGAAAAGGCGTTTCCAAGAACCAAGTAATCATGCAGGTCACGGAAGTGATTGTTGGCTGTGTTGGAATTCCTGCAACGTCTTGGGTTTTGGTCCGTGTCGCACGTTTGGTTTGGAAGTATAGGAAGAAGATTGCCGCAGCACTGGCTGCTGTTGGTCTGACAGCAGCACAACTCGCTCCGATTCGCAATGCTCCATACCCGGGATAGCGTGGGAGCTACTGGTTCAGACAGGAGTTGCCTAATATGAGATGGGCTCGCAAACTCGTAGTTCGTCGGGTCGCTTTGTATCTTACGATATCTATCCTCGGTCTTTCGGTGTTGACTGGTGTTTATTGCGCGCTGGCTAACCGTCATTTCCTTGAAGTGTTAGAGAACCTCTGGATAGCGTTCGCATTTGCACTCGTAACTGCAGCTTTAACCGCAGTTAAAGACCATCGCAATGACAAAGAAGAGTTGTGAGAATCGAGATCAGCTAACCCAACTTTTTCATGACGGTCCGGAAACCCACCTACGACTGGCGTAAGCCACGCACTGGTGGGTTTCCGCATTTGCGGGCACGACGAAGAGCGCCACCCGCTGGCGCATGCACCGGCCACCACCCACCGAAAACTGCATTGCCGTTGAAGGAATCAGGGACCGGACGCCAGCGGCTCAGGCTGCCAAGTGCCCGTCTCGCCACCTGCCAGCCAGCCTGCTGATCCGCTCCTGCAACAACAGCACCAGACCCGCTTCTGGTGCGTCCTGGTTGACCAGTATTCGCGGCCTTCGGCTGCCGGTCACCAGCTTCCCGGCCAGCGACCAGATACGATACCGCCACCGCTTCAAATCCCAACTGACGGCGGCATGCTCGGCCGGCAGCACCGCCAGCTGCAGCCATGTCACCAGGTTCAAAGCGAACATCGCCAGATTCGCCCAGGCCTGGTTCGCGCCGAACGCGAAAAACGGCAACTTGCCCAACCCGGCAGCCTTCAACGACTTGATCCGGTTCTCGCACCGGCCCCGCGCCCGATGCCGCACGTCCAAGAACGCCGGATCAAACCGAGGAGCATTGGTCAAGAATGCGGTCACCCGATTCCCGGCGGTATCGAACAGGTTGGCCTTCGCCCCGGGATGCAAGGGCTCGGCCCGCAAATAAATCCTGGTGCCCGGCGGATAATCCCTCAACCCCAAGATCTTGGTCGCGTCGATCACCCACGCATCCTCACGAATCTTGCCGGTGGCGGTGAGTGCCGGCTCCCAATACTTCTTCTCGTTGATCCATCCGATGAACCGCTCATTGACCACGGGCAGCGCGTACGAGGTGGAGAACTGCAAACCCAGGGCATGCAAGTGGTGCAAAAATTCGCGGGACGCCCCAGCACTATCGGTGCGGACCAGGATCTTCTCACCGATCAGGCAACCATCCTGGTCATAGAAATCATCAGGCAACTGGGCCAACGCCTCGGTGAGGATGCTGATATGGTCCGCCGCGGAATTCGCTCCCTTGTTGCCGGGGCGCATCCTCACCGCCAGCACCTCCCCGGTGCCATGGCCCTGGCCGTAATCGGCCATGGCGATCATCGGAGTGAACCCGTACCCGCGCTTGTAAGTGCCTTTGGCGCCTTCCTTGTCGGAGTGCACATGCACCAATAAGGCATCGATATCCAAGATGAGCGGGTTGGCGCGGGTTGTCCGCACGGCCGGGCTGCGCCGGCCAGCAGCGGCCCAGAGCCGGGAACGGACCTCCCTTTGCATGGTCGCGAAGGCTAGTCGAACGCGCCGGGATGCTCGGCGAGGCGGGTGAAGAAGCGGCTGAACGTTGATTCGGAAGCCACCGACCCGAACACGCCTCGGGCAACGCGTAGCTGGTCGGTGTCGGTGACGTGCTCCCCGCCAGCGGCGAGGGTCAGCACCAGGTCGCTGATCATTTTCCCTGGACGGTGGGTCGCGGTGGCGGGGACGAACTGGCCGAGCCGGTCCTCGGCCAGTTGCCGGAACCCGAGGCTGTTGAGCAGGCCGGTCAGCGTGGACAGCCCAGCATGGGACACCAGATTCTGGGATATGGTCACGGTTGGGAGCTGCGGGTAAAGACCGGTATGATTATTCACTGAAAGAGTGATCCTTGAACTCATGGAATTTTGGCTTAGACACCTTTATTTTCCCAGTTCAGATCACTCTTTCGTCTTTAATGACAGTTAATTACGGCACCCATCATGAAACACCCGGGCTAAGCTGACTGCAGTAACGGCAGCGATTACCTGCCTTTAGCAATCACGATCATGAACACAGTCTATTTACGCCTTTGCTACTTCAGGATCACAATAGGGGGCTTCTGCTTTCCATGACTCGAGTCGATTTTTAGCTCTTCGCTGATGTTGTGCGTGCGGTCATGCTCCGAGCCTGTTTTCTGTTTCGATGGCGTAGGTCTTATCCTTCGTTCTCGCGTTTTCCGATGAATGAATGCTTAACGGCGCACGACCCGGTTCTACCATTAGTTGCCTCCAATAAATGGTCCGCTCAGGCTGTATTGAACTGCCTAGCTGGCGCATGATTGGAGCACGCTGGGCAATGGTGACCGAGGTCGGGTGGTTATCTGTTTCTAGACATTTCGTCATTCTTGTCGTTTGCCCACTATCTTCCGATGTGTAAGGACGGCCTGCCTTGCGGAGTCGGCTTAGCGCCTCGGCACGTTCCCGGCCGGTAGAAAAGCATTCATAGGACAAATGAAGCCCGAGCGGTGTAATGCCAAAAGGAATTCCATCGCTCGGGCTGATTGCTCTCTTATCTGGGCCATCTGCCGCTGGTCCGGGTGCCAGCGCTCCCGCCCTCCAGGCCTTGAGGGCCAGCAACGCCGAAGTGGCGCCTCAGTGATTCGCGTGCGGCTTCTCGCCCTTGATCATGAAGGCGAAGACGATCCCGATCGTGGCCAGCACGGCGCCGACGATGAACGAGATATGCGCGCCAGAGAACAAGGCCTCGGCCAGCTCGGACCCGGCGTCCAGCTGGACCTTTGACAGCAGCGACATCACGGTCACGAAGACCGTGGTGCCGATGGCGCCGCCCAGCTGCTGCGCGGTATTGAAGATTGCCGAACCGTGGCCGAACAGGCGCGGATCCACCGAAGCCATCGCGGAGGACATCAAGCCGGTCATCAGCAGGGCCAGTCCGATGGAGAAGACGATGTGGCAGAGCATGAACATCCACAATTCGGTCTGCGCGGTGACAGTGGTGTACATCCACTGCCCGGCGGCCAGGAGCACGGCGCCGGGGATCAGCACCGGGCGCGGTCCGCGCTTGTCGTAGATCCGCCCGAAAATCGGCGAGGCGATGGCCTGGGCCAGCCCGCCGGGAAGCAGCATGATGCCGATCTGCAGCGAGTCGATGCCCTGCCCGGATTCCAGCAGGATCGGCACGATCATCAGCGAACCGAGCAGGGTGCCGAAGGCAATCATGATCATCGCGATCGCGAAGCTGAAGCTGCGCGAGGCAAACGGGGTCAGGTTCAGCAGTTCGCGGCCGCTGGCGGCCAGCTTGACCTGGCGGATGATGAACAGTGCCAGGGCCACCAGGCCGATGGCGAAGCTGGCGATCATCATCGTGGCGTTATCCGCGGCATGCTCGATGCTGGAAATGCCGTACACCAGGAACCCGAAGGCCAAGGCGGAAAGTAGCACCGAAGCCGAATCCACCTTGATCTTGCGTGCACTGGAAGGGATCTTGAAGAAGATGGCGCCCAGTACCAGGACCGCCACGGCGATCGGCAGCATCAGGATGAAGATGTAATGCCAGCCCAATGCGTGCACGATGGCTCCCGAGGCGGTAGGCCCGATAGCCGGGCCGACGCCGATGACGATCGAGTTCAGGCCCATGATGGTGCCGCGCTGGTGGACGGGCACCAGCGTCAAGGTGGTGGTCATCAGCAAGGGCAGGACGATGGCCGTGCCGATGGCCTGGATAACGCGTGCCAGCAGCAAGAAGGCGAAGCTCGGCGCCAGCACCGCGATGACGGTGCCGAGGATGAAGCTGATGATGGCGAAGAAGAACAGCGACCGGTGCGCGAAGCGCTGCAGCAGGAAGCCAGTGGTGGGGATGACGACTGACAGGGTCAGCAGGAATCCGGTGGTGAGCCACTGGCCGGTGGACGCCGAAATGCCCATGTCCTGCATGATGCCGGGCAGCGCTACCGTGAGCACGGTCTCGTTCAGGATCATCATGAAAGCGGCCAGGGCCAGCGAGGCGATGATGCCTGTCAGGGTTTTGGTGGAGAGTTGCCCGGCGGGCGCCGCGCTTGGCTTGGCGCTGGTTCTAGGGGGATTTGTAGTCACGAAGTCTTCTTCCTGTGGAGTGTCAACCGCTAAATACTGTCACACTCTGCCACTTTTTCGTAAGCGAATCTGTCAGACTGTGACAGGAAACAAATTTGGTGGACGAGGCCTGCGCAGTACAGGCAGTCCGGAGCATCGGAGAGCGCCATGGGGATTCGCGAGGAACGCAAAGAGGCAACGATCCAGTCCATCCGGGCAGCAACCCTGGAGCTGGTGGAACTCCAGGGCCTGGAGTCGGTGACCGTGGGGCAGATCGCTGCCCGGGCCGGCATTTCCGAGCGGACCTTCTTCCGCTACTGCGAATCCAGGGAAGCGGCCATGGTGCCGGCGCAGCATGAATTGATCCAGGCCGTGACCGAATGCCCCATCGCTGACGGATCCACGAGCGCGCAGATTTTTCGGCTGCTGGCCAACGAATGCCGCCGAATCCTTGTTGCCGAGATTCGCGGCAACGAATACCGGCGCATTTCCCGGTTGATTGCCACGGAGCCGAAGCTGCTATTGGCCATCACCCGGCAAGATCAAGCCTTCTGCGCTGCCACCTCGCAGGAGCTGCGCCGCCGCGGGCTGGTGCCGGCCATGCCAGCCTTGATGATTGGCGAAGCCTTGGCCGCCCTCTGGCGCGTGGCCTGGCAGAGCTTCGGCCAGGCGGAAAGCGCCGGGGAGCCTGCAGATCCAGTTGAGCTCTTCGATGAGGCCATGGCGAATCTCGAAGCGCTGGCCGGCGGAAGAGCCGAATAGCGAATAACTCTGTTGAGTTATCGCTGATTAACTTAAATGTGACGAACTGCTTGCAGGCTGTCCAGCCCGGCATTTCGGTGAATAAACGGCGTTGCCGCGCGTATTTCCCGCTGCCGCAAAGTGTGGTGCAGAGCAAAATCAGGTAGATTTGGAACGTTGAGTTCAGGGCGGTAACACCGCTTCCGCACGACGTTCAGGGAGACGCCACACCTATGGCAAAGATTATTTACACCCACACCGACGAAGCGCCTATGCTGGCGACCCACTCGTTCCTGCCAATCGTGGAGGCCTTCGCCTCGACCGCCGGTGTGGAACTTGAGACCCGCGACATCTCGCTGGCTGGTCGCATCATCGCTACCTTCCCGGATTATGTCACCGAAGAGCAGCGCATCGGTGATGCTCTGGCAGAACTTGGCGACCTGGCCAAGACCCCGGATGCAAACATCATCAAGCTGCCGAACATCTCGGCTTCGATTCCGCAGCTGAAGGCTGCCATCGCCGAGCTGCAGGCTGCCGGCTACGCACTGCCTGACTACCCGGATAACCCGACCTCGGATGAAGAGACCGACGTCCGCGCACGCTACGACAAGATCAAGGGTTCGGCTGTGAACCCGGTCCTGCGCGAGGGCAACTCGGACCGCCGTGCACCGCTGAGCGTGAAGAACTACGCTCGCAAGTACCCGCACTCCATGGGCGAGTGGGCCGCTGATTCGAAGACCAACGTGGCCACCATGGGCGTTGACGACTTTGCTGCCAACGAGAAGTCCGTAGTCATCGACGCGGACAAGAAGATCTCGATCCGCTTCGTCGGCGAAGACGGCGAAGTCAAGGTCCTGAAGAAGCCTTTCGACGTGCTGGCCGGCGAAGTCATCGACGGCACCGTCATGCACGCCGCGGCCCTGTCCGAGTTCCTGAAGAACTCCGTGGCCCGCGCCAAGGAAGAGGGCGTGCTGTTCTCGGCGCACCTGAAGGCCACCATGATGAAGGTCTCCGACCCGATCATCTTCGGCCACGTGGTGAAGGCCTACTTCTCCGAGCTGTTCGAAACCTACGGCGACGAGCTGGCAGCAGCCGGCCTGAACCCGAACAACGGCCTGGCAGCCATCCTCGGCGGCCTGGACGAGCTGTCCGACGAGGTGCGCGCCGGCGTGGAGAAGCTGATCGCCAAGGGCCTGGAAGAGGGCCCGGCAGTTGCCATGGTCGATTCCGACAAGGGTATCACCAACCTGCACGTTCCATCGGACGTGATTGTCGACGCTTCGATGCCGGCCATGATCCGCCTGGGCGGCAAGATGTGGGATGCCAAGGGCGACACCGCAGACACCCTGGCTGTGCTCCCGGATTCCTCCTACGCAGGCATCTACCAGGTGGCCATCGACGACTGCCGTGCCAACGGCGCGTTCGACCCGACCACCATGGGCACCGTGCCGAACGTCGGCCTGATGGCGCAGAAGGCCGAGGAATACGGCTCGCACGACAAGACCTTCGAAATCGCTGGCAACGGCCACGTGCAGATCGTCGACGAGAACGATGCAGTGCTCATCGAGCACCAGGTCTTCGCTGGCGACATCTGGCGCGCCTGCCAGACCAAGGATGTAGCCATCCGCGACTGGGTGAAGCTGGCAGTGAACCGTGCCCGCGCCTCCCAGACCCCGGCTGTCTTCTGGCTCGATGAGAACCGCGCCCATGACGCAGTGCTGATCACCAAGGTCAACGAGTACCTCAAGGAGCACGACACCGAGGGCCTGACCATCGAGATCCTGTCCCCGGTCGAAGCGACCCAGTACTCGATCGACCGCATCCGCAAGGGCGAGGACACCATCTCGGTGACCGGCAACGTGCTGCGCGACTACCTGACCGACCTGTTCCCGATCCTGGAACTGGGCACTTCGGCCAAGATGCTCTCGATCGTTCCGCTGCTGGCTGGCGGCGGCCTGTTCGAGACCGGTGCCGGCGGCTCGGCTCCGAAGCACGTGCAGCAGCTGGTGAACGAGAACCACCTGCGCTGGGATTCGCTGGGCGAGTTCATGGCCCTGGGTGCTTCCTTCGAGCACCTGGCAGTGACTACCAACAACGCCCGCGCCCAGGTGCTGGCCGATACCCTCGACGCTGCAACCGGCACCTTCCTGTTGGAAGACAAGTCGCCTAAGCGCAAGGTGGGCGAGCTGGATAACCGCGGCAGCCACTTCTACCTGGCCAAGTTCTGGGCTGAAGAGCTGTCAAAGCAGGACAAGGACGCAGAACTGGCCGAGGCCTTCTCCGCAGTTGCCAAGGCACTGGGCGAGAATGAAGAAGCCATCGTTGCCGAGCTGGCCGAGGTGCAGGGCAAGGCTGTCGAGCTGGGTGGCTACTACCGCCCAGACGAAGCCAAGACCGCAGCGGCCATGCGCCCAAGCGCAACCCTGAACAAGGCTCTTGAACTGCTGACCAAGTAGTCCTTGCAGCCAATCAGCTGGCCTCAATCCTCAGTGAGGATTGGGGCCAGCTGCTTCAACCTGTGGAACCGTTTCAACTATTCGACTGCCCGGGTACCTTGAAAATGATAATAATTTCGGGACGCGAGCTTCTTATGGCCTTTTCCAGGATGGAGGCTACCACCCGGAGGTCATGTCCCGGATTCTTGATCATTTTCCCGTTAGGGTGCCGAAACTCGCGGTAGTCGATGATGACCAGCTTTTCCCGTTCTCGGGGATTTGCCCGGCTTTCCGCGCATCATAGATTTTCCGCTGTACTCTGCGTGGCATACCAGTCGAGGTGGTCCTTGAATCGAAGAACGGTACTGGCTCAGTGTGCTGTTTTTCGTGGCATTCAACAACCGGATCATGGTCATCTCAGAGCTCGTCGACCGGCAGCTTCTTCCAGGTTTGGTTTTTCAACGACGGATCACCTAGGAGCCATGGAAGGGACTTCTGGTTCTCGCTGGTGGAGCCAAATGCATGCATAGCTCAAGCAGATGGAGCAGACCTGGATGCCGAGCTTCTATCCTAGTCTGCGTTCTCAGGCGCGTAGGCAGGAGGATGCGGAAAGCGCTGTTCGCTTCCCCAGCCGATTTCCCAACCTTCCGTGTCGTCGAAGTAATCGGCGTACGCTACCGGCAAATCGGTGAGCTGGTTGACCCGAGCTGCCAATTGCGCATACCACTGAACGTATTCGCGATTGCCGGTGTCCTCCATGCTTGAACGCTGTAGCGATGGCATGCCAATGAGGATGGCTTCTGCAACGTTGACATGGCTGACGTCGTGGGGGAACTGGATTTTCTGGTTGAACACATTTTCATCGGCCGTCGAGTAGAGGCAACTTTCCCGGGCCAGGAAAGGCCCGCCGAATCGATCATCGGCGCGCCACTCCGTCACGTTGAAGACGGCAATTCTCCAGGCAGTTCCTGAAGCGTTGATTCCCGGGAGAATTCTCAACCCGCGATAGCCCAGGCTGTGGAGAAGCCGAACAGCTTCGATAATTCTGACAGCCAATTGTGAATCCATGGTCAGGCCTGATGTTCCTCAACAGTAGATGGACGCTTGCAAGTACATGCTCCCACGGGCCACCGACTCATTGGCACGGACTGAAAAGGCTCTTCGCCGATCATGCGCGGAGACCAGTTTGCAGGGCAATTGGGCCCGTGGCCTCCGGTGCGGCTCATGCACCGCTCAACGCCACGCCTTTGGCGCGTAAGCGTTGCCCGGCGTGCAGGAGCACGTCGTCATAATCTGTCACGCTCCGGGCGGGGCGCATGCCGCAGCGACGGTATTTCTGGTCCAAATACGGGCAATGAGAAACGTGGCGTAAAGGGGCGATTTACATTGTGTTAAAGGTTTCTCACAATGCCGAAAATCGCTTTGACTAGGGATATTTTGCGCTAATGTACTAAGTGCCGGAACGGGAATTCCGACCCGGAACGAAACAGCAATCCAACTGATTAGAACGAGGTATTTTGATGTTGAGCGATCTTCTTGCAACCCTGGTGGAACTCATCCGAAGCCTGGGCCTCTAACCCCTGAGCGCAACTTTCGAGTTGGTGACATTGGCCGTTGCTCATGTGGGCGAGCAACGGCCAATGGCTCGTTAATCGGACTAGCGATTTTGCCGCGGGCAGGTGCGCGAGAGGCCGTTGACTAGAGCCCGCGGCCGGCTTCCCAGAGATTGTCCGAGGTGCCGGTTAGCAGCGAATTCAACGAGACGGCTTGGGCATCGGTGAAGGAAGCAATGTAATCGACGATGGCCCGGGCCTGGCCCAGCCGTTGGATCTCTTGCGGGCCGGACTGCGAGAACAGCTCCGGGGTGCTCTCGCGCAATTGGCGGTATTCCTCGGTGGTAGCTTCCACCGAGTCCAGCAACCGTCGCGGTGCGCGCCCTGCATCCTCCGGATCATTGAGCCAGGTGTTGAAGCCTTCTGCCAGGGAACGGATAATTCGCGTTTGCCCACGCTGGTATACCGCCAGGTCTGAACGGTCCAAGACGAAGCGGGCATGGACGAACTTGAGTACTACGACGTCATGCCATGCTTCATCGCTCAAGCGGATATGGCCGCTGCGCACATTAGGCGTGCGTTCAACGGTGATCGATTCCTGCAACCGGTCAATCCATCGCCGAGTGAAGGCGGTAACCGCACGGTCCGCCTGCAGGCCGCCGTCGTAGGGAACTGCGAGCAAGCCATCGACGAGGTCATGGCCGACCCGTTGCACCGAGGCGCGGAATGCGTCTGGATTGGCAATCCAAGGATCCTTCGCCAGGACATGGCGCCACGTAATTTCCAGCGCGTGGCCCGGCTGCCGCTGGTCCAGCTCTGGGGCCTTCAGGGCTTGGAAGCGGACAGACTGATCCAGCCACGCTCGCAGTTCAGCGGAGACGCTGGTGTATTGCAATATGCCAGCGCGATAGAAATCATCGAGGTCATGAACCGCGTAGGCGATATCGTCTGCGATATCCATAACCGAGCTTTCCAGCGTCTGCTGGTATTTTCCGATGCCCGGGAAGACCGACAGGACGTCGTCCATTTCCTCAGCCTCGATATCGTAGGCTGAATACTTCATGGCGCCAGCAGCCGGATTCGCGCCGACGCCACGGGGGAGCAGCTCCGGGGCGACCGGGGCCTGGCTGCGCCATTCATTGCGCGTCCAGGGATATTTGAGTACAGCCGCGCGAACCGCGCGAGTCAGGTTCATGCCGCGCGGTGTGGCATCGCAGCTATCGAGGGCGGTGAGGATCCGGAAGGTCTGTGCATTGCCTTCGAATCCGTCGGGAAGCCCCAAGGTATCGCGGGCGACCCGGTCGAGTTCCTGCTCTCCCAGATGCCCGAAAGGCGGGTGGCCCAGATCGTGGGCGGCTGCCGCTGCTTGGACAACTACCGGGTCGCACCCTCCTAAGTCGGAGATTAGTCGCCTAGTAGGTTCGTCACGCCTTCGGAGGCCGATGGCGATGGAACGGGCCACCGCCGAAACCTTCAGCGAATGGGTCAATCGGTTGTGGACCAGGGTGCCTGAACCCGCCTGGGGAATCACCTGCGTCACCGAGGACAGCCGGGAGAAGTACGGGGAGAAGCGGATGCGCTCAATGTCTACGCGGAACTCATCTTCACCGGTGCGATTCCGTTCGGCGATCGCGCGGTCGCGGCCGCCGGTCTGATGTGTCTGTGCTCTAGTTTCCATCGTATGAACTAGCCTAGGCGATCGAGCAAGAGAAGCCACGCGAATTGGTGCAACTTCGTTTCGGGGCGACGAACGTCCAGTGCCGTGGGGGGGGGGGGGGGGGGGGGGCGGGCCCCCCCCCCCCCCCCCCGGCCGCCCCCCCCCCACCAGAAACCCAACCAAGAGGCGGTGGTGGAGTGGGGGGGGCGCTAGTTGTAGTG
>NZ_JBIVXE010000011.1:0-60112 GCF_044769125.1 Glutamicibacter sp. NPDC090743 | reverse complement strand
CCTGCGTTGCAGGATTACTCGCTGCGCTCGAATCGGTCTGCACTCGGGCAAGCCCGAGTGAGCCGGGGATTTTTCTTGTGGTTGCGGAGGGCTCCGGGCCTGCGAGAAATCGTTTTGTTACTTTTCTGTGATAGTTGCTGGGCAGCTGTGCAAGGTGAGATAATAGCGCCAAACGTAACTAAGTAAAGGAGCTGGGCATGAGCGAGGACAAGTCCGATTGGTTGACCACGGAGGAAGTGAAAGAGCTGCTGGGGATCAGTGACTCAGGGATTCGGCAGCGCAGGTTGATGAGCAAGAGGAGTGAGCAGTCTGACTCCTCGGTGAAGGCTCCGTTTCCTGAGCCGTTGCATTCAAAAATCACGGTGTTCAGCCGCTCAGAAATTGAGGGGTACATGGCTACTGTGCAAAAGCTCTATGAGAAGGGCGAGTGGTTCGGCCGGCCTCCAAAGTTTGTAACTAAGGACAGTAGCAGTGAGCAAGATTCCTGAGACTCTAGAGCCTACACAGTTTGCTAACCCGTTCCCGGTTTCCTCTGATGAGCCCTGGTACAAAGCACCACATGTGCGCACTGTACTGGCCTTGGGATATCTGGCGTGGGAAAGAGAACATCATGCATTCCTCAATGCTCACCAGGTGGGCAAGGCTCTGGACGTTCACCCGGATACGGTACGTAGGTGGGCTCGCGGAACGCTTCCTGTTTCACGCCGAGAAACTGTCTATGAGCGGGTGAAAGTTGATCCGGTCCAGCTGGTCAACGAGCAGGTGCGGTTGGGTGTTGCGGAAGAAAGTGCTCATCGAGCTCGGCTTGCGCGTAGACCTGATGAAGACTGGGAGAAGCTCGGTTGGCTGGAGCCACACGGGATCTACTTGATGCATATGCCTTGGCTGCGCCTATGGATTCCTCGCATTAGCCGGCTATCGACTAAGGACCGGTGGAGAGTTCACCGCCCTGGTCAGGTTGTGATTCGTATGGTGCGAAATAATCGCTTCGAGGCAGAGCAGCTGAAATATGAGCTCTTGAAAGACCTGGAGGCCTGGAGAGTGCAAATTCCGCCCGAGTCCAAGGTCCAGGGGCGGAATAGCGTTATTTTAGATTCTGCGCCTTTGCCAGAGTTCTGGCTGAATAAGGCTGAGCGGATCTCTTAGATCTCCTTGAGGTTAATATCGCTGATCCATTTCATGTTCCATTGGCCAGCGCCGTAGTTATCGCTGTAGAGCTTCTCCAAGTACTCACCAATTCCGCGATCTCCAGTTTCTGCATAGGCGTGCATCAAGTCCTGCATCTGGTCAGGGGTGAGGTTTAGCGTGGCTGAACGCAGACGCTTGTAGTCATCCCCCATGGAATTCGTTCCTGAGACGCCCTGCATGCCCTTCACGGTAATTTTGGCACCTCGTTGTGCCATTCGTTTGCGGCTTCCCTTCAAGCTTTCCTGAATGGCTTTTTTACGTCCGGCCTTGGTAGATGCCACCTGCCGGCTCTTCTTCTTCAAAGTTTTTCCGTGCTGTAGGTTCGGCTTCTGAGTCCCTTTGACCCAACGCTGAATCGTTCGCTGACTGACTCCGAGCTCCTGGGCGGCACGTTTAGTATCAACCGTCCCATTTGGACGGTGAGCAACGGTTTTGAGCATGTCCAGAATGCTTTCGGACTTATTGCCTGAAACAGCTGCAGTCTCACGTCCGGTCATTGCCTTGAAGAACAGGCTTCGGCGGTCTGATGGTTCTGGTGCTTCTACGTCATCCCACATTTCGCTACTCCCCTTCCTTGTTCAGCAGCTCACGGACGGCTGTGAGATCCACACCGTTGCCAGTCAGGTACGGCATGAGTTTTTCCATCGTGGTGGTGCCTTCATGCTTGTAGGCTCCCGGCTTGCGGCCGTAGTTTCGTTCCAGCCCTGGCCATGCCTTCACGCCATCTGGTTCGTCAGATGCGTACAAGATCGTGTCTGTGAAAACAGCCAGTGGCCAGTTTCCGGTGTCATTGCCAATCTGCAGGATGCGCCGGATGATGTTTGCACCAGCACGGCCTTTGAGGAGGTCATAGCGTTCTGGAGCGTAGCCCATACGGCCCTGATGGTACTCGTGAGAGCCCATCATGCCGAAGGTGCGGACGTAGAGGCTCTTGATCACATCGCGTGCAGCCTGGGCATCTGGGTCCGCGGAGTCCAGTAGCGTGCGAGCATCGCTGATCTTCTTCACCCAAGTGCTGAAGATGCGAGTGTTTGTCGGCCATACGTAGGCTTCTTGTGGCTCGATTTCATACCCGAGATCCTTGGTGGCGCAGGCCAGGGTCTCTGTGGTGTACCAGAAAGCCCCTTCAATGTTGCGGCCTCCTGGATTGAAGATCGAGGGGTAGAGCCATTCGCCGGCTTCAGGTACTTCGATCTTCCAGTAGCCGGGAAGCTTCGGATCAAAGTCTGGGGCGGTGAGATGCTCAGCTTCCCCGATACCGTAGGAGGTGTCAGCTGCAGCAAGGTATGAAGCGCTTCGGTCGTAGGCGTGAACGTACTTCAGCTGCTTTTCCTCGGCACTTGGCTTGCGGGACCAGTTATGGTCCAGTACTAGGCCTGGAATCGTTGCCGGTGGAACTGGAGTGGAAGCGGCTAGGCTGTCTTTGCGATCCCTTCGGGTTTCCGACAGAAGGTTCAGGCCAGTACTGCTCGCCGAAACAGTGAATGGGTACTCCAAAGCATCGGAGAACTTCTGAAGGCGCACAGCAACTGTTCCTGTTGCTGCCGGCCCAACGAGCTTGCCCTCCTCATTCTTCTGAGCGATCAATGGGTAAGCATCATCGCCAAGCATAGGGATGAAAGCAACCATGCACCGCTCATCTGAACGGTCTTCTTCGCTGCGGTACACGCGCATGCTGCCCGAGATCTTTTCTCCCTTATGGGTCATCTCCCAGCCGTCAGCCAGCGCGTCAGCGAGGAATGGATGCCCCTTGGAGACTTCCTCCAGCAACTTACGGCGTGAATCGCGGTCCCTCGGAAGGTCTTGGGGGTCGATGCCGAAGATCTTGCAGGTAGCATCGTTGGTCAAGTAGATCTGACCTGGTGCGGTCTTGTAGCTCCACTGCCCTTCCTTCGAGCGTGTGCTACGGATGACGGTGCCTAAGTTCAGCCTATTGACCAGAGCCACGAACTCACCAACATGGGCAGGTATCTTCACGTCTGGGTTTACTGGCTGGCCAGGAAGGTACAGGCCATCGAGGTCGAGAACTGCACTTGAAGCAGCGAACTGCGGCTTGTTGGCGGCAGCTACCGTGTTCTTAGCCTGCGGTGGAGTTGATGAAACCGGCTCAGGGAATGGGGACGAGTCATTGGCTTGAGCAGTGTTTTCATCGCTGAGCACCACTAGTTCAGGCTCGGTAGGTTCTGGCTCGATTACAGGTGCGATCCGGGCATTCCAGCAGTCCTCGTGGATTGCCAGGCCATTGACGCTGCCTGCAGCGGCTTGTCCGCAATCCACGCAGGGCTGATACTCCTCAAGATGGGTCATGAGGATCTGGGCACCTGCCCGGTCGGTGAAAGTGTGGGAGGCCGGAACGGTGGGCTGCGGCGCTTCTGTAGGCTCTTGTGGCTCTCCCCAGGGGCTGAATACAGGCAGCCATTCAGGTGCATCAGCAGCCGGTCCTTGGCCGCTGCCGTCCGTTACCTGGTCGTTGCGGTTATCGTCGTTGTCATTGCCGAAAAGGACCGCTGCAGGAATATCCCAGACGCGGAGTTTCTTACCGGAAATGCGGCGCTGCGAGGCACACTTGCCATCGCTATCTCGGGTGATCCAGTTATGAGAAAGCATCGCAGAGCCGATAGACACTGAGGATTCGCCGAACGTGGAATCTGCGGCAGCTGCCATCTTGTTGGCTACACTCATGCAGATGCTCGGGAACAAGTAAACGCGTTCATCTTTGAGAGCACCGATTTTCTGGCCGGCTGGCTGGTAGATCGGCTCCCCGCTGTCGAAAGTGCTTCCACGCACTACCCAGCCTGCTTCTTCTGCGTTGAATGGCTGCCCTCCGTCAGAGGTAGTTACGTGTGCGTCATTGGAAGCTAGGGCTTCACGCAGGTAGTTGACCATACGGTGTGCAGAGTCGCCGGCGACATCGTTCTGGAGCTTGAGAGCTTCGAGGATGCCGAAATCGCCGTACATGAGGAAGTCATCAGCGTCAGCTTCGGTGAATGCGCCGTTGGCCACCATCATGCGTGCCATGAGGCGCAGGCCGTGTGAGCACCATTGCCCAGCATCGGAAAAACGTCCTTCCAGGCTGGAATCGTGAGGCAACTGGCGGACCTGCTTGACCCAGTAATCGTAAGGGTTACCGGGTTCGCCGCGGTGGTCCTGCCAGTACTGGCGCTCTTCGAGCTCCTTGTCCAAGGTCTTGGCTAGGTGCTGGATGAGCGATGATCCAAGCAATGCACGAGCATGCCGGGCTTTGGTGTTTTCCAGCTGCGGGAAAAGATCCTGGGCATCGGCAATATCGCCTGGGCTCAGCAGCAGTGTGAGCAGGCGGGTCTCAGCTGAGTCATCTGGACCAAGCTCGCCTGTGGTGATCAGCCCGGTGCGGAGCTGGCGGTCGTTCTTTACACCTCCCGAGATCGTACCCACGCTGCGCAACGTGCCGTTATAGTTCATTCGGGCCACATCGCCGAGCTTCTTTTGGGCCTTTTTAGGGTCACCGTCTGGTGCGAAGTCATCGACCAAGACAGGCATGTTGGTGGCCATGGCTGCGGTGCGCAGGATACCGAGGGCGGTGCCGCCTGAGTTAGCGCCAGAAATGACTTCTCGGCGTCCGTTGAAGTAGATCCCAGGTGCGAAGAACTGCATGCAGAGGTTCGCGGTAGCAGTCTTGTAGCTGGAGCGTCCGCCCTGCAGGTGAAGGGTGGCTTTGATGCGGTCGCGGAAGACGGATTCAAAAACGAAACCCATCAAGGGCATGATGATTCGAGCTGGCAGATGATCCATCATTGGGAAGACACCCGTTTCCCAGGCACTCAGGAGCTTTGAGGCATCCGAGGTGGGCTTGGGGAGCTTGTACACGCTCATAACGTCCGGGAGGGCAGTTTCTGCCTCAACCAGGCCGTCTTTCCCGATCACTCCATGTGCATGGACGAATACGGGTCCGTCTGGGGTGTCTCGCCAGCCTGTGGAGGTGTACTTGGGCGTCTTTTTGGAAGGCGATGGCAGAGCTTTGAGGATGCCATCGAATGCAGCGTCCCTGCCGCGGCGGCTAGTGGAGCCCAGAGCTGATGCACCATACCATGGGATCTCATCGACCCACTTACCTTTCTGGATGGTTTCAGCGTTCCAGGTAACGATCTCTGACTCGGTTTTGAAAGATCCGTCAGTGTTGCGTTCGATCTTTCCGTCCTGGTCGCGCTTCCAACGGTAGAAGGCTACGCGCATACCCAGCGAAGGCAGGGTGTATTCGTGTTCTTGGCCGTCATCTTCCACAAACTGATCGAGAACTTGAGCCCAGCAGCCAGTCAAGACAGCTTCAAACTTGTAGGTAAGCTCTCCGTCATTGTTAGTGCTTTGCGAGACGCGCACAATTTCGCCGCGACGCACGGCAAAGTGGCTGGAGGTGTTCGGCTGATGAGGAACGGGGTCGTTCTCCATCACTCCAGTTGAGAAGGTCTCGACCTGTTCACCGCCGATAGGCGTAACTGTGCCGACTTCGTTGTGGTCGCCCTTGAGGGCTGAGGTTTCTTTGAGGCCGACAAGCTTGTAAGTGTTCTCTACGAGTCCGAAAGAGTTCTCGCGAATCTTGGAAATCTCAGAAGCGATTTCCGCGTTCTCGCGGGAGATCTCTGGAGGGAGCTCAGTTGATTCACGGACCTGACCCAGACGGCGAGAAGCTTCCTTGGCCCAGGTATGAGCGGCCTTCTGATGGCTCTTATCCTCATCGTCATTGGAGGCTTCGCGGTACTGGGCAGTCGCTTCCTTGGTGGCTTCCTGCACCTTCTCGTAACTCTTCTTCGAGGCTTCAAGCTGCAGGAGCAGAGTAGCGTGCTGGAAGGAGACCTTGATGAGGTCGTTTACACCGAAGCCGGCTTCAAAATGATCGGTGAGATCGCTCTTCGAGTCCAAAGTTGCCGGAAGCACGATCTGAGGCCGGAGGCCCATTTCGTTGAAGAGCTTGAACAAGTTCACTGCGCGGTTATAGCCGGCCTGATCTCGGTCAGCGACGATGAAGACTGTGGTGTTGATGGGTTGGCCGGCTTCATCCTCTTGGACAAGCCAGGCAGCCATAGCATCGGTGAAGGAGCCGGAGCCCTGGGCGTTAGTCGTAGTGACTAGTCCCCTCTCAGCTCCATTGTCGGCGTCCTTCTCGCCTTCCACGACGTAGACGGATTTGCCAGCCTGGATGCCTTCAACGAGCTGTGGCAGCCGGTATGGCACGGGAACAAAGCCTTCCGGCTTCTTGCGGACAGTTTCACCGGTCGAAGAGTCTACGAAAGTCTGTACGAATCGCTTGGCAGGATGCGTTGAGATGGAGCATTCTTCGCGGATTACTTGCTGGACAAGGACGCCATCGATGTCGAAGTAGTCATAGGTGCGAGTGACTTTGAAACGGTGCCGGGGCTTAACCTCGCCAGCATCGTTTAGGGCTGCAATGCGTGGGGGAAGCTTCTCGCGGGTTGGTAACTTGCGAGGGGCTTTGCGATCGTTGTTCCACTGGTCGCGGGGCTTCTCTTCATCAAACAGATCAGTCGGTTCCAGTCCGAGGCCTTGGGTCAGGTCAGCAAAAGACGCTTCGCACCCGAAGCAATGCAGCAGAATGCGGCCGTCACGCCAGGTCACGTCGAGTGAAGGGGTGCGGTCGTCGTGGCAAGGGCAGAGCGTCTGGAAGTGATCCGAATTCTTCGTTGGGAAGCCGAGACGTTCTAAAGCGTTGAGTACGCGATCAAGTGATGAGCGCAGTGCAGGTATCGGTGAATTCTCAGACATGGGATTCACCTGCGATTACTTCACTGCTTGACACGCTGGAGGCGCGCATCACTAGTGCAAGTTGCTTCAAGATTGCTATCATGGAAGCACAATGCTCCTTCTGGAATAGGTGTATTAGTGACTCGATCTCAGATTTGGCGATCAATATCGAGTCAAATTCTTCGGATGGCCGCCCTGGCAGGGGCGGCCATTTCCGCTTAAGCGTAAAAAATCAAGCGACGGCTCCAGGTGGATCTTCTCGGACTTGGCGACGCTTAACAGCGCCAACGTAGTCAGGCACAGGAAGGTGCTGCCGTTCATAGAGTTGCTTGAGGACCCATGGGCCGAGATCCAAGTCTTCCTTGGCAGCAAGCTCATCAAAGAATGCAACGTCGCTTTCGGGGACGCGCACGTTAACCAAACGCCGTTTTCCAAAAGATCGTGTTGAAGCCATGGTTTGAGACTACCGGTAACTTGATTCAACATAGGCGTGGAGATGTGGTTCGGCGTGTCGTGCGTAGCTTTCATCTTCATGGCTAATTCCCTTCATGGTGCTTCTACACGTTCAAGGTCACCGCTTCAGAGCGACTTGGACACGAACACCAAAAAATTTTCAACAACTCTCAAATCTCGCTGGTTTGATCCAATCCACGTGTGCGTCCATCTCTCCCTCGCGCGCGCATATGTATATGTCTGCTCTCAAAGGTGGGACAGGTGGGACAGCGTGACTAAAGAGCCTAGTCAACCAATAATTTGAGGTGTCCCACCTTTAAAACGCCAAGGTGGGACACTTTTTAAAAGTCCTAGTCAGAGTGGCTCGGCTGTCCCACCTTTGTTTCTGCGAAAGGTGGGACAACCAAAAATTTTGGACGGTTTTGGACCCAAAGTGGACGGCGGAGTGGCATAGAGCACAACTTGTGGGTGCGGAGGGTTAGGGTGAAATGAACCTGCTTTCCACCGAATGGAGATTCCAATGCCACTGGCCCTAGTTCAAGATGACGAGTTGGAAGACCATGTAACTCCCGAGCTTGCCGCCGAGATTCGAGAGTCGATCCATGGCGGCGACTGCCGCGTTTGCAATCGACCTCTGAAGGCACCTCAGTCGGTCCGTCTGGATGTTTCGATCATTGAGTCCATGAGATTCACCGTGTGGGCACGACATGCAACGTGCCAGCCAAGCACTCAGGGCATGATGGGGAACATCGTCACCCCACATGACTACAGGTGGTCGATGTTCGGAACTGTCGTGGGCAAGCAGGAGGCACGAAAAAAGTGGTTCCGAAAGACTGCTGAGATAGTCAAGGTGCCAGTGCCAGCCATTATCTTGAACCCTTCAATCAACGGTCCGGCTGTAGATTTCGAGGATATTCAAAACGGCAGCACATCATTGATGGAGCCCTTCGCTAAAGCAGGGTATGAGCTGTTCACCAACCTTGCTTTGCTTGATCCGTCTCAACGGCCTGATACGGGCATGGTGTTGAAAGAGTCAGGTCAGGGTTTCAAGGTCCACAGCATGACAAAACCCTACGGATTCTATGATTTTGATGATTGCTACCCCGAGATCAGAGATTTCATCAAAGACAACGGCGGAGTCTTCATCTTCGTCACCTACCGCCATTTCGTAGACGATATCTTGGCGCTCGGCCCCGAAAACCAAATGCGTCTGCTGCAGATTGACGATGGATCAGTGCTCACCGCCTGGGTACCTCTTTCAACTGAGAGCAACTGAAACGGTGTCGAGATCCGAATGAGGATCAGTATCAGAAATGGATGGCCAGGCAACATTGCCGGCCATCCATTTCTCTTTGCAGCTACCCGAACACCAGGACTGCAAGGACACCGAGAATCATGTACGGCCCAAAGGCGAAGTGCTCGGTCATTCTTCGCGTCCTCAGCAGCAGTAGTACTACTCCGATGACTAGGGCGCAGAGCATGGGAGACAGGAGCCCATAGAAGACATGAGCCCAGGAAAGAGCGCCGAGGTAGAACCCAAGGACAGGTGCGAGTCTTACGTCGCCGAATCCCATTCCTTGCGGGTTAGCCAGATGGATGACCAGGTACACCACACCGTAGGCCACGCCGCCCAGCAGTACACCGAGAATCCGCTCTGGCATCCCTCCAGCCCAAAAGCCTGAGCATAAGGCCACGAGCGCCACAGCGGCCCAGCAGCGGACGATAGGAGCCGGTAGGCGATGCTCTTTCACATCAATGATGATCAAGGGCGCAGAGAACGCCAGGTACGCGAGAGCTGCGATGCAGAAGATGGCTGCAGCAAGAACATCTCCAGCTGCAGCCATCTGTCCAATGAGTCGAATCACGCGAGATCCTTATGAGGCTTTCGCCCGTTGCAGCACTTGAGAGTACTGGGCAATGACGTTAGCTGTCTCTGGATCTGGCCCGTCTTCTTCCAAAGCAGAGATCTGCTCGTAGATCTCCTCCACGGTCCGTTTGAAGCTTGCCTCATCAAACTGCTTTGCGTAACCGATCAGCTTGTGCCGGCGGTGGGCTTCAGAACGAGGGGACACCTGAATACCGATGACACCAGCCTGGATCAGCAGCTCATAATCTTGCTCCTCCAGAGCGCGCTCCCCCAGCTCATAGGCGACATCGGAAATCGCGGCGCGCATCTCGTTCATGTCCTTTTCGAGCCATTCGCCGGTATTGTGGTCGGCTCGAATTCCAGAAGACAGTGGAACGTCGCGGACAAGATCCAGAGCCGCTTTCAACCGTGCAGTGGAAGCGTTGAAAGGATCTGATCCTACGAGCTCCTGGAAGATGCTCCAGTCAGTACGCACATCAGGATGCAGACGGTATCCCTGTTCTTTGTTGTAGGGAAGCAAGTACTGTTCCCCTTCAGGCGAGGTGCCCAAGAACTTTCGAGCATTCGAGATCTTGGGATTGCGGTTGTTGCTGGTAACACGCTGATTGAAGTGCAGCGCCGCGTCGTACTGCTCGGTGTTGGCATTGGGATGCAGCGCCAGATAGGTGATGATTTCACGAGTGGTGGCCATCGAGCCCTTGCTACTGGCTGGCAAGTTCCCGCATGGATTCTCGATAGTGACTGCACCCAGCACACGAATGAACGGTGCTGATGGCAAGGTCACGGTGACCTCTTCCTCGGCAATATCCTTCGCACGATCCTTGAGCTTGATTGGGCGCTCTGTTTCCACCGCCGTCACAGCTGGCTTCTCCGGTGCCGGTACCTCCACAGGCTCAGCCGGAACTGGATCTTGTTCGGCGATTCCCAGGGCAGTGAGGATGTGCCGATACTTTTCTTCGGTCACTACCTGCGCGGCAAATTCAATCCCCGTTGGGGACAAGACAGCGCGGCCGTCACCGTTGACCTCCAGAGCCCAGTCCCCGGAAAGATGACCCTGGGTGATGGCAGCGATGCCCACACGAGGAGTCTTTTCGACGACTTGGGCCAGGCGCACAGCCACGTCTTTTTCTGGCAGGGTATCGAGCAAGATGATCTCTGGTGGCCAAGACTCGGCGTGTGGATGCGCTACACGAGCGTCCTGGGTGCTTTCGTATCCTTCGGCTTCCAAATCCTCTGCCAGCCGCTGTGCGCGCGCTTCAAGATCAGCGATGAGATCCTCAGCGGTGTTGAAGTACCGGCAGCGGCCGGTGTTGAACGCTTCAGGCAGTTCAGGGGCGAACCCCACGAGACTGACTAGTAGCTCTTCAGACCACCGGGAGCTGGCCAGCTCGATTGCCAGGGCAGTGAGCACTCCTTTCGCCGTGGCGTCATCGCCAGCGACATTGAGCGCTCTGGTCTGTTCCAAATCGATGAGCAAGTGGCCGTCATTATCGTCTCGACCAAGCGAGACGAGCCCTGGGTATGGGGCGGAAGTCTGACGCTCAAACTCTGGGAGGTCTGCGGGATTCAAGGTCCAGACGGTCTGATCGTCATGACCGGCCACGAAGGGCAGCGGAAGCCCCATTGGCTGATCTAGGTACACCTCGATAGATGAAGCTGACAGGCGTACTGCGAACAGTCGTGGCAGTCCCAGTCCCTTGTCCATAGCCCAACTGGCCAGGAAATGCAGAGCGCGATCCACATCATCGACGCTGGCAGGATCGGCAGCCGCGGTCAGCTCTGATTCAACCAGGTGCGCTTCACTGGTCATCGCAGGGATGCGCTCCCCCGGCTTGCGGCGACGCTCTTGCCTTCCCCGCTTGACCTTCAGCAATCCAATGACTCCTGCAGCCAGAATTCCCGCTGCACCCCATACGGTCGGGGCGGGAAGCTGCAACCCGCTGGAGCTCTCTTCATTCGGCGAAGGAGCCTGGTCCGCGATCACAACATCAGGGGACGAGTCAGCAACAGGTGCTGGTGTTTCAGCCTTCGGCGCAGCTTCTGGTGCCGCCTCTGCTTTGGTAGGTGCAGGTGCTGGTTTTTCCTTTTCGACCGGCTTCGGCTTTGATACTTCCTTGGCGACCGGTGCGGAAGCCTTCTGAGCGTCGGGGGCAATCACGCGATAGCCGGCCTTGAGTGCAGCTCCATCGCCCAGCTGCCGGCCGTCGAACTGCACGATGGAGGCTGAAGCGTTGTAGATGTCATCTGCCTTATCCGAGTCCTGGTACAAGTCTTTGGCGATGGATGAGAATGTTTCGCCGTCCTTGACCTTGTGCTCAACGTCCTTGGAAGGCGTTGCATCGGATGGAAGGGTGAGCTTCCAGCCAGAGTGAATGTAGTGGTCTTTAGATAGCGAGCTGCCGTCGTGCTGCTTTACTCCATAGTTGAGCTTGGCGATTTCCGGGAACCGGTTACCGTCCCCCAGTCGCTGCTCGGCAATGGACCAGAGGCTATCGCCGTTCTTCACGGACACAGTGGGTAGCTGCTGCTTTGATTCCTCTGCAGTCTTGACCGAGGCCTGGGAGCTTTTGGTGTGAGAAATGGTTTGAGAGATCTGCGTGCCTGCATCGATCTGAGGGGTCTCTGCGGCGAAAGCACCAGGCGCGCCAAAGACTGTCACCATTGCGATGATGGAGCCGATCAGCGCCTTGCCGGTCTTTTGCTGGATGGAGAGCCCTGGGAGTTGAGGCGGCTCGACGTTCCTGATCATTGCAGGGATGACCGATAAGATGCCAAAAGCGAAGGTTGCCCAGGCG
Organism: Glutamicibacter sp. NPDC090743; assembly: GCF_044769125.1. NCBI lineage: Bacteria > Bacillati > Actinomycetota > Actinomycetes > Micrococcales > Micrococcaceae > Glutamicibacter > Glutamicibacter sp. NPDC090743. The sequence continues at coordinate 48,073 of NZ_JBIVXE010000011.1, read as the reverse complement.
ATCCAACCAATGATTGGTAGAACGCTTTCAATCAGGAGTGGGCCGGCCAGCCCTGGAAGCAGGAAGAGATCCTGCAGGCTTTGCATCGAGGGGATCGGATTTCCGGCCAGGTGGATGAGTGCGAACGGCACTCCGACTAGCATCACCACCAGCGTGATGAGCGAGCCTAGGCCTTTGAGGATACGCATCTAAACACCCCTACTTACTATCGTCTACTGTTACTAAGTCTAAGGGGAATGGCCGAACCTATCAAGAGCGGTAGACAGTCCCCTTAATAGCCAAGGTCACCGGATCTCCAGAGGTTGGACAGTAGAGCTCGGATTATGTGTGCGGCTTCGCCTAGGTGTGATGTCCAGGGACGTTGTTGAGTCGGTCGAAGGGTACGCCGCCAATCGCAGAGTGGTGTCGGTGGTGGTTGTAGAAGTGGAGCCAGCCGGGCAGCGCCAGGCGTCGTTCGGCCTCTGAACCGTAAAACCTGGCATAGGCCCAGCCGTCCCCGAGCGTGCGGTGGAATCGCTCGATCTTCCCGTTCGTCTGCGGCCGGTAGGGGCGTGTCCGCTTGTGTCGGATGCCGAGCCGAGCGCAGAAGTCCCTCCATGCGTGGGATCTGTATGCCGACCCGTTGTCGGATAGGACTCGCTCGACGGTCACGCCTCGTTCGGCGAACCAGGCCACGGCGCGTTCGAGAACTCCCACCGCTGTGCTCGCCTGCTCATCCGACCAGATTTCTGCGTATGCGACGCGGGAGTGGTCGTCGATGACTGTGTGAACGAACGCCGTCCCGGTGCGCGGCTTGTGATCTTTTCCTCGTGGTAATCCCGGAGTCGCGAGCTTGTTCCGTGCGCCTTGCTGCCGACCTACGTAACGATGTCCACCGCCGTCGGGGATGTTGCCGAACTTCGTGACATCGACATGAATCAACGATCCCGGATGAGGATGCTCATATCGCCGCAATGGCTCGCCAGTGACACGATCGATATGCGAGAGGCGGTTCACGCGGCAACGGACGAGGACCGCGTGAACAGTCGACGTCGAGAGACCAAGTCGCGCAGCGATCTGGGCTGGCCCCAGTCGAAGCCGCCAGCGCAGGTTGATGATCTTCTTCTTGACATGCTCGGGCGTCCTGCCTGGGATCCGGTGCGGCTTGCTGGAGCGATCCTGCATCCCAAACTCACCCTCTTCCCGGTAGCGGCCTGCCCATTTCCGGGCAGTGATCGGGGAGACCATGAACATCTTTGCGGCGATCGTGGCCGGATAGCCGTCTTCGACAATCAGCCGAGCTAACCGGAGACGGGCACGAGGAGTGAGAAGAGCGTTCGGATGGGTCATCAATTGGCCTCCGCCGCGGTCTTCGTAAGCGCGCGTCTGGTGAGAAGCATGATGACGAGAGCGATCGCTGTCAGCACCGAAGCGACCCAAACCGGCGCGAGCAGCCCCAGCCCGGTCGCGAGCCCGAGCGCACCAAGCACGGGCCCCGCTGCAGCTCCGATATTCAATGCTGCGGTTGCGTACGAACCGCCCATCGTTGGCGCACCCGATGCTGCATACAGCACACGCGTGATCAGAGTACTGCCGACGCCGAACGACAGGAATCCCTGAACGAGGACGAGGACGATAAGCGCAACGGGATGAGATGCGACCACTGCCAACACGATCCAGCCTGTCAGCAATAGCGGTCCGCCGACTGCGAGCACGAGGCCAGGTCGTTGATCTGATAGTCGTCCTGCGATCGTGACGCCAAGGAACGATCCGATGCCGAACATCACCAGCGCGACGGACACCCACGCTTCGGCCAAGCCCGCGGTCTCGGTCACGATGGGTGCCAGGAAGGTGAATGCCGCAAAGGTCCCTCCGTTGATCAGCGCTCCGAGTGCCATGGCCAGGATGAGCCGCGGCGTCGCCAACTGGCTGAGCTCGACACGGAGCCTTGGTGAGGTCGCGCTAGTCTCGCTCCGACCAACATTGTTCGTGACGCCACGAATGACTCCAACGGCCGCGGGAATACAGAGGATGGCGATCGCCCAGAACGTCGTTCGCCAGCCCAGCGCTGTGCCGAGCAGTGCCCCGGCGGGGACGCCCACGACGGTTGCGATCGTCGTGCCGGAGAGCAGGATCGACAGTGCACGCCCCTTCTGGTTCGCTGGCACGAGGGTAGTGGCCGTGCTCAGTGCTACGGCGAGGAATCCTGCGTTTGCGAGAGCGCTGAGCACCCGGGTGATGAGCAGGAGAGAGAACACTGGTGTCATCGCTCCGATGACGTGGCTTCCCGCGAACACGAGAAGGCAAACGATCAATGTGAGCCGCGGTGGCCAACGGCGAGCGAATGCCGCCATCACTGGCGCGCCGACGACCATACCGACTGCGAATGCGGAGGTCAGCAGGCCCGCAGTGCCGACCGAGACGTCAAGTTCGGTCGCGATCGCGGGGAGCAATCCCGCGAGCATGAATTCTGAAGTGCCCATGACGAAGACCGCCAGGGCAAGCATGTAGAGGGCAAAAGGCATCGAGTACTCCGAGGTGTGAGATCAAGAAATGGTTCTTCTTGTCACCACGGCCAGCGCCCCGGGGTACGCCAGACATACGCCCACACAGATCGTGGGCGTCGTAACTAGTGGTTCAAGGGGCTGGCGGTGTGACCGACAACCCCTGACCTGTCTGATTCGGGACTCGACATGCCCCAAACTCTAACATGCCTTCAATGGCAAGCGGTCTGGACAGATACTTCTTGAATCGGCACGGTGTCATTACGGGCGGGGGCCAGAACAACGTCCCTGGACATCACACCTAGGAATGTCCTAAGTGCCGTAAGTCTGTAACTTGCGCTGGACGGCAGATAACCCGTGTTCCCTAGCTAAACCCTATAAAGTGGTACTCGACTACACACCCCCGTCGTGCATCAAGATTTATTCCTGGGCGCATGGAACCGTGCTGGAGCGGTCAAGGTGGGTTAGTGGAGCAGAATCGTTGGTCTTCTGCTTCGCTGGCTCATTGTCTAGCAACGGAAAGGGGGTGAAATCATGGCGAAGTCTAAAGACCATTGCAGCTGCTGCAAGAAAAAGACGAAAGCCACGGCAGTCTCAAATCTCTTGGAGGGGATTCGACTGCTCGTGGCTCTCGTGAAGGTCATTGTTGAAACCATGATCTAAGTGGTTACTTGACCAGTGGCTCCGGTGTTCGCAGCACCGGGGCCACCCTTATTTCAGGGCTTCAGAAAACTTGGTCGGCTGGCAGCTTTACAGGTTTTCATCCTTTCGGACACCTGCATTGTCTCACTCTCTACGCATAGTTTACAAGCGGCGAGCCAGTTACATTAGCACACACAAGGGCCAGGCTAGTGCGAGTACTAGCCTGGCCCTGGTCTTGTGGGATCTATCGGATGACGGTCTGCATTTCGCCGATCTCCAGCGAAGTGCTTGATGTCCTGGTGGCGGTGAGTGTTCCGCTGGCACCAGAGGTGCTCCACTCAAAGACCCAGTTCGCGGTGGCTGAGACTGGGAATCTGCCACCTGAATGATTCTTGGACATCTTCTCGTACATATGGCCGCAGTCCGGTGACGGATTCAAGCCAGCTGCCGGGGTGAAAGGTGTGCCGGCACCGTTGCACTGCACTGTGCTTCCATCGCCCATGTTCCAGACGATATTGGTGACCTTGGCCGTGCCGGTGATCGCCAGGCCTTCATAGGCTGCAGATTTCTTGTAAGGGCCGAAAGTCTTCTCGGAGGGGTTATTGACCCACATCCAGACTGGGAGGCCTACAGAGCCGACCGATCCGGCATCTGGCTTTGGTGCAATACCAATGTCGATCTTTCGGATGTCGTAGCTGGCCCAGAGTCTGGCAGCGGCTTCTTCGGGAGTGATCGTTGGAGGGATAGCATTTTCATCCAATGCAACCTCTGGTCCCCGGCTCCATCCTGAGATGGAGTTGCCGGACCATTGAGGGCACATGGTGTTGTAGACGATCATCTTCATTTCTTTGACTTCTTCAGGATCGTTGTCTGGAGAGGCCTTGAAGTAACACTGGAGGTTCATGCCTTCGCCGGTGTAGACGTACCAGGTGCCGTGTTTACTGCTGCAGTCCACCTTCACGTCCTTGCCAGAGCTAGGTGCCGTCGCGTAGCAGCCACCTTTGCTGTGGCCGTTGCCGTTGCCCTTCGGCTTGTCCTTTTTCCCCTCGTTTCCATCCTTAGAATCACCGCAATCAAATGCACCTTTAGCATCGTTCCAGGTGCAGCCTGCAGCGCTACCGGCCGCATCGGAAGCTGCAGGGATTCCGATTACCAGAACCACTAAACCGATGATCACCAACAGGGCACCGAAGATGCGTCCAGAGGACTTTAGAATTTGCATGGTTCACCAGTGCCTGAGTCAGAGAAATAAGACCAGGAGCCCTTGTCCTTGTCCCAGAAAAAGATTCCCGTGTGGCGGAGATATTGACTCTTTGGCTTCTCGCCGGAAGCTGCAGGCTTATCGTCTGGGCCATAAGCTTGGATGCTCTTGATGTCGTAGCAGGTATCAATATTTACCTGGCTGAACTTGCCGTACTGGCTGTGATCGATAGCGTCTACACTGAGTACTTTGAACTGCTGGACACCCTTGGTGTAGTACCCATTTTTAGCTGCAGTTTTTGCGTTCAAGTCGGCCTCGTTGCCAACGTTGCCGTACTTCAGTAGGTAGTCGAAGTCCTTCCACCCCTTGCTATATACCTTTGCGCGGTCTTCTTCATATTGCTTGAGGAGATCCACCACGAGCTCTTCGGCGTTCTTCTTTGAGGTCGGTGCGGTGTTGAGCAGCGGAGTAGCTGGCTTGGTCGGTGAAGCTGTTTCCGTGGAACTAGTTGTAGGCGACTCGCTTAGAGGTGGCAGCGAGGATTCTTCTGTTGGAGTGGTTGCAGTGCAGGCCGTAGCCGAGAGGAGCAACGCGACCAGTGGAAGTGCGAGGGCTTTGGTTTTGTTCATGATCATCACTGCTTTCGTAATTCCGCTGTCGCTGTCGCTGAGCTGGGGAGACTGTCGATTCCTATTGCTGAGAGGAATATTGTCCGTGTGCTCTTATTTACCGTAACGGTCACAGTATTTGACGTGGTACTTACGTTTCCGGTGAGTCCCGCTGCGTGAATGTACTCGTTGGCCAGGCGTCGAGCGTGGAAAGAACTGATTACTGGAGCTCGTCCATTGACTGATTCCGGTGAGATCCGGCCGGCCCCGGCGCGTGCAGCTGCCTCGGCAACGTTCTGCGCTTCCTGGCTGCCGGCGATTTTCGCTCCCCCATCGATGACGAGGCCTGTAGCCAGCAGGAGCGCGACGGCAAACACCATACCTAGCATGGTGTTTGAACCGCGTTCATCATGGGAGCGCGGTACTTTGACTTGTCCCTTTGGTAGGTGTGCTTTCATCGGTTCTTCTCCTTTCTGCTGGCTATCGTTGGCGGTAGGGATCTACGGGTGACGACGCTGTTTTGGTAACGGTTGTCGAGTTCGGTAACCCTGGCATGAGACCTGATAGTGGGACGGTGCAAGCGACGGTCACAGATACTTTTCCGGTCTGCCCGAGAGGTGCCCGATACTGGCTTGTATCTACCGATGTGCGTGGAGTACGGCAGAGGGCATCTGACTGCCTGAGCGAGTGCATGGCACCGTTGTAGGCTTTGCTGTTCGCTTCTCCCACGGTTCGGGCAATAGAGCCTTCACGGGCCGCCGCGTTAGCGGCTTGCTGCACCGCGTTCTGCGTGATGCTGAAGCGGATACCGACGATAAGCAGCCCTAGCAATACGAGGAGGGCTGAAACCATGATGACGCCCTCCATGACAGCGTTGCCGGTGTCGTCTTTGAGGTCTGAAAGCTTTTTCATGGTGTGGTCCATCGTTCGGTCGGTCCACTGTAAGTGACCTTGATTTGTGGCCCTGCCCAAAGTGGAACTAGTGATGGACCACGTCCTGTGACGGTGACAGTGGTATCCACTGCACCGCGTGAGACGCTGACCGAGGCACCACTGAGGGTATTGTCCTGGTCGATGACTCCATAACCGGCCTGGCGGCCTGCTGCGGCGCTGCCGTCGTAGGTTTTGGCATTGGTGTAAGCGGAGCTGGCTGCTGCTTGGGCAATGTTGTGAGCGTGAGCCCAGAATGCACCTTGGAAGATGATCCAGATGAGGGTTAGGACAGCTGGTAGGAAGATGACCTGCTGCAGCGTGACATTGCCACGATCATCAGCCCAGCGACGTTGGGTTGTCGTGAGCTGATGATCGGTGGCTGGAGTTTTGGTCACGTGAAGATCCTTTGCTGCCTAGAGAGGCATCTCCGAGGCCTTGTTGTTGATTGCGGCGATAACGATGGCCACAATCGCCAGAGCCACGATAGAGATGGCTACGGTCCAGATGATCTGTTCCAGGGTGAGCGAGCCGCGGTCGTCTTTGAGGCGGCGGGTGTAGGCATCCTTGGTGTTCTGGAGCAGGTTCACCCCTGCGACGTAAAGAGTGGTGGTCAGGTTCGTGAGCTTGTTCATTTTTCCTCCTAGGTTGGGAAGCTCTTAATAGATCAAGGTTGTTGGAAATTGGGAGTTTGGACAGCGAGCCTATGAAAACTTTTTCATTGATTCAGATGTGTTTGTTATCCCAATGGTACTAACTCATGAGCAGTTTGGTCAGTGCAGGGGTAGCGATGAGCACGATGAAGACCACGCCCATCATTGCCATGGGTAATGTGGTTTTTTCGGTATCAGCGTTGGCTTTGGTGCGTGCATCATTGAGCATCTGGATGCGCAGGCTTTTGCCGCGGTTGCGCAGTGGTTCGTAGACACTGGCACCTTCTGTGCCGGCGATCTTCATGAGGTCGGCGAGATCTGCTAGTTCAGGCACCCCCAGCTCCTTGGATAACCGCTTGAAACTGTCCCAGGGGCGGATTCCTTGGTACTTGGCTAACTGCAGTTCTTCTTGCAGCCTTTTGAAGACCCAGGAGTCGGCAACTTCTGCTGCACGGGTCAGTGCAACTTGAGGTGTTGAGTTCCTGCGGCGTTCGGCGGCCACGAGCTCGATGTAGGTTGCGACAGCCCGTGAGAATTCTTGACGTGCTTCTTTGGCCTTTTGTGTGACGGTGAGATTGACGGCGTACATCAGGACTAGTGCCAGGATGAGGCTTAAAGGCAGTGAGAAGAGAATTGTGGTTACTGGCATTCCAGTGATGAGGGTGAACATCACACCGAGAACGGGTGGCAGAATGAGCCCGGCGACTCCCGCTACGGCTTGGTGAGTTGCGTGTGTCAGGGAGCTGGTGCGAGTGAGGTCTAGATCCCGAGGATCGACGCGCAGGAAGTTGAGCCAAGATTGGCGCTGCATTGCGGTACCAAGCTGTTCATTCCACTTCGATGCTGGGGCTTTCTCCGAGGTGCTACCTAGGACTTCGAGTGCAGCGGATACTTTCACATGTTTGGGTACGAAAGCGCTGACTGCCACGAGGATTCCTAAACCGGCTATGGCTCCGAGGATCAGGACGCTCCATAACTGAAGTTGCATGGTTACTGCTCTCCTTCGGTCAGAATTCGTGGGGGTAGTTCAGGTTTTGACAGCTTGGCCATCCAGATCAGGCATAGTGCGTAGAGGCCAAGGATGGCTGCAAGCACGAGTTGCCCTACTGGTGTTGAGTAGAAGGTGAAGAAGTCTTTTGCAAGGACAGATCCGAAGATCAGCATAGCTAGCGTGATGATAGTGACCATTCGGGAGGTGGTTCTATTTGATTCGCGTGCTGCATCGATTTCACGACGCTGCCTTACTTCGTCAAAGAGCAACGCTGAGAGGTCATCCAGTGCATCAGGAAGGCCAGCGACGTTAATGCGCGAGGCCAAGATCAGGTGGGCTGCTAGAAGGTCAGCGCTGGGGTCGTTGAGGTCGTCGGCAAATGCTTTGAAAGCACGCTTGGGTATCCAACGGGATTGAAGTTTGGCAACCAGCGCTTGGACTTCCGGTTTGATTTCATCTGGCGCATTTGGCGCTGAACGGATGATGGCTTGGACAAGACTGTTCGCGCCGGTACTGATCAAGCCGGAGAGCTGCCGTGACCAGGTTTCCAGAGCATCGAGCTTATCGACTTGCTTGATAGCTTCACTGGCGGTGAAGATTCGTGGGAGGAAGATCCCTCCCAGTACTAGGGCGATAAACGCTACAGGCCAGCCGGTCAGGCTGAAGACGATGATGCCTAGGATGATGCCAGCAGCTAGAAAGATCAGGCGACGGGCACCGAGGGCTTCCTTGAGTTTCTCGCCCAGGCTCTTGCTCCGAGACTTGATCTTGGAGGGACCAGTCACGGAATTCTTGCCAGAGACGCCTAATGCGATGAGGGTCAATCCCACGAAGAAAACAATGACCAGGAGCGCGGCGAATAGAGGTGTCATTACGCACCAGCCCTTTCGGTGGGGTGCTTATACCCGGTGAAGTGCAGCTCTTCGAGAAGCTCATCACTGGGCAACTCATCAGGTACAACGGATAGGCCACGGGCAGGAGCATCAAAGATCTTGGTGGCAATTGGTGCTTCGCCATCACCTGAAGGCCTGACTTCGCTGATCTCATCCACGATGCGTGTCTGAGTTCCGATCCCGACGTAGCGGGAAAGATGAACAATGACCTGGATGTGATCGCTGATCTGACGATAGGCGAAAGTGGGGCTGGTTCCCAGGGCTTTTTGCTGTAGGGCAGCGAGTTTAGCGATGGTGTCTTTGCCGTTACGGGCGTGGATTGTGGTCATCGAACCTGCCGCACCGGCGAAGGCCTTGAACATGGCGTTGACTTCATCCGAGCGGACCTCGCCCAGAAGGATGCGCTCTACATCCAAGCGCAGTGAGTCATCTAGGAGCATGTCCAATGTGATGGCACCAATTTCTTCACCGGTCTTGGGGTCACGTTCACCGCGTCCAGGCCTGGCCTCCAGCGACTTCACATCAAGGTGATTAGGTTCGCCGAGGTGCAGCTCGCGCTCAGTTTCGATGGTGCAAATGTTTTCCATCGGATCAAAGACGGAGCATAGAGCGCGAAGGAAAGTGGTTTTACCTGCGCCGGGATAGCCTGCGACCACGATGGATTGCTTGGCTTTAACGCAGGCGGTCAAGAAGTCTGAGGCTTCCTTGGTAATGAATCCTTGCTCCACAAGATCCTCCATCGTCACAGAGAACATGCGGTGGCAGCGGATGACGAGCGTCGGCCGTGGGACGATCGGTGGATGCTGGGCCTGCAGACGTTGCTTGCCAGGAAGCGTGAGACTGAGGCGCGGGGTGTTCACGTTGAATTCACGGCTGCCATCGCCCAGTTCGTTAGACCAAGCTTGAACCATTTCGATCAAGGCATCATCGCTTGAAGCGATGGGATCAACGAATTCGCGGGTGCCATCGGTGTACTTGATCATCACCCGGTCATAGCCGTTGATATGGATGTTCTCTACCCGTTGATCATCGAGGTACTTCTGCAGTGCACCGAGCTGATATGCCTGGTCAAAGAGGACTCGTTCTAACAACTCTCGTTCAGAGTTGGTAAGCCGTTCCTGGCCGGCACGCACCTGGCTGGAGTCATACTCGGTGACGACATCAGCGATGATGGAGCGACCAAGCTCCTCACGGTTTTGCGGGGTTTCATTGGCATTAGAGCGTCGAATAGAGATCTCGCTGGAGAGAGCATCGATAACCTCGAAATCTACAACTCCATCAGCGATCACGGCCTGCTGCTGTTGGCGGCGATGGTCTCGTCTCCGTGGCAGTTCGTTGTCTTCGGCTGCAGAGGGTTCACTATGTGCTGGCGCAACTTGGGCTTGAGCTGTACCTCGAGTTGCGTTGGCAAGATGATGAGCCGCTGCAGGGGGCTCGGTATCCAAGGATTCGGCCAGCGGCAGACCCTCGAAGAGGTTTCCGAGTCCTTTCAGATCATCTGGGGTGCTCATGCGGAGGCCTCCTCGAATTCTTCTTCAGTGACTGACTGGCCGCGATCTACCAGGTTGCTACGCAGATGCGATACCAGATCTTCAATTGCTCGCGGGTAGGGTTTCTTTTCCAGTTTTCCTCTGAGCACTGGTGTGCGACCTTCTGAGTACATAGCTGCTAAAGCTGGGTCCCAAGGCAGCTCCTTGGCTAGTTTGTAACCCAGAGAGGAAGCCACCTCTTTGGAACTGTGAGGCGAGGAAGGATGTTCTACGGTGACAAGTTCCGGGAGATCTGCGCGGCCACTCTCGGTGAGCTCTTCGATCATCTCTTTCTTGCGAGCAGCGAAGGTGAAAGCGTCGCCTAGCGTTGGACGCAGGAAGAACAAGATCTGATCAGCATTCTCCAGCAATGCGAAACGAGGATCTCGTGGAACGTAGCGGCCGAGGTCAATAAAGACATCCATACCTGTGTCGCCGAGCTGCTGAGCAGCCCTGGCAATGGCTGGCCAAAGACGATCCAAAGAAGGAGCTGATCGAGGATCTAGTAACCCAGGGAGAACCCATTTGGTAGGTTCTTCTCCTTCGGCCAGCTCTTCCAGTGGTAGAAACTGAGCCCAAAGATTGTTGGCATCGAACAAGGAAGCCTGGGCACTGGACAGCGCCAGGTTGATCAATGATTTTGAAGCTGGGGTTGAGCCTTCAAAATAACCAGGCAGGATGCTGGAGCACCGGGAAGTGTCAGCTTCGATAACCACAGCCTGCCGAGGCCACTTCAGTGCCAGCGCCAAGGCTGCAGTGCTAACACCGGGGGAGCCGCAAAGACTAGTGAGGGTAATGACGGACATGATTACTTGCCTCCGTCAAGGACCAAAGCAACCTGGTTCGCCGAAGCTGCCGTAGCAATGACGGCAGAGTTCTCGCGTGGCACCAGGACGCTGACGATGGTGTTTCCTGAGACCTCATCGACCTGGATGGACGCGACGGTGCCTGTATAGGTGCTAGGTTCGGTGTCCTTGGTGACGGGCTGCCCCTGTGGAGGGGTGACAACCAGACGTACAGGATCGCCATCTCTCAAAGGATAACCAGGAAATTTGCCACCTGTGAGAGAGAGACCCACCATAGATTGTTCTCCTGGAATGGCAGGGCCATCAGCTACCGAGGAAGGATTAAGGATGCTGCCAGTTGGAATATCCAGTGTTGCGCTTTTCCCTAGAAGGCTGCGAGCATCATCTGCTGCAACATGAGGAATTGGCTGACCTTCAGGGATCTGTACCGAGCTAAGATCGCCACCTTCAATGACGTGTCCCCTGGCGATATCTTTGTTCACAGCCACGACCGTCGTGGTGTTGGAGCTCGAATCGATAACGAAGTACGCCCCCATGGCTCCTAGGACTGCTAGCAGAACGCCCGAAGCGATGAGCAGTTTCCGAGGCTTGGTAGCCACGGTGCTCTGAGCAGGTTTCTTGGGGGCTGTCTTTTTGGAGGCGGCTTTCTCTGGCTTCTCCGCAGGATTCGGATCTTGCTTCTCGGCAACAGCCGTCATGGCTACTTCTCCTTTTTCAGGTATTCCTTCAGTGCAGTTTCTACAAGCTTTGTGCGGTTCTTATCTGTCAGCTCTGCAGCAATCTGATCGAGTACAGCGATGTACCTTTTCTTCATGCGCATGGTCATCGGCTCCTTGCGAGTGCTGCCGTCGCGTGCCGTGGTCGTTGGGATCACGTTAGGACGCTGAAACAAGTTCCTGGTTGGAACTTGGAAGTGTTCAGGCTCCAGCAGCGAAGGAAGCTTGTCATAGGTGGCATCGATGGCATTCAAAACGATGTTGGGATAGCTGATCTTCTTTTCTTTGTTGAATTTCCTGACTTTTCGAACCAGGTCTTCAGGTAGGGAGAAGGTCAGCGGAGCTGTGGCCTCCATTGCTGGGTCCACGTCGTCTAGCGGAGCTGGTGCTGGCCTTTCTGGCTCGGAGGCTATTGCCTTTTCCGGGCTATCCTCTGCTTCAGGTACTGCGGCAGCATCTTCCACGGCGGCAACATCAGAATTGCTGATTTGCAGCACCGCAGTTTCTTCAAGGTTGGCAGCAGTGGGTTTACCTGGCTCGCTCGGTGTGACAGTTTCTTCCGTGCGCGGGGCCACCGGCTGGGCTATCTTCTTGAGTCCACCGAGTGCGCTTAGATCCATGGCAGGTTTACGCTTCTCCACGTTCTATACCTCCATTTCTGCAGCGTAGAGATCTTCTTGACGCTGGAGCTCCTGGACAATTTCACTACCCAGGGCAACGTAGTCTTCGGCAAGGGAGTTTGCGGAGCCGGTAATGCGCCTTTCTTGCTTCTTGCCGTCGCGCAGTGCTTGCCAGAACGGTGTCTGGCGTGTGGCTGCATCGGCGAGCTCTACTACGGACATGCCACGCCGTACAGCGTCGGCATCAGCTGCGGGGACGTTGCGGACAGTTGCGGAGAAAACAGGTGCAATGTCCCCGAGCATGCTGGCTAGGTCTTCACGTGTGTCTTTTTCAGCGAGTGACATTCGGGAACCGGCAGTAACACCGAAAATCACAACGCCTAGGAGCTGTACCTCGTCGTTGAGGTCGGCGACATCGTTGAAACGACGCACTAGAGCCTGCAGGGCCGAAACGGATTTCCGCTCAGGGCGAAGTGGAGCGATGACCCAGCGAGCAGCGATCATGGCTTCATCTACGAAATGGACGGAGTGGTCAGCCGGCGGGGTGTCGATCAAGATGATGTCGTACTGATCCGCAATGGAGGCGATGGCGCGGGCCACTCCCCCACGGTATTGCTGCTTCCCGCGGCGGCTTTCGCCAACCAGGAGATCTCCAAGTGCGTTCAACTGGGTGCCACCAGGTACGACATCCAAATTTTCACGGATGTTCTTGGCCGGCTGAAGGGTAGTTCCAGTCAGTACCGTGTTGAAGAGGCCTTGGCCCTCATCGTCGGCTTCAGTGTTGACGAATCCTAGATTGATAGCGACGTTCTTCTGGGAGTCAAGATCGACGATCAGTACCTTGTATCCGGCATCGGCGAGCAGGGTGCCTGTGTTGGTTACAACGCTGGTTTTACCCACTCCCCCTTTGCCGTTTGCGCTGGCGATAACGCGGCGTAGGCTCAAGCGTTCCTGCGGCGTGATGATGTTTGCATTGTGGGAGTCCATAACACACATTGTAGTTGCCTTGAACAAGACATACAAGCGCTTTACGTGAATAAGTAGTGCGCGTTTACTGGCTATCAATAGTTATGTTACATCCTAATAAATGGTCATCAGATGCAACTTAACAAAGCTTCAACCTTGCCTTAACTTCGTTTATATTTCTAAATCCATGCAACATGCATGCGCCTCAAATGCATGTTCAATGCATCTTAGATGCATCGTTCATGCGCATTTACTGCGTAAGCGTCGCATCGATGATGCATTCAAGTGCAATCTTGGAGTCAAACCTCGCCTTACACTTGCAGAAAAAGCGCGTTTGACTAGGGATAAATGCATCAATACTGCATTGTCAATGCAGTACGGAAGCATCGCTAAGTAGAGAGAAATGCGCCTTTACTGCCAGCTCAATGGTTGCAAAAGGCGACGTTACTGCTGCCTCTGAGCTCCGCCAGGGCGAGGCCAAGGGAGTGCATCAAGCAATTGCCAGGTTTCTTCACGAGTGGGCTGGATGACGCCCACCCCGTAAGCGGCTTCCATTGCTGCAGCGGACAGGAAGCTGGAGACTGTGTGGACATGTTGCTGCCAACCTGTTTGGCCTTGTGCAAATGCTTTGACGATGGCAGCGCATTTGAGGGCCTGATAGCGGTTGACTAGTGCTGGCAGGTCGTCGCCGGGTAAGGGTTCGGTGACGTTGGTGTTGAAAGAGTCAGGGTCGAAATGGTTCATAGGGAGACCCGCTGAATCTGCACTATCAGTCGATCATGTCGGCTGCCATGGGGTTCAATTCTGGTGCGCAGGGGAGTGCTGGTGCCGGCCGTTTTTTCAGCCCATCTTTTGGCGAGCATCCCGGCGCTCGGGCGATCTAGCTTGTTGTAGATCTTTAGGTCTACCCATTGGTTTGGGGGGAGTGTGGTTAGATCAAAATTTTTCAGCGGGTGTGAAGCTTGCGAGATGGGAAGGCCTAGTTCCCAGGCCGGGACGGCAGGTGACGCTAGCAGATCTTCTAAGGACCATTTGAAGCGCAACTTGTTGATTGGCGGCTGGGATGTGCATTGAATCGCCAAAGTTTCAGCATCGCATTGCGTCCAGGATATTTCAGCATGAGGGGCGTCTAACGCAGGTAGGTGGTGCCAAGTCGAAGTGTTGGGAACAAATACTAAGACTTGTTCGGGGTCGCTCGTCCGAATGGCGCACCATAGAGTAACGCCCTGGTCACGAGGGGAAATGAGGAAGTATTGATGGGTCATCACAGCGAGATAGAGATCGGGGAAGAGGGCCAGTGGATGTCTGGCCGGACGGAAGGTTCTAGGTCGGTTACACCGGAAGACATAGCCCAAAGTACAGTGGCGTCGCTGAGGAGGCGGATCGCATTCTGAGTTTCAAAGTCGTGGATTGAGATGGTGAAGGGGAGTCCTGAACGTCTGGCGAGGATTCTGATGCCGAATCTGGGGCTGCGCAGGACTTGCTCAATGCTGATTGCCGCTGCTGCGAGTGGCTTGAGGATCTGTTGATTGAGGTCAATGCTGTCTAGTGCGACTGTGGAGACCAGAGTGTAGTGCAGGCATTGGTATAGAGCCTGGGCGACCTGCTGAGGGGTTTGTGGCTCGGTGGAGGATACGTAGAGCTGGATCTTATCCTGGAGCAGTCCTGCGACTTGGGCAGGGGAAAGGAGGCGTGACTCTAGGTTCACTGTCTTGAACTCTGAGGGGTCAATGGAGCCCAGAGCGTGTTTGAGTAGCACATCGATTTCTGCGAGCTCGGCGGTAAAGGCTATAGCCTCGATGGCACACGGTCGGTGAATGACAGATGAGCGGTAGGGTGTGCTTTCACTAAGCAGTTGCTCTGTTGTTGGCTCATTAGAAGGCCATTGGGATCTCGGGGAATGTGCTTGGAGTCGATCAGCAGGGATTTTGCTGATGTTCCTCACGGCACGTTGAATCTGCCCATATGTGGTCATTACCCCTCCTCAGTCTCACCTTATGTGCCAAAAAAGTTGCTTACTTACTATCTTGACACTTACTTGCTGGACACTGGGATAATTAAGAAGGGCGATCCCCGGTTAATGGACTCGACACGCTGGGATCGCCCTTCTTATGCTGAAATTCTAGTGGTTTCTTATGGAGACTGCTAGTGTTGCGAGTGCTCCGCTAGGCTTCCTGGACCTCCGAACCAACATTTGGACCCTTTGGCCTGGCGGAGTTTTACGCCTACAAACTGACATCTGTTTTGTATAAAAAGTTACTTCACTGCTTGACACGCTTTTTCTTATCGACCACACTTATAAGCGTCAGATGTTAGTAAGTGAGGGGGTGTGAGATGGACTTGCAAGTTTCGGTGGATCTGGAAGACGTAGCCAGGTGGGCTGTGGCCAGTGGCCGGCTGAAGGGACTACCTCACACCACGGAACTTCGGGTTGTTCACCAAATGTTGCGTAAAAACCCGCATATGGCGCAGCGTCTTTCGATGTTGTACTTGTCAGAAATCGACTGTCCAACTCTGCCGGCCGCGGTGACCTTGATGGATAACAGACATCTTCAAGGAAGGGGTATCCGTCATGGATTCTCGACTCATCGTTAAAGTTTTCGGCCACGAGGACTGCGGACAATGCACGATGACCACAAAGCAGTTCACCAAGGCTGGCATCATCCACACTTATGTTGACCTGGATCTCCCAGCGCACCAGGAAGTCTACAAGCAGCTCAAAGCACGAGGCCTGATGCAGGCCCCAGTTGTTGAGTTTGGGGTTGAGACCTGGACCGGGTTTCTTCCCATGAAGTTTCCTGGAGTCAAAGAAACCCAGGAGGCTCAGGCGTGCAACTGCAAAGTGGTTTCCAGGCAGGAACAGGAAGATTTCTTCGCTGATCGCCTAAGCATCGGTTCGGATCTTTCGGAGCATGAGCGTGAGCAATTGCAAGATGAAGTCTCCTGGGCAATCGATTTACTGCCGCCAATCCATGCAGCTGACGAACATGACGAATACACATCACTCCTAAATGAAACCCTCGGGCGGCTGCAGGCCGTTTGTGGCCAAGAAAGAAAGTTAGCCTCATGACGAACCCTTCAAGCCCAATTCATCGCCTCACCGAGCTTTGCTCGACCTTGCGCGAAATTGAAGAGGCTGCAGCGGAAAAAATGAACCTGGCCATCGCTGTCATCAAGACACGCAACGAAGCCGGAGAAGACATTGCACCGCTCGTTCGCATTCTGGGGACAAGTCGCCAGACCTACTACACGCGCAGCAAGAAAATCACCATCGAGCACCTGCCGGCTGAAACTCCGACTCTGGAGCAACTTGCCGAGGATCTAAAAGAGCTCAAGAGCAAGATCAAGTGGTACGAAACCCGACGAGACGCACTGCTTAGCCCTGCACTGAAACAGACCAGTTGGAAAGACGTCATCTCTGTCACCGGGCTTTCATCCAGGGCCATCACCTATCGCAAGCAAGATCCAGAGGGAAGCGCGGAGGAAGAGTAATGAGCTACGACTGCATCCCTGAAAGTTTGCTCCGAGATATCAAGTGCTATCAGCGGCAGGTGGCTACTGGGAACATTGACCACCTTCTCCACGAACATTTGGTGAGCGACATCAGAGCATGTGTTGGTGTCCCCGAAGCTGAATACTTCGACCGTCACCGAGAGCTGCCCTACATGGAAGGCCGCTTCAGTATCGATTTAGGACCACTCAAGGAGCTGCAGTTTCTTGGTGCGATATCAGGTTCACCACATCCAAGCACACCTAGCGAGCACCTGAGATACAGCGCAGGAAGCGTAGTCGCTACTGTCTCCCTGGCTTTTGGTCTTTGGGCCTTGGCTTATAAGTCAACGTTGTTCCCTGTCATCACTGCCTGGGAAATCATTCTTCTCATGCTTGTGCCGCTTGGAATTTCTTGGGTCATCTATCTGGTGACGAAATTTTGGTTCATACCTAAAGACATCGATCACCGGCTACAGCGTGTAGCCGAATTCAAACAGTTGCAGGCAGATTACGAACAACAGCTTGCAACAAAGCGGAAAAACGCAGTGGCAGAAGCCGAAGCGGCGCGGCGGCAACGTCTCCAAAGGTGAGCCTATTTCTTTGGGCAACCTTGGCTCAGTAGTGAACTGAACACCTAGGCTGTTCTTGAATCAGATGTTTGACCTTCCGGCGCTCACGGACGTTTCCGTGCAGGCCACCAGCAAGCTTTACCGAGCGATGCGAGACGCAGAGAACGCCGTGATCGACATGCCAGAGGATTTCGAGTTGTACACGAACCTGGACTATCTGGCCTACCCCAAGGCAGTACGTGCTTTCGAGGAAGACTGGGACGCTGCTTATGCGAATGCCCAGAAGATCAGCACCACGAAGATCCCCGCGAAGGAGCTCAAGACCATCCAGCGTATTCGTGCACTGCTGACCCTCGCTGAAGGCGTCGGTGCTACCGATCACGAGCGTCACACCGCCTACACGCAGATCCGCAAAATGCTTGGCGAGCTCAAGCACGTCAGCGTCCCAGACCGAGCTCTATTGCACATTGAAGAAAAGCAGCGGCTCGCACTTGCGGTCTAGTTGTACTGACCAGGGACGTTGATCGTTAGACAAGTGCCCACTTGTCACACAAAGAAGCGCTTGTCTATAGTGTGGGTATGACAGTTTCACTGGATGTTGCCATGCCGCGCACGGACCTGTCGGCGCGGGATCACGCGCGGATGCTTGCTCCGTTGTTGAAGCCTTTGTCAGACGAGAACAGACTGATGATCGTGCTGACGCTTGCGGCGGGGGCGTGCTCGAACAAGCAGTTGCAGGAGGCCACCGGGTTGAGCCAGGCGCTGGTGAGTCACCATGTGGCAGCCTTGCGGGAAGCGCGGCTGATCAGTGTGCGGGCCGAGGGCCGGTCCAACATCTACGAGCTGTGTTGTGAGCAGTTGGCGGCGCCGGTGCAGTGGCTCGCTCACTTGGCGACTCTCACTCCAGAGGGACAGAAGGCGTGCTGCACTGCCCCAGCAGGGGAGGGTCAGGCATCGACTGAGGGTGCTGCGCGGTGATTCATGCGGTACAGACCTTCGGGTTGATCCTGGTCGAGTTGCTCGTCCTGTTCTCGCTGATCTCGGTTCTCGTTGCGCTGGTGAACCGGCGGTTCGGGCCGGATCGGATCCAGAGCTGGATGGCCGATGGGCGCCTTCCCGGCCCGGTCAAAGGGCTACTGCTGGGGGCGATCACGCCGTTCTGTTCCTGTTCGACGCTGCCGGTGCTGGCTGGGATGTTGAAGTCGGGGGTGGCGTTCCGGACGTCGATGACCTTCCTGATCTCGTCACCGCTGCTGGATCCCATCATCGTGGCCGGGGTGGTGCTGCTGTTCGGCTGGCGTATCGCGTTGGTCTACACGGTGGTCACCGCCGCATGGTCCCTGCTCGCCCCCCTCGTATGGGAACGACTCGGTATGGCCAGCCAGCTCAAGCGAGTCAAGGTCGTCGGCGACGACAGCACCCCCCGCCCCTGGGCGGGACTGCGCAACGAGATCCGGCCCGCACTCGGCGAGGCCTGGGCCGATCTGAGACCGCTGCTCGTCCCGATGGTGCTGGGTGTCTCGGTCGGTGCATTTATCTACGGTTTCGTGCCTCAGGACCAACTCGCCGCGGTCGCTGGCGACGACAAGCCATGGGCCGTGCCGTTGGCCGCCGTGCTTGGCGTTCCGCTTTACGTGCGGATCGAGACGATGTTGCCCATCGGCTTGGCCCTCAGCTCGGCCGGTATGGGGCTAGGGGCAGTGTTCGCGCTGATGATCGGCGGCGCCGGAGCCTCGATCCCCGAGATCTCGATGCTCACCGCCTTGTTCAAGCCCCGACTGGTCGTCACTTTCGTGGTCACTGTCATCGGCACGGCCATCGCCGCTGGCTACCTCATCCCACTGATCGCCTGACCCCACCACCACATTCCCAACCACACGAGGAGAACAAACAACCATGGGACTCAAGGACCTCTTCACCGCACGCAAGCAGGACAGCAGTTGCTGCGGAGCCCAGATCGTGCCCGACGATGACGACCAGCCCCAGAGCGAGCAGGGAACGCCCACCGAGACGGCTGCCTCTTCAGCGCCGAACCGCGAGGACACGGACGGCAACTGACATACCGAATCGATGGGGGCTGCACCACAGGGTGCAGCCCCCATCACCGTCTCCACCCGCTCGTCACCAGGAAGACCACCATGCCCCACGCCAATGCCGCCCTCACACCGCGTCACCGCTTGAAGGTCGCCCAACTCGTCGTCGACGACGGATGGCCGATCAGCGAGGTTGCCGCCCGCTTCCAGGTCTCTTGGCCCACCGTCAAACGCTGGACCGGCCGCTACCGAGCGGGCGAGTCCATGCAGGACCGGTCTTCCCGACCGCACCACTCACCGAACAAGATCAGCCCGACGGTCACTCGCCGCTGTATCCAGCTGCGGCTACGACTCCGAGAAGGACCCGTGCAGTTGGCGTGTCGGCTGGGGATCGCGCCGTCGACGGTCCACCGGATCCTGACCGACGCCCACCTGAACCGGCTGTCGCATGTGGACCGCGCCACGGGGGAACCGGTGCGCCGTTACGAGCACGACCATCCCGGCGCGATGCTCCACGTCGACGTGAAGAAGCTCGGCAACATCCCCGACGGCGGAGGCTGGCGCTACGTCGGACGCCGACAGGGCGAGAAGAACCGGGCAGCTACACCAGGCAAGCTCAGGAGCAAGTACTCCGACCCGTTGATGGGCAAGGCCTACGTCCACACCGTCATCGACGACCACTCCCGCGTCGCCTACGCCGAGATCCACGACGACGAAACAGCCCACACCGCCACCGCGGTCCTGGTGAGGGCCGTCGAGTGGTTCAACGCCCGCGGGGTGACCGTCGAGCGGGTTCTGTCGGACAACGGCGGGGCATATCGCTCACACCTGTGGCGCGACACCTGCGCCGAGCTCGGTATCAGGCACAAACGGACCAGGCCGTATCGCCCTCAGACCAACGGCAAGATCGAGCGCTTCCACCGCACCCTGGCCGACGGCTGGGCATACGCCCGCTGCTACACCTCCGAGACGGAGCGCCGCGGCGAACTCGACGGATGGCTGCACTACTACAACCATCACCGGCCCCACACGGCCTGCGGGAACCAGCCGCCCTTCTCACGATTGACCAACGTCTCCGGTCAGTACATCTAGTCCCTGGACTAAGAAAAAATTACGACTTACAGAGGAGCTTCAAATGCGCGACAAGCCTGAGATGATTTTTGACGAATGGTATGAGATCAAGCCAAGCGAGGAAGCTAAGCGTTTCGTAAAAGAGCAGGCCCGGGCTTTTCGCCGTGAAGCCTTTTGCCGTGAAGCGAGTACCAAGGACAGGCTGACCCTGCCGAAAGAAGTAGTTGAGCGGTACAAGGAATTTCAGGTGACGCTAGGGAAGTTCGACCTGGCAGAGGGCTACATTATGTGGGTATCTGATAAGAACGACCAGCACGACGACAAGGATTAGTCGAATCTCAGCTCAGGAGCATTTGCTCTAAACATGAGTGTGGCGGGGGATGAAGGATAGGAACCTTCATCCCCCGCCACACTCATGTCCGGCAGGATCTCCGAGAGTTTTTACCCCCAGCCGTTGGCTTTGATTTCATCCTTGATCGCCTGGGTGAGGCGCAGACGGATACGACTCACACGACGCGAGAGCGCCTGGCGATTGATACCCAGCTCATCTTCCAAGGTTTTGCGGGATGCCTGCTCATCTTCAGCCAGACTGTAACGGGCCAGGAGAGTCACTTCATCCTCGGTCAACACGTTGGTGTGCAGCGCCCAGGAGAGTACCTCTGCGAGCTCATCCAAGGGATCTTGCGACTCCTGGAGCTCGAAGCAATGCTGGGCGTTCATAGCGCTCTCCAGGAGCCCGTAGTCATCTGTTGGGATGCTCTGATCGTCGTGCGTGCCGCTGCGCTTCCGGGAGAAGTCATTGTAGGAGACCAGGTGAAGAGCATTTAGTGCGAGAGAGCCCTGGACATTGTTCACGTTCTCGTAGGAGCGAGTATGGGTGGCTTCCCACATGGCAACGATGGCCGTCTGGATTGCATCGGTGTGAGACTCGAAACGCATTGAGCGGCAGCTGTGCGACATCTTCACTGCTTTGGGGAGCATGAGTTTCAAGATGGTCACGTCCGCAAAAGCATCATGCTGATGCACGCTGGCATTGATCAGTTCTCGTAGCACAGCGTCCTTCCAAGCCCGGTTGGAGCTGCTCTTGAAGATCAGAGGGAGCTTTGCGAAGTCAATGCCCTTCAGCGTGTTGTAGGCGGCTGGAGCCACCGGTGCGTAGCGGTCGAATTCAGCTTCAATCGAAGCGACTGTTGGAACCCAGTTGATGTGCGTGATGGTGCTGTGACTCATCGGATTGATCCTTTACAGAAGTGCCGGTCCATGTGTCACTCATTGAAGAAAGGCACCCCTTGCGGGGATCATTGCGCAGTTGAGGCGTCGCAGACGCTTCCCGTCGAGTAGGGACGAGTCACGCCGGGACTGTTCACAAACATCCAAGTCAGACCCTTGCGCAAGGGATGAAAAAAGTTTTTGATATTTTTTCGGTCCAAGTACTCAAATGCCGGTGACCTTGATCTGTAGCAGGCAATTGCTACGACCAAGGAGCACTCACTATGGAGCAGGAAAATCTCGACCATGAGGCCGTAAACAGCAATCTCGTTGATGCGGTTCAGGTCTTCACCACGGGTAACCGGATTCAAGAACTCGCAGCTGACACTTACGCCAATCCCTATGACGAGAACGCGCGGAAGCGTCTGTCGGTGTTCCTGAATTCTCCGCGTGTGGGCCGGGCTGATGAAGCGATGAGCCGGATGAATTCCCGGAAGGCGGGATGAGCTCATGGGAAGCAGTTTTGTCAGCGCAGCTTTCTCCAAGGGGAAGCGCAAGGAAAAGATCAAACCAACCAAGGAGGAGCGCGCACCGCGCGCCCTGGGCTGGACACACGGCCGCGAGATCCTGACCAAATCGGTGACTTGGAGTGCCATGGCTTTATGGGTGGCCGTCCCACTGGGAACTGCCTATGTCGTTTCTTCTCAGACCAAACCTGAACAGATCGTCATGGTGCAGCCGGTAGAAGCATCAATCACCCAAGCAGAGCAGCAAGCCGAATCGGTGGCCCAGGGCTTTGTCATGAGTTGGCTGACAGCAACCAAAGACAACACCGCAGCGATTGACCGCTACACCACACTCAGCTCGACCGTCACTTTAGGTGCACAGGCTATGCAGGTTCGCTCCATGTCGGTCGGATCGAACGCGGCAGGCCAGATTGATGGCCAGCGCGTCATCACGGTGGCGGCTGAAACTCGCACCGATGAGAAGCAGCCCTGGATGCAACGCTACTTCCAGGTCACAGCTCAGCTGTCCGATGAAGGCGCAGTCTCGCTCGTGGGTCTGCCGGCTGAAGTTTCTGGAGCTGTCTCCAGTTCTCTAGCCGCTGGCCCCGAACTGAAGAACACCGTCACGAAGAACGCACCGATGGGAACTACTGTCACCGGTTTCCTTCAGGCCTACCTCGCCGGTGGTAAAGATCTAGAGCGTTACATCGCTCCCACCTTCTCGGTCAACGCCGTAGCAGCTACGCCCTACAAGACAGCTGAAATCCTCTCAATCCGCACTGACCAAGAGACCTCCACCTCCACTGAGAAAGCCCCTGATGGCACAGTCGCCCAGGCTATCGCCCAGGTTCGTCTCAAAACAGGGGAGATGTCCCTGATCGCCGATTACCCCTTGGAGCTCACAAGTCGCGGCGGTCGCTGGGAAGTTACCAACGTCGGAACCCAAACGGCTTCCGAAGCAGCGCCGGCCCCTGCCCGGTAAAACCAAACTCCCACCGCCTGGTGGGAACCACGAAAGGAACAAGAAAATGATCGCATTCGACGTAATGAACAACATGGCAGATCTCGCCCCTGTGGCAACCAGCATCTGGGATTCCGCCAACACACAGATCGACCAGGGCACCAAAACGATTCGAAGCCTTGCCTACTTCGTGGCTGCCTGCATTTTCCTCGGCACCTGGTGGAAGGCATCCTTCAAGGCAGCCATCGGCTCGGCGGTCTTGTGTGGCATCGCCATCTGGCTGATTGCCTACAACGGCTTCGACTTCATCGCAAAGCTCATCAACGGAACCTTGTGATTGTGACTCGCTATGGCAACGGAAGAGATTGGACCGAATGAAACGATCATTCGTTTCTACCGAATCAACCGCATTCCTCACCTTTACGGCAAGGTCAACGGCGAAAAGATCTGGGGTGGACCGTACACGGGCTACCAGATCATCTTCGCGGTCATCGCAATCATCATCGGTTTCAACACCATTGGTTACTGGGGAAACTTCGGCGTTTTCGGGAACATCATCGTTCTTATCGTGGGCGTCTATGCAGCGTCCTGGGTGGGACAGTGGATCTCCATGAACGTCAATGATCCCCTTGTGGCGGTCACCGGTTTGGGCACCATGCTCGGAAGCCCGGAAGCCGGCAGCATCGATGGGAAGAAGATCGAGCGCAAAGCCAAGGTCCAGAAATGGGCCGGCAGGAATTTCGATCAAGATCTCACAGCACTCTACGCAGACTCTCCAGCTGAAGGTGAGTATGCGGATTTCGAGGCTGAAGATCCCGAGCCGATTGAAGAACTAGCTGAGGTAGAGGAGCCGGCACCACCGGCAATAGAGATCCACCATCAATCAAATGTGCAGGTGAAAGCTGCAGCTAACCTCACGGCCGTAGAACGGCTGCTGGGAATGACAGAAAGGAGCACGGACGATGAAAGATAAGATTCCAGCCACAAACATCACCCAGAATCTGATGTTCACCCGTTCGGGCATTGTGTGGGCCACCTGGCGTATTGAGCCAGTGTCCTACTCCTATCGTCCAACCGCCCAGAAGATCGACGTGAAAAATCTTCACCAGTCATTGTTTGAATCCTTTGAGGGTGAAGTGATGTATTCCGGGCTGATCGCTCAATCTGACCCAACTGATGTTGTGGAGAAGATGATTTCCAAGGTCAACATGGAAGGGAAATTGGACTGGCTTGATGAAGTCGAGGCCACCTTGGATGTCCTAGACAACATCCCGCTAAACGAGCGTTGCTTTTGGGTGAGTGTGCCGCTCATGGGCAAGCAAGGCGTAGTCGATCAGCTCAAGGATTCCTTTGCTGCAGGTCTACGCGAGGCAAGCGATATCCTGCAACTGCCGTTACGCCCGGTTTCCGAATCGGAAATTGCAGCGGCTGCTCGTGCAGCCAGGATCATTGAAGACAAATTCTCCGATAGCTTCAGACTCATCCGAGCAACTCCAGCCGAGCACCTTTGGATGGGCCTTCATCATCAGTACCGCGGCATTGGCAACGAAACCGCAGCACCTGATTTGTACAAAAAGTTAGATCCAAGCTTGGTTCTATCCGGTGCAGCATTCGGCCAGCCAGTACTTGATGAGGGAGGCAAAAGCGACTTGTCCCCCCGCGAGCTCAAGACGCTGCAGCCTTATAAGAGGAAGTTCCTCAAGGTCGTACCCGACGATGAGCCTTGCTACCAGGTGATGTTGGGGCTGACCGCTACCCCGATGGGCGGCATGGTGTTCCCTGGTACCGAATGGCTGCACATCCTCGATGCCAAATTCGAGTTTGAGGTGGATTGGGTTTTGCGCGTGATCTATCAAAGCAGCAAGAAGGCCAAGGAAAAGAACCGGTCCACTGAGAACAAACTGCGTGATCAGTTCGACCAGCGCGACGGTGAAGCCAATGAAATGACCGGTTTCATGGCGGATCTCGAACAGAACGCCAAGGATCTGAGCACTTTCCATCAAAAGATGAGCTCTTCAGAGCACATCATGAAAGCCACCGTCCACGCGATTTTTGCGGTGGGTGCCCCTTCAGCAGACCAAGCCCAGGAGATGGCGAAGATCCTGCGCGAGTTCTACAAGACCAAGCTGGGCATGACGCTTTGGCAGGGTCTTGGCAAGCAGAAATCATGGTGGTGGGGTATGCAGCCAGGCGTGGCCATGCACCAAGATGTGAGAGCTTTGGCCCAGGTTTCAACCAGTGAAGATCTTGCCGGAGCAGTGCCTTTCGTATCCACCGGCTTCGGCGGAGAGAAAGGCATCGTTTGGGGAGCCAACGAAAGCACCGAACGCGGAACCTTGGCATTCTTGGATCTCGAAGGCCAAGCTGAAGGAAACCGTTCCTGCTCGGTCGGAGTATCCGGTGAGATGGGTGTCGGCAAGACTATGTTCGCCAAGAAAGTAGCAGGTGCTGTTACTGACCGCGGCGGCCGCTTCTTCGCTATCGATCAGTCCACCACTCATGAGTGGGCTACCTATGGTGCTTCCATCACCGATTGCGCCAGCCTGGTCATCACGGCCCCAGAGTACTCGCTGGACCCGTTGCGAGTCCTTGGTATCGAAGATGGTGCCTCGGCAGTGGAGAATCTGGTCGCAATGTTGACCAACATCTCTATCAGTAGCGACCTCGGCGATGTTCTCAGTGAAGTACTCGATCCCGAGTACATGCACGAGCATGAGCTGATCAGCTTGAAAGCTGTTGTGGATCACCTGAAGGTCTGCGACCTGCCAGACGCAGACAAGCTGCACCGAAAGCTGGCCACACTTGCTCGTCGCAAACTCGGCAAGGTGCTCTTCGATCCAGCACTTCCACCGTTCCCATTGGATGCAACCAGCCTGGTGATCGTCACCGATGGCCTGGAATACCCTTCAGACAACGAGCTGGAAAACAAGCACCTCTTTGAACAGATGAGCGTCGAGAAGATCTTCGGCCGCGCCATCCGTCTGCTAGCTGCAAGCATCGGCGAGAAAGTGTGCTTCCAGAACCGCGAGCAACTGGTGTTCCTCATGATCTCTGAAGCACAGCACTTCACCAAAGTGGAAGAAGGAAACCGCATTATCGAGCGCTTCCTGCGTGAAGGCCGCAAAGCAAAGGCTGCCGTATTCCTGGACTCCCAGACTGCAGGTGGACTTGGACCAAACCGGAGCCTCATCCCCAACAAGATGGTGATGCGATTACGGGATGAAGATCTGGCCATCGAGGCAATGCATTGGCTCGGTCTCAAAGCTGAAGAAAACCCAGAGATCCTGCGGATCATCAAAAAGGAACTATCCCCTGCAGGACCAGATGAGCGCACCATCCCAGGACGCGAAGGCGAATGCATGGCTGTAGACGCCCAGGACCGCTACGCCAAGCTCAAAGTCTGGGCACCAGCAAACCCAGATCGCTTCGCTGCAGCAGACACCACCCCTGAGCTGGAGAAGACTGCATCATGAAAATCTCGCGTGTGCTGATAGGCCTCCTTCTGTCCCTAGGTGTCCTCCTCGGAGGAGCCGTGGCAGCCTCGGCCGATGAACCAGAGCTGCTAGACAATGTGGAAGTCAGTGATACTCTTCGCCAGGAGCCGAGTAAACAGATCACAGACCCGGATGGAATACCCCTAGACAAGTACAGGGATCTGTCGATCTACCGCGGCGATAACTGGGGTGATATCAACCCCATCACGAGTATCAATGCCAGCAACTCGGACCAGGCTTGGGACGCACTGTTCACCGTCTTCGATGGCTGTGTATGGCTGATCCGCTTCATGCTCGGTTTTGAATGGGTGAAGTGGGTCGCCTATCCACTCATCGAACTCGCCGGAATCATCGAGTCAGTGCTAGGAGGCCTTAATTGGCTTCCGGCAGTCACCACATTAGCTGCGGCTGTTTACGGCTATGCCATGGTGAAGGGACGAGTCGCACACGCATGGATCAATATCGGTGTCATTGGTCTGATGATGTGGTTCATCACCACAGTCATGATGAACCCGGTGATGTACTTCTTTGGAGACCTTGGGCTGTTTACACAGCTGAAGACCACTGGTGAGAATTTCGCGGCCTCCTTGGTGACCGGTGAGCAAACTATCGCTGAAGGAACCAACCCCATCGATAGCTCGATCACGGCCCAGCTCTCCACCATTTTCATTCGGGATTCCTACCAAGAAATCAGCTTCGGCAAGATGCTTACAGGGGACTGTCAAGACGTTTTCGTGAATGCGATGAAGGAATGGAATCGTGCCGAAGACGGCGATATGTGGGTCGCTGATCAGGTCAAAAAATGTGATCCCTCGGTGGCGCAGCATATTGACAACTACGGCTTCAACTTCATGGATTACTTCATGCCAGGAGGAGCCCTCTCAATCTTCACCATCGTGGTCGCCATCTTCACAGCGTTGGTCTTCTTTGCGATCTTCTCCGCAGCTTGGGAAGCCTGCATGCTCACCTTGACCGCCAAGGCAGCGTTGATCCCAGGTGCCCAGGTTTCATTCTTCCGGCACGTCTTCGGAATCCTGGCCGCAATGCTCCTGGCAGCTGTAGGTCTGGTGTTCTTCGTGCTGTACCTGATCTTCATGGAAAAGCTCATGCGGTTCTTCACGACCTGGCTTGGGGAGCTCAGATACTTCGTTCTTGGGATCTTCTTTATCGTCATGATCTTTGTGGCGTGGAAGTTCCGCAAGCAGCTCAAGGAAAAGGGCAATGCCATGGCCAGCAGGGTCGGCAAGATGCTCAGCGCGCAGGACAAGCACAAGGAAAGCACTTTGATGCGCGACGCCTACAACGGGGCGTCTAAAACTATCCGCACGGTGAACAGCATCAGGAACCGTAAGTCTATGCGGGACATGGCGGATAACACGAGCCGTCCCCAAGGACCGACTGAGACAGCAACCCCGAGAAAATCCACAGATGCTGCCGCACCCCAGGAAGTGCCGCTGCAGTCTACAGAACAAAGTTCCTCGCCAGCTGCCAATGCGACGGAACAACCTGTCCAGGACACTGCAGCAGCGCAGCGCGCGGCGGACCGCAAAGCAGTTGCTAAGCAGGCAGCCCTCCGTGCGGCCCGTGCCGCGGCCAAACGAGTCCATCCTGCAGGCACAGTAGCGGTGACTGCAGTTGAAGGAGCCAGTAAGGCTGCACAGCGTGCCAAGCAGAAGAAGGAAGAAACTCAAGCAGAGAAGCAGCAGATTGACCAGTCAGCGAAGGCATCCCAGGACCAATCATCAGCTGGCTCATCAAATCGTCAAAGCCCTCGCCGGAATGCATCGTCGGGACCGACTCAGAATCGACCAGGCTCCCAAAAGAATGCCCCGCAATCTGAAGGTCGCAAGAAGACGAATCCAGCGGAGAAGCCGAGCGTTTCCAAGAGCCCAGCGAAGCAGCAGCGTCCCGAAGGGAAGCGTCCTCAACGACAGCAAGAAACGGTGCCCGACTCTCCATCAACTCGACGTCCGCAAGGGGGCAAACCTTCTGGCAATAACAGCCGGCCAAATACGCCGAATCGTGCGCAGGCCTCCTCTCGGAAGCCACAGCAGCAAAAAGCTGGGAACCCCGGAAATCAGCGGAAGAAGAACACCCGCAAGGGGTCACCAGCACCACAAAAGAACCTTCCCAAGGGCTACCGCCGCAACGCAACCCAGGCGCGTCAGGATCGCGCACGCCAGATGCTGAGCGAAGCCCGATCCCAAGCATCACAAGCACGTCCCATACGTGAGAGAAAGGCCAGCTAATGAAACGACTTTTGATCGCAGCCGTGACCATTGCTTGCGTGCTAGTGGCTGTAGCCGTGGGCGGCGTCTTTATGATCACTCAGATGGTCGCTGGAGGCACCAGCACCACGCCTGAAGCAGACCAGGAACTGATCGGCGAGGTCTGCACTCCAGGTGATCCGAAGCAGGAAAAAGGGTCTGTAGAGATCCCAGAAAAGTACCGAAAATTTGTAGACGCTGCCGGCCAAGAATCTGGATTCGGGTCTCAGGTCATTGGTGCGCAAATCCAGCAGGAATCTAGTTGGCGAGCAGATGCACGTTCCCCCTACGCTAACGGCATCGCACAGTTCACCCCAGAGACCTGGGCGATCTACGGTAACGGTGGCAATGTCTTCAATCCCAAGGATGCTATCGCAGCCCAGGGGCGGTACATGAAGAAGTTGCGCACCCTGATGGAGGATCACGCCAAGGACGACGAGCATCTTCTACGACTCTCCCTCGCTAGCTATAACGCCGGCCCAGGAGCCGTGAAGAAGAACAGCTACGATCTCGAAAAGCTCTACAACTCCAAGCCAGGCTATCGTAACGAGACTGCCCCCTACGTGGAAAACATCGTTGCGGCTGCCTCGGGAAACTACACCTCAGATTGCCGCCACTCGACCAGCATTCCCGAAGGAGACATCGTGGAAACCTCGATGAGCCTTGCCTGGGACCATAAGGTGAAACTGCCTTTCAGCTCAGCAGGAAACCACGGACGGGCGGAGGCTCGACCTGAATACGTCACCGTTGCAGACAGCCTGAGCAAGGACCGGCACACGGCTTACTACACCGATTGCGGAGTTTTCGTGGCCTCGGTCATGATCACCAGCGGAGCCGATCCCGACTTCCCCAAGCGCAGCACCGGAGTGCAACTGAACTACCTACAGAACAGCGACAAATACAAGTTCTTCAAGCCTTCCAGCGAAGGCGAATTGGAACCAGGTGACATCCTCATTACCCCCGGCCATATCTTCCTCTACACAGGGGAACGCAACAACACCGCAACGGGCCGTGCGCAAGGGGCATCGCTCTACACCAGACCGCCATCGGGACACGACTTTTACCTCACTGATACCAGTGGCCGAACCTATTTCGCAGCACGTCTGAAGGGATGAGATCCATGAGCAAAAAAGCCAAGATCATTCTGATCGTAACTGTTGTTGTGGTGGCTCTAGTGATTCTGTTTTTCCCCAAAGGGTCTGCATCAAACCGCGAAGCAATGCTGCAGCTGCAGTCATCCCCTGAACAGGTTTCTATCAGCATCAATGGTGAATCGCGTGGATCTCTACGCACGGGTGAACAGTTGGCGGTGGGAGCCGAAGAACCACTTGATGTTCAAGTCAGCTATGAAGGATTCGAAACCTACAGCACCACTCTCACCATTGAGGCCGGCCAAGTCCGCACTTTACATGTGGCCCTGTTGCCCCAAACCGATGAAGCCTGGGCCATGATCGGAGAACAGGAGCAGCTCAAGAATCAGCAGAAAGTCACTGAAGAATATTGGAACGATGCCGCTGAAGCCTACGAGAACAATCCCATCCTGGAGGATCTCCCACATCATGGACGGGCTTTCGAGGTTTACCAAGGATTAGCCACTGACTCAGCCAAAGAGTTTGGAATCTACCTCTACCTCTACAAAGGAAACGAAGTCCAGGGACGCAAAGAATTCAACGCCTGGATGACCCGGCAGGGCTATGATCCACAGTCCTATGACGTCGTAGAGAAGATCAAGGATCAAGCACTTCCAGTGCAGCTGCCTGAAGAACCAACCATGCAGAAGCTCTCCGAGATTCGCCCTTCTGCAATTGAAGTTCAGAAAGCTACGGTATCGAAGGACTCGAAAGCCGGAGACATCGCTCGCCAGTTCGCTCTCGAAACCACCACCTGGGATGCTGGCGAAGACCGTCACCACACCGACTCGCTTATGCGGACTCAAGCTCTTCTGGAGAAGGGACTGGACATGGAAGAAGGAATGCGTCTCACCACATCTCCCTCCTGGCGAGAAGCAGCGCAAACCAAATCCAAGTCCTACCCCTGGATCAAGAAGTACACCGAAACAACCTCCAACGGAGGAGTCACGAAATCCACCGTGCAAGTATGTTGGGCCTGGATTCGAGACCATAGAGCACCCCGCATCGATGGCCCAAGAACCTACACGCTTGAGGTGAACAGGAAGCAGAAAATCACGAGCTACACCTACTCTGACCCAGACCCATTTGTGGAAAACAAGAACACAATTTGCCAGCCCGACGATGCAAGGTAGGCCGGTGCATTTACCCCTTGCGCAAGGGGTATGAAGCGCTAAAGCATCGTTCACTTCAGTGGCCGTGAACGCAGATCCTCAGTAAAGGAACCTGCATTCACGGCCACTTTCTATGTGCAGAACAGAACCATCCACAGCGTAGCTACTGCGCATCTAATGCATTAGCAATGCACGGTGAAGTCAGAACACAGGCATCCCTAAAGGTTCTGCAAGGCGCACGAGAACCTCGATGAAGATATAAAAAAACCGCATCCCCAATGCATTGGAGCTGCGGAACTAACTATTGCGGACGAAGACTAGGGGACCCCGAGACTCGGAAAGGAACCTCGTCTACGGCGAGCCTTCGACGGAGTCTCCACCGAGTCTACACCCCCTTGTCAAGTCGAAGCAATCAAAAATCTTTCCCCTGAGCTGTCCAACCTTCCTCTACCCGGTGACCTTGAACGATTAGAAGCAGCTTTCACACACAAGGGAGATCCTCATGGCCAGGGGAGTAAACCAGGCA
Organism: Glutamicibacter sp. NPDC090743; assembly: GCF_044769125.1. Lineage (NCBI taxonomy): Bacteria > Bacillati > Actinomycetota > Actinomycetes > Micrococcales > Micrococcaceae > Glutamicibacter > Glutamicibacter sp. NPDC090743. The sequence goes on along the minus strand of NZ_JBIVXE010000011.1, from coordinate 16,665 downwards.
AACCAACCGAACAACCAAGGACCGGTTCTTCGCCTTCCGCCAGAGCATCGGTCGAAGGCAAAGGTTTACACCGGGCTCGCAGCCAGCGGGGGACTAGTCTCCAGCATCTGCTATCTCACGGATCAGATGCTGCCCATGGGCGCAGCAATGACTCTCACTGGAGTATCAATAGCCGGCACCGCATGGATGCATCGCCGTACAGTGCGCAAGCTCGAAGAGCGAGATCGGCTGGTGGAAATCCTGGCACCTGTAGCCCTGGGCTTTTTGGACCGGAGAAGAGTCGAACTCAAAAAGTGGACGATGAGCAATGGAGATTTTTGGCCAGGGAAAGTCGTCATCAAGTTCCATGATGACCTTCTAGGCGAAGACTGCGCGACCGCCGTCATTGATCAACTGCAGCAGCGTTACCAACGGCAGTACACCGTCAAGAAGATCACCAACCACCAACGAGTGATGGTCCTGCAAGAAGCTGGCGAACTTCTGATTGAAGAACCAGAAGACGTTCATCCGATGATCCGCCGAACCTCGAAAGTCGTGAAGAAACTCTTTTCCGCCGGCAACGCAGAACCACCAATCGCCACCGTAGAACTCGAAGACGATGAACCGGTCAAAGTAGAGATCCAGCACGATATCGGATCGGCTGTCACCAACCGCATGGTGCAAAACGATAAGTCCTTCAAGTTCGGAGCCATGCTCCCAGGACGGTGGAAAGCCGAATGGGACAGTATCTATGACCGAGTAACGTTCACCCGCCGCCCAGCACTACCTACTTTCGTTCCGCATCCTCCCATCCCACCGATGGAAGGAACTGCAATTGACAACTACAAGACCCCTTACCGCTATGGCGTCGATGAGACCGGCGAGGCCGTTGCTTGGAGGCCATGGCTTGACCCGATGATGCTGATTACCGGACTTACTGGCCGCGGTAAAACAGTTGTAGCCCACTCGGTGCTCACCGAGCTCGCCGCCCGTGGTTGGATCATCGATGTTGCCGATGCCAAGCTGGTCGAATTTCTTGGATATAAGGACTGGCCAAATGTTCGTATCGTCGCACCGGATCTTGAGCAGCAAGTCCGCCTGGTCTATGTTGCCAAAGACCTTATGGCAGAACGCTACAACGCAATCAAGAATGGTGAAGCCAGTGAAGAGGACTTCGTTCCTTACGTCTTGTTCCTCGATGAGTTCGCACTCTTCCGCGAAGACGTGGACGACTGGTATCAGGACATCAAGCAAAAGGGCGACCCTTCCAAAGCCCCCATGCATCGCAAAGTGGCTGCCATCCTCCGCGCAGGACGAACAGCCAGAGTCCACATTGTTCTGCTCACCCAGCGCCCCGACGCAGAAATCCTGGGCAGCGGTGAAGCACGACTGAACCTCTCCTGCCGTGTCTCCATGGGGCCGTTGGATATGGATGGCGCACGCATGATGTGGAAATCCCCTTCACTGGGCACCACCGTTCCATCGAATATTCGCGGCCGCGGCACTACTCGAAATGAAGCCGGTGAAGTGGTCGAGTTCCAGGCGTACTGGACTCCAGACCCAAGACGTGCCAAATCGGATGAAGACATAGCGATCCTCAAATCCATTTACCCAGCCCAAGAGCTACATCCAAAAATGATGATCAAAGTGCCGGCCCCCACCTATGTAGACGAGTCGGAGCTTCTGCCGTCCTATAGCGAATACATCTCGGCTGATTTCATTCCAGTTCCAGGCGGAATCCAGACCCAAGACGAGAACAGCAGCGATGGGGACGAGTCAGAGGAGTGCGAAGAACCTCGGATTGTCGAAATCTCTAGCCGCCCAGCGAAGGTGCACCCACGCAGCTCTGCACCTTCAGAGACCAAAGTGCACAGTGAGAGCAACGTCCTTACCTTCCCAACGTCGGCAGCTACAGAAGATGAATCGGAAGAAGCCAGTGACTTCGATGAGCAGGATGAATCGAAATGGGGCGATATCGAAACTATCGGTATCGAAGATACCGAAGTTGGCAGCCTCATGGAGCTCGACGGCGAATGGGCTGCAGTTACCAGCTCCGAAGAAGATCTGGCTGATGACGAAGCCTGGGCAGTGTGCTTGGTCTTCAGCGATGGCACCGACACCATGCTGTCAATGGAGCTCGGCTCCACAGTCACCGTGCGTCAACCCGTCAATCAGGACAATTAGAAAGAGCGAGAACCATGAACACCCCACATCCACTCAAGGCCGGCTACAAAGCAGCTATCCTCTGGACTGCTGCCAGATCGCTTTCACTGCTATGGCGCATCAGCCTCTATGTGCTGATCTACCAATTCGTAGCCATCGGAAGCAAAAGCTCTGAAGCAAACAACGCTGAGTTTGCCCTGGCATTCTATTCATTCTTCATCGCCATCGTCGGAACATTGCTTGCCAGATGGTTGCTGAGCGTATGGATGCGGACACAAGTCATCAAGATCAGTTCGCCTGCCCTGCAGAGTCCAGCAGACGAGCAACCTGTAGCCATTGCAGATCTCGTGGTGCGAATTTTGCGTGCACTCATTGCTGTGGTGGGAGTCGCCGCCCTAAACCCGATTCTGGAAAATGCAGAGCTCACAACAGCCATTACTTCCCTGGTTGTGGTGGCTGCAGTGCTCATTCTGGGGAAGATCTACATCCAGAACCTTCAAGGCCTCCTTAGCGCCAAGCATCGGTGGATGACTCGCATCACTCTGGCTGAAGCCATTGCTGTACTAGCCGCTGCACTCCTACCGCATCCCCAGGTTTTGGCATCAATGGAATTCTTCCAATACCTCGCAGTCTGGGGAGCCTGGATTGTCATCTTCTACGGCATCAGATGGATTTTGCGCCTATACACCAACGGCTTTGCGTATCACCCTTCACAGTCAATCTAGCCAGCGATCAATCACTCCTAGAGAGGATTACTAGTAATGCAAGAACTAGATAGAGACGACACCCTGATCATGCTTTCTCTGGCCTCAGCAGCAAGCGGTGGCATCGCCACCTATGTGCTGAGCCAACTGGAGAAAGTGCAAGCCTGGATGATTCGAACGAAGATCGTGGTTTCCGAAAAAGTCATTGTTCCTTGGCCAGGTTTCGACGGAGCAGGCTTGGATCTCTTGAGGCTGATCATCTTAGGCAGCATCGTGGTGCTCATAGGCCTTCTAGCGAGAACTACCGTCAACCGCATTCACATTGCCAGGGCAATTCGTATAGCTCGAAAACTAGAGAAGGAGGAAGCGAAAGCAGCTGCCGTGGCTGAACGCCGCTTCCGCCGCAAAGTATCTCCATCATCGATTCGCATGGATCGAACCCAGCACATCAACGAAGGGGACTAGTCATGTGCCGCTCAATACTTCAAGGCGGCCGGCGCTGCCCGTTCCATTCCAATCGAGCCATGCTGGCACTGGCAAGTGCTAAACAAGCGGCGAAACGCATGGAAGAACGCATTGCGAAGGTCGAAGACAAACTTACGCAGCAGGAATTGGATGCGAGAGTTGTTCGGCTTGTAGAGGCCTGGGAGCGGGTCAGCATTCGAATGCAACAAGCTATCCCAGAACGAAATCAGACAAAAAAGGAAGGAACGCATGAAGGCCTGAATCCTGTAAAAGCTCCTCATCCGACAGCGGCCCCAACGATTACTGAAGAACGTATCGATTCCATGTCCTGGGATGAGGTTGCGGAATTCGCATCCACACTGGGAGACGACCCTGAAGCTGCGGAGAAACTGGAAGAACTGGTTGATAGGCGTGAAGCACGAGAATTAGGAGAAGTCGAGGTTGATCTTGACGAACCAGATCAAAGGCTTACCCCTGTTATGGGAGAAGATCCTGTACTAAATCCAGCTGCTCGTGCATATCGAAAATTGACTCCTCACGAGCGAGCTCGTGAGGAGTATGAAACCTATGTTTACTCGCAATATCAGAATTGCGTTTCTGAGCTTAGCTTCCTTGTTAACAAAGAGGGGCAAGCCAAGAACATAGATGAGATGAGTCTGTTTACAGGACCAATTTCAAGAGTAAAGAAATACGCCTCAGAAGAACTGCAGGCCTGGTTTGCGCGCAATGGACGTCAAACTCTTGGCTCATACCGCTATGCCATGTATCAATGGGACTCTGACGCGGATGCAGCCCGCCGAGTACGTCTGGAAGGATTCGATAATGTTGCCCAAGTTTGACCGTTCGATGATTCAACAAGCCCAGGAAAAGGGATATGCAGCGTATCTAGAAGGTCACTCCCCAAGAGAATGCCCTTTCGACGCGAAACAAGAGACTGAGCTTATGGAGGCGTGGTGCAGCGGTTACGCGGCATCACGTACAGACCGGGCACGAGAGAACACAAAAACACTGCAATCTGAGTCAGAGCAGACAAAAGAGTGAGACTCTTCGTGGTCGTGAAGTCGGGCATCCTTCAAATTTCTGGTTCGCAACGACGGGTGATCTTCCGTGGCTTACGGGTATAACGGATAACAGGCACTAGTCATGTGTGACTTATCGTTGGACTCATGAGTAATTTTGATGATGCAGTTGCTGCTTTCGGTTCTGCTGCCCGAGAGAACTTATCTGGGCCTGGCGAGCGAGAAGCCTTATTGTCGCGCCCTGTCGGAAATTTTATTGAGCGTGTTGGGTACTTGCGCGGTTTGCATGTTGTTGCTCATGATGAAGTTTCTGAACAGGATGGTGCCGTAAGACCTGATTTTGGAATAAGGGTGAATAGTGTTTTATCAGGCCATGTCGAGTTAAAGGCTCCAGGAGTTTCTCTCGATCCTGATGACTATTCTCTTAATTCTCACAATGGTAAGCAGTGGGCCAGGTTGAGTAAATTACCGAACCTGCTGCATACGAACGGTAAAGAATGGCGTTTGTGGCGTTTTGGAGAGCTCGCATATGAACCTGTTCATGTCCATGCGCCAAGCATTGCTTCTTTCAAAGGTGACTTGACCGCTCCAAGCCGCTTAGAGCTTCTACTTCACGACTTTTTGTCGTGGGAACCAGCGCCGATTACTTCCATTAATAAATTGGTGGATACGATTGCTCCTTTGTCGGTCATGCTTCGTGAGGAAGTGAAGCTTGCTTTAGCTGCAGAGCGTCGCGCCATTCGTTCGGGGGCGCCAAGGGCGGAGCAACCGTTTTTAGGAGTCGCCAAGGACTGGCGACGATTGTTGTTTCCGAACGCGGATGATGAGAAATTTGCTGATGGGTTCGCTCAAACGGTGGTCTTCTCGTTGGTACTTGCTCTTAGCGATGGGATTAGTCTGAAGGGCAATCCACTTTCGCAGATCGCGAAAGATCTGGAGGGGCATTATGGTGTACTCGGTCGCTCATTGGACCTACTGACAGAGCACATTGACAATACGCCAACATTATCGGCGATAGAGATCATCACTAGAACACTATCCGGCGCACGATGGGATAGCATTTCCGCTAGTGGAAAAGATGTTTATCTCCATCTGTATGAGAACTTTCTTAGCTCATACGATCCTGAGAAGCGGAAAGAATCAGGCTCCTACTACACTCCGTCGGAGATTGTGGATTTCATGGTCCGCATCTCAGACGATGCAGTTAAAGATTATTTGAAAAAGGATGCTGGACTACGTGATCCGTCGGTAAGCATTATTGATCCCGCGATGGGAACGGGAACGTACCCATTGTCTATTCTGCGGCATGTCGGAAATGCAGCCGGCGAGCAGTATGGTCCAGGCGCAGCTTCTGAGGCAGTTGCAAGTGTAGCTTCACGAATTTACGGAATTGAGCTACAGTCAGGGCCGTTTTCGGTAGCAGAATTGAGAATTTCACAAGCAGTAAAGAACTTCGGAACTCAGCTGAATCCTAACGCTCTGAACCTATACGTTGCTGATACCTTAGAAGACCCGCATAGTGCTTCCGAAAGTCAGTTGTCCTATACGCTGCAGATGATTGCGCAGCAGCGTATCAAAGCAAACTTGATAAAGCGCGAAAAGAATATCCAAGTAGTTATTGGCAACCCGCCCTATAAAGAAAAATCTAAAGGACTTGGCGGGTGGATTGAAAATGGAGTTGATCCCAAGACAGGTAAAGCTCCTCTTGAAGAATTTATGGCCGAGCGTAATGCGAACCACAACCAGCATCTAAGAAATCTCTATGCATATTTCTGGCGCTGGGCTACACACAAAGTTTTTGAATCCACAGCGGAACCTGACATTCGGGACGGCGACTCAGGGGTTATTTGCTTCATTACAGCCGCAGGCTATTTAACCAGTCCTGGATACAAGAAAATGCGTGAGTACATGCGTCGAAAATGCTCCCATGGATGGATATTCAACGTTTCGCCAGAAGGGTTGAGGCCTCCGGCGAAGAACGCTGTATTCAATATCGGTACGCCTGTCGTGATTGGAATGTTTGTCCGCGGCAACAACGTCAACGAGGAAGTACCTGCCCAAATCTTGTATCGCGACGTCCACGGAACCCGAGAACAGAAATATAAACAACTTTCTTCGATGGCCCTTGACGATGATGGCTGGTCCCATGTTCGATCCGGCTGGAGTGAAACTTTTACCCCAAGCGTCAATACTGTTTGGGACGACTACCCTGCTGTTGGACAGCTTTTCTCATGGGCTGGCCCAGGTGTAAAAGCAAACCGTAAGTGGGTGTTTTCGCCAAGCCCCGATGTTCTTGAACAAAGACTTCGAGACTTGGTCGCTGAAAGTGATGCTCACTTGAAGATTCAGAAATTCCAGGAGTCTTTCCACGCTAAGATTGATAAAACTAAGAAGCCGCTACCTGGAACTGACACTGAAAAAAACACGCACGTCCCATTTGAAGACGTTGATTGGATAGAAAATCCAAAAATCGTCAGAGTCGGATACAGATCTTTTGATCGGCAGTATCTAGTTGCAGATAGCCGTTTGATCCATAGCCCGAGTGCACTATGGGATGGACGTGTTGAGGGGCAAATTTTCGCGGTCGAACAACATGTTCATTATCCTAAGGCTGGACCTGGGTTGATGTTTTCGTCCCTCATACCTGACATGGACTATTTTAATAATCGTGGTGGTCGTGCGATTCCACTTTTGCATCCAGACGGCTCACCGAACATCGCTCCCGGGCTAGAGCGTGCATTGAAGGAATTAATCAGCCCAATGGTTAGTTCCTCAGACCTGTTTTTCTATGTGGCGGGTTTGACAGGGAACGCTGCCTATCTCAGAAAGTATGACGAAGAACTTCATACTCCAGGTGTGAGGATTCCTCTAACTGGCAATCTTGCTTTGTGGGATAGGGCTGTTGAACATGGCAAGCATCTTGTATGGTTACATACTTTTGGCGCTTCCGGGCAGCATCCAAATGCGCAGAAAAGCATCCTTGAAAAAGAACCAGGAGTGTCTTTTCCTGTATATGCAAAATCTGTAAATCATATGCCGACTGAGGTGGGATATGACTCTGAACGCCAGGTTCTAAATATTGGCGGGGGAGAGTGGGAAAACGTATCCCCAGAAGTACGCAACTTTACAGTCGGAGGCATGAATGTCATTGATTCATGGGTTGGATACCGGCAAGAGATACCTAAGGGCAGAAAGACGGAGAAATCCTCCGCACTTGAAGGCTTCGTGCAAACTCAGTGGCCGGGAGAGTGGTCGATTGAGCTTACAGAAATCCTGGTTTCTGTAACAAGGCTGGTAGCTCTAGATCCATATTTGGAAGCGCTGCTTGAAGATGTTGAAGCCGGTGAACTTATCACTCACCACCAGTTAGCAGAAGCTGGCGCTCAGTGGCCCATGACGCAACGGGATCGAAAGCCGCGCGTACCAATGACGAGCGAGTTTTTCGAAGACTGACGATGGTATTTATTACTGTCTAGGTAGGGTGCTTTGATACGTGCAAGGCACCCTACCGTCATTATCTGCAGGTACGGGCCCAGATACAAATAAAACTTGGCAGGCACATCATTGGGGACATTTGCCGGACGTGGATCTCCTGAAACTCACGCACAGTGAATCGCGACTAGAAATCTTTTCATCAGGCAGCTTTGACAGTCAGCATTTCAGCCCAGTGCGTTGTGTAACGCGGAGAACGCATCTCACGTTTCATCTCCCATGCCGGCCCTTGCTGCAAGCCAGCAAGACCCAGGCCAATTGACTTCATGCCATGCTCTCGCCGGATCTGCTCAACAAGGTTGCCGATCTGTTTCTGCTCATGGGCAGAGACAAACGGATCTAAGGTTTCTTGCATTGCTACCGGCCTAAGATCCGTGAGCACCACCCCGGCCCTGGCATAGCGCACGCCAACTAAGATTTGCGGTAGCAGCGACTTGGCAGCCTTGGTGAGCACCACAGGGTCGGACGTAGGGCCAGGCAGTTTGATCGTCACCGCTGGCTGATGTGATTGGCTTTGGTTGTAATAACTGGTCATTGCCCATGCACTCAGTACTCGAGCGTGTTTGTTATGGCGGTGCAATCTGGCAGATCCTTGTTGAGCGTAGATTCCCAGAACTTGTTCCATCCCGATTCGATCAGTGATCGGCTCGGCGAAAGATCTGGAGAAAATCAGCTGGTCCTTGACCTCGTGTTCTTCTTCCATGGGGATGCAGGGGATGCCTCGTAGCTCAAGGACTGTGCGCATCTGAACGATGGAAAACTTATCGCGGATTCTCACCGCATCGGCGTCTCGGAGATCTTTGGCAGTCCAGATCCCCATACCGCGAAGGCGCTTGGTTAGGCGTGGACCAATGCCCCAAATTTCGATGGCCGGCAGCCGGGCCAGCAGTGCTTCAGTAGTTTCCCGTGGTGCTCGATTCCATACGCACACACCGTGCAGCCCGGAGATGTGCTTGGCTGCTTTATTGGCCATCTTGGCAAGAGTCTTGCTTTTGGCGATGCCAACGCAAACTGGCAAGCCAGTAAGCCGGCGTACTTCGGCCTTGATCTTCTCGCCTAGCGTCTGCAGCTCCTCCAAGGTGCCTTTGACGCCCAAGAATGCCTCATCGATGCTGTAGACCTCTACCCAGGCAGAGAAGCGACCTAGCAAGGACATGACGCGGGAGCTCATTTCGCCGTAGAGCTCATAATTTGAGGACTTAGCTACTAGTCCTAGCCGCTCAGCGTCTGCAGCGAGTTTGAACCAGGCATCGCCCATGCCAATGCCTAGGGTTTTGGCCTCTGGCGACCGCGCGACCGCGCAACCGTCATTATTGCTGAGGACGATGACAGGCCGATTCTCTAACTTGGGGTCGAAGACTCTCTCGCAGGAGACGTAGAAGGAGTTCACATCAACATGTGCAATGTATTCCTGGTGATGATCCGAAGTTGCATCTAATGCATGATTCACCCGCTTAACGGGATTATCAGGATTATCAGTTAATTGAGATGATGCAGGCATGTGGTAGCCACTCCCCAAATTCTCAACTCCGAAAGTTCGGGAATGGAGACGTCAGGATAATCGGGGTTCTCTGCTTTAAGGAGGACTCCTTGGGGTGTGATGCTCAGACGCTTGACGGTTATCTCCCCATCGATGATTGCCAGGACGATGTTTCCTTCCCTGGGCTCGATGGAACGGTCCACAATAAGCTCATCGCCATCACTGATTCCAGCTTGCTCCATAGAGTGCCCAGAAACACGCACAATGAACGTGCTTACCTGGTCGCGGATGAGCATTTCTGTCAGGTCAATTTTCGAGTCAGAGTAGTCTTGGGCAGGTGACGGGTAACCCGCTGGAACACTCCCTAATGCCGACGCCACTAGACGATTATCGGAAACCATAGGGGAGCACTCAGATATTCGGTTTACTTTCATCTATACCTCACTTCTTAGAACACATATTCTAGACCTTAAATCTAGACATCGCTCCCGACAGAAAGACACCGATGAGCTGTACCTGGGTCAACGCTCAGACCAGCATGGTGGGTGGTCGGCGAGCGCTGAAATCCGCTTATGGTTGCGTGTGGAGTTTCGATGGGGGCAGATTGGGATCTGCTGCGCAGCTCCAGACCGTAAGCCCTGCGGTTGTGGGATGGATATTAACGCCGGGGCGCTTTCGGATGGGGAAGTGCCCCGGCGTTCTGTATTTCGTTGTTAGCCGAGTGCCGCCGGGAGTACGACGGAGGCCACGGCGGTTACGGCAATGATGGTCGTTGAGATGGTGTCGAGCCATACCCGGAACGATTCCACGCTAGAGCGTTTAGGCATCATTGGATTCACCAGTATCACCTCCGCTCAGATCCTTGATCAGTTGCCAGATGTCGGTGGCGACTGGTTGCGTTTTGGATGGTTGGGCGAAGGGGCCGAGGAGCGTGTAGTGGTTCTGGAAGTTGGCGATCTCCGTGGTGTTCCAGTCTTCGGTCATCCTGCGATCTACGTGGAGAAGCCCATGGGCCTTCAGCTGCCGGACACCTCTGTTAAGAGTGTCTGCAGAGAAGCCGTACCACTTCTGAACTTGTGGATCTGGCAGGTAGAAACCAGGCTGCAGCGATAGGCCGACCAGCAGGAGTGCCTTAGCGGGGTAGTTCAGCTTTAGATACCACTGCTCCTCCCAGTAGGCCAGCGGCAAGGTGAAGTAGTTCCGGGTAGGGTTCTCGAACTCATGTCCTGAACCGTCTTCCCGAAGTGTCGTCACTTTGGTGTGCCGGCCAGTGCCGCGGGTCTTTGAGATCAGCTGCAGCTCGGTCAGTTTTTTCCAGCAGCGCGAAACGCTGGCCTTACCGTACTCCTCATCGTTGAGCCCCAGGGCACGAGCCCAGACATCTGCAGGTTTTGTGGTTGCCCAGGGCTCGGCACTAGAAGCCAGGCGATGCAGTAGATAGAGATCTAGTGAGCGCCCGTTAGAGCTGTTGATCAGCTCCCCTAGAATGCCTGGCTTTGGATTCTTCGGTCCTCCCGTTTGCAGGAAGCTATTGCGGATGGGCACGTTCTTGATGCGTTTGGAGACTCTGATGATGTCGGTAACTGTGTTGTGCTGCTTGACTAGGCGAGGAAGTTCTTGAAACTTTGCTCTGGCCTCGTTGTCTTGTGTGGTCATACATCCATGAAAGCACGCATTTCGGAATCTGAAATTTGACCAAATTTTCTATTCTTGCAGTTTCAGCGTGTGCTATATCAATGCGGATATCAACACTAATGCCAACCCATTGATATCAACGCATGGATAGCAATACAGGTTAAAGATGGTTGAATGCACGGGCTGCCGAAAAGTTGGGTGCGTGTGGGGTTCGAGATCTGGTGACTTGAAAAAGATTTCTTGATTTTCGCTTTTCGGCCCGGGTTCGCGCGGTTTGAGTCCTGGCAGGGGTCATGAGGCATGTCCTTGAGGGGGAGACCGAGCGGTTTTCTGAAGCTCTACGATGGGCGAAACAGGTGCAGCACAATAAAAATGATTGGAAGGCGCGTAGAACTTGGCTGATAAGAAGAAGGCTACGACTAGTCCCTGGTTCTGGGGTGTCGTGGTTGTAGTTGTCCTGGTCGCTGCAGGGCTTGGAGTTCTTCGTTGGATTACTTTGCCGGAGCCGAAGTACTTTTTTCCCGTGACTGCAGGGGATTGGGCAGCATGGGGTGCAGTCGTTGGTTCTGCTGGAACCATCGGAGCGGTGATATATGCAGCCCGTACCTTCAAGTCATCGGCTGACGCTCAGCAGCAAGAGCAGCACGACCGACGTAAAGAAATGGACTACTTGGAAGGGCTGGAGGGCGAGGAGGCGAAAAAGCTTGTCCTGTATGTGACCGGTACTCCACGCACAGAAGATGAATGGGGTACGAGTTTTGAGGTGATTGGAGCTGTCGTGGAGTTGACGAATTATTCAGATGCCATATTCCGCGACCTCCAGCTTTACATTCCGAGAGCATCCTTGAAAGAAGGAAACTCGATCACGAATGTTCAGATTTTCTCGGGTGTCCTGAAAGATAAGGATGGTTATCCGCAGCCCATCAAGCGTTTCAGTGATAAAAGCGAGATCAAGTGGCACAAGCCCACATTGCCTCTCACGCCTAATGCTGAGCTCACACACTTTCCGTTAGGAGACTTGCCTAAAGGGCAAGCGATAAGAGTTGCCTTTGACTTCGATGGGCCAGAAGATGAAACGCAGCTTGAGTGGAGTATTCAACCGCAACATTCAACCAGTCAGTATGAGCGTGAAAGCGTGGTGTGCGTTTCGTATGTTGACCGTGCCGGGAAGCATTGGATGAGGTCAACACATGATCAAGGGCGTGCGCGCCGTTTGCGTTATCCCAGTTTTGAGCAGACCCTCTAGAACAATGAGGGTTGTACAAAGCCTTCTTGGCTGGCTTGTAAGCACAGGGTGCAGGTAACCAGGTCCCAGTTGGTTGTGGTGCAAGTGGTGAGCACCGTGCACCTGGCAATGAAGCTATCAGTGAAGTGAAAGCCGTCTGCTTCTAAACGGTCGCTGCAGTAGTGCACTGTTTGGTTGTCCATGGGACACGCTCATTTGATGATTAGCCATATTGCTGGGCAGAGGGAGCCTAGCGCGATAAGAGTCAAGGCTATTGCATAGGTCGCGCCGACTTCAGGGGAGTAGCTTTCATCTTTGGTGAATATGGCGGGTCCGGTTCCCAAAAGCCACAGGCTGAGTCCTGTGAGCGCTAGCAGGCCGATAATGAGCAACATCAGGGTAATTCCTTTTCTGGCAGCGTATAGGGTTGCTTGTCGGTTGTTTAGGCTGCAGCTTTCATGAGTGCTGCAGGGGTCCAGTACTGGTGCAGGCCTTGACGATCCATGTCTTCGGCTACGTGCTTCACCAGGTACGCGGTGCATAGATTCGTGGTGTTGATATTGATGATGTGGTGCTTGGCGGATGCAGCTGCACGATGAGCAATTCTGATGCTGTGGGCTGATCCGATAGGCATATCACCATAGGTCACAATCCATGATGGCCATTGGTAGGGATTTTTTTTGATGCTGATGTGCTGACACATGAGTTTCTCCTTGTCTGGGTGGTGCTCTGTTGGGGATTTGGTGCTGTTCTGTCGTGTGCATTGAGTCCATAAATGGTGGGGTCTCTTACTGGTCCAAGGTCACCGTTTACTTCCGACTTGGACACCCCGGGGCCGGTTTTCTTGCCACTACCGGCGAGCGCAAAACGGGTTTTGCTTGCTGGGGTGCTTATGGTCTGGAGCCGTGAGGGGGTCGCTGCGCGACTCCAGACCATAAGCGGGGTGCCGGTTTCACTCGGTGGTGGAAGTAGCCGACTTGTGGTCGGTGATCGTTCCGTAAGGTGCTCGGGTGGAGCATCCAAGGGATTCGACGGTGACGGTTTTGGCGTTGGCTCGGCGCACAGTCCACCATGATGAGCCGACCTTGATCAGATCACCGGGCTGAATGTCCTGCTGGGTGTAGTTGGTCGCTTTGCCGTTGGCGATTTGCTCGGTGCGGATCTGCTGCCAGTACTGGATTTGTTCGGCGAGATGCTCTGATGCCTTTAGGAGCCGTTCGCGGTAGTCTCCCGTGGCTGGTGGGATCTGCTCGGCGTAGGGGCTTCCTGGATGGGCAGTGTAGCCGTCTAAACGGCGTTGTGTGGCCCTCTGCTCGGCTTGCAGCTTGTCGATGCGGTTAGAGACCGTTGTGGGGCTGTTTCGTGCTCCTGTGCTTGCGTGGGCGGTCTTGGCTCGTTGCGCAGCATGTTCGGCTGCTCGGTCAGCTTCAACACTTCGACCCATAGCGCTGTGTGCGCGGTCGATGTCTCGGCGGTGCCGGTTCTCTGAGTGGTGTCCGACCTTGATCGGTTCGCCGAATTCCGGGAGTCGATCATGAGCTGCTCGGCGAGCGCTTTCTGCTTGTTCTGCAAGTTGGGCTTTCCGTTCGGCTTTGGCGTCTAGCGCTTCGGCGCGGTTGGTGGCTCGTTGGGCTAGATCTGCTTCAACTTCAGCGGTGGGGCGCGGGGTGTCATCGATGCTGATTTCGATGGTGAACCCTGCTTCGGTGAGAGCTTTGGCGGTGGGATTGATGATGTGGTGTTTTGGTGCTGTGTCTCGGGAGCGGGGGATGTACCACGCGCCCAGGTATCGGCTCCAACGCCAGCGGTATTGCTTGAGGATCGGTGCTGATCCGTCTCCGCGTTCGGTGCCCTCGATGATGGTGCCCTCGGCAGATGTGTGGGTGATGTTCAGGTTCATTGTTGTGACCTTCCAAATGATGCGCTCGGCGAGCGCAGGGGGTGGACTGTTTGCGTTGCGGTTGTTGGTTCGGTTCGCAGGATGTCCGGGTGTTGTCTCCGCCCGTGGGGAGGGGACAAGTCATTTGGTTTTAGTCGCCTAGGGCGATGCCGTGGATTCCTCCGCAGCGGGTGCAGGTGATCGCATCGTGGTAGGCGTGTAGCTCGACGGTGACCTGATGGCTATGGCAGTAGATGCACCGTGAGGCGATGGTCGGCTGGTGTTCCGTGTCCGGGGCTGTGGTGTGTGTCCATGCTTCGGCGTAGGGGGCTTCTGGGTTGTAGGTGATCTCTGAGTGGCAGGTTTGGCACTCGTGGAGGTCTGGGAGGATTTCCACGTCTTGGGTGGGGTTGTGCGAGTATCCTCTCGCGGGGGTGTTGAAGACTTGGGCTGTGGTGGTCATGGTCTGCTCCGGGTTCGTTGGTGTGTGTCTCCGGCGAGCGCGTGCGGTGGGCGCAGCGCCTTTTCTCGTCCCCCTTTGGTGGGGGACGAGTCACCGGCCTATTCCTGGTTTTCAAGGTGTTTTTTGCAGAGGTTGCCTAGTTCCCAGTGGGCAACGGCTGATTGTGCTGGCCAGCTGGGGTTAGGTCGTCCGTTGTTCTCTTCGAGTTCGATGCGGTGGCATTCGGTAATGATTGCGGTGATTTGGTCGCTGGTCAGTGTTGCGAGGTAATCGCGCTGTTCTTCGGTGGTCATCTCGGTGAGGTTCGCTAGTAGCGTCTCGGTGTTCGGCTTAGTCATAGTTTTCATCCTCTCGTGGTGCGCCTGCCCTCCGGCCTGCCTGCCCTCCGGCCTGCCTGCCCTCCGGCCTGCCTGCCCTCCGGCCTGCCTGCCCTCCGGCCTGCCTGCCCTCCGGCCTGCCCTCCGGCCTGCCCTCCGGCCTGCCCTCCGGCCTGCCCTCCGGCCTGCCTGCCCTCCGGCCTGCCCTCCTTTCCTTGTGGTGTCTGTCTGTGCCGGGTTTCGCGGTCGCTATTCGATTTTCAAGTTTCGGTTGAGGTTTTCCTCTTTGCTTACTTACAGTCTACTAGCGTCACTAAGTAAGTGTCAAGCGGTGAAGTAACTTTTTTCTAAAATTAGATGTTGATGGAGGTGTCCGGCAGGGTATGCCGGACACCTCCGGCCTAGCTAGGTGCTAGATTTTGCCACGGTAGGCGGTGGCTGAATTGACCGCTACAGGGCTAAGCGTGCCCGACTTGAACAACAAGCCCAAGGTCTGAATAAATGACTCGTCCCCGTATTCGGGAGCCAGCTCGAAAGACATTTCGAGCAGTTCGTTAGCCATGGTTGAACGGCCTTTGCACCACTGAATCCAAGCCAGAGCGCTAAGCACCGGGGCAGATGCGCGAGCCGGGGCAAGCTCTGCCATTTGGGTTAGTGCTTCTTGAATCCGGTCTACGCGCTCCCAGTCGGGGGTAATTCCCCGGTATAGGAAGCCCTCTAGGCTGTTATCCTCGTTTCCGTGTGCCCCTAGGTCGGGGTCAAGGATGCTCACAAGTGCGGTTGCCCATGTGTCCGGGTAGCGCAAGATTCCGGTCATGCGGTGCAAGTCTGCCGGGCTTGCCTGATTGTCTGCAACCTTATCGGCTAGCTCTGTGAGCGCCTTAACCAGATTCCGCGTGTTGCCCTCGGTGACTGCCCACGCTTGCCCCATAGCCATGGCCTTGTAGACCTCTTCCCCGGCTTCCGGCGATGGTGCGGTGACTCGATCAAGAAGCGTAGCGGTTTTGTTGGAAAATGCGGGCATCGTTGGCATGGTTCCGGGGTCGATGCGTGGGTAAATTTCACCCGTGGCGAGGTTGTGAATCAAACCGCCTGAAACGTGTAGAGCGCTTAGCACTCGGTAGCCGAGAGCATCGCCTAGCTCTGCAAGTGCCAGCTTGGCAATTTCCGGTGTTTCCTCCGGGCAGTGACTCACGAAAAGGAGCCCCACAAACTCGGGATCTTCGGGAGTCATGCCCTCTACGGCCTGAGCAATGATCTTCTTGGACTGCGTAGCAACTTCAACCACGTTAGCGATAGACCCGTTTGGGGCATCCGTGCGGAGCTGTGCGATCATCACACCGTTTTCGCCCATAAGGCAGGTCACGAGCGCGGGGGTTTCAGTGACTGCACGGCCGAACAAGTATTCCTGCTGAGCGATTAGCTCGGGAGCCGCGATTTTCTTTGTGGTCATGGTGAGCCACCCTTTCGTTAGGCTTGCGCCTAAATCCTGGAAGCCCTACTGAGTTGTAGGGTTGTTTCCGAACCAACACTTACAGCTTACTAACGTTATTAAGTATGTGTCAAGTAGCGAAGCAAAAAAATATTATTGACCTGCAAAATCCTCCCTACATGACTAAGCGCACAGAGTAGGGGAGCGCGTAGCGCCCCCGAAACACTCCACAAGGTGCCTAGCCAGCCAGAGAGCCAACAGGGCAGGGCAGGGCAGGGCACGAGCTAGCCGGGAGCGGGAGGGCCGGGAGCGGGAGAGCCGGGAGCGGGAGAGCCGGGAGCGGGAGAGCCGGGAGCGGGAGAGCCGGGAGCGGGAGAGCCGGGAGCGGGAGAGCCGGGAGCGGGAGAGCCGG
>NZ_JBIVXE010000010.1:0-66422 GCF_044769125.1 Glutamicibacter sp. NPDC090743 | reverse complement strand
TGCAATGCCTCAAGCAAATGTTATGTATTCACCAAATAAAAATATTCGGTATCAACAAACTTGGCACACTATTGAGTTCTCAAACAACAAACACTTACCGGTTCTTTACCCACCATTCCAGGCGGTAATTTCGTCCAGCGTTATATTCATATTCTATAACTTCGAATTCCTGAAAGTCAAATCCATTGTTTGTGATTTGAACCAGTATTCTCAGTTCCCATTCTTTTCAATTGTTGTCCACAAGACTGTGGAAAAACCTTGATTTTCTGGGGTTCTGCCGCCGTTTCACATCCGGTTATTTCTTCCGTTTTGTTCTCGGCGACAAGGAAAAACTATACACAGGTTTTGGGGGTCCTGCAAATCGGGTGGGTGGTTTTTGACGGTGACCGTGCACACTTAATTCCGGAGCGCCGGTTAAAGCCCGGGTTCATGCGGTTCGGTGCTCGCAAAAATCTGTAAAACGCATAAAAATTCGTCTTAAAAGCCGGTAGCCGACCACCTCAGTGGCCGGCTACCGCGATTCAGCTAGTCCTCGACGATCTCTGCGTCAATGACTCTAGGATCATCCAGGGGCAGAGAGCTTGGCGCCACCGTGGGAATGCCGGCGAAGGCCACTGCCGCATTCTCGATCACGCGCTTGGCCATATATCGATTGCCTACGCCACCGATGGCCGCGCCGACCCCAAACGGAACCAAACGGCCGATGGTGCTAGCCGCTTGGGTGCCAATGATCTTGCGCAGGAACTTCTTCTGCATGGTGCGCTGCATTGCAGAGTAGATGCTCGTGGACTTGCTGGCACCGAATGACTTGGCCCATCCCTGGATTGGACCCCCACCGCGACCTGCGGCCTGGGAAGTCAATCCGGCAATCATCGAGCTGCCCTCATCGCCCATCATGATGCCCATAACCAGGACTCGTGATCGATCCGGATCGTCGATGGCTATGCCGTGCAGCTCTGCCAGGCTTTGCGCATACAGCGCCGAGGCTTCCAGGAAGCCCAGGGTCGCAGCTATGGATAGGCCCAGGGCGATACCGGTACCAACAGCGGGAACGGCTGCGGTTCCACCCACGGCTGCACCGGAACCGGTAACTACGCGCAGGTAATCGCGCTCGACAATAGCTGCCAGCTGGGCAGTAGTAGCGTCAGGGTGCTTTTTGCGCAGCCTCTTGATGTAGGCAAGCACCAGCGGGCGCTGCACGCCGATGCCTTTCATGATGGCGTCCTGCACGCCGGAGCGCGGCTTTCCATCTTTGCCAATCAAAGTCATTGAAATCGGATCGTTTTTCATGATGGCTCCAGCTTAACCGCAAGACCCTGAGAGTTACCTTGGGCTTTGCGCTTTCAAGCAAGCGTCTTGAAAAATTCCTTGAAACTCCCCGACGCTGGTGCAAGAGTTGGCCTATGAAGAACGCTCAGGCCAAACGGTATAACCACGCCTTGAAAAGCGCCGGGATCTCGGAGCATCCGGTCGCGCTGCTCGATCTGGATGCCTTCGATTCCAACGTGATCGCCCTGCGCGAACGGGCCGGAGGTGTGCCGATTCGCATCGCGTCCAAATCCCTGCGTGTACGCAAGGCATTGGAACGGGTCCTGGATGAGCCCGGTTTCCGCGGCGTTCTCTGCTTCACCTTGGCCGAAGCATTATGGCTGGCCAGCCATGGCTTGAAGGACTTGGTGGTTGCCTACCCGCAAACCGATGCCGAAGCGATCAGCCGGTGGGCCGCCAGCGAACAGGCACGCGAAGAGGTAACGCTCATGGTGGATACCCAAGAGCAGTTGGATTTGATCGACAGGATCGCACCGGGGCACGGGCCGCTGAAGGTCGCCCTGGAACTGGATGCTGCCTATTACCCCAGCAGCAACCTCCGTATCGGCGCCGCGCGTTCCCCGCTGACCCGGCCGGAACAGGTCGCCGAACTGGCCGCCCAGGTGCACCGCCGGCGCAACTTCATCTTGGACGGGCTGATGGGCTACGAATCCCAAATCGCTTCGGTCCCCGATGGGGGTTTCAGCCCCAGGGCACTGATCGCCCGCAAGCTGCGCCAAGCCAGCGCCGCCGAACTGGCGGACCGCCGGGCCGAAACCGTGGAATTGGTACGGGAGCTCGGCGACCTGCGGTTTGTAAATGCCGGAGGTACCGGTTCGGTAGAAAGCACCATCCAAGAACCAGCGGTAACCGAAATCGCCGCGGGCTCAGGATTATTCGCGCCCGCGCTCTTCGATTCCTACCGCGCATTCCGCCCCACCCCTGCCCTGTACCTGGGATTCCCGGTAGTCCGCCGTCCCGATGAGCGAACGGTCACCATCCTTGGTGGCGGTTGGGCCGCATCGGGCCCAGCCGGCAAGGACCGCTTGCCCACCATCGAGCATCCCAAGAAGCTTCGCTACCTGGCCATGGAAGGAGCCGGCGAAGTGCAGACTCCGCTCACTGGCCCCTCGGCGCACCGCATTGCCATTGGCGATACCGTGTGGCTGCGCCATGCCAAGTCCGGTGAACCGGCCGAACGGGTTAATAAGGCGGCGGTGTACTCCAAGGGCAGGATCGTCGAACAATGGCCTACTTACCGTGGAGAAGGGAAAGCATTCCTGTGAGTACTTTCAGGAATTTCGCACGCACAGTGGTCTCCCACCCAGCAGCTGTCCATTCTCCGCGCAGCATCGCAGAATTAGCGCAGAGCCTGGAGCAGGCCGCCGACCAGCACCAGCCGGTGCGCACCGTCGGCGCAAGCCATTCCTTCACTCCGCTGGCAGATACCGACGGGATCTTGCTGAATCTGGATGGCTTTCGCGGCATCGAGGAAGTCGACGCTCGCACCCACGAGGTGACGTTCCGCGCCGGAACCCGGCTCTGGCAGATCCCCGCCCTGCTCAGGCCCTTCAACCTCGCGTTGGAGAATATGGGAGATATCGACAAGCAGTCGGTCGCTGGAGCAATCAGCACCGGCACCCACGGCACGGGCCTGGAATTCAGCGGATTCAGCGCAACGGTCACCGGAGTGCAGCTCATGCTGGCCGATGGGACCCATCTGCGCGCCAGCGCGCAGGAGAATAGCGAATTATTCGAGGCGTCCCGGCTTGGCCTGGGAGTACTGGGGGTGCTCACCCACGTTCGGCTGCGGTGCGTTCCCTACTACATGATGCGTGCAGCCGAATCCATCGAACCCATCGGGCAGATCGCCGAAAGCTTTGTTGATCGTGCCCGGCAAGAAGACCATCTGGAATTCTTCTGGTTCCCGGGCACCAGCAAAGCCCAGGTGAAGATCAATACCCGGCTCGACGGCCAGGTCCCTGCCGATCAACCGCCTGCGGTGGCCCGCTGGCTGAACGATGAACTGCTCTCCAATGGCGCGTTGCAGCTGCTCAGCTCGCTGAGCGCAGCGGCCCCCCGGACCACTGCCAAATTGAATGAGGTGGCTTGCGCGGCCCTGCCGGAGCGCAGCAGCATCGCGCCATGGAATGAAGCTTTCACCAGTGCGCGACGGGTGCGCTTCACCGAGATGGAGTATGCGCTGCCGCTAGCTGGCTTCGATGAAGCTTTCGCGAAGGTGCGAGCGTATTTCAGGCGTTCGGGAATTGGAGTTTCCTTCCCTGTCGAGGTGCGTACCGCGGCCGAGGACTCCACTTGGTTGGGTACCGCCAGCGGCAGGCAGACAGCATACATTGCCGTGCACCGCTACATTCGGGATAAGGCTCCGGGATACTTCCCGGCCATGGAAGAGATCTTCCGTTCTTTGGGCGGCCGGCCGCATTGGGGCAAGGAACATAGCCTGCAAGCAGCGGATTTGGCGCAGCTCTACCCGAAATTCAGCGATTTCACGAGGGTGCGCCAAACTGCCGATCCGGAGGGACGATTCCTCAATCCTTATCTGCGGGGTTTGCTCGGCATCTAGAACTGGACATCGGTCCAGATCAGCGGGCTTGATGCTTTCACCAAGTCCGGAACCGT
The DNA here is from genome assembly GCF_044769125.1 of Glutamicibacter sp. NPDC090743. Taxonomy (NCBI): domain Bacteria; kingdom Bacillati; phylum Actinomycetota; class Actinomycetes; order Micrococcales; family Micrococcaceae; genus Glutamicibacter; species Glutamicibacter sp. NPDC090743. The sequence goes on along the minus strand of NZ_JBIVXE010000010.1, from coordinate 62,474 downwards.
TCCGGGCAGGGGCTGGGGACTGCTTGGCGGATGCTCCTGGATGCGGCCCTGGCCCAATACCTGCCAAGTTGCGCTGGGGACTAGGTAGCTGCCGGAATCATTCAAAGCATTCGCGCGCTTGAGCCCCTGGAGGAATGGTTCAACGCGATCTGCCGCGTTCTCCTGCAAGCCAAGTGCGCCGGCGATGACATAGCGGTCTTCGCCGACTCCTTCTGCTTGCTCGCCCTCATCGGTGCGAACGTAGTCCTCTCCGGCCAGGTAGCCGGTGAGAACCTTCAGCTCATCAGCCTGGCGTGCCTTGGCGAATTCCTGGTCCTGCGCATCTGGCTGGGTTTGGGTCGCAAGAATATGCACCGGCTCGCCACGGTATTGGATGGGAATGTCCCACAGCCCGGTGCTCATCACCGGAATGGAGGCGGCCAGCACACCAGAGAAGTCGGTGTGGTGCATCATGTCGTTGGCAACGTCCTGCCACTTGAGCTGGGAAACGCTGGTGACCTGGTCTTGTGCAATCGGGTACTTCGATAGCACGACAATCGAACCCTGCTCGGCGAATGCGGCCTGGCCCCACGCATCCTCGGCGCCGCCGATGACGCCATCAGCGTTCAGATCGGCACCGCTTTGCAGGCCCTTGGAGCCCACGGCCAGGTAGGAATACCCGTATTCCACATCGGCGCGGGCATCGTCGGGATTGTTCAGATACTGGTCGTTCAGTGCATCAACCGCGTCCTGGGTGGCGTCCATATCTGTCAGCACCACCACGTCCGCATTGGCGCTGCTGATCTTGTCTGCAACCTGCGCCGCCTGGCGGTCGGATCCGCGCATCAGGTTCGCGGGCAGCTCCTGGGGAGTTTCGCCGCTGAGATTTGCCTGGATGGTTGCCACGCGAAGCGAGGTCTCGGAAAGCTGCGCTGCGCTGGCACCCGCCGAGTCGCCAGGTCCAGTGGGTGCAGCAAAAGCGCCGGTTGCGGGGAATATCAACAGTGCCCCTAGACCCAGACTTGCTGTTCCGACTAATAACTTGCGCACTCAACCACCCTACGACGTTCGGCTACCGCTTGCCACCACCTTTACCGGATTGTAATGCCGCAGCCGCGGCGGCCTTCTTGTTCGCGGAAAGGACCTCGTCCATATAAGGAGCACGCACATGCATCGAGACACGGGCATCCACCAGGCACACGCCCCGGGCTCCGGCATCCACCCACTGCTGGACCCCGGCGAGGTCTTCGAGCGTGTCAACGCGGATTCCGGTGGCTCCCATGGCCTTGGCGATACCGGCGAAATCCACGGTCGGGATCAGCATCGGGTCTTCGTGCAGGCCGACGGATCCGTACTGGTGGATTTCCGCTCCGTACGCGGAGTCGTTGTAGATGACGATTACGCCACTTTCCACGGTGCGAACGATCGATTCGAGGTCCGCCAGGCCCATCAGGAAGCCGCCATCGCCGGCGGCCAGCACGACCGTGCGCCCCTGCGCCGCCGGGCCTGCGCCCACCATGGAAGCGATGCCCAGGCCGATGGACTGGTACGCGGTGCCCACGCAGCTCAAGGAGCGTGCACCGGTGGTCGACCAGTACATGGGCCCCCAGCCGATGAAGTGGCCGCCGTCTTGCACCAGCACGCGATTGGCCGGCAGGATCTTCTCCAGTTCGCTGGCCACGCGGCGCGGATCAAGCTGCCCGTCGGCGGCCAGGTCGTCACCGGCCGGACGGGTGCGCAGATTGGACAGGTCCAGGCTTGAACGCCATCCGCCCTGCGCCTGCTCCACCGCACCGAGCAGGTCCGCGGCGGCCAGGGTCGCATCGGCGGTGGCGAAATAGTCCACGCGCGGGTTGGTGGCGGCGCACCCCAGGTCGATCTGGATCAAGCTGGCATCCTGCGCGACCAGATCGCCAAAACGCATGGTGAACTGGTTCAACGAGGCGCCGAGCACCAATACCGTATCGGCCTGCGCGATGATCCGGGCGTTGGCCTCGGTGGAGAAGCCTCCGGTGATGCCCAAATCGAACTCGTAGTCCAGCAGGTCGCGGGCCAGCAGGGTACCCGAGGTGGTGGCGTCCAGCTTCTGCGCCAGCGACTGGACCTGCGCCGCGGCATCGATCGCGCCGCGGCCATAGAGGATGTGGGTGCGCTGCGAGGCGTTGAGCTTTCCAGCGATCTGCTCCAGCTGGGTGGAGTTCAGCTGCGGTGCCGGAGGGGTGCTGCGCAGGGAGGCGAAATCAGGCAGCTGCTCTTCGAGCGAATCCACCGCGGCCAAATCATAAGGGATCGCCAAAACAACCGGCATCCGTTCGCGCAACGCCAGGGCGGCCGCCTCCAGAGCGATGGCACCCGGGTTGTTGCGGTCAACGACGTAGCGCGGCGCTCGCACTGCTGTGTCGATCGCGGCCTGGTCGACGTCCCATCCACGCAGGCCGGAAGTTGGCGCGTCGCCGGTGACGAACAGCAGCGGGGTCCGGGCCGCGGCGGCTTCAGCCAGTGCGGTGATGGTGTTGGTGTAGCCGGCACCGTAAGTGGTGGAGGCGATGGCCAGCTTATTGGAGATGCGGAAGTAGGCGTCGGCGGCCGAAACGGCGGCCGATTCGTGGCGCACGGCGGTGTAGTCGAAGCCTGCACGCACTGCGGCGTCGAGGAAGTGGGCATTGCCGTTGCCCATCAATCCGAAGATCCGCGGGGCCAGCGGCTTGAGGGCGTGGGCAATGGCAGCTGAAACGCTAGACATTATGGACTCTTTTCAAGAAATCGTGCTGAAGAAATTCCATATATGTCTGCCGTTACCGGTTGCTGGACCGCAACGGGTATCGCCCCTTTTGAGAGCGCCGGAACCTGGCGGGGCCATGTTCCTGACTCACTGATGATAAGGCAGGAACCGCGCCTGGCGCTAGGCCGCTAGTGCGCCTTCCCATTAACACTTCCCCGGGGGCGATCTCGCAGCGTTCCGAGCGATGCGCCCACGCACCTCGGTCCTGCCCCCGCGCTTGGCTGCACCGGACGCCGAATGGCGCCACCGTGGCCTGCGCGCCGTGCACGGGGCCAAAAGTTTCACCCGGGCTCGGTGTTCGAGGTCGAAGTGTCATCCGAAAGTACCATGTACAGCAATTTGCAGATTCGATACTATCGAAATAACACTTAGTTGACTTGATATTTATATGACAACTATCGGACATTATCGAGAAGGAACGCATGCTGAAGTTCTTGGGAATCACCTCTGAGGCACCTGCCGACGGATCAATCCCCGCGTGGCAGGGCGTCTCCAAGAAACACCGGGGCATCGCATTCGCCATTTCGCTTGCGCTGGGATTGGCCACGTTCCTGGTAACCCGCTGGCTGCTTTCCGACCTGCCGCCAGAAGGCTACTTGCCGCTCGTTCCCTGGAACGCGGCCGCCGCCATTCTGCTCATCAGCACGCTGGTGGCCGAGCGCGGATTGATGCGCAACGCGCCCGCCGAAACCTGCGAAATCTAGGCGCCAGAGCTGGGGGCGGTACGGAAAGCCGCACCCTCCCCCAACTTCGCGGAACTTGGCTCGCCGTTGGCCAACCATGCGGCGGCGCGGTTCACCAGCTGTTTCGGCAAGGCCGCAATATCCAGCACTACATGTCGTTCATCGGCCTGGAGCTCGTCAAGTGCTGCGAATTGCGATTTAAGCAGCTCCACGGGCATGAAGTGTCCGGTGCGATCGGCCATGCGCTTGGCCAGCAGCTCGAAGCTGCCGTGCATATGGATGAACACCGTTTCCGGCGCCTGCTGCCTGATCTGGTCGCGGTACTTTCATTTCAACGCGGAACACGCAATGACCAGCGCCTTGACTTGGCCCGCGGCAGCTAACCGGTTGCCGATTTCGCCAAGCCACGGCTCGCGGTCTGCATCGTCCAGCGGGGTATCCGCGGACAACTTCTCAATGTTCCGCTTCGGGTGCAGGGAATCCCCGTCGGGGAACTCCGTTTCAATCTGCTTGCCCAACAGCTCGCCCACGGTGGAAACTCAATTTGCCAGCTACCGCGTCAATGAACTCGGCGGTCCCCACCCGACTTTGGCCACCCACCAAGTCTGCAAGATCCGCAGTCATCACTCCGTCTGCAACGGTCTGCCGTATCGCGGCATCGATAGTCCGGGCCGCCTCCACCAGTTCATCATTTGAGTCCAAAGCCCCCCGATGTTCGAGGGCGCGGCTCCATGCGGCAATGGTGGCCACGGGATTGGCGCCGAGCACTTCTCCTTTGGCCCACCGCTTGTAGTGCCGGGCCACGGTTCCGTGGGCCGCTTCAAACAGACAGGTTTTGCCGTCCTCTCCTGCCAATACCGAGGCCATCAGGCCCGGCGAGCCAAACCCTTGGGCAACGATGTCGGCCTGGACATCACCGTCGTAGTTCTTCAGCGCCCATAAGAAACCGCCAGAGCTCTTGATCGCAAAGGACACCATGTCGTCGATCAGCCGATGCTCATAGCTGAGCCCGGCCCGGGCGAAGAGGTGCGTGAACTCGGCCCGGTAGACAGCTTCGAATGCTTCGACAAAAGCTCCGTCGTACTCCTTGAGCACGGTGTGCTTTGTCGAAAAATACAGCGGAAGCCCTAAACGCAGTGCTTGCTGGAAACAGGCTCGTGCGAAGGTTCGAATGGAGTCCATGTTGTTGTACATGCCCAGGGCCACACCGCCATCGGATCCAAAAGTTGTGACCTCTTTGATCAGCGGCGCCGAGCCATCAGAAGGTATGAAGCTCAGGCGGAGGCTGCCCGCACCGGACACCGTGAAGTCGGCAGCCTGGTACTGATCAGCGTTGGCATGCCGGGCGACAACAATCGGTGCTTCCCAGCCAGGCACGATCCGCGGCACAGAGTCCAGCACAATCGGTTCCCGGAAAATGACGCCGTTCAGAGCCTTGCGCAAGGTCGCGTTGGGCGATTTCCAGCGTTGGCTCAACCCGTAGTTCTCGACTTGTGCGGCTGTGGGTGTGATGGTCGAGCACTTCACGGCGGCCCGATGCTTCATCACCGCCGCGGCGGCCTGCAAGGTAATGGCATCAGAAGTCGCTTCCCGGTTGGCCAATGACAGGTCGAAGCTGTGCAGCGAAACGTCAACGAGAGGCTTGATAATCCGTTCGCGCACCAAGGAGAACATCTCGTTGGCCGCCTCGTCGCCACGGATTTCCACGATCACGCTTGGTTCATTGGTATTTTTCACCGCGCGGCCCCTTGAAATTGCGCTTGGGTCTTGGCCAGCAGGTGCGGAATGACTCCGCCTGCCCGCAGCAAGGCCAGGTCCAGTTCTGTTTCAGCGGCCAGGCAGGCTTCGAATTCGAGAACGCTTCCGCCGGAGAACTGGATCTTGACCGGCACCGTTGCGTGCACCGCGATGGCCGCAGGCTGAACCGCAATTTCAATCAGGTCCTCGGCGCATACCTGTTGCAACTGGGCTTTGACGTGGTTAGGGACCCGCAACGGCACTACTCCCATGCCAATCAGGTTGGAGCGGTGGATTCGTTCGAAGCTTCCTGCCAGCACCGCGCGCACACCGAGCAGCCGCTGCACCTTGGCCGCCCAATCCCGCGAACTGCCGGTTCCATAGCGTTCCCCGGCAATGATGACGGCACTCTTCCCTTGGTGGCGGTACCTTCTGGCGGCTTCGGTCAGCGGGACCACGTCCCCGGTTCCAGCGTGGACGGTATGAGCCACTGGCAGGTTTTCTCCGAGCTTGTTGACGAGATTCTTGGCATGGAATCCGCCACGCACCATCACTTCGAAGTTTCCTCGTCGGGATGCGAAGACATTCAGATCTCCCCGTTCCTCTCCGCGTGAGACAAGATAGTCGGCAACGAGCGAGTCCGCAGGTATCGCGCTGGCTGGCGAGATGTGGTCCGTGGTGACATCGTCGCCAAGCACCAGCAGCGGGTGCGCAGCAAACTCTCCGAGCTGGTTGCCTTCATCTACTGCGGCGAAGGGCGGGCGACGCAGAATGTTGGAATCCTCGCTCCATTGGAATTGGGCACCCTGCGGGGCATCAAGTTTCGACCACAAGACGCTGGTGGTGGCGATCTTGAAGTCGCGTGCGAAGTCCTGGGCATCATGCCCCAGCTTCCACGCCTCCTGGACTTCCTCCCGGGTCGGCAACAGATCAGCAAGCTGGATCTGATTGCCGCCGGCATTATCCGGGGTAAATTCGTAGGTCATCAGGTCAACGTCGGCGCGCCCAACGAGCGCAAAGGCCACCACCAACGGCGGGGAGACCAAGAACCCCAGATCCAAGTCCGGATGGATACGGCCGGCAAAATTCCGATTCCCGGAAAGGACCGCGACCGGCCGAATTGCAGCGGCCGACAGTTCCCGGACAACAGGTTCGCTGAGCGGCCCGGAGTTGCCGATGCACGTGGTGCATCCAAAGCCCACCACATCGAATCCGGCGTAGCCAAGGTCCTCCAGAAGTCCAGACCTGCGCAAGTAGCTCATGGCCGCCGGCGAACCCGGGGCCAGCGAGGTCTTCACCCATGGCGGAACCTTCAGACCGTGCTTTCGTGCCTTGCGGGCGACTAGTCCGGCGGCGATCAGCAATTTAGGGTCCGTAGTGTTGGTGCAACTGGTGATTGCCGCCAACGCAATGGCGAACCGGGGCAACGCACCTGCATCTTCCTCGACACCCCGGGCCTCGCTCTCCAGGGCTTGCGGCATCCTGGATATCTCCATCAGATCCTGCGGGCGGCGTGGACCGGCAGCGCTGAGCCGGACTTGCGACAGATCCAGCTCCAGAACGTCGGTATATTCCGGCTCCCCCTGCGGGTCGAACCAGAGGCCAGTTGCCTGATAGTAATCCTGCACCAATTGGATCTGCTCGCGCGGGCGCCCGGTTTGCGCCAGATAGTCGAGAACCTGCTGGTCCACAGGGAAGTAGCCGGTGCTCGCACCGTATTCCGGTGCCATGTTCGCAACTACTGCCCTTTCCCCGGCCGACAAGCTGCTCACCCCCGGCCCGAAGAACTCGACAAATTCGCCACTGGCCCCTCGTTCACGGATGAGATGGGTGATGGTCAGCGCCAGATCGGTGGCGGTAGCTCCCGCGGGCATTTCTCCGGTCAGCCGGAAACCGATGACGTCGGGGATGCGCAAGGTGGTGGGCAGGCCGAACATGACCGTCTGCGCCTCGAGTCCGCCGACGCCCCAGCCCAGGACGCCCAAGGCGTTGACCATCGGAGTGTGCGAATCGGTGCCGATCATCATGTCAGGGACGATGAGCGGAGCTGACGGATCCCCCGAATGCTCAAAGTCAGGATGAGCCACGGTAGCCAGCTGCTCCAGATTAAGGGTATGCATGATCCCGGTTCCGGGCGGGTTGACGTTGACCGTATCCATTGACTGCTGGGCCCATTTCAGGAACTGGTAGCGCTCCTGGTTCCGCCGGTACTCATGGGCGAGATTGCGCGGTGCAGCGTCGTCACGGCCGTAGTCCTCGACGGCGAGCGAGTGGTCGATGGACACCTCGACCTGCAACTGCGGGTTCAATGTACTCGGGTCGATCCCGACCTCGGCCAACGAGTCGCGCATGGCGGCGATATCTACCAGGGCGGGAGTGCTCGTGGTGTCATGCATCAAGATGCGGTGCGGCCAGTATTCCAGCTCGGCCTCGGATCTGCACTCCTGCAGCCAATCCTTGAGGTTGGCTGTGGTCCTGGCACTTTCCTCCACGCTGGAACGGCGCAAGGTATTTTCTGCCAGCAGCCTGAGCACGACGGGAAGCCGGCTGAATTCTGCACCCAGTGCCGCCCTCAGATCGGTGGCCGAATAGCTCTTGCCGCCCGATGCGAAGGTTGTGATGCGCCGTTGGTTCTGCGAAGGCATTCGCCTCTCCCCTCATTTTTATAATTTATAAAATCGTACCGCACGTCCACGCCAGACCCAACACCCTCCATTTGCCCAGCGCACCCACCGACTAACATTTACAAAAAGGACGCTGCACTCTATAAATGGTGCATCGCTGAAACCCTGCACTTCGAAAGAGGCCACCCGTGAGCCAAGCTGCCCTGACCAAGAATGCCTACGCCTATCAGAGCGTCAGGGGGCTGATCATGAGCGGGGAACTACCTCCGGGCGAAGCCTTGGCGCAATCGCAGCTCGCCGCCGATCTTGGTGTCAGCCTGACCCCGATGCGCGAAGCGCTGCGCAAGCTGGAAGCCGAGGGGCTGATTATCATCGACGCCCACCGCAACGCCAAGGTTGCGCCGCTGACTGCCCGGGAGGCGACCAACCTCTTCCAGGTGCGCGAACGGCTGGATCCCATGGCCGCCGCCTTGGCGGCGGCCCACCGCACCGACAGCGACATCGCCCGCATGAAGGCGGCGGCCGAGAAGATGCGTCCGTTGGCGCAGAATCCCGACCTCGAAGCACTTGCCGCGCACCGCGAGTTCCACCGGTCGATCTATGCGGCCTCGCATAACGACCTGCTGATCCGCATGCTTGAATCGCTATGGGACAAGGCCGACCGGTACCGCCAGGTGGGATTGTCCGCGCGGAAGGATTCGGCTGCGGACAAGAAGCGCGTGGCCGCAGAGCATGAGCGCATTCTCAAGGCAGTGACTGCCGGCAATGCAGCCAAGGCCGAAGAAGAAATGGCCCGGCACGTACAAGGGAGCCTCGGCCGCAGGGCGATTGACGCCCTGGGCTCCGAAGCCCCCTAGCCCCGAATACCCCCGGCGCCCAAGGCGCCGGGGGTATTTTCTTGCCCTCCGCCAGCACCTTGACATGACATGGGTCACAACATATGGTCATTAACTATAATTTATAATTTGTAATATCCGGCCGGGTCCTCGCACTCGGACGCGAAAGGATCAGAATGACTCTTGACAGCACCCGGCGGCGCACGATCCTCCCGCCACCCCTGCGAACAGCACTTCGCTGCTTGGCCCTCTTGGCTGGCGCCGCGGTGGTCGCCGGGGCGGCCTTCAGCGCGGCCAGCGGCGGCAACGGCGATAACGCACGAGCCCAGCTGACCCTTATCGCCCCGGCAGGCGCCGGGGGCGGTTGGGATGGAGCAGCCCGCGAAGCCCAGCAGGCCATGCGCGCGCAATCAATCGTCAATAACGCCCAGGTCGTCAACATCCCCGGCGCCGGCGGCACCATCGGGCTGAACAAATTCGCCGGCATGGACGGCGAGAAATCCAGCCTCATGGTCATGGGCATCACGATGCTCGGAGCCGTCAACATCAACGGCTCGGAAACGACCATCCAGGATGTCACCCCGATCGCTCGGCTCACCGATGACTACGACGTCTTGGTGGTGCCCGCCGACTCCCCCTATGACTCGGTGGACGAACTGGTCACCGACTGGGCCGAGGATCCCAATTCCTTCGCCTTCGGCGGCGGCTCCCTGGGCAGCGTCGATCAGATGATCATCACCCAGCTGGCCCAGCAGGCCGGCATCAAGCCCACCACGGTGAACTACATCGCCTATTCAGGCGGTGGCGAACTGGCCACCAGCCTGCTCAGCGGCACCATCAAGGCCTCGGTCTCCGGCTGGGTGGACTTCGCCGACCAGATCGAAGCAGGAAAACTCAGGGCGCTGGCCGTCTCCGCTCCCGAACCGGTCCAGGCCACCGGGGTGCCCACCCTCAAAGAGCTGGGCTACGACATCGAGCTGACTAACTGGCGTGGAATCGTCGCGCCTCCCGGCCTGAGTGACGAGAACGTCCGAGAGCTCCAGCAAATCGTCGCCGAAACCGTCAAGACCCCTGAATGGGCCGACGCCCTGGAACGCAACCAGTGGGCCGACACCTTCCTGACCGGACCGGAATTCGAGGACTTCCTCGAATCCGAACGCCAAAGCGTTGACGCCATCTGGAATGAGCTCGGCTACTAGCCCCGAAGATATTGGAGACACCATGACCATTCTGGTCGGATACACCCACACCGCCGAGGGCGCCGCCGCCCTGCGGCATGGCCTGGCCGCCGCCGAACTGGCCCGCACCGAGGTTGCGCTCTTCCCGCTCTTCGCCCGTAACGGCGAGAGTTGGCCGAACGCGGAACTGGCCGAGCGGCTGCAAGGCAGGGCGCGCTTCGTGCAGCCTCGCGCCAATTCTCCGCGTGCCGCCGACGAACTGGTCGACCTGGGCAACGAACTGGATGCCCAGCTGATCGTCATCGGCGTACGCTCCCGCTCGCGGGTAGGGAAAATGCTGATGGGTTCCGATGCCCAGGCCGTGATCCTCGGTGCCAGCATCCCGGTACTGAGCGTAAAGGCGGACGACGATGAACACTGAAGCTGCCCTTCAGGCCCCACACCGGACCTCTCCCGGCACCGGGCGCAGCGGACTGGTCCTGCCGGGAATCCTCGTGCTGCTGGGAATCTACCTGAGCGTCGGCGTCATCACCATGGAGGTGCCCGACGGCGCCAAGCAGCCGGGACCCAAATTCTTCCCGATCCTGATCATCGTCGCGATCTTCGTTCTGTCAGCGCTGCTAACCGTTCAATTGGTGCGCACCCCGGAACCCGTCGCCGCTGATCGGCAAGATTACCGGAGCTATTCCGACTGGAAAACCGTGGCACTGGTCGCCGCAGGCTTCCTGGCTTTCGCCCTGCTCTTGGTTCCCGCCGGCTGGCTGATCAGTGCCAGCCTCCTGTTTTGGACCGTTGCCTTTGCTCTGGGCAGCAAGAACCGCGCCAGGGACCTGGGCATCGCCGTGGTATTCGCCTCCGCCATCCAGCTGGCCTTCGGCGCGGCACTCGGACTGAATCTGCCTAGCGGCATTCTGGAAGGACTGATCGGCTAATGGAATCGATGAACCTGCTGCTCGAAGGCTTCGGCCAGGCGCTGACCCCGATGAACTTGCTCTGGGTGTTCATCGGAGCCCTGTTGGGCACCGCCGTGGGCGTGCTTCCCGGCCTGGGATCCTCCATGGCAGTGGCCCTGCTGCTGCCGATGACCTTCTCGCTCGATCCGGTCGGCGCCTTCATCATGTTCGCCGGAGTCTACTTTGGCGGTCTGTTCGGCGACTCCACCATGGGCATCCTGATGAATACCCCCGGCGGTTCCACCGCCATTGCCACGACCTTCGAGGGTCACCGCATGGCCAAGGACGGGCGAGCGCCCCAGGCACTGGCCACCAGCGCCATCGGCGCCTTTGTCGGGGGATTGATCGCCACCACCATGGTGGTCTTCTTCGCCCCGAAGTTGGCGGAAATCGCCGTGTTCTTCGGACCGGCCGAATACTTCGCCCTGGCGATCTTCGCATTCATTGCCACCGCCTCGGTGGTCTCCGATTCGGCGCTGAAGGGGCTGGCCTCGCTCCTGGTGGGCTTGGCCCTGGCCGTGGTCGGCATCGACGGCATTTCCGGCGCCTCGCGCTTCACCGCGAATGTGCCCCAGCTTTTCGACGGGGTGAGCATCATTGTGATCACCGTCGGAGTGCTGGCCCTGGGCGAAGTGCTGCATGTGGCCTCGCGCATCCACCGCGATGAGAAGCTGACCGCCATCTCCGTGGCTGGCCGTCCCTACCTTTCGCGCTCCGAAGTGCGCGAGGCAATCCCTGCCTGGTTGCGAGGCACCGCTTTCGGCGTGCCCTTCGGAGTGATCCCGGTAGGCGGCGCCGAGGTCCCGACCTTCCTGGCCTACGGCACCGAACGGCAGCTTGACCGCAAGCGCCGCCAACCCAAGTTCGGCACCGGCGCGATCCGCGGCGTGGCCGCCCCTGAAGCCGCGGGCAATGCCACCAGCGGCACCGCCATGGGCGCACTGCTGGCCCTGGGACTCCCCACCTCGGCGACGGCCGCAATCATGCTCGCCGCCTTCCAGCAATACGGCCTGCAGCCCGGCCCGATGCTTTTCGAGCGCAACGCCGATCTGGTGTGGGCACTGCTGGCCAGCCTTTTTGTCGGTCTGGTGATGTTGCTGGTGCTGAACCTGCCCTTTGCGCCGATGTGGGCCAAGCTGCTGCTGATTCCCAAGCCTCACCTGTTCGCCGGCATCACGGTGTTCTGCGGGCTGGGCGTCTATGCCACCGGCGCCTCGGTGATCGACCTGCTGCTGGTGCTGGCCATCGGTTTCGTCGCATTCTTGATGCGCCGCTACGGATACCCGCTGGCTCCGGTGATGATCGGCGTGGTGCTCGGCCCGCTGGCCGAAACCAGCCTGCGCAATGCGCTGATGTCCAGCGGCGGCGAATTGTCGATCCTGCTCGGTTCGGGGATCACGATCACCCTGTATGCGCTGCTGGCGGCGATGATCGGCTACAGCCTGTGGCGCCGGATCGCTTCCCCGCGCCGCCAGGACGTGTAGCTGCAACGCTTTGGGATTTCCCGGCTGCACGCCAAGTTCCATCGGTTCGTGCGCTGCGGCCAAGCGCGCCCGGGGAGCCAGGCGGTGCGCGGTGATGTGTCCTGGGCCCCCGCCTGCGGTTCTACAGGTGGCTGGCCGCGTAGTCCTGCGCGCTCATCTGGCCCAGGCGCGAACGGCGCCGGCCGTAGCCAAGGTAGAGCGCTGCGCCGACGATCATCCAGATGATGAACACCAGCCAGGTATGCCAACCGAGCTGGCTCATCAGGAACAGGCAAGCGAAGATGCCCAGGATCGGGGTGAGCGGGTACAGCGGCACGCGGAAGGTGCGCTCGGCCTTGGGCTGGGTTCTGCGCAGGTAGATCACCGAGGCGCCCACCAGCGCGAAGGCGAACAGCGTGCCGATGCTGGTGGCGTCGGCCAGTGCGCCCAGCGGGATGAACCCGGCCGTGACCGCCACCAGGATGCCGGTGATCCAGGTGCCGGCGACCGGGGTGCCGGTGCGGGCCGAGACCTTGCCGAACACCGCGGGCACCAGCCCGTCGCGCGACATGGCCAGCAGGATGCGGGTCTGGCCGTAGAGCACGGTGAGCACTACCGAGGCGATGGCCAGCACGGCGGCGACCGCGAAGACCAGCACGAAGATCGGCTGCCCGGTCAGTTCGCCGATGATCTGCACCAGCGGCGCCTGTGCGCCTTCGAACCAGTTCCATTCGCGCGCGCCGATCGCCGAAACGGCCACCAGCACGTAGCTGATGGTCACGATCAGCATGGAGAGCATGATCGCCCGGGGCAGGTCGCGCTTCGGGTTCTTGGCTTCCTCGCCGGCCGTCGAGGCGGCGTCGAAGCCGATATAGGAGAAGAACACGCTCGATGCCGCCGCGGTCACGCCGGCGGCGCCCATTGGCAGCAGCGGCTCGAAGTTGCCCGCATTGAAGGCGCTGAAGGCGACGGCCGAGAAGAAGAGCAGGATGCCGGCCTTGATGGCCACGACGATCGAGTTCACGATGGCCGACTCGCGCGCCCCGCGCACCAGCAGCAAGGTGGCCAGTGCGACGACGATCAGCGCCGGCAGGTTCACCACTCCGCCGTCGGCCGGGCCGCCAGCCAGCAGCTCGGGCAGCTCCATGCCGAAGGTGCGCAACGTTTCGTTCACGTACTGGCCCGATCCCACGGCCACCGCAGCCACCGACACCGCGTATTCGAGCACCAGGCACCAGCCGCAGATCCAGGCGATGCCTTCGCCCATGGTGGCATAGGAATAGGAATAGCTGGAGCCGGAAACCGGAACCATGCCGGCCATTTCGGCATAGGACACCGCCGAAAGCAGCGCGGTAATGCCCGCGATCACGAACGAGATCCAGATGGCCGGACCGGCGATCGGCACGGTATCGCCGAGGATCACCAGGATGCCGGTGCCCATGGTGGCGCCGACGCTGATCATGGTCAGCTGCCACATGCCCAAGGTGCGGCGCAGCTGGCCTGCCCCTGCATTGGTTTCCGCTTCGGCGATCATATTCGTGATCGACTTGCGGCGGCGCAGCTGCGCGCCCAGCAGGGTGGCCGGACTGGAGCTCACGGACGGTTTGCGGTTCATCGCGGATCCTCAAGGGAAATGGTGGTGCTGCCTCGCCCCTGCCTAGGATGCGGCCGGGCGCTGCGCGTGGAAGTTCTGAACTGGAATATCATGTCATAATCCAGCTGGTCCCGACTTTTCAGGAATCCGGCGGGTTCGCACTAATTCCCGCTTCTTCTTGGGCATTAGCCGTATTTGCGCATCGCTCGGCAGTCAGCTTTTGAGATGGATTTCATGATCAGGAATGCATATTTATGCATTTCATTCCGCTTCGCGCGCTCTCGCCTATCGAAAACCCCTGAAGTTTTCCACACTATTAGAAGACATATTCGAACAAGCGAAGTATGATTCGAACATGTCCGAAGCAAAGGCGCACGGAAACAGCCTCACCCCACCAGCACCCCCCGAGGAATTCGACCTCCACGTCCAAACCGTGCAAAACGACCTCTCCGCCCTCGAGGAACACGGCAGCAAAGCCGACTGCGCCCACGGTATCGAATTGCTGGAAGCCCTCATCTCCGCAGCACGCTGCAAGCAGGCCTGCCTCGCCCACCAAATCGAAAAAGAATACGTCCGCGACCACGAAGAACGCGGCGTCCACCTCGATGACCAAACCCGCGGCGCAGCCGCCTGCGTCGCCCTGGCCCGCAAGCAATCACCGCACGGCATGCGCAACTACCTGGTCAATTGCCGCATCCTCTTCGAAGACACCCCGAACCTCGCCGCCGCCTGCGCCCGCGGCGAATTCACCGAAGCCCAAACCCAAGCCATCCTCACCCCGCTCCAAGACCTCAAACCCCAGCGCCGCACCGAATTCGACCAGCTCTACGCCCAGAACCCGCACATGTTCGAATCCATGGGCACCACCCAAATCAAGGAAACAGTCCGAAAATTCGCCTTGGCCTACATCTCCGACCCCGACTCCATCAAGCAGAAAACCGTCGAAGAGCAACGCAACCTCACCCTGAAAATCGACGACCAGCACGGCCGCATCATCATCCACGGCGAATACCCCCTGCTGCAGGGCATGTGCCTCAAACGCTACCTCGACGAAGAATCCAAAACCCTGCGCAAAAAAGGCGACCCCCGCACCCGCACCCAGATCCGCGCCGACCTGCTCTTCAGCTACATGATGGTCGGCGAACCCTCCAAAATGCCCATCGCCCTGCAAGTCGCAGTAGTCATGACCGACCGGGCCCTGTTCGCCGGCGAACGCGAACCAGCCTATCTGGAAGGCTACGGCTTCATCCCCGCCCAGAGCGTACGCGAATGGATCAGCGGGCACCAGATCCCCAACAGCCTGACCTTCGACCAAATGGACGCCAAACCCACCACGGAGCTGATCGAACAGCTCGACGTGCGCACCGAACTCGCCCGCCTCTACACCGCACCCGGCGACCAGGACCTGATCGCCATGGACTCCAAAGCCCGGATCTTCCCGGAAAAGCTCAAGAAGTTCATCGCGATCCGCGACCGGCACTGCCGCACCCCGTTCTGCGACGGCATCGTGGAGGAAATAGACCACGTCAAGCAATACGCCCGCGGAGGCAGGAGCACCGTCTTCAACGGCGATGGCCGCTGCGCTAGTTGCAACAAGGCCAAGGAAGCCGCCGGCTGGTACGAATACACGACCTACGGCAACGGCCACACCATCATGATCTGTCCCGGCTCGGCGATGTCCTACAAGTCCACCGCGCCGCCAGCTACGGGCTACGCGCACAAGCCGTTCCCGCAATTGAGACGCGACTCGAAATGGATACAGCAGCTCAAGGAACGGCTGAAGCCCAAGGATGGCCCTGAAGACATCGCAGCCTGACTCCCGGCAAGCAACCATTGCGCGTACTCATGGCTTAATGCCGCTCGACGCCACCGGCTTTGCGCAGCATCCTGCGACAAAGCCGCCTGGAAACTACTTTCCAAGCGGCTTTGCTCCGACCTCTACTTGCTGGCGGCGTCTGCCAGCAGTTCAACGATGTGGCGGTATTCCTTGCCCGTCGCACGGGTCATGCCCAGTTCACAGGTGCGGTTGCACGAAGCGTGTTCCTGCGCATCCAGTTCACGAACCTCGGCAGCTTCGCGAGCGGTAGCCGACTCGGTCAGCTCCGGATGCAGCATGCCGCGGTCACCGGCAAAACCACAGCAGCCCCAGTTCACCGGGGTGTTCACGGTATCTGCCACAGCCTCTGCGATCTTCTGCATGTCCGGGTTCAGGCCCATCTGCGTGGACGAGCAGGTTGGGTGCAAGGTGACCGAGGAGATCTTCTCGAGCGCTGGCAGCTTCTCCAGCAAGTGCTGCGAAGTGAACGCCAGCAGGTCAACCACTTCGTAGCCATGCTCGGCCAGGGTATGCGCAAAGCCTTCGGTGCAGCTGGAGGCATCGGAGATGATCGGCAGGACCTTGCCCGGCATGGCCGCACGGACTTCTTCCAGCACGCGCTGGCCCATGACCTCATGGCCCTGTTCGTAGCCCTTGGAAGTCCACGGGGTACCGCAGCAGGTGGATTCAATGCCCTCGGGGACGTAAACCGAGACGCCAGCAGCGTGCAGCAGCTTGGTGAACGCCGGGGCAACTCCTTCCCCATCTCCTGCAGGGCCGAACATCGAATTCACGCAGGCTGGCAGGTAGATGGCCAGCGGCTCGGTGCCAGCTGCACCCAAGTTACCGGCCATGGGCTTGCGCGCCTTGCCACCGCCGGGCAGGTCGGCATCGTAACGTGGCATGGTGTCGGTGCTGACCAACTTGCGCGCAGCATCGGTGGCACCGCGGACCAGCGAAGCAGGGAATTTATCGGCGATGCTCAGGGCCAGCGAACCAGCGCGCGTGGCAGGTCCCCATCCCTTGGCTGCGGCCTTGAAGCCGGCTTCCAGGACCGGGTGCGCGTCTTCGCGGCGCAGGCGCTTGACCAGCAGGCCGGTGTTGATGCCCACCGGGCAGGCGGTGACGCACATGCCGTCCACGGCACAGGTCTGCACGCCGTTGTATTCGTAGTCGCGCTCCAGTTCGGCCGCCAGCTCGGCGTTGCCCTCGGCCTCGGCCTTGGCGATGGCCCGGCGCACGACGATGCGCTGGCGCGGGGTCAGGGTCAGGTCCTTGGACGGGCAGACCGGCTCGCAATAGCCGCATTCCACGCAGTGGTCGGCCTCGATCTCGATGGTCTCGTTGAGCTTGATGTTGCGGATGTGCGCGGCGTGGTCTTCGTCGATGATCACCCCGGGGTTCATCATCAGGCGCGGGTCGCAGGCGGCTTTCAGCTCCAGGTGCACCTCGTAGAGCTCATCGCCGTACTGCGCGCGCACGAACGGCGCCATGGCGCGGCCGGTGCCGTGCTCCGCCTTGAGGTTGCCGTCCTTGTCCAGAATCAGCTGGACCATCTTGTCGTTGAAGGAGTTGTACCGGTTCAACGCCGCATCGCCTTCGAAACGGTCGGTGAGCATGAAGTGGATGTTGCCGTCCTTGGCGTGGCCGAAGATCACCGAATCCGCGTAGCCGTACTCGGTGAACAGCTCCTGCAGGCTGTCGCAGGTTTCGGCCAGGGACTCTACCGGGACCACGACGTCTTCGAGCAGCGCGGTGGTGCCTGTGGCGCGGGCACCGGCTACCGAAGCATACAGGCCCTTGCGGAACTTCCACGCGGCCTGGCGGTTCTTCGCTTCTGGGGACAGCACCGCTGGGGCGCGCAATGCCGATGCGTCGAGCAGCGACTGGCCAGCGGAGCGCAGCCCGGCCAGTTCCTCTTCGGTGTCCGCATGGTATTCGACCAGCAAGGCGGCCTGCTGGTCGACGTCGAAGCCCATGATGGCATCCGGCACGCCGGGCAGCGACTGGCCCACGCGCAGCGAGGTGGAATCCATCAGTTCCAGGGTGGCGGCGCCGGAATCCACGAGTTCAGGCAGCGCCCGGGTGGCCAGATCCAGGTTATCGAAGACGGCCAAGGTGGCGATGGCCAGCTTGCGGATTGGCACGGTGCGGAAGACGGCCTCGGCGACGAACGCCAGGGTGCCCTCGGAGCCGATGATCAGGTGGGCCATCAGCTCTGCCGGGGTGTCGTAGTCCAGTAAGGCGTTAATGCCGTAGCCCATGGTGTTCTTCAGCGCGAAGTGCTTCTCGATCTTGGCGACCGAGGCCGGGTTGCTGCGCACGCGCTGGCCCAGCTTGTCCAGCGTGGCGACCAGTTGCGGTTCAGCGGCGGCCAGCTTGCGGTCGGCCTGTGGATCCGCGGTGTCGATCATGGTGCCCGAGGGGAGCACGAAAGTCATGGATTCCAGGGTGCGGTAGGTGTTGAATTCGGTGCCGCAGGCCATGCCCGAGGAGTTGTTCGCGATCACGCCTCCGATGGTGCAGGCCGCCTCGCTGGCCGGATCCGGCCCCAGCTTGCTGCCATAGACGGCCAGGCGCGCGTTGACCTGGCGGACGGTGGCACCGGGCTGCACGCGCACGCGCGCTCCGTTATCGAGCACGGTGATGCCGCGGAAGTTGCGGCGCACATCAATCATCAGTCCGTCGCCACTGGCTTGCCCGGCCAGCGAGGTGCCGCCCGAGCGCAGGGTGACCGGCTGGTTGCCGCGCGCGGCCGCAGCCAGCAGCGCGGAGACTTCCGCGGCGTCCTTGGCCAGCACGACAGCTTGCGGCGTGTACAGGTAGTGCGAGGCATCCGAGGCGTAGGCAACGCGGTCGATGGATCGGGTCTTGACGCGATCCTGGTCGCCGACCAGATCGAGGATGCCGGATGAAACCGTCGTTTCTCCGAGTGCTGGCGTGCTCAATGCCATGGTGCGCTCCTGTGCAGTTGGCAAGCGGCGCTTGCCGAATACGGAAATTGTCTTACAAGTACACAAGCCATAGTAGTACTATTCATGGGATACTTGTTAGGTAAATTTTCCGCGGCTCGAAAGGACCCTGATGGCGGCCCGTTTAGGTGTGGTTTCCGTGGTTCAGGCCGTCGTCAAGTCCCTGCGTGCCCGGATTTTCAGCGGGGAACTGTCTCCCGGCACCCCGCTGGGCGAAGTGGACGTCGCCGCGCACTATGAAGTGGCCCGGCCAACCGCCAAGGCCGCGCTGGAGAACCTCGTTGCCAGCGGCCTGCTGACGCGCAACGCGCATCAGAGCGCGAAAGTCACGCTGCTCTCATCCGCCGACGCCCGCGACATCTACCGCACCCGCGCCATCATCGAAGCAGAGGCCGTGCGGCTGCTGGCCAGCACCGGACAGGTCCCGGAAGCTGCACGCGAGGCCAATGCCGAAATCACCGCACTGCGCGATGCTTCCCCGATCCAGATCGTCAATCCGGATGTCCGCTTCCACTCCGCACTGGTCCAGGCCCTGGATTCGACCCGTACCAGCGCAATCTACGGCCAGCTCAGCGATGAGATCCGCCTGTGCATGACCCACGTCCAGGATGCAACGCTGCTGAACACCGCGGACATCGCCAGCGAACATGAACGCCTGCTCGAATGCATCGCCGCCGGCGATGCCCAGGGCGCGGCAGAGGTTTTGGCCCAGCACCTCTCCCGCGCCAGCACCCGATTGGCCGAGCACCTCGACAGCCTTTCCCAAGGTAGGCGAAGATAGGAGCATGGGCATTTTCGCAAGCAGGAAAAGCATTGAGCAGGACTTCGCGCGCATGACACAGCGCCTGGATGCGGTAGCCGCCTTCCAGGCCGAGGGGCTCAGCGCGAAAGCGCGCGTCCTGGCCACGGGCCTGCGCAAGATTGTTCCCGAAGCCGGGTTCGAGCTGGCTGCCAAGGATGCCACCGCATGGATCCACGCGCACGAGGCCCTGCGCCTGCTGGAAGGCACCATCTCGATCCTCGAGGGTTGGAACGGTTCACCCGACGAGGTCTTCATCTCCAGGGCGGCGAGCGCATCGCCCGATTCCCCGGCTGGTGAGGCGATGTCCGATGTTCCAGCCGATCACCTGGGTATTCTGCGCCCCGCAGACGACGGCACCCTGCAGCTATTGGCAACCTTGGACCCCGCGGAGCAGCTGCGGCTAACCGGCTGGCTGCGCACTTTCACCCGGGCATAAAAACACCTTTCCCACCTAGCGGCATTGCGGGCATCCGCACATACCCCCACCCGTATTTTTGACATACCCCCGGGGGTATAGACTAGTCTGGTTCCAATCCACCTTGAAAGGAACCAACCATGCTGCTTGAACGCCTCTACGACGAAGATCTCGCGCAGGCCAGCTACTTCATCGGCTGCCAGGCCAAAGGCGAAGCTCTCGTGGTCGACGCGCGCCGCGACATCGCCGACTACCTTGCCCTGGCTGCCAAGCACGGCATGCGCATCACGGCCGTCGCTGAAACCCACATCCACGCCGACTACCTTTCCGGAACCCGCGAACTAGCCGCCGCCACCGGCGCCACCAGCTACGTTTCGGGCGAGGGCGGCAAAGATTGGCAGTACGGATTCGAGGCAGAACGTTTGATGGATGGCGATATCATCACGCTGGGCAACCTGCGCATCGCCGCCCGCCACACCCCGGGCCACACCCCGGAGCACCTGGCTTACGCCATCACCGACGGAGCCTTCAGCCAAGACCCTGGCTACCTGCTCTCCGGCGACTTCATCTTCGCCGGCGACCTAGGCCGTCCGGATTTGCTGGACGAGGCCGCCGGCGGTGTCGATACCCGCTTCGAAGGCGCCCGCGATCTCTTTGCTTCGCTGAAGAAAACCCTGGCAGAATTGCCCGATTACATCCAGGTGCATCCAGGCCACGGCTCGGGCAGCGCCTGCGGCAAAGCGCTGGGCGCGGTCCCTTCCACCACGTTGGGCTACGAACGCGAGTTCGCCTGGTGGAGCACCTACCTGGCCAACGACGACCAGGACGGCTTCATCGCCGAACTGCTCAACGGCCAGCCTGACGCCCACGCCTACTTCGGCCGCATGAAGCGGCAGAACCGCCTGGGCCCAGCCATCCTGGGCCAGCTCGACCCCCTAGCTGAAATACCCGTCCAGCAGCTCCTCCAGCAGGTGGAGGCGGGGGTCTCGGTGTTCGTCGATACCCGTGGGTACACCCAGATCGCCGCAGGCACCGTTCCCGGCGCGCTGTCCATCCCGGGTACGGCGAAGACCGCCAGCTTCGGCGCCTGGGCCTACGATCCGGAAAAGGACCAACGCGCCCTGATCGTGCTGGCCGAGACCGGCGAACACGCCGCGACGATCCGCGCCCACCTAATGCGCGTGGGCATCGACGCGGTCAAGGGTTTCACCACCAGCTTGGAAGGCCTGCCAACGGTGAAGCCGAAGTCGATCACCCCGGCACAGCTGGACGATTTCGAGTACGAGATGCTGCTGGATGTCCGCAACAAGACCGAGTTCGCCGCCGGGCATATCCCGGGCGCCAAGCAGCTGTCCGGCGGACGGGTGTTGTGGAATCTCGATCAGCTGCCCGCCGGCGGCACCATCGTCACCTACTGCCAAAGCGGCATGCGCAATGCCGTGGCCGCCAGCGCACTGCGCGATGCCGGCTACAACGTCGTCGAGCTTGAGGGCAGCTACCTCGGCTGGTCCTCCTTCGCCAACTAGCCACCCCCGCCACGAAAGCTGAACTGCATTCAATGACTACCCCTTTGACCACCATGGACGCCGAAGCACTTAGATGCTTGGTGGAAGCCCCCGACACGGACCTCGCCTTGATTGACGTGCGCACCGCGGGCGAATTCGAAACCCTCCACATTCCCGGCTCGTACAACGTGCCGCTCGAAGAATTCACCGCCAACGCCACCGAGGTGCTCGCCAAGATTCCAGGCAAGCCGGTGCTGATCTGCCACAGCGGCAACCGTGCTTCCAAGGCGCAGCGTGCCCTGCAGGAGCAGCAGATCGAGCACAGCACGGTACTGCTTGGCGGCGTCACCGCCTACGAAAATGCCGGCGGCACCATGGTGCGCGGCGTGCAGCGTTGGGCGCTGGACCGCCAGATGCGCATGACCGCAGGTTCCGTGGTGCTCGCCGGGTTGCTCGGAGCGAAGTTCATCTCCCCGAAGTTCGCCTATCTTTCGGCGGCCATCGGTGGCGGACTGGTGTTCTCAGCCCTGCGGGATTCTTGCCCGATGATCAGCTTCTTGGGCAAGATGCCCTGGAACAAAGTAAAGAAGTAGGCCATGGAGTTCGGACCGCTGCTGGTTCTGGCCCTTGCACTAGCGAGCATCGTCGGGCTGTCCCTGGGACTGTTCGGCGGCGGCGGTTCAATCCTGATGGTTCCCCTGCTCAGCTATGTAGCCGGGTTGCCCGCCAAGGAAGCGATCGCCACCTCCCTGCTGGTGGTCGGTGCGACCTCGGCAACGAGCCTGATCCCGCATGCCCGCAAGGCCAATGTGCGTTGGAAACAGGGGATGGTCTTCGCGGCCACCAGCATGCTTGGCGCCTTTGGCGGCGGGCTGCTGGCCAGCGGGATCCCTGCCCAGCTGCTGATGCTCGGTTTCGCGATCATCATGCTGGCCAGTGCCCGCGGGATGATCCGCGGACGGAAAAACACTGGCAGCGCAACACAGCCGTTGTGGCTGTCCGCCCCGGTCGGCTTGGGCATTGGCATGGTCACCGGCCTGGTCGGTGCCGGAGGCGGTTTCCTGCTCGTCCCTGCACTGGCTTTGCTGGCCGGGCTGTCCATGCAACAGGCGGTGGGCACCTCCCTGCTGGCGATCACCCTGAATTCGATCACTGGCCTGGCCGGGCAGTTGAATTCAGTTGCACTGGATTGGCCGCTGGCCGCAGGGCTGGCGACCACCGCGATCCTCGGTTCGTTGATCGGCGCACGGCTTTCGCGCAGGATCGACGAACGCGCTTTGCGCAAGGGTTTCGGCTACTTCGTCTTGGCCATGGGCGTGTTCGTGCTCAGCCAGGAACTGCCGGCTCCCGGCGGGCTGGTCGTAGTTGCGGTTGCAGCCCTCGCGGGCGCATTGGTGCTGCTGTGCAACAAAATTCCGGCGATGGGGGCGCGCTGCCCGCTCGTTCTGAAAGGAGAAACCCGATGAAGCCGCTTGAATTGTCAGCTTCGAACTTCGCTGGGTTCATCGCAAGGAACCGGCTGGTGCTCGTGGATTTCTGGGCGCCTTGGTGCGGTCCTTGCCGCGGCTTTGCCCCGATTTTCGACGAAGCATCCGCGGCGCATCCTGAAATCGCCTTCGCCAAGGTGAATACCGAAACCCAGCCGGATTTGGCGCAGGCAGCCCGGATTGCATCCATACCGACGCTCATGGCGTTCAAGGATGGGATACTTGTACATTCAAAACCCGGAGCGTTGAGCTCTGGCGCTATGGAGCAGTTGCTCGTCCAACTCAAACACCTGGATGCCGAAATTGCAGAAGACGACTAACCCGCTACCCGTACCAAGGAGAAATTGATGCGTACTGCTGACGAAGCGACCCGCAAGCGGATCCTCAACCGCCTTAAGCGTGCCCGAGGCCAGCTTGATGCGGTGATCAACGCCGTGGAAACCGATGGTTCGTGCAAAGAGGTAGTCACTCAGCTGGCCGCCGTCTCCACCGCGCTGGACCGCGCCGGATTCGCCATTGTCTCCACCGCGATGCAGTACTGCATCGCCGATCCCGAGAAGGCTTCCGAGGAAGAAGACGGCCTGAGCGTCGAAGAACTCGAAAAGCTCTTCCTCTCCCTGTCCTAACCACTACCCCAAGGAAAAAATTATGTGCCGCCAGGTTCAATGCAAGATCTGCCAGAAGACCACGTGGGCTGGCTGCGGCCAGCACGTTGAAGCAACTATGCGCAATGTCCCCAATAAGGACCGTTGCCAGGGCCACGAAGCCGAACCGAAGAAGGGCTTCTTCAAGCGCCTGTTCGGCTAAGCCGGGGTCATAGAGGGTCAAGGGTTTCACTGCCCCGGGATTCGTTGGCATAATCCGAAGTATTTAGCCCATCCGCGGCTGAGCAAACTTCACTCCCCCAAGGAAACGGCAGGCATGACTTCAAAGATCCGCATCGGTATTGCTGGCTATGGGAATCTGGGACGCGGCGTCCAAGCCGCGATCGCCAAGAATCCGGATATGGAGCTGGTGGGCGTCTACACCCGCCGTGACCCGCAGGCCCTCCAACTGGCTCAGCCAGCACCGCGGTTCGGCATCGATGAGCTGGAAAAGCACGCCGCACAGATCGACGTATTGATCCTTTGCGGCGGCTCGAAATCGGACTTGCCGCAGCAGGGCCCGAAGTTCGCGGCGCTGTTCAACACCGTGGACAGCTTCGATACCCACGCCCGCATCCCCGAGTACTACGCGTCCATCGACGGCCCGGCGAAGGCAGCTGGCAAGACCGCGCTGCTCTCCGTGGGCTGGGATCCGGGCATGTTCTCGATCAACCGTGTCTTCGGGGAGGCCTTGCTGCCCGACGGCGAAACCTACACCTTCTGGGGCCGCGGGCTGAGCCAGGGGCATTCGGATGCGATCCGCCGCGTCCCGGGCGTCGCCGCCGGCGTGCAGTACACCATCCCGAGCCAGGAGGCTATCGACCGGGTCCGGGCCGGCGAGCGCCCTTCCTTGAGCACCCGCGAGAAGCACCAGCGCGAATGCTTTGTCGTGCTCCAAGACGGTGCCGATCCGGAGTCGGTGCGCGAAGCCATCGTGACCATGGAGCACTACTTCGACCAGTACGACACCACGGTGCAGTTCATCGACGAGCAGAGCTTGGCCGCCGAGCATTCGAATATGCCGCATGGCGGGTTCGTGATCCGTTCGGGCAATACCAGCGACGAGCAGAAGCAGGTCATCGAGTATTCGCTGGCCCTTGGCTCCAACCCGGAATTCACTTCCAGCGTGCTGGTGGCTTACGCCCGGGCCGCCTTCCGGATGAACCAGCGCGGCATCACCGGTGCGCAGACCGTTTACGATGTGGCCCCGGGGCTGCTCTCGCCCAAGTCCCCCGCACAGTTGCGCGCAGAGCTGCTCTAGGATTTTGCCGGGGCAGCAGCTCATCCGCTGGCGAGCGCATCCTTCTCCCAGGCCTCCACTGGCCCCGGGACCTGCACGAACAGCGGATGCAGGGCCACCTGCCCTGCCGGTTCCAAGCGGGCGATGCGCGCGGGATCCCGGACGGAGAGCTTGCGCAGCAGGTGCTCGCGCTCGAAGTGCACCTGCCCCTGGGTGACCGGGATCTTTTCCAGCTGCGCGGCGGCTGCCGGATGCAGGATTTTCGCGGCGTCGAAGCGATAGCCCCGGACAGCCGCTTCATCCCACAAGCCCTGCAGATAGCCGCCCATATGCACCAGCGGGGCGGGCTGCGCCTTGAACCGGAGAAGCTGCGGGTGCCCGGTATAGCCCTTGGTCTGGCCGGCGAGCACCTTCTGGGCCAGCAGTGTTTCACGCCAACAGGCAACCAGCCCTTTGGCGTCGAGCAATGAGGGGTGCAGGGACCACAGTCGCATGGGCCAAGCCTAGTCGGGGTTCGGGCCAGCCGGGAACTCGATGATCTCGCTGCGGATCAAGAAGCGCTTGCCCTCCGGGGCTTCGACGGAGAAACCGGATCCCCGCCCGTTGACCACGTCCACGGTGAGCTTGGTGTGCTTCCAGTATTCGAATTGCTCCTTGGACATCCAGAAATCAATGTCGCCCAGGGCGGTGCCATCAGCGCCGTCCAGGGAAAGCACGCCGAGCCGGATGTCCGATCCCCCGGTGCGGAACTCGCCGGCCGGATAGCACATCGGCGAGGACCCGTCGCAGCATCCTCCGGACTGGTGGAACATCAGCGGGCCATGGATCCCCCACAGCTTGCGCAGCAGGTCCAGGGCTTCGGAGGTGAAGGCCACCCGCGAGAACTCTTCGCCCTCGATTGCGGCGCGCGTTTCGGTTACGGTGCTCATGTCCTGCTCCTGCCTCGTTGTCCACGTCCGGATTTATCTCGTTGTGGCCAGTGTCCTCTTTTTGGGCCGCACCGTCCATCGCTCGGCCAGGGCGGCCAGGACACCGGTACCGGATGCCGCTTCGAAAAGCCGCATCCGGTACCGTGCCATCAACCGTTGCGGATCCGGCTACGCCCTGCCGGCGTAGTCGATGACAACGCGCCCATCGATCTTGCCATGGCGCATTTCGTCGAATACGGCGTTGATGTCTTCCAGCGGGCGGGTATGGAAGGTCGGCTTGATCTTCCCTGCCGCATAGAATTCCAGCGCCTCGATCATGTCCTGCCGTGTTCCCACGATCGATCCGCGGATGGTCAGGCCCTTGAGCACGATGTCGAAAATGGGTGCGGGGAAATCACCGGCGGGCAGCCCGTTGAACACGATCGTTCCGCCGCGCCGGGTCATGCCGATCGCTTGCCCGAACGCCTTTGGATGCACCGCCGTAACCAGCACGCCGTGCGTTCCGCCAACCTTCTGCTGGATGATCTCGGCCGGGTCCTGGGCGAAGGCATTGACGGTGATTTCCGCTCCATGCTTCGAGGCCAGCGCCAGCTTGTCATCGGCCACGTCAATGGCGATCACCCGCATGCCCATGGCCACCGCGTACTGCACCGCGATATGGCCCAGTCCGCCGATACCCGAAATAGCCACCCACTGGCCGGGCTTGACCTCAGTCATCTTCAGGCCCTTGTAGACAGTCACTCCCGCGCACAGCACCGGCGCGATTTCATGGGGATCCGAGCCCTCCGGGATGTGCGCGGCATAGCGGGAATCCACCAGCATGTACTGGCCGAAGGAACCGTCCACGGAGTATCCGCCATTGGACTGGGCTTCGCACAGCGTCTCCCAGCCGGTGCGGCAGTACTGGCAGTGCCCGCAGGCGCTGGCCAGCCACGCGTTGCCGATCATGTCCCCGAGCGCGACCTCGGTGACTCCTTCGCCGAGCTTTTCCACGATGCCCACGCCTTCATGCCCGGGAATCAGCGGAAGCTTCGGCTTGACCGGCCAATCGCCCTCGGCGGCGTGCAGGTCGGTGTGGCAGACGCCCGAGGCGATCAGCTTCACCAGCACCTGGCCGGGGCCCGGCTCGGGGATCTCGGCGTCCTTCACCTGGAACTCTTCGCCGAAGCCTTCGACTATTGCAGCTTTCATCTTGCTCATGTACTTTGTCCTTTGCATGACATTCGAAGGTGCGGGGTGCCGGCTGGCGTGCGGGGGATGAGGCCAATCGATCCCCGGACGCTGTCCCGGCTGGCCCCGCACCTTCGAGGTCTGTTGTCATCTCGTGCTGCTCGTGGCAGCTACTGCTCCTAGAAGAAGCCCAGCTTGTCTTCCGAGTAGGAAACCAGCAGGTTCTTGGTCTGCTGGTAGTGGTCCAGCATCATCAGGTGGTTCTCGCGGCCGATACCCGAGGACTTGTATCCGCCGAAGGCCGAGTGCGCCGGGTAGGCGTGGTACTGGTTGACCCACACGCGTCCGGCCTGGATGGCGCGGCCGGCACGGTAGGCCACGTTGCCATTGCGGCTCCACACCCCCGAACCCAACCCGTACAGGGTGTCGTTGGCGATGGAGATCGCGTCGTCGTAGTCCTTGAACTTGGTCACCGCTACCACCGGCCCGAAGATCTCCTCCTGGAAAATGCGCATGTCGTTGGTGCCCTCGAAGATGGTCGGCTGCACGTAGTAGCCGCCGGAGAGCTCTCCGCCCAGATCCGCCCGTCCCCCGCCGAGCAGCACCTTGGCGCCCTCGGACTTGCCGATGTCCATGTAGGAGAGGATCTTCTCCAGCTGGTCGTTGGATGCCTGGGCACCCATCATGGTGTCGGTATCCAGCGGGTGTCCCTGCTTGATGGCCTTGGTGCGGGCCACCACATCGCCCATGAAGCGGTCATAGATGCTTTCCTGGATCAGCGCACGCGATGGGCAGGTGCAGACTTCGCCCTGGTTCAGCGCGAACAGCGTGAATCCTTCCTGCGCCTTGTCGTAGAAGGCGTCATCCTTGGCCGCGATGTCCTCGAAGAAGATGTTCGGGGACTTGCCGCCCAGTTCCAGGGTGACCGGGATCAGGTTTTCCGACGCGTACTGCATGATCAGCCGGCCGGTAGTGGTTTCGCCGGTGAAGGCGATCTTGCGGATGCGCTTGTTGGATGCCAGCGGCTTGCCGCATTCCACGCCGAAGCCGTTGACCACGTTCAGCACGCCGGCTGGAAGCAGATCGCCGATCAGCTCCATGAGCACCAGGATGCTGGCGGGGGTCTGCTCGGCGGGCTTGAGCACGATCGCGTTGCCGGCAGCCAGAGCGGGGGCGAGCTTCCACACGGCCATGAGCAGCGGGAAATTCCACGGGATGATCTGCCCGACCATGCCCAGCGGCTCGTGGTAGTGGTACGCGGTGGTGTCCTCATCGAGCTGGGAGAGGCTGCCTTCCTGGGCGCGGATGGCGCCGGCGAAGTAGCGGAAGTGGTCCACTGCCAACGGGAGGTCGGCATTCAGGCACTCGCGGATCGCCTTGCCGTTATCCCAGGTCTCGGCCACGGAGAGCATTTCAAGGTTTTCCTCGATGCGGTCCGCGATCTTGTTCAGGATGACTGCGCGTTCGGCCGGGCTGGTCTTGCCCCAGGCGCCAGCCGCCGCATGCGCCGCGTCCAGTGCTACTTCGACGTCCTCTGCGGTGGAACGGGCCACCTCGCAGAAGACCTTTCCGGTGACCGGGGTGATGTTCTCGAAGTACATGCCCTTGACCGGGGCTACCCATTCACCGCCGATGTAGTTCTCGTAGCGCGGCTTGAAATTGACCAGTGCTCCATCGGTATTCGGGTTTGCGTAAACCGCCATTGCTCCACGTCTCCTTAATCGGATGTCCTGGCCGCGACGGCATCATCGCGGAACCATGCTTGTGACTCTAGTCACATAAAGGTTGCAGGCAGGTTGCAACGGACGTGCATGATGCCCGTAGCGGCAACTCCGGGCCTAGCGGGTGGATCGGCAATGCCCGGGAACCTAGTTCTCGATGGCCTGGACTTCGGCGACGACAAGTGAGCGCGCTGGGGATTGCGCGGGCAATTCCCGCAAGGCCGCACGCAACAGGCCCGGGTCGGCAAGCTGGCGGCCCAGGTTCAGCAGCTGATGCGCAGTTCCTCGATCCAGCACCATTTCACGCAGCGCAGCTTCGGTCCGATACAGCAGCGCAACGATCCCTGGCGCCTGGGAGCGGGCCAGCAGGCCCGGCGAGTACAGCGGCAGGGCCGTATCGAGATCACCCTGCTCCAGGGCATGCCATAGGCGGCCAAGGGTCGTATGCAGGTCCCACTGAAGGCGGTATGGGCGTGAAGTCAAGGCACGCCCGCCTGGGCCTGCGAGCACCTTGCGCAGCCTGACAATTTCGGCGCGGACCGTGCCTTCGGCCGCAGCATCAGGACGTTCGAACAGCTCTTCCACCAGCTGAGCAGTGCTCAAGCCCTCCCGGTAATGCGCCAGGAGGGTCAGGATCTCTGCATGGCGGAGGGAAATCGGCGCGGATCCCAGATGTGCCCCGTCAGAGCGCCCCAAGTCCAGGTAGTCGGGGTCGGCGACGACTCCGGCACCTGGCAAAAGCAGCTGCGTTTCCGCAGCCATGACCGCCGCCTGCAGCAGCGGCAGGGAGTGCGTGGCTATGGCTTCCGGTCCACCGGTCAGGTCTATTGCGCCAATCACCTGCCCCGTGCGCGGATCGCGAATCGGTACCGCCGAGCAGCTGTAGCGGTGGGCTTGCTCGTAGAGGTGCTCAGCCCCCGACACTTGCGAGCCGGTCCCGGTTGCCAGCGCCATGCCCGGCGCGGATGTGCCAACACTCTTTTCCGCCCAGTCGGCACCTGCCATGAAGCCCACGTGCTCGGCTTGGCTCATTGCGCCATTTCCACCCGCCACCCACAGCAAGGTGCCGCCAGCATCCGCAAGAGCCACCAAGAGATTGGCATCCGCGGCAGCGGGGACCAGGAGCTTTTCGAAAACGGGCCAGATTCGCTGGAGCTCGCTGCGCTCGCGGGCGAGACGCAGGTGGTCATCGCTCAGTACCGACGGAACGCGGAGATCAGCAGAATTCTCCAGTGACCGCTTCCAGGATTCACGCACGTCATTGCGCAAGGGGAGGTCGGTAACACCGGCGCCACTGGACCCCAAAAGCTCATGGGCATGCTGAGCGCGACGCGATGCGCCAGGCCAATCAATGGCGAACCCACTCATGCAATCCCCTCGCTAGCAAGGCTTATTCTCCGCAGTTCCCACAAGCCTAGGCGAAGGGCCGGGCCTTGAGAAGAGCCCGCCTTGCCCCGCAAATCCGATTAGGTGATGAATCATCCGGAATTACGTCAAAAATCAGGCGATAAGTTGACTAGAAATTTATCTTCGGCAATTTCCGGGATTCCCCTTTACCAGCCGCAACGAAGGGAGTAACATACAATCAAATGGTTGTATATGAGTTGAGCGAAGAACAGGTGAACAAGGTCTTCCGCGCCTTGGCAGATGCCACACGAAGGGACATCGTGCGGCGGACGCTTCACGCCGCGGTCAGCATCACGGATCTGGCGTCAAGCTACGACATGTCTTTTGCCGCAGTGCAGAAGCACGTTGCCGCACTGGAAGCCGCAGGCCTGGTCAGGAAAATCGCACGTGGCCGCGAACGCATCGTTCGCGGGCAGCCGGATACCATCCGGCATGCGCAAGAACTCCTTACTTCCCTCGAGGATATCTGGCGCCAACGCATCAGCCGGCTCGATGATTTCCTCGCCGACGAGGCTACCTAAGGAGCATTCCCATGCCTGTCACATCCGTTGTCAAAGATTCCGAAGCCCTCTCACTGACTGTCCATGCAGAATTCCCGGTCAAAGTTTCCCGTCTGTGGGATGCCTATCTGGACGCCCGGCAACTTGAAAAGTTCTGGGGGCCGGTGGAATACCCGGCAACTTTCACCCGGCACGATGCCGCCCCTGGTGGCCGTTCGAATTACCACATGACTTCTCCCGAAGGCGAAGAATTCCACGGATACTGGATCTGGAACGAAGTCGTCGAGCACAAATTCTTCGAGGTCAGTGACGGCTTTGCGCACGCCGATGGCACGCCCAATACCGACTTGCCGGCCAATCGCATAGTCTTCACCTTCGATCCGACATCCGAGGGAACGAAATTGACCATCACCTCCACCTTCGACTCCGCCGAGGACCTGGAGCAGGTCGTAGCAATGGGCATGATCGACGGCACCCGTTCGGCCATGAGCCAGATCGAGCAAGTCCTCATCGACCTGCGCAATTATGCCGAAGATTTCATCACCGACGCACAGATCCTGTCGGACACCCAGGTGCGCATTACCCGCTTGGTTCGCGGGTCAGTGGCGCAAGTCTGGCAGGCCCACCATGACCAGCAGCTCATGAAGCGTTGGATGCTCGGCCCCGACGGATGGCAGTTGGCTGAATGCGTGACGGCGCAAGAGGCCGGCGAGACCTACCGGTACTGGTGGGAACCGCTATCTGCCGATGACGGCTCCGGTTTCGGTTTCACTGGAACCGTACTTGAAACGCTGCCCCAGTCCTACGAGCGGACCACGGAGCAAATGATCGGCACCGATTACCCGGCCACGGTGAATGAATTAACGCTGACATCCAACCAGGGCGGCACCCTGCTGACGATCCTGATCACCTACCCAGATGCGCAAACCCGCGACATGGTGCTCGCCACCGGAATGACCGACGGGATGGAGGCCAGCTACGCCCGGCTCGAATCGATTCTCTAAAGGGCGATTCGCCCCACATCCGGCGCCTTGGCGCGCGCAAATATGGAAGACTTAGACCCATGAGTTCTCAGAATGCGCGCGCAGGCCTGGACAAGAAGGCCGAACAGGTTCAGGAAATGTTTGACAAGCTGGCTCCTCGCTACGACTTGCTCAATACCTTGATGACCGGCGGCATCGTGAACTACTGGCGCAAGATCACCACCGAAGCGATCGCGCCAAAGCCCGGCGAGCGCATTCTCGACCTCGCCGCAGGCACCGGCACCTCCTCGGTCCCGCTCGCGGAAGCCGGCGCTGACGTCACCGCCTGCGACATGTCCCACGGCATGCTCGATGAGGGCCGCAAGCGCTACCCGCAGCTGAACTTCGTCTACGGAGACGGAACCGACCTGCCGTTCGAAGACAACACCTTCGATGCAGTGACCATCTCCTACGGTCTGCGCAATATCGCGGATACCGAGAAGGCCCTGTCCGAAATGCGCCGCGTGGCCAAGCCCGGCGGACGGATCGTCGTCGCCGAGTTCTCCACTCCGACCGTCGCCCCGATCAAGACGGCCTACAAGCAGTTCCTGCCGCGCGCCATTCCTGCGCTGGGCTATCTGGTTTCCCCTAACCCGACCGCTTACGCCTACTTGGCTGAATCCATTGCAGCTTGGCCAGACCAGGACGAACTGGGTGCCAAGTTCGTCAACGTTGGCTGGAAGAACGTGGAATACCGCAACCTGACCGGTGGCATCGTCGCGGTGCACCGCGCCTGGAAGTAGCACTTCTCCAGAATTTTCCTTCTGGCCCGCAGCCGAAATGACGGATGCGGGCCAGAAGCTTTAAAGCACCGGTTCCGCGGCGGCGGGCTGTGTCTTTCTGCCGGCCCAGCTGGCATGCTTGTGTCCGTGAGCCAGATACCAACCGAATCGCACCGCCCCGCGATGAGCTGGAAGCTGCTGCCGGCTTCCCTGCTCTCGGGTTCCGCAGTGCTGCTTTTCGGCGTCGGCAACGACCCGGCGGGCTACGGCCTGCTGGCGCTGAGCCTGCTGTGCGCGGGGTTCATCGACCGCAGGCTTGCGCGGCATCTGGGACTCATCGCAACCGGTTTGGTGGTCATCAGCCTGGTTCCATTGAATGCCGACCTGAGCCTTGGGCATATGGCATTAATGGGTGGCGCGCTGGCCGCGGCAGTCCTGCTGCCCTGGCTGATCTCGCGCTTCGCCTTGCGCGAGCAGATCATCAAGTTCCCGGTGAACACCGGCCGCAAGTGGCCGCTGGCAGCGAAGCTGTACTTGCTGGGGGTGGTGGCGCTGGGCTTCTTCATCCTCCCGGTGTACCTGATCAGCACCGGCGCCTACCAGAACTGGCCGGATGCCTCGGACCCAGCCATCTTCTGGCGGCTCTTCCTCGGGGTTAATTCGGTGGGCATCTGGGACGAGCTGTTCTTCATCTGCACGGCATTCGCATTGCTGCGCCAGCATTTCCCGGACTGGCAGGCCAACCTCCTGCAAGCGGTGATCTTCTCCTCCTTCCTGTGGGAGATCGGCTACCAATCCTGGGGGCCGTTGCTGACCTTTCCCTTCGCCCTGCTGCAGGGGTATACCTTCAAGCTGACCAAGTCCTTGTCCTATGTAGTTAGCGTGCACCTGATCTTCGACTTCGTCCTGTTCCTCGCGCTGGTCCACGCGCACAACCGGGAATGGCTCCCGATCTTCTTGTACTGAGGGGGTTAACACCCCAATTCCCCCCTGCTACACTCGTTGGCATGGATACCTACTGAGCCAGCCGATGACCCCGCATCGATTCCCAACGGTGCATCTTGTTCATTTCGGCTACCGGCTTCGGTATCCTTTTCCTTTCCGGCTCCCCTGCGGGGTTGAGCCAATTCTGCGATCCCCCAAGCCGGCAGCCCCTTCGCATTTGCGGGAGGACCTGCATGTCTTTGACACCACCAATTTCCCTGAACAACCTCAGCTTTTCCTGGCCCTCGGGAGAAAGCGCCCTGGCCAATCTGGACGGCACGTTCCCCTCCGGGCTCACCGGCTTGATCGGCGCCAACGGCAGCGGCAAATCGACGTTGCTGAAGCTGATCGCCGGGCAGCTGCGCCCAACGAGCGGAACGGCAGAAACGAACGCACCGCTGAGCTACCTGCCGCAAACGCTGGCTCTGGAACAGGACACGACCGTCGCCCAGCTGCTGGGGGTGCATCAGGTCCTGGCGGCTTTGGAAGCTATCGAGTCCGGCAGTGTCGACCCAGCGGATTTCGATGCGGTGGGCGCGAACTGGGATGCCGAAGCCCGGGTTCGAGCTGAACTGGCGCCGCTGGGCTTCGACGGGCTGGATCTGGGCCGCCAAATCACCACCTTATCGGGTGGGGAGGTCATGCTGCTGGCGGTACTGGGCCTGCGACTGGCCGATTCGCCGATCACGCTGCTCGACGAGCCGACGAATAACCTCGATCGCCCTGCCCGTGAATTGCTCTACGACCTTGTACGTGCCTGGAAGGGCACGCTGGTTGTGGTGAGCCACGATATCGAGCTGCTCGAGCTCATGGAGCATACGGTGGAGCTCTACGACGGGAAGCTCAGCGTTTTCGGAGGGCCCTACAGCTCATACCGCGAGCAGCTTGAAACCGAGCAGCAGGCGGCCGAGCAGGCAGCCAGAACTGCCCAGGCCTCCCTGAAAGTGGAAAAGCGCCAACGGGCAGAGGCCGAAACGAAGTTGGCGCGGGCCAAGCGCAAGGGGCGGGCCACCCAGCTTTCCGGAGGCATGCCGAAGATCCTGGCCAACCACCTTCGCCAGAAATCCGAGGCGAACGCCGGGAAGATGCGTTCAAACCTGGATGGCAAGGTCGATTCGGCCCAGGCCAGGCTCGACGATGCCGATCGGCGGGTTCGGCAGGCCGAGCACATCAGCATCGAGCTGCCCGATCCCCGGTTGCCCTCGGGCAAGCAGGTCGCGGCGCTAGGTGCAGAAGATCACCAGTTCATCATCCAGGGAGCCGAACGCGTGGGCCTTGTCGGCCCCAATGGTTCCGGGAAGACCCGGCTGCTCCAGCAGATGCTCGCCGGCGAAGCTCCCGGCCCCGGACCGGGCGGAACGCTCTTCGTGGACCGGGTCGGGTACCTGCCCCAGCGCCTGGACGGCCTGGATGGCCAACTAAGCGCGATCCAGAACGTGGCGCTGGTGGCGCCAGCAGCAACCGCGAACGACGTGCGCAATATGCTTGCCCGGTTGCTGCTGCGCGGGGCCAGCGCCGACCGGCCAGTGGCGGCGCTTTCCGGCGGCGAGCGTTTCCGGGTCCATCTGGCGTCGTTGCTGCTGGCAGAACCAGCCGCGCAGCTGCTCATCCTCGATGAGCCCACCAATAATCTGGATATGGACAGCGTGCGCCAGCTCAGCGAAGCACTGGGCGCCTATAAGGGCGCGTTGCTGGTAGTCAGCCACGATCAGCATTTCCTGTCGCAGCTGGATCTGGACTATTTGCTGGAAGTCGGCCCTCAGGGAACCTTAACGAAGTCCTACCCGAATCCAGTTTGCTAACCCCATGGCGGTGCGCTGCCGGTTTAGACTTGTTCAAAGCACACCGCCAAGGACCCCGAAAGCAAGTTGAGTATGTCCTACCCCCAGCGCACCGTCGAAGTCGTCAAAAGCGGCCTCGTGATCGACCAGTCCGCAACCCTGCTCTGGCAGGACATCAAACGTGCCTTCATCTATGAAACGGGTTCCGGCCAGGAAATCCTTACCTGCGCAGAATTCATGCTGGTCGAAGGGTACAGCGTGGAGATCAATAGCCAGATGCCCGGCTGGGACATGGCCATTGAGCACTTGCCGCAGCGCATCGAGAACCTGGTCGACGAACGCTAGAAACCGCTAGGAGCACCCATGGCTACGATTGTTCTTTTCCATCACGTCCAGGGCCTGACCCCCGGGGTGCAGGAGATGGCCGCAGAATTGCGCGCCGCTGGCCACACCGTGCACGCACTGGATCTGTACGCCGGCAAGCTGCCCAAGGATTTCGATGCCGGGATGCGCATGGCAGGCAAGCTGACCGCGGACAAGATCCAGGACCGCGTGGACAAGCTATTTGGCAAACTGCCCGAAGAGCTGGTCTACATCGGCACTTCCTGGGGCGCGGCCCTGGCCCAGCAGTGCGCGCAGCAACGTCCCGGCGCCATCGCCGCGATCCTGCTCGAATCCTTCGTGGATCTGGACGCCGACTGGAGCTTCGGGCCGTGGCCGGAAAATGTCCCGGTGCAGATCCATGGCATGGACCAGGACCCGTTCTTCGCGAAGGAAGGCGACCTGGAGGCAGCTCAGCGCTTCGTTGAAGCAGAGGGCGGCGATATCGCCCAGCTCTTCACCTACCCTGGCAAGCAGCACCTGTTCACCGACAGCTCGCTTCGCTCGCATGATCCAGAAGCTCGCGCGTTGGTGATGGAACGCATGGTCAAGTTCCTTCAGCCCTACGTCTAGCACGAGGGCAGTCCGCTGGTTCCATGCCGGACAATAAATCGAAAAACCGGACCCGGCTTGCGTTAGCAAGCCGGGTCCGGTTTCATTTTGTGCGCCCTGCGGGGATCGAACCCGCGACCAATGGATTAAAAGTCCAGTGCTCTACCAGCTGAGCTAAAGGCGCACGGCACAAGGCCAAAATCCATACTACCTGATGGACCGGCATGAGTATTAATCGGCGTATTCCGCAATTCGGCAACCCGTAATTTCCGCTGGATCTTGGGGTTTGCAAGCTAAATCACTTGTTGGCGCAGAACTCAGGATCAGCGAGTATTCTGGAGCGCATGAGAGGTGCACGTGCAGGATCAAAAGTTGCCCAGGATGCGGGATTCCGCCATCACAAACCACGCCCCTTCGCCCCGGCAGATTTCGAGCCCTACGAGGGAGGCGCTGATCCGGCGCGCGTATCCGAGGCAGCCCATCTGTCCGCCCAGGCTTTCGTTCAGCGCGGCATTGCCAACAACGACCCCGAAGTTTCACGCCGGCTGATTGCGGTGGCCGAAGAAGAAGGGCTGGAGGTGCTCGCGCAGCTGTGGAGCGAGGCTCCGGCCCGCTCCCTGCCAGGTGCCCTGTGGCGCCTGTATGCGGTTCGCGCGGCAACGATGAGCAAGCCCGAGGTGCATTCTGCACGCTTCCAGGCTGGAGCCCATCGCGCCCAGGTCGAACGCATCGTCGCCGGAGTGGCCGAGCCGCCGACCGCCGAGGAGATGAAGAAGATGACCGGGTCGATTCTCTCCGGCGCCTTCGACGGCGACTTCGCCCACGCCTTGGAACGCACCGCCGCCTATTGCCGGGTACTGGCGTTGGGCATGACCGAGCATGCCGATGCCGCGGATTTTTCCAGCAGTGATCGGGGAACCAAGCTGACCCAGCAGGCCAAGGCCCTGATGGGCACCGCCGTGGATCTGGAAGCCTGCGCCCGGCTTTGGCGCCAGGACGCATTGGACTGAAACATGATCCCGCGCCCTTAGGATGGGTTGAGGAAGTTGCCCCTCAATTTTAGGCAGGTGGGTGTGGGCGCCGCATCGAGGACCAACTCTTCAGGGCTCGTACGCTGGTTGCTGATCCTGATCGCAACGGCGCTGCTTTCCCAAACGGCGCTGAACCTCATTCGTCCGGTGACCACCTATAAGCTCATCTCTTTTGGTTCCGGCGAGTTCACCGTCGGCGTGGTGACCGCGGCCTATGCCATCCTCCCGCTATTCACCGCAATGATGCTGGGCCGGGCCAGTTCGCGGATCCGCAGGATCCGGTTCCTGATGGTTGCCGGCGTGGCCTTGCTGGCCGCGGGCGGCATCGGCATCAATTTCTCCCCGAATGCCTTGACCGTGGCGCTGGCCAGTGCCGTGCTCGGGCTCGGGCATCTGATGTTCACCATTGGCGGGCAATCTTCCATCGCCCGGTTCTTCCCCGACAGCGATCTGGACAAGGGCTTTGGCTGGTTCACGGCCGCCTACGCGGCTGGGCAATTCATCGGGCCGCTGATTGGCGGATTGGTGCTCGGCTCCGGTACCGATGCCGTCTCCCCTGAGCGCATCGCCGGCATCAGCCTGTCGCTGTGGATTGCGGCCGGGTGCTCACTGCTAGCTGTCCCCTTCTTGCTTCCGAGCTGGCAGCCGAGGATTTCCAAGACGGCGCCGCAAACCCGCCCGGCGAAGTCCGAAGCCTCCATTCCCTCGGTCTTGCGCATCAAGGGCATGGCTTCGCACATGTTCGCCTCGATGACCTTGCTGGCCATGCTGGACATCCTCACGGCCTTCTTGCCGCTGGTGGCGGAGAAACATGGCGTCACACCCGAAGATGTTGGTGTGCTTTTGGCCATTCGAGGTTTCGCTTCGGTAGTTTCCCGGCTGTTCATCCCCAAGCTCTCGGCCCACTTCGAACGCAACCACCTGCTGGTCACCAGTTTGTACATTTCGGGCATAACCATCGCGCTGGCCCCGATCTTCATCGATTCGCTGTGGGCCTCCGGGGCCGCGTTGCTGGTCGGCGGCTTCTTCCTGGGCCTGGGCCAGCCGATGACCATGACCATGATTTCCACCTCGGTGCCGGCGGTGGACCGCGGTGCCGCATTGGCCGTGCGGCTCATGGGAAACCGGGTCGGACAAGTAGCTTTGCCGATCATCTCGAGTACGGTCGCCGCGGGTTTGGGGCCGGCGGGAGCGATCTGGTTCTGCTGCGCGCTGCTCTGCCTGAGCGGAGCGGAGAAGAGCGTGCGCCGCTAGCGTGAGAAAACGCACGAGCGCCGCCCTGCGGTTGACAGCACACCGGTAGGGCGAGAACACTAGGTAACGGTGCCGGGCCGCTGGTAACCCCGGGCTCCAAAATTCTGCCGCTTCGAGCGGCCTTCCGCCGAGAGGCGTTCCCGGTCCGGCACCTTCAAATACCCGGTGTTAACTTCCACGTCGTAAACTGTTCTGCGTTGGTACCAAAAGCCGTCGAATCGAATGGTGCGCCGTAAAGTGAAGTTCCAGATCTTTCCCTCCGCCTCGCGCGGCATCGAGTTGCTGTGCGGGTTGACGACGACCATTCGCACCTCCGTTGCCAATGTCGCCGAGATGATCGGCTCACCCGATACCCGTGCGGACCAGCTGCGGGATCTGGCCTCCGCGGAAGCCGAGGCCTCCGATCTGGTGCACGCGGTGCTCACCCACCTGCGAACCAGCTATATCAGCCCGCTTCCCCGCGAAGACATGTACACGCTTTCGCGCTTGCTGCACGAAACCATGGAACAGCTGCGCGGCACCGGCGAACTGATCATGACCGTTGGCTCCACCCCGCTTTCCGAGCGTTCCTCGGAGCAGCTTGAACTCATTTCGCAGCTGGCCGAGCTGGCCTCCGATTCGGTCCAGCGCCTGCATAACCTCGATGACCTGGAAGACAACTGGCTGCAGATGCTGCAGTTCTCCAAGCGCGCGGCCCGAACCCACCTGGTGTGGGTCAATGAGATCGCGAAGTTCGCCAAGCCAGGGACCATCCACCGCCACCAGCGCGTGGCCGACCACCTGATGCTTACCGCCAACACCCTGCGCCAGTTCGCCGACCACCTGGGTCGCGTGCTGGTGAAGGAGTCCTAGGGGAAATGACCATCCTTTCGGTCCTCACCGGATTCGCGATCGTCCTGACCCTGGGCTATGGCGTGCTCAACGGCTTCAGGGATGCCTCTACGGCCGTTGCGGCCTCCGTCCGCACCAGGGCGCTGCGCCCGGCCATTGCGGTCTCTGTGGCGGCGGTATTCGCCTTCCTCGGCACCTTGGCGACCTCGGGGCTGAGTGTGGCGCTGGTGGACAAGCTGAACTTCAACCTCCCCGATGGCGTCGTCGGATTAAAGCTGCTGATCTGCGGCTTGCTGACCGCCGGCGCGTGGGGCCTGTATTGCTGGTGGCGCGGCCTGCCGGTCAGTTCCACCCATGCGCTGTTCTCCGGCTTGGTGGGCGCCAGCGGCGCCTCGGCTTTCATGGGCGACCTGTCGATGTCCGGGGCCTGGGGTCTGCTGCTCGGCTCGGTGCTGCTGCCCATGCTGATCACCCCGGTCATCGCCTACCTGTTGTCCTATGCGCTGGTGATTCCGGCGACCTGGCTGATGCGCCACAACTCCTCGCGTTCGGTCAACAACGGCTCGCGCGCAGGCCAGGCCATCACCGCCTGCGCCGTGGCCCTGGGACTGGGGCTGCAAGATGGCCAGCGCACCGGCGCGATGATCGCACTGGTGCTGATCACCGGTCATGCAATGGACCCGGGGCCCGTGACATGGGCTATCCAGCTGGCCGCGGCCTCGGCACTGGGGCTTGGCGTGCTCCTGGGCGGATGGCGCATCACCTATACGCTCGGCCGCCGGCTGGTGAACTTCGATCCGCTGCGCGGCATGATCGCCCAGGGCGTAGCCGCGGCAATGCTGTTCCTCGGCTCGCTTGTCTTGCACCTGCCGCTGTCCACCACGCAGGCGGTAACCAGCGGCATCGTCGGTGCCGGCAATAACCAGTCTTTCGAATCGGTGGTGTGGCGCAATGTCACCAAGGTGCTGCTGCACTGGGTGCTGACCCCGATTGCCTGCGTTGCCTGCGGCGCGATTCTCACGCTGGCGGTGCACCCGCTGCTGGGCAACGCCTAGTCTTCGCCCGGAATGAAGAGGTCTTCGATTTTGCAGCCGAAGACCGCTGAGAGCTTGAATGCCAGCGGCAGGGACGGGTCGTAGCGGCCTTTTTCAAGCGAGATGACGGTCTGCCGCGAGACGCCCAGCAGGTCGGCCAATGCTTGCTGGGAGAACCCGCGTTCCCTGCGGTATGCACTGAGATTGTTCTCCACTAGCTTTCTGCCCGCTTAATGATGAAATAGCGGATTCCGAAGTCAAGCAACGCCAGCAGCACGACACCAGCCAGAACGAGGCCAAGTGATGCTTGGATCTGAATGAAGGAAAACACTGCGCCACCGAGGCCGCAAACTAACAGCAAATCCTGGAACACTCCGATGGCAGCTCGGTCATACCACTGGCTCTCCACCGATATCTCGGGGTTCCTTGTGGCACCGCGCAGGGTGTCGCGATCCAGCAGCAACGCCCAGCAAGCTGTTGAAAGCACCGGCAGCAAGCCAGCGGCCATCAGCAACGCTGCCAAGACGAAATGCTCCGGGGCGTTCAGCCGGGCGAAGAGCACACCTGCACCGGCTGAAAGCACGGCCCCTGCGCTGAGGCTGACGGCAATCAGGGCGGCCGACCCGCCACCGAAGCGCGAGCGGCCCCATTTGCTCTGGCCAACTGCTTTTGAATCCATCGTTGTCCCCTATCCCTATTGATGTAAACCTCACTTTACTGCCAAGCGCGCTTTACAGTCAAGGGTGCTTTACATGGATAGTTAAAGTGCAGCGGCGCACCGTAATCGGTGCGCCGCTGGCGGTGATCCCCTCCAGGATCCCCGGAAGACCCCCCTTCCGGTCCGTCTACCGCCGGCTCAAGGAGCGGCGGTATCCGAAATCTTTATCCGAAGCGTCCGGAGACGTAATCCTCGGTGGCCTTCTGCTCCGGGTTGGAGAAGATGGCTGCAGTGTCGTTGTACTCGATGAGCTTGCCCGGCTTGCCGGTGCCCGCAATGTT
The DNA here is from genome assembly GCF_044769125.1 of Glutamicibacter sp. NPDC090743. Classification (NCBI taxonomy): domain Bacteria; kingdom Bacillati; phylum Actinomycetota; class Actinomycetes; order Micrococcales; family Micrococcaceae; genus Glutamicibacter; species Glutamicibacter sp. NPDC090743. The sequence goes on along the minus strand of NZ_JBIVXE010000010.1, from coordinate 21,446 downwards.
GAAGAACGCGGTCTTGTCGCTCACGCGTGCAGCCTGCTGCATATTGTGGGTCACGATCACTACGGTGTAGTCGTTCTTCAGCTCGTTGATCAGGTCCTCGATAGCCAGAGTGGAGATCGGGTCCAATGCCGAGCAAGGCTCATCCATCAGGATCACGTCCGGCTTGACCGCAATGGTGCGGGCGATGCACAGGCGCTGCTGCTGGCCGCCGGAGAGTCCCGAGCCCGGCTTGTCCAGGCGATCCTTGACTTCGTTCCACAAGTTGGCGCCGCGTAGCGACTTCTCGACCAGGGCATCGGCATCGGACTTGGAAATCCGCTGGCCGTTCAGCTTCACTCCGGCGAGCACGTTGTCCTTGATGGACATGGTCGGGAACGGATTCGGACGCTGGAAGACCATGCCGATCTGGCTGCGCACGGTGACCGGGTCGACGCCGGCGCCGTACAGGTCATCGCCGTCCAGCAGGACCTGGCCCTCGACGCGGCCGCCCGGGATGACCTCGTGCATGCGGTTCAGGGTGCGCAGGAAGGTGGACTTGCCGCAGCCCGAGGGGCCGATGAAAGCGGTGACGGACTTCGGCTCGATGTTGATCGAGACGCCTTCAACGGCGAGGAACTTGGAGTAGTAGACGTTCAGGTCGTTGACGTCAATGCGTTTTGCCATGATGTAATCCTTGAAAAGTTCGGGTTTGTCCGGACCGGAGCCTTAGCTCAACGGCCCTTCTTTGGGGCGAAGATCGAAGCGACCAGGCGGGCGAGGAGGTTCAACGCCATCACCATGAAGATCAGCAGCAGGGCAGCAGCCCAGGCGCGCTGCACCGACGGGTCGATGTTCGTCGGGCTGGTCGGAGTCAGGATCTGGTAGTAGATGAAGGTTGGCAGCGTGGACATCCAGTTTGCGAAGACGTTCATGTTGATCTGGCTTGCGATGCCTGCGGTGACCAGGATTGGCGCGGTCTCGCCGATCACGCGGGCGATGGCCAAGGTGACACCCGACGCGATGCCGGAGATCGCGGTCGGGATGACGACCTTCAAGATGGTGCGCCAGCGGCGCACGCCCAGCGCGAAGGAAGCTTCACGCAGTTCGTTGGGAACGATCTTGAGCATTTCCTCGGTGGAGCGGACCACCGTTGGGATCATCAGCACGCTCAACGCGACCGCCGCGACGATGCCCATGCGGGCGTTCGGACCCAGGATCATGCCGAAGAAGGCCGCTGCGAACAGGCCGGCAACGATCGAAGGAATGCCGGTCATCACGTCGACGAAGAAGGTGATCGCCTTGGACAGCGCCTTGCCCTGCCCGTATTCCACCAGGTAGACAGCGGTCAGCATGCCCACTGGAACGGAGATCAAGGTGGCCCACAGGGTGATCAGCAAGGTGCCCATCACCGCGTGGTACGCGCCGCCGACTACCGGGGTGCCATTGGCGACGGATTCATTGTCCACCGCGCCGGTCACGCCGTTCATGGAGCTGAACAGGAAGTGGCTGTTCAGGCCCGGCATGCCCTTTTCCAGCACCGTATAGAGCACGGATACCAGCGGGATTACGGCGACGATGAACGCCGCGTAGATCAGGTAGGTCCACATCGCGTTCTTGCCGCGGCGCTTGCCTTCAGCTGCGGTGGTGATCACGGAAGCGGCCACCAGGAAGATGAGCGCCGAGTAGATGGCGAAGGAGGCAACGTTGAAGCCGGTCAGCGTGGACGCTGCCGCGCCGACAATGATGGCGCCTGCGGCGATCGCCCAGATGGCCCACTTCGGCAGCTTGCCCTTGGCCAGCGAGTTGCGCTTGCGTACCGGCGGAGTCGGCCGGCCAGCCATATTGCTCTGATTAGTCGTCATGGTGCTCATCAGTTAGCTCCCGAGAATTCCTTGTGGCGGGCGATGATTCCGCGGGCGATCATGTTCACGACCAAAGTGATCAGGAACAGGACCAGGCCGGCGGCGATCAGCTCTGCCAGGCGCAGACCGAAGGCCTCTGGGAAGTTCAACGCGATTTCCGCGGCGATCGTCTGGTTGCCGGTCTTGATCAACGATGGGATCAAGTTTCCGGTGGAGAGCACCAGGGCAACTGCCATGGTCTCGCCCAAGGCGCGGCCCAGACCCAGCATGACAGCTGAGATGATGCCCGGACGGGCGAATGGGATCACCGCAGTGGTGATCATTTCCCAGCGGGTGGCGCCCAGCGCCAGAGCGGCTTCCTCATGCAGCTTCGGAGTCTGCAAGAAGATTTCGCGGCTCAGCGAGGTGATGATCGGCAATACCATCACGGCCAGTACGATGCCGGCGGTGAGCATGGTCTTGCCGGTCTGGCTGGCCGGGCCCTCGAAAATCGGGATGAAGCCCAGGTTCTTGGCCAGCCATTCGTAGCCGGGCACTAGAGCCGGAGCGAGCACCATGTAGCCCCAGGCCCCGTAGATCACCGAAGGGATCGCGGCGAGCAGGTCGATCAGGTAGCCCAGCGGGCCTGCGACCTTGCGTGGAGCGAAGTGCGAGATGAACAGCGCCACGCCGATGCCGATCGGGGTGGCGATCAGCAGCGCGATAGCCGCTGCGATCACGGTGCCGATAACAATCGGCCAGATGTAAGCGAAGAATCCTGCGCCGCCGGAAATCTCCGCCGGATCGGCGAAGAACGTCGGCAGGGCTTGAATCAGCAAGAAGACCGCGACCGCGAAGAGCGTGATCAGGATCAGGACACCGGCGCCCAGGGCGGCACCGGAGAAGATCTTGTCACCAGCGCGGCCGGAAGTCGATGACTTGCTTGTCAAAGCATTGGTAGTCATGGCTAGAGCCTTTACGAAACGGGGGTGGTGCAGTTTTCACTGCGGGGGTGGAGGGGTACTGCTGGTGCGGGTGGGTGAGTTCGTCCACCCGCACCTGGTGCCGGTTGCCCGGCGGGGTACTACTCGGCGACGGTGATGCCGTCGATCGACTTCTTTGCCTTCTCGGCAATGGCTGCCGAGATCGGGGCGTTGCCTGCCGAAGCCTGCGCGGTCTTCTGGCCGTCTTCGGAGATGACGTAGTTGCCGAAGGTCTTGACCAGATCGGCTGTTGCCTGGTCCTTGTAGCTGCTGCAGAAGATGTGGTACGAAACCAGGACGATTGGGTAGGTGCCCGCTTCGGTGGTGTCGCGCTCCAGGTCCAGAGCCAGGTCGTTCTCGGCTGCGCCTTCAACTGGGGTTGCGGTCTCCAGGGCCTTGGCAGCTGCTTCAGCAGAAATCTTGGTGTATTCCTCGCCGACCTTCACGTTCACGGTGGACAGGCCGCCCACTGCGGAGAAGTCGGCGTAGGTGATTGCGCCGTTGGTGGAGGTGGTGGTCGAAACCACGCCAGAGGTGCCCTTGGCATTCTCCGACTGGATGTCGCTTGGCCAGTCGCCGGAAACATCGTAGCTCCAAACGTCAGCCGCTGCGGCCTTCAGGTACTCGACGAAGTTCTCGGTGGTACCGGACTCATCATTGCGGTGCACCACGGTGATTGCGGTGTCCGGGAGTTCAACGCCTTCGTTCTGCTTGGCGATAGCCTCATCGTTCCACTTGGTGATTTCCTTCTTGAACACCTTGGCGATGGTGGCTGCGTCCATGTTGATCTCTTCAACGCCTTCGAGGTTGAAAGCGATCGCGATCGGCGAAACGTAGGCCGGGATGTTGAATGCGCCTTCTGGGCCGCAAACTTCCTTGGCCTTTTCGGCTTCGTCTTCCTTCAGGTATGCATCCGAGCCGGCGAACTGCGCGCCACCTGCCAGGAATGCTTCGCGGCCTGCGCCGGAGCCATCTGGCGAGTACTGCACGTTGGCTTCCGGGTTGGCGGTCTTGAAGCCGGTGGTCCATGCTTCCATGGCCGAGTTCTGGCTGGATGCGCCGATGCCGGTCAGGGTTCCGGTGACACCGGATGCTGCCGACGCCTCGGCACCTTCAGAACCTGCTGCGGCGGTTGGGTTATCCGAGCCGCAAGCGGTCAGCGCGAGTGCCGCTACGGAAAGAACAGCAGCTGCGCTGCCAAAGCGATTGAGCTTCACGAGATTTACTCCCCATGTTGGTAGATCGATGTAAAACCTTCAGCGGCGTCTTCCCGCTTCATCTACGACGTTAAAGATCGAAAGTAACCAGCTCCCCCGGCAAAGGTGAACATAAGGTTAACAACATACCCGAAGCCAAGTGATCCTGCTCACCAGCGCAATATCCCGGCAGCTTCTGCCACCTGCCGCCGAACACGTGGAAGACTGAAGCCATGGCAACTGGGCGGAAAGTGAAGCGCATGCCAGCGCATCTATTCGGATTCATAGCGCAGCGCAATCGCGCTGGGCTGATACGCTCGCGCAACTCCCTGCCTAGAATCCTGCGCATGACGCTTGGCGCAATCGGAGCGTTTTGGATCGCCGAAAGCATCTGGGGACATTCCCAGCCGATTTTCGCAGCCACCAGCGCGCTGGTTTCCCTGGGCTTCGGCGCCTCCACCACCGTGCGCAAAACCGCCGAAGTCGCCCTGGGGTGCACCCTGGGGGTGGCGCTGGGCGATACCCTCATGCACTGGTTCGGGCAGGGGATCTGGCAGGCCGCACTGGTGATGTCGCTGAGTCTGGTCATTGCCCGCTATTTGGATTCCGGTGCCATCTTCTCCACCCAGCTGGGCATGCAATCGGCGCTGGTAGTGCTGTTGCCCATCAGCGCGGATGGGCCATTTGCCCGTTCCATCGATGCCCTGACCGGGTCCCTGCTTGCCCTGCTGGTGATTATTTTCTGGCCTACCGACCCGCGGCGCAGCCCGGTGTCCGCGTTATCGGATCTGTTCAAGGAGCTCTCCGAAGCGCTTTTGGAATGCGCCTGGGCCATCCGCGACGATGACCGGCGCGCAGCCTTCCACGCACTGATCAAGGCTCGCGGAACCCAGAAGTACCTGGATATGCTGCCAGCCGCCTTCCGCGCTTCGAAGGAAATCGCAACGATTTCCCCCACCGGACGGCGCCACCGCCATGAACTGAACCGGCTATCCAAGCGTTTCAACCACTACGACTGGGCCGCCCGCAACTCGCGGGTCTTCGCCCGGCGCCTTGCTTCCGTGCTCAGCAACAGCGCACTGACCCCGGAAGGCGCGCAAACCTTGGCTCCCCTGATGCGCGAGCTATCCGAGGCGGTCAACACCTTGGCGCACTCGGTGCGCGAAACCACAGTGGCTGGCCAACGCAAATACGAGAAGGCCGCCCAGCTGCAGCTCGAAGGCGTCGCCGCCCAGCTGGATCCGCGCGCCCTGGGAGTTGAGGGGCTCCAGGGCGAAGGCCTGGTCTTGCTGCTGCGCCCGATGGTGGTGGATCTGCTCGAAGCGGCAGGCCGCGAACACGAAGAAGCCATCGAAGTGCTGCCCAAGCTGTCCTGAACGAAAATGTCCGCATAGCTCGATAGCATTGAGCCATGGCCAAAACCTCCACTCGCAGCAAGTCTTCCGCATCGTTCAAATGCTCTGAATGCGGGTGGACCACGATTAAGTGGGTGGGCCGCTGCGGCGAATGCCAGGCCTGGGGCACCGTCGAAGAAGTGGGAGTCGTCTCCGCACGCACCGTAGCCGCGGCCAAGGTGGCCCACCCCGCCAAGCCGATCGCGCAGATTGACGGCTCCGAAGCGGCCTTCCGCCCCAGTGGCGTCTCCGAACTTGACCGCGTGCTCGGTGGCGGCCTGGTTCCGGCAGCCGCGATCCTGCTGGCCGGCGAACCTGGCGTGGGCAAGTCGACGCTGCTCTTGGACGTTGCCGCGAAAGCCGCGCAAACCGGCTTGCGCGTGCTCTATCTAACCGGTGAAGAGTCCGCCGCGCAGGTAAAGTCCCGCGCCGAACGCATCAACGCCATCGCCGATACGCTGTTCCTGGCCGCCGAAACCGACCTGGCTCTGGCCTTGGGGCAGATCCAGGAGATCGATCCGCAGCTGCTGATCCTGGACTCGGTGCAGACCTTCTCCTCGGCAGAGGTGGACGGCGCTGCCGGCGGCGTTTCCCAGGTGCGCGAAGTCGCTGCCTCGATCATCAACGCGGCCAAGACCCGAGCCATGTCCACCATCATGGTCGGCCACGTGACCAAGGAAGGTTCGGTCGCCGGCCCACGGCTGCTCGAGCACCTGGTGGACGTGGTCTGCCAGTTCGATGGCGAGAAGCATTCGCGGTTGCGCATCCTGCGCGCGCTGAAGAACCGCTACGGAGCCACCGACGAGGTGGGCTGCTTCGATTTGAATGAAGACGGCATTGAATCGCTGACCGATCCTTCCAAGCTTTTCGTCACCCGAACCCGCACCCCGGTGCCGGGCACCTGCATCACCGTCACGATGGAGGGCCGCCGGCCGCTGGTTGCCGAGGTGCAGACCTTGCTCTCGCGCAGCAATGCCCCTGCTGCCCGCCGGGCCACCAGTGGCTTGGATGCCGCGCGGGCGCAAATGGTTGTGGCGGTGCTGCAGGCCCGCGCGCATATGGATCTGTCGTCCATGGACTCGTATATCGCCACCGTGGGTGGCGTGAAAATTGCCGAACCCGCCTCGGATCTGGCCTGCGCGCTGGCATTGGCTTCTTCGATGAATGAATTCCCGCTGCCGCAGGACTTCGTGGCCTTCGGCGAAGTCGGCTTGGCCGGCGAAGTTCGGCAAGTACCAGAAATCTCACGGCGCATCACCGAGGCGCAGCGTCTGGGCTTCTCTTTCGCGATGGCTCCGGCCACCCCGGAACCGTTGAAGAATATCCCCGAGGGCATCCGCGTATTCCAGGTGGAGAACATCGCGCAGGCGCTGGATATTGCGTTTAACCAGCGACAGAAGCCCGCAGGATAAACTTGATTGTTGCTGCCCGCCGAAAGGACGCAAGTTGAAAGCGCACCCAACCCCCGGATTCCTTGCCGTTCTGGCCCAGATTGCCCCGGGTACCGAGCTCGCCCAGGGTCTTGAACGGATCCAGCGCGGCCGTACTGGCGCTCTCATAGTGCTGGGCCATGACAGGCTCGTGGAGTCGATCAGCTCCGGCGGCTTCAGGATCAACACCGAATACACGCCTACACGCATCCGCGAACTGGCCAAGATGGACGGCGCGATCATTCTGGACGGCACAGGACGCCAGATCCAGCAGGCCGGCGTGCAGCTGATGCCGGATGCGCAGATTGAAACCCAGGAGTCCGGCACCCGCCACCGCACGGCAGAACGCGTAGCCGCGCAAACCGGGTTCCCGACGATTTCGGTTTCGCAGTCCATGCAGACCATCACCCTCTATGCCGACGGCGAGCGCCATGTGCTCGAGCCAGCCGAGCGCCTGCTGGCCCGCGGCAACCAGGCTATTGCTACCTTGGAACGGTACCGCCACCGCCTGGACCAGGTCACCAGCGCCCTGTCAGCTGCGGAAATTGAAGATGTCGCCACCGCGCGGGAAGTGCTCGCTGTCTTGCAGCGCACCGAGATGCTGCGCCGTACCAGCGAAGAAATCTCCCGCTACGTGCTGGAGCTGGGCATCGATGGACGCCTGCTGGCGGCCCAGCATGCGGAATTGCTCTCCGGCATCCAGGCGGATAACCAGTTGCTACTGCGGGACTATTCCGACGCGGAAGGCCAGGAGCTGGATATCGAGCGTGCCCTGGAGACGCTGCATGAAGTTTCCGATGCCCAGCTCATTGAGCTTGATGGCCTGACCAAGATCCTGTTCCCGCACTCCACCATTGGCCAAGACGACCAGCTGACCCCGAAGGGCTACCGCCTGCTTTCGCAGATCCGCACGGTGCCCAAGCTGGTCGGGGACCGCCTGGTGGCGTCCTTCGATAACTTGCAGCTGCTCATGGCAGCGTCCACCAGCCAGCTCATGGAAATCGAGGGCGTCGGCGAGCAGCGTGCACGCTCCATCCGGGAAGGGCTGGCCCGCATGGCCGAATCCTCGCTGCTGGATCGCTACATCTAGGCCTTTTCACTCCAAGGTGAAGGTGACCGGCTCCGAAACGAAGTCGCCGATAGCCGCGGTGAACTTGTAGGTTCCCGGACGCGGCTGCACGCTGACCGACTTGCAACCGGGAGCGGAACGCTCGCGGTTCCAGGTGAAGCGCGCGTTCTCCTTCTGCCCCGGCTTGAAGGCCAGGTTCACATCTTCTGCGCCGTCCAGGCAATCGATGGTGGAGAAGATGCGGTCCGCGCCGCTGGAAACCAGGAACTCCTGCTGCGTGGTTCCGACGTTCAATTCGCATTCGCGCTTGGAAACATTTTCGATGCCCAGCAGCAAGGTCGGCTTCTTGTCCGAGGCGTAGCTTTTCGCATCGGTAGTCGCAGTAATCTCGACCTCGTCGCTCTTGCACTTCTTGGCCGCAGCTTCGTCGTCTTCCGGCTCTGGCGATGGCGAAGGAACCGACTGGGTTTGCTGGGCGCTTGGCTCATTGTCTGCAGTTTTCTTCTCATCAGGGGAGAACAATCCGGCCAGCGCAACGACGCCCCAGACAAGCAGGCCGACGAGCACCAGGGCAAGTACTGCCACGGTGATCCGCCTGCGCCGGTAGACGCTGGCCGATGGTTTCCCCCCTGATGCGTTGCTCATGGCTTAAGGCTAATTCATTTGCCTGCCCGAAGCCGGTAATGGCGTAGGATCCGGGGCAAATCACGTTCTGCAATCCATTCCCGCTGATTCCGGGCGGACGGTGCGCTGGCTTAGAGTGGTGGGGTGCAGCAAATCCACAACACCATCAACACCTGGTACCTAGAGAACGCCCGCGACCTGCCTTGGCGACGCCCCGGAGTGAGCGGCTGGGAAGTCATGGTCAGCGAGTTCATGCTCCAGCAGACTCCGGTAGTTCGTGTCTTGCCGGTTTGGGAAGAATGGATGCGCCGCTGGCCACGGCCGCAGGATCTGGCTGCGGAACCGCTGTCCGAAGCACTGAAAGCGTGGGGACGGCTGGGCTATCCGCGGCGCGCGCAGCGCTTGCATGCCGCCGCCGTGGAGATCACCACCGAGTACAACGGCGAAGTCCCGCGCACCGAAGCCGAGCTCCTGGCCTTGCCGGGCATCGGCTCCTACACCGCGGCCGCCATTGCCTGCTTTGCCTTCGGCGAGCGCACCGTTGTCGTGGACACGAATATTCGCCGCGTGCATGCACGGCTCTTCGGCGGCATGGCATTGCCCGAGCCAAGCCCGCGCGCCAGTGAATTCGCCCGGGCTGGAGAAGTCCAGCCCGAGGATCATCAGGCAGCGAATCTGTGGAATATTTCGGTAATGGAACTCGGTGCCCTGGTGTGCACCGCTCGCAGCCCGAAGTGCGAGCAATGCCCGGTCTTCCAGCAGTGCGCATGGATTGCCCAGGGGCAGCCGGCCCCGCACTACATCCCGAAGGGACAAGCTTGGAAGGGTACGGACCGGCAGGTCCGCGGCGCCATCATGGCGATCCTGCGCGAGCATGAGCAGGCGGTGCCAGAGCAGTCCTTCCTGGCCGAACTGTCCCATGAATCGCATGCAAGGTATGTGGCGCTTGACCAACTGCAAGCACCATTGGAGCAGCGTGAACGGGCACTGGCCGGGCTGCTCAAAGATGGCCTGGCGATCGCCGAAGAAGATGGAATCCGCCTGCCTTCGTAGCATCGGCCCGGAACGAGCCAGAAGCGGCTAGCTTTATGCCCTGATGCCTACCTATGCTTAGCCCATGAACGCTTCAGTTGATCCGGCCGCTGCTGTTCGCCACGTAGCCAAGCACCCATGGTTCGAACGCGCCGCACGCCTGGGATACGTCGCCAACGGCGTACTTCACGCAACCGTGGGAATCCTCGCAGCTTTCGTCGCTGCCGGCGGCAAGGCGGAAGCCGATCAGGGCGGAGCCATGGGCGCCTTGGCCGAGCAGCCTTTCGGCATGGTCTTGCTGTGGATCTGCGCAATCGGCGCACTATTGCTGGGCCTATGGTCCTTGGCGCAGGTCTTCTTGCCCGAAAACGAGCTGAAGGGCAGGCTCAAGTCCGCGGCCATCTCCGTATCATTCTTGGCTGTCGGCTTCACCTTTGGGCGGTTTGCGGTAGGAATTCCCAGTGATTCGGGAAAGACTGCCACCAGCTTCAGCGGAGAAATGATGGAGACCGGCCCTGGCCGGGGGTTGCTGATCGCCTTGGGCCTGGGGCTGCTGGCCATGGCTGGCTACTACATCTACAAGGGTGCCACCCGGAAGTTCTTGAAGGATCTCTCCGGTTCCGGAAATACCGAGGTATCGCGCGCGATCAAGTACTCGGGCATGCTGGGCTATCCTGCCAAGGGCGTAGTCCTCGGTGCCGTGGGCCTGCTCTTCATCGTGGCCACGGTACAGCGCGACCCGGAAGAGGCCAGCGGCATTGATGGCGCGCTGAAGGCCATCCAGGATCAGCCGTTTGGGCCGGTTGCCCTGGTTGCTATCGGTGCGGGCCTGGTTTGCTACGCGCTGTACCTGGTATTCCGTGCGCGCTACGACCGGATGGACTAGAAGTATCAGTCCAGCGTAATAATCATGCGGGTGTTGCCCAAAGTATTCGGCTTCACGCGGGCGAGGTCCAGGAATTCAGCAACGCCTTCATCCCGGGAGAGCAGGATCTCCTGGTATACCGCTGGATCCACGGCGCTCTGGTCAGCCATCACCTTGAAGCCTTGGCGTATGAAGAAATCCACTTCGAAGGTCAGGCAGAAGACGCGGCCAACCCCGACTTCCCGGGCACGTTCCAAGAGTTCGGAGAGCAGGACATGGCCTACGCCCTTGCCACGCAGCTCGCCCGAGGTCGCCAAGGTACGGATTTCGGCGATGTCTTCCCAGATGACGTGCAAACCGCCGCAGCCGACAACATTGCCGTCCGCGTCCTCGGCAACCAGGAATTCCTGGATGGACTCGTAGTAGGTGACCGCTTCCTTATCCAGCAGGATCCGTTCCTCGGCCAACGGGCGCACAAGATTGCGGATAGCGTTGACATCACTGGTTCTGGCTGAGCGGACGGTAAAAGAGTTCACGTTCTAAATCCTATGCCCCACCGTTTGCAGAATCGAAGCAGATGCCGGATATGTCATTGAAGGAACATCCCGCAACACGGCGTGCCAAGATAAACTTGAACATTGAAGTCGCATTGGAGCAAGGATGAGGATGCCAGCTAGAACAGCACGCCCCGGATTCGGGTTGCTTGCCATCCTCCTATCCGCCGTCGGCATCGCTCCCCTGCTTAATTACGGGTTGAACGCCACCAGCGACCTGGTCATCAGGGATTTGGGAATCACCGAATCCCAGTTCGGCCTGTTGGCGACAGTGTGCTTCGGCTGCGCCGCACTGGGTAACGCCGTCTTCGGGAAGTTCTCCGACAGGCAACCGGATACCAGGCTGATCCTGCTGATCTTCGGCACGACGGCGGTCGCGCTGGGCTTGGCAGCCATTCCCGCAGGCTACGTCTTGCTCCTGGCGGCTTCCGGCCTGGCCGGCTTCGCCCAGTCATTCCCCAACGGGGTCACCAACCGCATTCTGGCCCAGCGCGTCCCTAGTGCCCAGCGCATCACGTGGACTGGCATCAAGCAGTCTGGCGTGCAGGTTTCGCAGCTCGTAGGCAGCGTGGGGTTCCCGCTGCTGGCTGCATTCATTGGCTGGAACGGAGCATCGCTGGCCGGCGCCGTGCTCGCCGCGGTCCTCGCGGTGATCGCTGTACGGGTTATCCGCGCATCCCCCATGCTCGCCGCGCCTGCCCCGCAGAAGGCGGCAGCGGGCGCGAGCCAGCCGGTGGCTGCGGCCGCCCCCTCCACGAAGTTCGTCATTTTTGCGCTGGCCCTATTCGGTTTCATCAACGGTGTCGGCGTACAGGCAACCAACGTCTACCTGGCGCTCTTTGCGGTCCGCGAGCTGGACTTCTCCTTGGTGGCTGGCGGCCTGACCGCCGCGGTCGCTGGCGTCATTGGCGTTTCCGCCCGCGTCGGATGGGGGCAGATGATGTCACGCGGCGTATCAGCGCCTAAGCTCTTGCTGCTGCTGGCGTCGCTGGCCACTGCGGGCGGTGCCAGCTTCCTGATGGCCCAGCAGCTGCACTCGGTGGCCTTGCTCTGGCTAGCGGTCTGCCTGCACGGGGCCTCGGCCCTGGGAGTTTCGGTAGTGCTGATGGCGGGCTTGCTGCGGGTGATCCCCGCAAGCCGCCTGGGAAGTGCCAGCGGAATCGTCTCGGCGGGCCAGTTTGGCGGTTTCACCGTGGGGCCCTTGGCCATGGGCCTGCTGGTCGGCTCGGCCGGTGGCTTCACCGCGGGCTGGATCACCGTCACCGGGATCTACCTGTGCTCAACGGTGCTGGGTGCATTCCTTGTCCTGCGAGCCAGGAACCGGGGCTAGCCGGTGGATGCCGAAGCGCTGAAAACCCTGGCGCACCTGCGCCGGGCCAGGGACCTGATGGACCGGCACTATGCGGAACCATTGGATGTGCCTGCGTTGGCCCAGCGTGCTTCCATGTCTCCTGCTCATTTTTCCAGGGAGTTCAAGCGGGCCTATGGCGAAACCCCGCATGCCTATTTGCTCACCCGCCGTATCGAGCGCGCCATGCATCTGCTGCGCGCATCGGTCTCGGTAACAGATGCTTGCATGCAAGTGGGATGGACCTCTCTGGGTTCCTTCAGCACGCGCTTCACCGAAGTGGTCGGCGAAACTCCCTCGTCATACCGGGAACGGGACCATTCAGCCACCGAGCAGATCCCTGCCTGCATCGCCAAGATCCTTTTGCGTCCCGAGAGATTCTGAGCAGTTTTGAAGAAGCGCTATCTGGTCGGCGCTCCCTAGGCTGGAGCCATGGCAAGCATTTCAATCAATCATGTCCCTTTGACCGTGCTCGATGTGGATGAGGCGCTCGCGTTCTACCGCGATGCGCTGGGCTTCACGGTCCTCTCCGATGTCGCCAACGGCGGCTTCCGCTGGGTGTCCCTTGGCGGCTCCGACGGCGCCGGCACCAGCCTGGTGCTTTCGGCTCCGGGCGCTGGCCGGTCAGCTGCCGATGCGCAGGCCTTGGCCGAGCTGGTAGCCAAAGGCGCGATCGGCCCGCTGGTGCTGTCCACCAATGATCTGGACAAGGTCTTTGAAACTTTGAGCGCGTCGGGCGCTGAAGTCCTGCAGGAGCCAATGGACCAACCGTGGGGTCCGCGCGATTGCGCCTTCCGCGATCCTTCGGGAAATATGGTCCGTATCAACCAAGCAGTTCAGGGAGAAGAAGCATGAGCAGTTCAGAACAAGAAGGCTTTTCAGCCGCTGAGAAGGCCGCGATGAAAGAGCGGGCCGCTGAGGTGCGCACTTCGAAGAAGCGCATGACCAAAGCCGAGAAGGCGGAACAGGCCCGCAAGGAAGTGGAAGAGAAGATTGCTTCCTTCGAGGGCAACGACAAGGTGCTTGCGCAGAAGCTGCACCGGATCATCACCGAGACGGCTCCGGAATTGGAGCCGAAAACCTGGTATGGCATGCCCGCTTACGCTTTGGACGGCAAGATCTTGTGCTTCATGCAGGATGCCAAGAAGTTCGGTACCCGCTACCTGACTTTCGGCTTCAACGATGTTGCGCAGCTGGATGAGGGCACCCTATGGCCCACCTCGTTCGCCATTACCGCGCTTGATGGGCAGCTCGAAGAAATGCTTGCCGAGTTGGTAGCCAAGGCGGTGGCACGCTAAGTCCAGCACGCCCGGAGGGAATCGATTGCTCTTCAGGCGTCGAGGCTTTCTTGCTCCGCCTGGGGCAATGCCTTTGCCAGCAGCGAGGCGGAAAGCGCGAAGACCCCGATCAGCCCAAGCAGTCCCATGCCAATAGGCAGGGTGCCTTGCTGCGCGGCGTCTTCTCCCATGGCAGCGAGAAGCATGGCAGCGCCCAGTCCGAGGATTCCGAAGCCAGCGGCCAGGAAGCAGACCACAATCGATTTCGGTCCCGGGTTCCAGTGCCCCAATGAGGTGAAGTCGCGGTAGGCAATGATGCCGATGGTAATACTGAGCGTGCCCGCGGCACCAATCACCAGCACCACCAGCCACGTTGGGCCGTATCCGGCTCCGTCGGTGCCGGCATGGCGCACCAATTGTCCAGGAAGCTGGGGACGGAGGAGAAGGTACAGGGCTGAATAGGCCATGACTGCGAGGCAGGAAGCGGCAATCAGCTGTTGCCCTTTGCTTCGCTTCTTCATGTGTTGAGCCTACGACATGGCCGGATTAAAGCCAATAGCCGTGGAACTGAACGTTGTCAGTTCCACGGCTATGGGTTATGCCTCTGCGGCCTAGCTTTCCAGTGCTGCCGGTGCCGGCTCGCCTTCCAGCTGGCCGGTGCCGCCTTCAGCGTGGAAGACGAACTTGCGGCTCTCGCCTTCGCCCTCGACGTCGACGGTGACCTTCTGACCCGCAACGATCTGGCTGAAGAGGATGCGCTCGGAGAGCTGGTCCTCGATATCGCGCTGGATGGTGCGGCGCAGCGGGCGGGCACCCATTGCTGGATCGTAACCGCGCTGGGCCAGCAGGCTGCGGGCAGCCTGGGTCAGCTCGATGGTGATCTCGCGTTCTTCCAGGCGCTTGGCCAGGCGTGCGATGAACAGGTCGACGATTTCTTCGATCTCGTCCTGGTTCAGCTGCGGGAAGACCACGGTGTCATCAACACGGTTCAGGAATTCAGGGCGGAAATGCTGACGCAGTTCTTCCTGGACCTTGGCCTGCATGCGCTCGTAACCGGTCTTGGTATCCGCGGCCGACTGGAAGCCGGTCATCACACCCTTGGAGATGTCGCGGGTACCGAGGTTGGTGGTCATGATGATGATGGTGTTCTTGAAGTCCACCACACGGCCCTGGGAGTCGGTCAAGCGGCCGTCTTCCAGGATCTGCAGCAATGAGTTGAACAAGTCGGCATGCGCCTTCTCGACCTCGTCGAAGAGCACTACGGAGAACGGACGGCGGCGGACCTTCTCGGTCAGCTGCCCGCCCTCTTCGTAGCCGACGTAGCCCGGAGGAGCACCGAAGAGCCGGGAAACGGTGTGCTTCTCCGAGTATTCGGACATGTCCAGGGTGATCAGCGCGTCTTCTTCACCGAAGAGGAACTCTGCCAGCGCCTTGGCCAGCTCGGTCTTGCCTACACCGGTTGGGCCGGCGAAGATGAACGAACCACCTGGGCGGTTCGGATCCTTCAGGCCTGCACGGGTACGGCGGATCGCCTGGGAGATGGCCTTGATCGCCGAGTCCTGGCCGATGACGCGCTTGTGCAGCTCGTCTTCCATATTCAGCAGGCGCGTGGACTCTTCCTCGGTCAGCTTCACAACCGGGATGCCGGTGGAGTTGGCAAGTACCTCGGCAATAAGGTCCTCAGTCACCTCGGAGACTTCGTCCATGTCGCCATTGCGCCAGGACTTTTCCTTCTCGTTGCGGGCCTCAATCAGCTTGGATTCCTTATCGCGCAGCGAGGCAGCCCCTTCGAAGTCCTGCGCGTCAATCGCAGCTTCCTTCTCCAGGCGCACGGTGGCGATTTCCTCGTCCATTTCCTTCAAGGCCGGAGGAGCGGTCATGCGCTGGATGCGCAGGCGTGCGCCCGCCTCGTCGATCAGGTCCACGGCCTTGTCCGGCAGGAAGCGATCGGAGATGTAGCGGTGCGCCAGCGTGGCAGCGGCCTGCAGTGCACCATC
The DNA here is from genome assembly GCF_044769125.1 of Glutamicibacter sp. NPDC090743. Classification (NCBI taxonomy): domain Bacteria; kingdom Bacillati; phylum Actinomycetota; class Actinomycetes; order Micrococcales; family Micrococcaceae; genus Glutamicibacter; species Glutamicibacter sp. NPDC090743. Next base: position 5,857 of record NZ_JBIVXE010000010.1, on the reverse strand, counting down.
GGTGATGGTCACGCGGTGGTGCGCCTCGTAGCGGTCGCGCAGGCCACGCAGGATCTGCGTGGTCAGCTCTACCGAAGGCTCCTTGACCTGGATCGGCTGGAAGCGGCGCTCAAGCGCTGCATCCTTCTCGATATTCTTGCGGTACTCATCCAAGGTGGTGGCACCGATGGTCTGCAGTTCGCCACGAGCCAGCATCGGCTTGAGGATCGACGCGGCATCGATGGCGCCCTCGGCGGCACCAGCACCAACGAGGGTGTGGATCTCGTCGATGAACAGGATGATATCGCCACGGGTGCGGATTTCCTTGAGGACCTTCTTCAGGCGTTCCTCGAAGTCGCCGCGGTAGCGGGAGCCGGCCACCAGGGAACCGAGGTCCAGGGTGTACAGCTGCTTGTCCTTGATGGTCTCGGGCACATCGCCGCGCACGATTGACTGGGCCAGGCCCTCGACTACTGCGGTCTTGCCGACACCAGGCTCGCCGATCAGCACCGGGTTGTTCTTGGTACGGCGCGAGAGGACCTGCATGACGCGTTCCATCTCGTGCTCGCGGCCAATCACTGGATCGAGCTTGCCCTCGCGGGCAGCTGCGGTGAGGTTGCGGCCGAACTGGTCGAGCACCGCCGAGCCTGCCGGGGTGCCTTCCTGCTGTCCGCCCGAGCTGACGCCAGCGGAGGCAGTTTCCTTGCCGCCCTGGTAGCCCGAGAGCAGCTGGATGACCTGCTGGCGCACGCGACCGAGGTCAGCGCCCAGCTTCACCAGTACCTGGGCTGCGACGCCCTCGCCCTCGCGGATCAGGCCGAGCAGGATGTGCTCGGTACCAATGTAGTTATGCCCCAGCTGCAGCGCTTCGCGCAACGAGAGCTCCAAAACCTTCTTGGCGCGAGGAGTGAACGGGATATGACCGGAAGGCGCCTGCTGGCCCTTGCCGATAATCTCCTGAACCTGCTCACGAACGGCACCCAGCGAAATATTCAGCGACTCAAGCGCCTTTGCGGCGACACCGTCGCCTTCGTGGATTAGACCGAGCAACAGGTGCTCGGTGCCGATGTAGTTGTGGTTGAGCATGCGCGCCTCTTCTTGGGCGAGCACGACAACTCGACGGGCACGGTCGGTAAATCTCTCAAACATCTTCGGCACACTCCTTGCTTACCAATAATTCGATGCTACGCACCAAGCGCCGGCAATGCGCCCTTGTTCGCCACAGGGATAACCGAAGCGGTCCCCTGGTACCGGAAATCCGTAATTGAGGTGCAATTAATTTCCGGATTTACTTGGCTCACCAGTATTGCGATCTTCAATGAAAGTATTGGATGAATTACGAACGTCGTTATAAGAATAAGAGCCGGCACGCATTGCGTGCCGGCTCTTATATTGAGACTTGTTGAAATCCCCGCAAATTACTTCGCGCGGTTTCGCCCGCCCTTGCGCATTGCAGCATTGTAGGCATCTACAACTTCTGCATTAAGGCGTCCGCGTGCGTTGACCTTGATGTTGTTTTCCTTCGCCCATGCGCGGATTGCTGGAGCTTCGCTCGCTGCAGTCTGCTTCGACGAGCGCGCCGCATCGATGTACGGCTCGATGGCTGCATGGAACTGAGCAGCATGCTCGTCGTTCAGGTCGATTTCAAAATGCTGACCAGCGACGCTGAATGCAATAGATTCAGTCGCCTCGCTACCATCAATATCGTCGATCAGGGCAATTTGAACCTGACGTGCCATTTAGGAATTCCTCCGAGCTTGAATGTACTGGACCAACTGACATTCGATCATCAGCCCATTTCAAACAACAAGCATATACAAATAGCCGCACTAAACTCTAATTATCATCAGAATTCACAAGGTTCTTTCAGGAAAGACTAATTCTCGTTTACTGGATTATTAGAATCCGAGCGATTTTGAATTAGCGCATCAGCTTCAGCTTCAGCTTGGCGTTCTTTTCGATCCGCGTTTGTAATTGCTTTCATCACGTACCAGAAAAGCAGCGCCAGGCCGATTGTCGGGACGATCGCCTCAATATATGGCATTCCTATGCCTCCGGCTTTAGGAGTGGGAACAGAATAGTTTCACGAATACCGACGTTGGTGAAAAGCATAACCAGACGATCGATACCCAAACCGATACCGCCCATCGGCGGTGCACCGTATTCCAATGCACGAAGGAAGTCTTCGTCAAGCTGCATTGCTTCCGGATCGCCGCCAGCAGCCATCAGGGATTGCTCGGTCAGGCGCTCGCGCTGGATCACCGGGTCAATCAGCTCGGAGAACGCGGTACCGCGCTCCATGCCGCCGATGATCAGGTCCCAGGCCTCGATGACTCCCGGCTTCGAGCGATGCGGGCGTGCCAGCGGCTGTGCCAGTGGCGGGTAGTCGCACACGAAGGTCGGGTCGATCAAGGTCGGCTCGACGATTTCGCCGAACAGCTCGATGACCAGCTTCTGGGCGCCCCAGGCCGGATCGATCTTCACTTCGTGCTTCGCAGCGACTTCGCGCAGTACCGAAGCTTCGGTTTCCGGGGTGATCTCCACGCCGACAGCTTCGGACAGGCCAGGGTAGACGCTGACCCAGCGCCATTCGCCGTCCAAGTTAGCGGTGCCCTTGGGGGTCTCGATGGTGCGGCCGGCGCCAATGGCATCAGCGGCATTGAGAATGATTTCCTTGATGCGATCGGCCATGACGTACTGGTCGGCGTAGGCTTCGTAGGATTCCAAGGTGGTGAATTCCGGCGAGTGGGTCGAGTCGACACCCTCGTTGCGGAAGATGCGCCCCACCTCGAAGACGCGGTCGACACCGCCAACGACGCACCGCTTGAGGTACAGCTCGGTTGCGATGCGCAGGGTCATTTCCTGGTCAAAGGCGTTCAGGTGCGTCTTGAATGGACGGGCCGAAGCGCCACCGTGAACCAGCTGCAGCATCGGGGTCTCAACCTCGACGTAGCCGCGGTTCTCCAGGGTGTTGCGTACGGCGCGGACGATCGCGGCGCGCTTGTAGACCATTTCGCGGGCCTCGTTGCGCACGATCAAATCGGCGTAGCGCTGGCGCACGCGGGTCTCTTCATTCAGATCGGCGTGCAGCACCGGCAGTGGGCGCAGGGCCTTGGAAGCCATTTCCCAAGCGTCTGCCATGATGGACAGCTCGCCGCGGCGCGAGGAGATGACCTTGCCGGTCACGAACACATGGTCGCCCAGATCGACGAGCGACTTCCACTGGGCCAGGCGCTCTTCGCCAACGTTGGCAAGCGAGAGCATGACCTGCAGGCGAACCCCTTCGCCCTTCTGGCCGCCTTCCTGCAAGGTGGCGAAGCACAGCTTGCCGGTGTTGCGCATGAAAACGATGCGGCCGACGATGCCGACGACGTCTTCGGTCTCTTCACCAGCTTCGAGGTGCTCGTACTTGTCGCGGATTTCCTGCAACGAGTGGGTGCGAGCTATGCCTACCGGGTAGGCTTCCTCGCCCTTGGCCAGCAGCTGGTTGCGCTTATCGGTGCGCACCTGTCGCTGGTCGTTTGGATCTGGGGCCTGTGCGGAATTATTTTCGGAAGTCACAATAGACCATTCTACGTGTCGTGGCGTGCAGTTGAAGCCCTTCATGATCAGCCTTACACAGTGATCTTGGCCCGCAACGCAGGATAGGGCAGGGGCAAAGCTGGCTTTGCCCCGGCCCTATCCATTCAGTTATGCGGTTTACCAGATTTCTACGCGGTCAGCTGGATCCAGCCACATGCCATCGCCGGGCTTGGTGCCGAAGGCCTCGTGGAAGGATGCCAGGTTCTTCGGCACCTGGTTGCAGCGGAACTCCCCGGGTGCATGCGGGTCGGTGGTCACGCGTACCACCGCGGTCTCCGGTCGAATCAGCGTGCGCCAGCATTCGGCCCAGGAGTAGAAGAAGCGCTGGTCTCCGGTGATGCCGTCGATCACTTCATCTTCCTGTATGCCAAGGGCGGCCAGCTCGAGCTTGTAGGCCTTGTAGGCAATGCCCAATCCACCGAGGTCGCCGATGTTCTCGCCCAAGGTCAGCGCACCGTTGACGTTGTGTTCCGGGGCTTCTGAAGGGGACAGCGCGTTGTACTGGTCCACCAGCTTGGCGGTCAGCTTCTCGAAGGAAGCCCGGTCCTCATCGGTCCACCAATTGGTCAACTGGCCAGTGCCATCGAACTGCGAGCCCTGGTCATCGAAGCCGTGGCCGATTTCGTGGCCGATGACCGCGCCGATGCCGCCGAAGTTCGAGGCGATGTCGCGGTTCACGTCGAAGAATGGCGGGCGCAGGATTGCCGCTGGGAACGCGATTTCGTTCAGCAGCGGGTGGTAGTAGGCGTTTACCGTCTGGGGGAACATGAACCACAGTTCGCGATCCACCCCGTCATCGATCTTCTTCAATTCACGAGCGAACTCGAATTCGTTCGCCGAGGCAATATTCGCGATGACGTCCAGTTCATCAGCCTGGATGGCAGAGTAGTCGATCCATTGGTTCGGGTAGCCGATCTTCGGACGGAACTTGGAAAGCTTATCCAGTGCCTTTTCGATGGTCTCCGGGCCCATCCAGGACAGTTCGCTGATCGAGATGCGGTAAGCCTCGATGAGCCGCTGGACCAGCGCGTCCATGGCGTCCTTGGCCTCTGCAGGGAAGTGCTCAGCCACGTACAGCTGGCCGATGTCTTCGCCTACAGCACCTTCGGTGAATGCGACACCTCGCTTCCAGCGTTCCTTGAGCTGTTCCACGCCACCGAGCTTGGCCGAGTAGAAGGAGAAATTCTCATTGACGAATGCGCTGGACAAGTAGGGAGCGAACGAGCGCAGCACCTGGACCCGCAACCAGTTCTTCCAGGCATCCAGCGGCTGGGAGCCGAATAGCTCAGACAATCCCTGAAGGTAGCTTGGCTGCCAGACGACAACTTCGCTGTAGTACTTCGGCTCAATGCCGGCGCCTGCCAGCCAGGTCCTCACACCCGGGAAAAGCGCGGAAAGCTCCTCATCGGACATCAGGTTGTAGCGTGCCTGAGCATCGCGGACCTTGACCCGGTCCCAGTGATGCGAGGCCATGGCCTTCTCGAGCGCTACGACATGTGCGGCCGCGGCTTTGGCATCAGCAATACCGCCAAGGGCCAGCAGGCGGCCAAGGTGGTCCTGGTAGTCGGATACGGTTTCAGCGAACTGCTCTTCGCGATAGTAGGACTCATCAGGCAGGCCCAGGCCGCCTTGCAGGAAGGTCAGCAGGTTCCGGTCCGGATTGCCGGCGTCGTTCATCGCGCCGATATCCATGAAGCCGCTGATGCCTTTGCGCTGGAAGAAACCGCATACTTCGAGCAGCTGTTCGGTGTTCTGGATATCCGAAATAGTATTCAAGAAGACAGCAACCGGATCGGCACCGCGTTCTTCGATAACGGCTTCATTCATGAATGAGCTGTAGAGGCGGGCAATGCGCTGGGTGGCGGCGTCAGTTTCTGCACCGGAATCGACCTTCTGTACTGCTTCATTAATGATTCCGTGGACCGCAGCCTCAGCCTGGTCGCGGAGTTCCATGAAGGAACCGTAAATTCCTTGATCTCCTGGAATTGTTGCTGTCTCGAACCACTTGCCATTGCTATGGCGGTAGAGATCGTCCTGGGGACGAATTGAATCGTCGCGGTATGTCAGTGGACTCGTAGTCTCGGTGGTCAAGGAAAGCCCCTCGTGTAGAAGATCTTGTTATTTCTACTACACACCTTATCTACATCCATGAAGATAGGAAGGGTGAGGACCGCCGATGCGCGTACGGCTTAAATAGTCTAGTTAAACAGGTGAGGCCCCGGCACCAAACGGTACCAGGGCCTCAAACCATCTACTCAAGTTAAGTCCGGCGGTGACCTACTCTCCCACACCCTCA
>NZ_JBIVXE010000009.1:76396-89234 GCF_044769125.1 Glutamicibacter sp. NPDC090743 | reverse complement strand
AGTGTCGATTTCAGATCCGAGGAAGAAGCTGATCTCTATGCGGATTTCGTAGAGCTTACCGAGTTCGAGATCTACAACAGGTTGTTAAGGTTCGAAGCTCGGCTTCCGGAGCATCGCCCGGGGCATCCAGATTTCATCCCGGATGAACGCATCAGCAGGATGTCAGGCTGGAGCGCGTGTGAAATCCGTGAGGAGTACAACGGGCAGCTGGCCACATTGTTGCCGCTCGAGGATGCGGCGGATGAACATCTTTTGCTTTTCGAGATCAATCCAAGGACCTTCACGACACCTGGTTGGTTCCACGAGCGGCCGGTTCAGGTATGGATCCGCAGGACAGATCTAGACGCGAGGAATTTCGAGCGCGTGTGGTGCCTGCTCCGCACTGACGCATAGCAGGTAAACCCTGCATGAACTAGAAAGCGCATCAAGACCTGTCACGCTAGGTCTTGATGCGCTCTCTGTCGTTGACGGACGTTGGTGTAGTGGACAAGTCTAGTGACTGTCCGAATGATCTGTGCTTATGCGGAACGGAGGTATCAATAGTCGGTTGGCAGCTAACCTTTCGACGCATAATTTGTGGCATTGAGTTTTGTGACGAAATAACCGTGGAAATCTGTTGAGTTTTCAACTGTCAGAAATTTTTACATCGGGTGGCTGGTCAGTGTGTCAAAAAGGAACGTTATAGACGCTTCAAGAGATCCACCCCTCAGGGGGACCCACCACTAATGAGCCTTACGATTTACCCACTCAAATAAGCTGCCAGTCATAACTCAGAAGATTTATCGAATAGAAGCTCTTCTTTTAATCCTTTCCGGAATGCCCTCACTGCCGGCTGTCCGGTTGCACCCCGACGAGCAGCAGTATAAATACGGCGGGCAGGATCCCCAGGCAAAGGGCACAAAACCACCTTTGCACGACCTTCATACCAGAGAAGATCAGGCAGCAGAGCCGCAGCTAGTTCTGTTTCCACAAGGCGCGCATGCAACAGAACATCGGTTGCAGTGAACCGGACATCCGGTTCGAATCCGGCACTCCTGCACACTGCGACAGCCCACGCACGTTGCGCAGTCCCTTCCGGTTCCATCACCCAAGGACGAAGCGCAAGATCTTCAATAGTTTGACACCCCCAAGCTCTGGGCGTGGCAAGATGCATCCGATCCAAGAGCAAATCTTCACGATCCAGCCCGGCTGGCCTCACTTGAGGATGCTCCGGGAATTCCTCGGCCAAAACGAGGTCGAACTCCTGAGCAAGAAGCGCCGGAAGAGAACGTTCCGGTTCTAGTTCAGTAACTTCCATCCGCAAACGCGGATGTTCGCGTTCCATTCGTTCCAGCACCGCAGGCAGTAACCCCAGAGCGGCAGTCTGAAAGGAGGCAATGCGCAGGGTGCCCGCAATCTCTTCGAGCGATGCGGCAATTTCTCCCTTGGCCATCTCCACCTGTTCGAAAATGACCTCGGCATGAGCCAGCAGAATCTCTGCCTGAACGGTCAAGCTCACACGCCGCCCTGATGGTTCCAGCAGTTGAACTCCCGTCTCCTTTTCGAGTTGAGAGAGTTGTGCTGAAATTGTGGATTTACTGTATGACATCGACTGCGCCACGGAAGCCAACGTGCCGTGGCGCTTCAATTCACGCAAGAGCTGCAGTCGGTGCAAATCCATCAGATTCCCATCTTTCGTTCGTAAAATACGAACAATATTGTAAGCGAATGATCGCTCGACGCGGATGGACGTATCACGGAATGATGGAATCATGCACACATCATCGATCTGGTCTTCTTACTTGTCGTTCTTGGCTCTCGCGTTCGTTTTGGTGCTCATTCCCGGACCTGATTTCGCCGTGGTGAGCCGAAATACATTAAGCGGAGGCCGCCGGAGGGGAACATGGAGCGCTGTCGGGGTGGCTAGCTCGACGATCCTCTACGGCTTCATCGCCGCTATCGGCCTAGGGGCATTGATTATGAGTGTGCGGCCAGTATTTGAAGTTATCCGGTGGGCAGGGATCGCTTATTTGACCTATTTAGGTTTCCAAGCATTTCGTTCGGCCTGGAAGCGAGATTATGCATCTTTGGAATTGGGGATTGAGTCGGCCGGGCCCGGGGCAAGCCGGGGCTGGCTGCAAGGATTTCTTTCTAATGTGGGTAACCCTAAAATCCTGGTGTTCTATTTGGCGGTGCTGCCGCAATTTCTCAACGAGAACGCCCCGATGCCTGTGGTACTCGGCTTTGCCTTCACCCATGCTCTGTTGTCCCTTGTCTATCTAGTACTGCTAGTTTGCGGCATCCACCAAGCCCGCTCAGTATTGTCCCGGCCACGGGTTCGCCGTCTTCTGGATCTGGCCACCGGCACAGCCCTGATCGGATTCGGCATCAAGCTCGTTCTAAAATAGCCACCGTCGAGTACGCAAGATGGAGCTCCCACGGGTTTTCAGAGCACTAAAACGATCGTTTTTGGTCCCGCATGAGGAACGCCTAGCGGGACGCTGAGCAAGGGACGTCAAACCATTAGAATTGGAATACCGGTGATTCGCGTCGCTGTAAGGTTGTGCTTGTGTGACCAGCAATTGAGAACTTTTCCTCGTGCCACCCTTGGGAAGGGGACAAGCTCGTTTTCAAATCAGGAGCATCCATCTCGTGAAGCCAATGCGCGAACTTTCACTGTCACAGGCCAGAATCAGCCGAGCCCAGGACAACATTATAGAGTTCTCCCACCTCCTCAGTGGGTACCTTGAAGGCCGCCCATCACGGATACAAGTCGACATCGACGCCCGAGGAAACGGAGTTATTCGGGTTAATCGCCGTGAACCCATCCCCGACCAGCTCTCTATTCTTCTTGGAGAGGCACTTCAAAACCTGCGCGCGGGCCTAGATAACTGCCTATATGCCGTGGCGATCATCGACTCAGGATCCAACCCACCACCGGGAGCTTCCCAACTTCAATGGCCCATCGCACTTTCAGCCAAGGAATGGACCGCGAACAAGAGACGACTTCAGCATCTATCTCCGCATCTCATTGAGGCGCTCCACCTGATCCAGCCCTTCCAAGCTAAAAATCCCGGGTGGAACTGCCTTCGCATTTTGCACGACCTTGCGCGCATCGACCGGCACCGGGCTGCCCACGAACTCGCGATGTGGCCGGAGAAAATTAAGGGAACCTATGACAAGCAGACAATCCAGAACCTCAAGATCAATGAAGGTCCCCTCGACGACGAGGGTATCGTGGTTACCTTCACAAAGCTCGGAAACGATGAGCTGACGCCGAAGTTGCTCAACCTGCAGTTCGAATTCGATATTGATGTCCGTGACGTCGAAATGGCCCCCCATACCTTGATGGGCGCACAATCCCGGCCCTGGGGGTCGTTGGACAATCGGCTGAAAGCTATGTGCGTTGCTGTCGAAGACTACGCTGATGCCCTCGTAGAGCTGGCCCGAAACCCTGAACTAGCATGATGTACTTTTAGCCAAGCCAGGTGAAGGAACCTTATACGGGCACCAAAATCGATCGTTTTAGGTTTATTTGAGCATACGATCCACAGAGATAACTGCCGCGTCATTAAACACTGAAGCATCCCGCGATGACTGCGGGATGCTTCAGTGCGAAAAGGCTGATTTTCAGTTATACACAAGATCAGCTTAGCTCTTGATGCGGCTAGTCAGGCGGCGGGTTCTGGATTATCCAGCGGATAATCAGGTTCCGGGTTACCTAACGTGCCGGGACGGGTGTTGTATGAGGTCTGGTGGTGCCTGTCGCTGCGCACGTAGCAGGGGATTTCAAAGGCGATCGCACTGTGGCCCCAGTATCTGACCCGGAACGTCCTTGCCCCGTCAGGGGTACTCTGGGCGATAAATTGGCGCATGATCTGTCCTCTAGGTTCGACCGGCACGTTTTCTAATGCCGGGTTGGGAACCGAGATGAACCAGAAGCTCAGATGATCGGCTGTTTCATCATAGATCGCGACCAGCACCGATCGTCCGTGAACTGAAACCAGTCCCCTCACGTCATCGAGCAGTTCGTGTGGTTCTGCCAGGACGATGGGCATCCCTTCTCTTCAGCCGTATGAGGCCAGATGGATGCGGGCTTGGCGGGAACCAAATATGTGTTTGACGTGTTCAGCTGTGTGGGATCGTAATTCGTGGGTGGACATGGTGTACCTCCGCTCTTGCGACTCCCCGGTATTTCCAGAAGGGAGCCGCACCGCAATGAGTCAAAGTGGGTTGTCCTGGTGCCAAGGCAGGCCACGGATATTATCGCGGAGTATTCTTTTGACGGTACACGTCTTGCACGTTAATAGATATCGTGCAGTCAAAGGGCCATGAATATTGAGTGAATGCCGGCGAGAGATAAAGATTCTCTAACCTGGTGCTCGGCACTACTGGGGCAGGGTCTCCATATCGTCAAATGTTTCGCGGGCCTGGGTGATTTGCTCCATGTTGTCCACTGCCCATTGAAGGATTGCGTCGATCGGGTCGCGCATCGGCTTTCCTGGCGCGGTGATCCGGTATTGAATGGCGATCGGCCGTGAACTAATTACATGATGCCCGATGGCTCCGTTGCGCTCCAAGCGACGCAGAGTACTAGTGAGTGATTTCTGGCTGCCTTGAGGGATGGGGCTCATGACCCGCAGATGCAGCGCTGCACAGGGTCGTATGATCACTGTCGCGCGAAGTGAGCGTTGAGGGTGACCGATTCGATCTCTATTGTGTAGAGACCACGTCCGATACCCCTCAGGAGGAAACCATGGCACGACTGCATCACGTTGCGCTCTACGTTCGAGATCTCGAGAGAGCTCGCGACTTCTACACGACCTACTTCGATGCGATCGCCGGCGAGATCTATCACAACCGGACAACCGGACTGAGAACGTACTTTCTGCATTTTTCGGGCGGGGGAGCGTTGGAACTGATGATCCGCCCTGGTCACGAGAAGGCTCGGCAAGAACGCGACCTCGGGTGGAACCACATCGCTCTCTCGCTGGGAGACGCATTCTCCGTGGATTCGCTGACCTCGCGCCTCGAGGCAAACGGATTCCGGGTCTTGAGCGGACCTCGCACCACCGGCGACGGCTTCTACGAGAGCTGCATAGAAGACCCCGACGGCAACCTCGTCGAGCTCACCGTTTAGTCCCTCGCTCCATCCTTCCTCGAAGAAAGCGATAGGACAGGAGCAACAAGATCACCGTGCACGGCTGGTCTCTAGACCGCACATTGGGACGATCACGAGACGGCAGAGGGATCCGGTATAGACTTGCCGGAGCTGCCTGCCGTGCTGCGCGCACGGCTATGACACCGTCCAGGCCTGCCACGTTCATCTCCCGACGCACGAAGTCGTCTACCCGGGTGAGTTTCGAGCCGCTTTAGACGACAGCGATGTGCGGCTGGATGTGCTCTTCATCGATGACGGCGATCTCACTGACCCAGAGCTGCGGAGAGAGGCGGAAGAGTGGATTAGCGGCAGGTTGAACTCTGCCGCCCTTCTCGCTCCGGAGCACTTCCGCGTCATCGCTGGTCAGGCCGGTACGGATGACGCACTGGAGGAAAGCTTCGCCGTTCTCGGCCGACTCACTGCACATTTCAAGCACCTCAGCATGCTCACCGAGAACTGGTTCGACGTCACCGCGACGTCCGCCTCCGGCCATGCCATCCTCTACCCGCTGGACGGACGCGTAAAGCTGCTCATCGACCTCGCGAACTGGGGCGGCGAGTCGAAGTACCGCAGCCTGGCGGAGATCGCCAGCTACGAGGTGATCTGCCAAGCTAAGGCGCAGTGGGGTGCTAGAGGGGTCGGTGAAGCCGACTTTCGCCGCTCCTTGGACGCGGTCGTCGGATCTGGTTACGCGGTACCCTTAGCACTGGTCTGCGATGCTTACGGGGTTGGCGAGTGGGATGGACTCGCACGCCTGGGTGAGATCGCGATGGATCAGCCGACCGACCGCTGATCGCTGTCTAGTGATCGAGTATCGCCGATAGTGGCACGGTGATGACCTCCACGCCGGCCTGCCGCGCTTCGTAGATCGCGCTCACTGGCGCGTCGGCGGTCGTGATGATCGTGTCGAGGTCGTCGTAGGAACCAAAACGGTGCGCAGATGTGCGAGAGAATTTTGTGGCGGTGGTGATCAGGACGGTGCGCGCTGATGATTCCAGCGCTGCGCGCTTGATCTGCGCATCCGGCCACGTGGCCACAGTGAGGCCATGCGCGGGATCCGCCGAGCACGCGCCGATGAAGGCGATGTCGAAGCGCATCGCCCTGATGGTCTCCATGGCGCCGATCCCGGTGAACGAGAGATCATCGCCTTCGATCGTGCCGCCCGGTACGATGACTTCGTTTCCGGGTCGGGAGGCGAGCGCAGCAGCGGCGTGCAGCGAGAGTGCGAGGGTGGTCACGCCCGCCCCTGCAAGCTCGCGAGCGACCGCCAGGGTCGTCGTGCCGTTGTCGATGAGCACCGATTGACCACCGTGGACGAGCTCTCGGCCCGCCTGGGCGAGAGCGACCTTCGTCGCGTACAACTCCGATTCGCGCAACACGAACGGGAACTCCGCGCCGCGCGCAGATGCGGCCTTCGCGCCGCCATGCGTTCGCTCCAACGCACCGCGCTCAGCCAGCTCCGTGAGGTCACGGCGGATCGTGATCGCCGACGTCCCGGTTAGCTCAGCGAGCTCGACGACGCGCCGCGGGCCATTGTCCAGCGCTCGGATGATTGCTTTCAGTCGTTTTGATCGTTGCACATGATTATTATGATCCATACCGTGATCGATGTGATAGTTACCCGATCTACCCCGACCCGCCGTGCAGGCGGCGAACGCGTCCGCGCTGGCCCGAGCGCGGGACCTGGTTCATGGACCGTCGACCGGGAATCCGGGACGTCGCTGCGATGGGCCGGCGTATCGCGGCAGACGGTCTCGCGCGTTCTGAACGATCACCCGAGCCTGACCCCATCACGAGGGCACGTGTGAGCAACGCAATCGCCGGTATTGACTACGTCGCGAACAATGCAGCACGCTCTCTGCGCAGCGGACGCTGCCGGAGGATCGCGATCTTCGCGCTCCCTGGCGCCAAGACGGCCGGCGTGAGTCTTCTGCCGCAGCTCGAAGCAACCATCCGCAAAGCGGGGTCGCGGCCGTTCGTGAGATTCCTCGAGGACCGTGACAACCTCGACAGAAGCGTGCTCGAATCGACCCGAATGGTCGCAGACTGCGCGATCATCATGCACCCACTGCCCGGCACGCTGCGTTGACCGCGCTGGTCATGCACGTCGACACAGACGAGCAAGACCTCGTCGGTGCCGACCCCTCACCCCTCTATCTTCCCTCTCGCAGAAAGACCTGATCTGTGTACGCGCTTCTTCTGTCCATCATCTACATCGCCTTCATCAGCCTCGGCCTCCCCGATTCCCTCGTCGGGTCAGGGTGGCCCGCGATGCAGGCCGACCTCGGTGTTCCTCTCTGGTTCGCCGGATTCATTACGATGATCATCGCCGGCGGCACCATCGTGTCCAGCCTGATGTCCGAGCGGCTCACCCGCCGCCTGGGAGTGGGACTCATCACGACGATCAGCGTCGGAATGACAGCCGCCGCACTCATTGGCTTTTCCTTCTCGGGATCGTTCTGGATGCTGTGCCTATGGGCCATCCCTTACGGTCTCGGTGCGGGCGCCGTCGACGCGGCACTGAATAACTACGTCGCTCTGCACTACGCCGCCAAGCACATGAACTGGCTGCACAGCTTCTGGGGAGTGGGCGCCTCGATCAGCCCGTTCATCATGGGCTACGCGATCAGCTCCGGTGCCGGGTGGTCCAGCGCTTATCAGACCGTCGGCGTCGTGCAGGTCGTCCTCGTCGCGTTTCTGTTCCTGTCCCTGTCGCTCTGGCGACGCGGCCCACACGCCAGGCAGAACATCAGAGAGGTCGAGTCCGACGCCGAAACGGAGGCCCCGAGCGCCGGCCACGTCCCGCTGTCCGCCGCTCTACGCATCCCCGGCGTGACACTGATCCTGGGCGCGTTCTTCGCCTACTGCGCCATCGAAAGCACTACCATTCTGTGGGCGTCGACATACCTCGTCACAGAGCGGGGAATCGATGCCTCTGTGGCCGCGACATTCGCCGCACTGTTCCTACTAGGCATCACAGCCGGGCGTTTTCTGAGCGGCTTCGTAGCCGACCGGCTCGGCGACAAAGCACTCATCCGCGGCGGCTTCCTCGCCAACGCCCTTGGCATCACGATGATCGCGCTTCCCATGCCGACCGACGTGCTGGCACTTGCCGGACTGGTCATCGCCGGCCTCGGCAGCGCACCGATCTACCCGGCGATCATCCACTCCACACCGAAGAATTTCGGCGCAAACAATTCGCAGGCCATCATCGGCATTCAGATGGCCGCCGCCTATAGCGGGTCCACCTTCATGCCGCCACTGTTCGGGGCGTTGTCTTCCCAAATCGGCATGTGGATTTTCCCGTTCTACCTCGCCCTTCTCGTGCTCCTCGGCATGGTGCTGTCGGAGCGACTGAACCATCGCGCCGCACGTGGAGAGCTTGCAGCCGCATCCAGAGAACTTTGAAAAAATCGCATACCTGTCGAGCACGTTCGCGAACCCGGTGATGTCACCGGTGGTGCCGACGTCGGGTGCGAATACGAAGAGCTAAGGGCCGGAGATTCGACGTGGGTTTGGTGCTCTCGCGCCATTTGCTGGAACGTGCGGTGATGCCTGCTCGCGTACCAAGGGATGGCGCTCAGTGCGCCTACGGGGAGCAGTAGCGAGCTCCAATCTACGGGATTTGCGTCGCAAGGATCATGAACAGGAGACCGCTCAGGTAGGTAATGCCCGACGTTGAGAGCAAGCGGGGCCCAATCGCTGAATCCCCATGCCACAACGCCCACACGCCAGCGGTAACCGCAGTCCACTCAGACGGGGACAGAGGCAATGCTTCCAAGCACTCCAGCAAAAGCGAACGATTTTGATACTTGCGCGACACGTCTTTCAACCCAAGGGTTGTAGGACGTCTCATCAGATCTCAGTCCCCCAGTCGTAAAACCTTAGAAATTCGCTGGCAAAATTTCTTGCAACTATGCGTTGTAACTAAGATCCTTGAATGGTGTCAGCATCATTAGTTACGAGACATTTTTAAAGAGTCCACGGCTAAATTCTGCGGGTACGCCCGCGTGTCAACCAAACCTCAATGCGACGAACGCGAGACTTATGTTTTACGGCGACTGGAGTTTGACGTGTTAACTGCGTATATCGACCATGGTATTTCTGACACAATGACTAGCCGGGTAGAGGCGATCAACGATTCTATGTTCTGCACCCAACACAACCCTGGTGAAAGTATGGAAGCTCCAGGGACGTCTAGGAATGAATAGTTTGCCCTCCTATCCGCAGACGACGCCAGCCACTCCGCAGTACGGAATGGCTGTCGTCGTTGAGGGGTGGTGCAAAATCAAGGTGCTGGCTATTTACAGCAACGAACTATTTCGCTATAGCCCAGATTTCAGCAACGTTTGGATTCTTTTTGTTGTCGTACCAAACCCAGGTGGTAACACCTATTTTAGTGGTCTTCTTATTTTTGAATGTTTCCAGCATGTACTTCGTTTTGGTGTTAGCTAGGCCGTCTTTGTATCCCGCTGCATGCCAATCATTGTTCTTGGCTTTGGATTTTGCAGGACCGCTCGTTTCGTACCAGGACTTCTGAGCAGTTAGCCACCGTAAGTCACCTCTTTTGAACTTGGCTAAGGTAGTCTCTGACAACTTCTTGTCGAAAACCAATGGTTTGAGCTTGACGCTCTTGCGGTACTTGTTGATGCCGTCAATGGCACCCTTCTGCAGGCCTTTACCGTAGGACTGCCATGCAATGACCTTGACCGTCAGATCCTGGGTTTTCTTGGCAACCTTGGCCTTAGACCACTTCCCGTTGGTTTTGGTTTTGTAGCTGACCGATTGCGTAACCTTATATTTGCCAGGCTTCAGATTCACGGAGGGCTTGCTCTTGTGCAAGGTCTTTTTGCCCTGTGTCACTGTCAGTTTGGCTGATGACACCTTGACGGTGCCGGTCCGCTTAAAGCTGGGTGCCACTTTGACCGTATTTTCAGTAACGGTTTTGGTGCCGATCTTGTTGACCGTCAGAGTTGATTTGACGACCTTTTTTGCAGCAGGCTGAGTAGCTACCGTGGCAACTGCTGCCGGCTGTGCAGCGCTGGACGCAGCGATGCCGCTGAAGCCCAAGGATAATGCTGCAGCCATCGCTAGAGATGACCGTATGATTTTACTTTTCATTGACGCCCCAATCGCTTGATGTTAGTTCCCACTGAGTCGAATGAATGCTCATCCTCTGGGCAGAACTTCACGAGATAGACAGATGGACATCTGTGAATATGCCCTTGAACAATCCCAAGCACATCACTAGTCCACCTACCAGTTGAACGAGAAGTTTATCAAGTTCTTCCTAATCAAATAGAAATAATGGAGATAATTACGCTTCGAAAGACAAAAGTAAAAAGATCGTCGAATCGCACAATAAGCTGGGGCTCAGCTCGTCCCCAATAGTTAGTTACCACGGCCCTTCCGGCAACCTCTAGGCAATTAGGAAGGATCGTCATCACATGCGGTTTTGCCAATGCAAAAATGTCTCGTGCATCATGTCCAAACTCCAGGGCTGCATGGTCCTCGGCCCTTTTTGATGCTTGTATATGCGGCCATACCCCACGGACTTGCTCAGCTTCCGTGGAGTAATTCTTATACCGCGGGGTCCGATTATAGGTGGTGGCGAATTTGATCGGCGAGGTATGCCCGCCGCTACGTAAACGCCCACCGATGTAGCCGCTGCTTTGTGTCGTTTCTGTTGTGATGAGGAAGACGGTCGGTCTTCTGGAACTCCAGAACTTTATTCAGATTCGTAGGTCATTGAGCTGTCGGGCGATCCGGTCTGGTCCCCTAGCAGCTAGCGCTGCTTCCAGTTTTGGCACGGGTGTCTGGCTGAGGTCTTTCGCGGGATTGAAAATGTCGGTGGATGGTGGCGACATTCTGACGGCAGTGGTCGACTTTGCGTATGGTTTTCCGCTTTCTGCGGTGTCCCCTACTCGCATCTAGCCAAAATCTAACCTGACAGAAAGGTGTTGCTACTTATGGACACCTGCGCAGTAAAGCATAGAAATAGGTAGATGCTCCTCACTTCATGGGAAGGAAGAGCATCTACCTATGTTTCATTGCAAAATTCAGCAGATTAGAGCTTGGCGCTCCAATTTCTGGTGCCTTTAAGCTTGTACCCACCGCTGGAAGGCTCGGCTGCCACCGTAACTTTGCCGGTGTATTTGTGGGTTCCGGTTTTCTTCTTGGTTCCGTTGACGTAGTAGGCGACCCCGGTTTTGGACGGGATCTTCACCGTGTTCTTCTTGGCGTCGAACGCAGGTTTCGATGCCGTCACCGAATTGCGGTTATCAAACTTCCAGGACGTGGTTCCTTTGAGTTTGTATCCGTTGGATGAGGCCTTCGCGGTAACGGTTCCGGTGCCGGTGTATTTGTGGGTTCCGGTTTTCTTCTTGGTTCCGTTGACGTAGTAGGCAACTCCGGTTTTGGACGGGATCTTCACCGTGTTCTTCTTGGCGTCGAACGCAGGTTTCGATGCCGTCACCGAATTGCGGTTATCAAACTTCCAGGACGTGGTTCCTTTGAGCTTGTATCCGTTGGATGAGGCTTTCGCGGTAACGGTTCCGGTGCCGGTGTATTTGTGGGTGCCGGCTTTCTTCTTGGTTCCGTTGACGTAGTAGGCAACTCCGGTTTTGGACGGGATCTTCACGGTGTTCTTCTTGGCATCGAACACGGGCTTCGATGCAGCAACGTTGGTCCGAAGATCGTACTTCCATGATTTTGCAGCTACTTGATAATTCGCTGCTGAAGCTTTTGCTGTAACAGTAATCTGCTTGGAGAACTTATGTGTTCCGGACTTTTTGAATACTCCGTCAACGTAATAACTGACTCCAGCAACTGATGGGATGCTCAGCACACGGGTGGAGTAGTTGACCTTCGGCTCTGTGGCAATAGCGATCTTTTTACGCAGATCGAAGGACCATGAAACAGTACCCGATAGGGCATATCCGGTTTGCGCTTCGGCGGTAATTGAAACCTTTGAATACCCAGATTTGTAGGTTCCTGATGGTCGTGGCTCTCCGTTGACCAGATAATTCACGCCTGTGACCGAGGGGATCGTATAACTACCGGTTATTTGATCTATCTCTGGTTTTTTAGGATTAACAGGTGTAATTCCTGGGTCAATTTTCGTTGTTGGAACGCTGGTTTCACTTGTGTTTGTGTATCCAGCGAGGGTACCAGCGACTTTAACCGTGATTGCTTTGTTTGCAAGGTCAGCAGTCAGAAGCAAAGTGCTCTTTGTGGAACCAATTATGTTCGTGCCGTTAGCTGCCCATTGATAAGTGAAGTTGGTGGATGGTGTCCATGAACCGGGCTCAACAGTGAGCATTTCACCGACCTTCGGCGTACCGATAATTTTCGGAATTGCAGAGTCTATCGACGCTTTGAAGCTATGAGTCCACTGCGTAAGAACGTTTTCAGCGAATGAAAAACCTCGGGCAGGCTTAGCACTGATATGAACTTGGCCTGAGCCAGGATAAGTCCCAGCAGCTACAGTTCTGTTGTTGACTGTGTATTGAACGCCGATCACATTGGGGATGGAGTAAGTATCGTTTGAATAGCCTGGAGAATCTGTAAACACCACAGGTCTAGGCGATACATCGGTCTTTTCTGCAACAGTGAATTTGAGCTTGCTAAGGTCTGGTTTGTTAGTAACGTAGCGGGTATCTGTCGCGTTGCCTACGGAGTCAGAATAGGCAACGAACT
>NZ_JBIVXE010000009.1:0-76297 GCF_044769125.1 Glutamicibacter sp. NPDC090743 | reverse complement strand
TGCGGTCCACTTGAAGGAGACAGTATCCCCTGGATATACCGTCTTAGGTGAAACCATCGAGACAGTGTTCAGAACAGGCGGAGCCACATCCGCGGTGGTTCCTGCAACAGTGAATTTGAGCTTGCTAAGGTCTGGTTTGTTAGTAACGTAGCGGGTATCTGTCGCGTTGCCTACGGAGTCAGAATAGGCAACGAACTGAATTTCCCAGTTGCCCGCAGGCCATTGTTCATCAACCTGCATGGAGGATGTTCCGGAGCGAACATTGCCGCTGGAGGAGGTCTCTCCCCAAGCGATAATTCGTTTGATTTTTCCGGATGGTCCATAAGCCCAAAACTCGACATGGCTCATGGGGGAAGGATCTGTTGCGGTCCACTTGAAGGAGACAGTATCCCCTGGATATACCGTCTTAGGTGAAACCATCGAGACAGTGTTCAGAACAGGCGGAGCCACATCCGCGGCAGCTGACACCGGAGACACCGACATGACACTCATCGAAGCCGCAGTAATCATTGCGAAGATAAGCAGAAATATCTTTTTGATCGTTCCCCCAAGGAAGATTGTTTATTTTTAAAGGAATTTTAGTCGACGAATGAATAAAAGAAGAATAAATGGGACAGGAGCCGCCGAGAGGTTATAGATGCGGCATTCACATTCGGCTTTGCCAGTGAAGGAACGCCTCATCCATCATTTCTAAGCGCCATGGCAACAGCTTGCCTTCGGCCCGCCTTTGATGTTGCACATGCAGCCAGACACCGAGCACTCGCTCGGCTTCTGATGAGAAGTTCTGGTACCGCGGGGTTCGTTGATAGGTGGCAGTGAATTCGATCAGCGAGGTGAGCTTTGCACGCCAAACCTCATCTCGTTCCTGCTGCCGAATATCAATGCTCCAGCCGACCAGAGCATCTAACAGAATGATCTTTGGGGCGGACATTTCACCGTTACGGTATGCGCGGCCCTGGTCAAGAACCCACCGGTGCAACCGCCGCTCTGTGTCGTCTCCCTCATGATGTGGAAGCCGGCTGTGGATAGTTTGAAACTCGAGAACTTCAGCCAGCAGTTTTCGCCAACTGATCGTTGGACGGTCCACTCCCCTAGCAGCCAGCGCTGCCTCATGCTTGGCATGGGTGCCTGACTCGTATTTTTCTCGCATCTGCAAATGGCGGTGAATGGTGGTGCACTGCCAATGACAAAGATCCGATATTTCGCGCACGGTCAGACCCGCGGCATACATCATGTCCCATTCGGGATGCCTCGACACTTCCCATCCAGCCATAGAATCAAAGCTACTCCAGGAACGTACGACAGCGAAGGGGTCAAGAGGCCGGAATGAGAGTGTATAAGGAAGATATCTACCGCTTCGATTTCCACCCGACGGTCGTAGGGAATATTGCCCCGCGAATTTTGAGGAATTAGAAACTTTTGCGTGTCGCGGGTCGATTAACTTGGTTGCGCAACCATAGGATGATGATATGAAGAATCCGCATGGCCGCGCCTATGGCACCATGAAACACCCTACGCCGATGGGGTGGAAGGTGGAGCGCGAAAATAAAGAGCATTTCGCGGATCTCGCGAAGAAAGCCGGCATGTCTGCCGCAGCATTCTTCGACCTTATGGTGGAGACCTTGGAATATGACGACCGAGGACTTCCAACGTGGGTTCCCCAAAACGATAGCAAGGAAGGCCATCTGCCTATCGACAAGCTTTAAACAGAAAAGCCCGCGCATCGCGCGGGCCTAAGCTCTGAATCCGATCTATGTCTCTCGCCAAAGTTACTACAGATCGTGATTTACCAAGTTAGCTTCCGGCTACCACACCGGACGCTCCCTCTTCTTTACCCTGAAACAGGAAAGACGTTGTATGTCTATAGTAGCGCCTGAACGCGCCCACGCAACAACCCAAGCCCAGGAAACGCCGAAAAACCCGGCGATCTCCGCCACAAAAACCCCACACTGGGACACCCGACCGTGCAACGGACGCATCGCAGCGATCCAAAAACACGTCACCAAGGGGCATAAACCCTTCGTACGCGCCCAGACCCCCGAAGGATTCACCGCTAAAGGTAAAACCCAGTTCAACGCCTCCAAAGAAGCGTTCGCGACCAAACACGAACAGACCCTGCCACCGGTGCGCATACGCCGCGTCTCGCGTGCCCAGGAGACCTCCGACCGCGCAGTATCTTGGGCGATCCCCCAAGGCAGCAAAAAAATAGACCACACCGCCCAAGCCTGGCGCGCTACGCGATCCCTCGACGAGCTGTTAGGCCGCCGCAAAGACTGCCAACGCAACATCCTGGCCGTTCTTTGGGTACTGTTGCGCTACACAGACCACGACTCCATGACCGTACGCATCACCTGGAATACCATCGCCGACAAAGCACGCGTGAGCCGCGCTACCGTCGGCAACGCCCTCAAATTCCTACGCGCTCACGGCATCCTCGGCATCGTCGCCTCCGGCCGCAGCGCCGAATACGCCGCCAAAGCAGGACAACCAGCCACCAATGAAGCCCCTGTCTACGTGCTCTGCCGCCCTATCGGGCTTGGTCTACGCCCCCAAGACACACCAGGCACCACCACACACCACACCCCAAACCACACCGCCTGTGGAAATAACTTAGAACCCCTCCCCGTAGGGGGGTTAACCACTTACGTAGTAAGTTCCTACACGCGCGTACGCGAGGAAAAGATCCAAAATGAGCCGCTACGCGGCACTGAAAAACTTTTTAGGCACGGCTCCGCCGCGCAAACTCGCGAACACGATCAGCGACCAGTCGAGCTATGGCCAGCTTCCCGAACGATCAGCTCGAGACCACAGGGATTATCGGCTTGCGCTGAAATCTTGCGTCGGATGCCTGATTTTGCCCGTTTTTCCAAGAAAAACGTGCTGAACATGTTCAAACCATTTTTCAACGCTGGATGGACTATCAACGATATTCAGCACGCTTTGGAATGGCGCACCACACCAGGTCTGCACGGCAAAGAATCTTGGGGAGCACTCCCCCAGCACAACCGTGAAACTCAGTCCTACATCGACTACTGCCGGATCTTGCGCGCAGCGATCCTGCACCGCATGAACCAATGGCGCACCGCCACCGGAGAAATCATGCTCAGCCGATCCCAGCGAGCAGCGGCCGCCAGCAACCACGCACGCGCAGCCGCACGAGCCGCAACCGAACGCCGCGCCAAACAAGCCGCCAACCAAAGAAAACACCAAACCGCAGCAACACACGGCGCAGCAAAAGTCAGAGCCGTCCTAGCAAAATCTCGTTTGGGAAAGTAGAAGCCATAGGACTAATCTTCCACGAGAAACAATACTACTTTCATGAAATCTTTATTTATTTCATGAAAGCATTATTGTTGTACGGGTCTACCTGGACAGCATACGAGGCGTGCAGGCGGGAACAGCCCACCTGTCCGTTGATCGCCTTGAGCCAAGGTGCCTTCCAATAACTAGCAGGAGCTCTATGCAATTCGTTAAGAACTACATACCGATGCTTCCATTCGCGCTGGAAAATGCTTAATTCCTCACTATCCCCGAAAACGGCGAATCTTTCATGCAATAAATATTTATTTATTGCATGAAAGATTGATTTCATGTACGATCAAATCATGCAAACGATCATGGTTTATAGCGAGTCTGGTGGCGTATCCAAAACAACCACTGCTGTTTCGCTCGCGATGGTGGCTGCCGAAGCTGGTAAGAATGTGTTGCTGATTGATCTTGATCCTAGAGCAGCCACCACGAAATGGACGGCGGTTCAACCACGCGAGTCAGGACTTGATGTCGGTGCAATACTTGCGGATGAAGACCCCGAGGGTTGGGCCGATGAGTTGGCCGTATCTTCTCACTGGAGCCCAAATTTGCGTGTGCTACCTTCATCGAGATCGGTATCCAACCGCGAGAAGGATACCTCCGACCACCTGGAGATACGATTGAAAACTTCACTGCTCGGCTCCTCAGCGGATCTAGTAGTAATTGATTGCCCTAACCGTCAAGGTGGCCCCCTTACTCAAAGTGCTTTGAATGCTTCTGACACCGTCGTATACGCTGCTAAGCCGACCGTTGACGGAATAGACGGCTTTGAGGGCGCCAAAATCACAGTCGATAAGTTCTTGGCCAGTCGGAAACGTCTCGGTTTAACCGCAGGATTGAGGGAAGCTGGGATTGTTATCGGGGGATATAAAGACACGATCACACCGCGGGCAGCAATCAGCTCTGTAGATGAGCTTCGCGAAACGGGACTACTCTTGATTCCGTTTGTTCCAGAACGGACCATCGTTCAAGATGTTCGCTTGGCGGGGGAATGGTATGGGAACTACCGCAAGGGCGCTCCGGTCTTAGCAGCTTACAAGGAACTAGCAAGGACAATTATCAAATGAATCAAGAACTACCGGAACGCCCAGCTTCGGGAAGGCGTCGCGTGCCACGCCCTGCCCCTGATGTAAACGTAGATCCTGTCGAACCTGCGCAGACACCGGAGAAGCAGATAGCGAAACCAGTTGCGGTATCACCTGAGCGAAAAGTCGTGCGGGTGCCTTTCAGTAACAGATTGTCCGAAAAGACGATGGATACCCTGGCTAGAGTTAAAGCTGAGGCCAAGATCCCCATTTATGAAGCAATTGAACTAGCAGTTGCAGAAAAGTGGGCAGAGTTTGAAAGAAAGAAATAAATATTTCTTTCATGAATGAAAGGTTGCATTGGTTGGACTAGCAAACCCACCATTTTGCTTGTTCTGATCCTCCGCGACTCGACGATTCCCCGTAGAAATTGCGATGGGCAATGACTTTTCTTGGCTCTGTGTATCTCGGGGCGCATTCTTTAAAAGCACAAAGGGGAAGTCTTCGGAACCTGTTTACCACCTCATTAGTTTGGTTCCGAAGCTCTCCACCACCCCAACCAAGGAAAAGAGCCATGACGCGCAACGCCTCAGAGATCTACGAAGACCTCAAAGCGCTGGCCGACGAGCTGGAAGCCCTCGCCGCCACCGGCCGCATTACCATGAGCACCGACTCGTGGAACAAGGACTACCCGGACACCAAACAGGCCGTCTCCTACGCCCTAGATGCGCTGCAGACGGCGATTAACGCGACTTGCTGGATGGAAACCCTGCCCTCACCTGAACCCACCGCCAAGTAACCCAGGCCACGCGGTTAAGCCTCCTTCCCACCTGTGCACAGCAAAAGCCCAATCGCTGCGCTGCTTTGCCTGCACCCACGTGGACAGCAGGAACCAAACGACCACCCGCACACAAACCACAAGCTGCGGTCCCTGAGTTCACCTACGACAGGGGATCGTGGCTCATGCACGGCCTCTAGCGATGAGCACGGAAGCGACAAGAAAAATGGGAGGTACGCCGAAGATGCGGCAAAGTAAAGCAGGCAGAGTCAGCGAAAAGCACGCGCGCCGTACTAACCAAGAACTCCAAGCGCTCAGCGAACCACCGATGAACGATCCCTTCGAACACCTCATTGCCAAAACTGAATTCGACTCCGGAGCTTATGACCGAATAAGCAAAGCTTTCACCTTGATTCTGGCCGGGGTAGCAATTTTGTTCGCGGGCGGAAGCCTCGCTGGCGTGGCTCCCAGTATTTGGGTTTTGGTGCTGTGGTCAGGGCTGGTTGTTGTGATAGGGCTACTGGGCTTCATGGGACTCGGCGCAAGTATTAGTGCAAAGCGCGCGGCCATAGCCGTCTATAAGCACCGTCACCCTTAGGCTGCTTTTACTGTCAGTAGCTCACGCCAGTGGGTCGTGTAGCGCGGGCTCATCATCTCCCGCCGCATCTCCCACGCTGGCCCCTGCTGTAGGCCGGCCAGACCTAAACCGATGGACTTCACACCGTGTTCGGAACGGATCTGCTGGATCAGCGGGCCAATCTGTTTGGCCTCATGCGCTGACACGAACGGGTCAAAAGTTTCCTGCATGGCCCAGGGTTGCAGGTCCATGACCACCACCCCCGCCCGCGCGTATTTCACTCCCACCAGGATTTGGGGGAGTAGTTGTTTCGCTGCGCGGGTGAGCACTAACGGATCAGCCGTAGGCCCAGGCAGCTTCACCGTGATCGCTGGCTGGTGATCCTGGTGCTGGTTGTAGTAGCTGGTCATCGCCCACGCCGAGAGGATCTTGGCTTGCTTCTGGTGCTTATATAGCCGTGCGGAGGCTTGTTGCGCATAAATCCCCATCACCTGCTCCATACCCACCCGGTCAGTGATCGGATCAGAAAATGAGCGGGAGAAGATTAGTTGGTCTTTGATCGCCCGTTCTTCTTCCATCGGGATGCAGGGAATCCCGCGCAGCTCTAGCACGGTGCGCATCTGCACGATGGAGAACTTATCCCTGATCCGCACCTCGTTCGCATTGCGGAGGTCTTTAGCCGTCCAGATCCCCAAGCCGCGCAGCCGTTTGGTCAGCCTGGGGCCGATGCCCCACACCTCAACTACCGGTAGACGCGCCAGCAGGTTCTCGGTGGTCTGTGCTGGGGCACGATCCCACACGCACACCCCGCCCAGTTCTTTGATGTGTTTGGCGGTCTTGTTCGCCATTTTCGCCAGCGTCTTGGACTTGGCGATCCCCACGCAGACGGGCAACCCGGTCAGCCGGAGCACCTCAGCCTTGATCTGCTCTCCCAGGGCTTGCAGCTCATCCAGGGTGCCGGACACGCCCAGGAACGCCTCGTCAATGGAATAGACCTCCACCCAAGCCGAAAAGCGGCCCAGCAGTTTCATCACGCGGGCTGACATTTCCCCGTACAGCTCGTAATTAGAGGACTTCGCAACCAGCCCGAGGCGGTCAGCGTCGGCCGCGAGCTTGAACCACGGCGCACCCATCTCAATGCCTAAGGTTTTGGCTTCGCTGCTGCGTGCGACCGCGCAGCCGTCGTTATTGGACAGCACGATCACCGGGCGGGCTTCGAGCTTCGGGTCAAAGACCCGTTCGCAGGAGACATAGAAGCTGTTCACATCAACGTGAGCGATGTATTCGCCCCGCTGTGACGGGTCGGGGGAGTCTAGAGGTGATGGAGGCATGTGGTGGCCACACCCCAAATCCTAAAATCCGATAGTTCCGCCACGCGCAGATCAGGGTAGTCCGGGTTTTCCGCTTTCAACACCACTCCGGCAGGGCCGGTAGAGAGACGTTTGACGGTCATCTCCCCGTCGATCACGGCAATCACCACGTGCCCATCGCGTGGCTGCACGGAGCGGTCCACGATCAGCTCATCCCCATCACTGATCCCTGCGCCCCGCATCGACTCACCAGACACCCGAACAATGAACGTCGAGACCTGATCCCGGAGCAGCATCTCGGAGAGATCAATCTTCGTATCGGAATAGTCCTGGGCTGGCGAAGGGTAGCCCGCCGGGACACGGTCCAGAGCCATAGCGACCACCCGTTGCGGCGGGGGCGCTAGCTCACAAACTTGTATTCGATCAATCTTCATTACATCACCTAATCTTAGTACATATATTCTAACTCTTGAGTGTAGGGGAGAACGTCGACAAGTAAGGGCCGTGCGTTACCGTATGCCGCTTATCGGATCGCTGTTTAGCCACTGGAATGTCGGCTCCCTCTGGCAAGCTTGGAGAACATCGACAAGAAATGGGGCGCTGGTGACCACGGAATCTATCAAGTTCATGCTGCAGGATATTGAGACAAAGTATGAGGAACGAGCTGACTCTCCAGAGTTCGTGCGTCTTTATAAAGGCTCCCGACGGGAGCATATGTTTGCCGTGCTTCATGAGGAGCTGAATCAGCATTTTGATGCGATCAACGGACGCGCAGAAACAACCGGTCATTACTGGGCTGATAACAGCAGAGCCATGCTCGATTTATTGAAGGACCTAAAGAATGACCTCTATACCCTAAAGCGTGCAGGAGTAGACATCACTTTGCATGCCGCATACCAGAACGCCATTGAGCGTTGCAGGCCTTGGCTCTCCTACAGTGGTGGCAGTGCTGTCCCGGAAGGTTTCGAACCGATCGAAATCATCAAGTATGAACCTGTTTTTACGGAGAATGCTTTGGTCGAACTTAAAAAACAGCAAGAGCCCATCGAGCCTAAGATGATCGGCAAAGGTTCCTACGCTCATGTCTACTCCTACGTCGATCCTGATTACGGCATCAAATTTGCCATTAAAAGGGCCAACCGAGATGCGGAAGAAAGAGACCTACTCCGTTTCCGCAAGGAATTCGACGTGATGAAGAACCTCAGCTTCCCCTACATTCTTGAGGTCTACAAGTACGACGAATCACGCAACGAATATCGAATGGAACATTGTGATGCAACGCTGCGTCAGTACATCTCCCAACGCAACAACAACTTGCATTTTTCAACCCGGAAACGGATAGCCCTGCAGTTCCTTTACGGTATGAGCTACATCCATAGCCAAAAACTATTGCATCGCGATATCAGCCTGCAAAATGTTCTGATGAAGGTGTACGAAAGCGGTGCAGTCTTGGTCAAGCTCTCGGACTTCGGCCTGGTCAAAGAGCAAGAATCCACCTTTACCCGTGCTCATACGGAAATGCGTGGGACCATCCTTGACCCGACCCTGGATAAATTTCGAGACTACAGTGTTCTGAACGAGATCTACGCAATTGGCCATGTTCTCTCCTTCATCTTCACTGGACGTCAATCGATAGCCATTGGTAGTAACGATGTGGACAGTATTGTTCAAAAATGTGTGGCGCACAATCTATCAGAACGCTATCCATCGGTATCCGAACTGATTGCGGATGTAGAGAATCTTGATGTTCCAGCCCATTCAATTTCTGGTTCTGGAGACGAAGCCTAACCAAGCCAGCTATTAGCCACGCCTGGTCGGTTGACCGTCAATTCCATCTTTCGCTTTCTAGCTGGCGATAATTGGAGGTATGACTGCTCAGACCTTTGCCGATGTCTTCGACGACCTCTACTTTTCAGCAACGAGCCAGTGGGACAAAGGCAGCAAGTTCGAGCGTCTGCTCAAACGGTATCTGCAGGTGGAGCCGAAGTACGCCGACCAGTTCTCTCAGGTGTGGTTGTGGCAGGAATGGCCGGACCGCAACGGGCTCGTTGATACGGGCATCGATCTGGTGGCCGAAGACAGGTACACCGGCGAGTTGGTGGCGATCCAGGCGAAGTTCTACGATCCGGCCCGTCCGCTGCCTAAGCAGTCGATCGATTCTTTCTTCACCGAGCTGGGCAAGGCCCCGTTCACCGGCGGCATGATTGTCTCCACGACGGATAACTGGTCCAAGCACGCCGAAGCTGCTCTGCTGAACCAGTCCAAGCCGATCCAGCGGATCCGGTTGAAGGACTTCGAAGAATCGACCATTGACTGGTCCCAGTTCAGCCTCGAAGAACCTGAAGTCTTGGTCCAGCTGCCGGGCAAGCAGCCACGTAAGTACCAGCAAGAAGCCATTGATGCGGTGACGAAGGGTTTCGAACTGCATGATCGGGGCAAGCTCATCATGGCTTGCGGTACGGGCAAGACCTTCACCTCTCTAAAGCTCATCGAAGAACAGGTGCCGGTCGGTGGATCGGTGTTGTTCTTGGTTCCATCGATTGCGCTATTGCAGCAGACGTTGAATGAGTGGACTGCGCAGGCTGAGGTGCCTTTGCGTCCGTTCGCGGTCTGCTCCGATGCTTCGGTGGGACGAGCTCAGAATGAGGATGTGGCGGTTCATGACCTGGGATTCCCTGCCTCGACTGATCCGGCCAAGCTGGTGAACCGGTACAAGATCTCCACCGGCCAGGAGACTTTGAGTGTGGTGTTCTCCACGTACCAGTCCATTGACGTGATTCATCAGGCGCAGGAATTGGGGTTGCCGGAATTTGATTTGATCGTGTGCGATGAAGCGCATCGCACCACCGGCATATCCCAGCCCGGGGCCGATGATTCTGCGTTCGTGCGGGTCCATAACCCCGAGTACCTGAAGGCTGCCAAGCGGCTGTACATGACAGCGACCCCGCGGATCTACGTAGAGGATTCAAAAAACAAAGCCGCCAAGGACGGGGTAGCCGTCTACTCCATGGACGACGAGAGCACCTATGGCCCGGAGTTCCACCACCTCGGATTCGGCCGTGCGGTGGAAATGGGGCATCTGGCGGACTACAAGGTGCTGATTCTCGCGGTCGATGAAGAATCTGTGGCGACCAGCTTCCAGGACCTGCTGGCCAACGACGGGGACATGAACCTGGATGATGTGGCCCGCATCGTGGGCTGCTGGAACGGGCTGTCCAAGCGTGGCGTGAACGGGGAACGCCTATCGATTACCGACACCACCCCGATGCACCGTGCCGTCGCCTTCGCCCGGAATATCAAGGAATCCAAGGCACTGGCCTCCCAGTTTGAGCGGGTCGGCCGCGAACTGCTGGTGAACCGCTCCGAGGGTGCGTCGAAGCTGAAGCTGGAAGCCGAGCACGTGGATGGCACGTTCAACGTGCTAGCCCGCTCGCAGCGCCTGGACTGGCTGCAGCAGGACGCCGGCGAGGACGTGTGCCGGATCCTGACCAACGCCAAGTGCCTCTCCGAAGGCGTGGATGTCCCATCCCTGGACGCTGTGCTGTTTTTGAACCCGCGCAATTCGCAGGTGGACGTGGTGCAGTCCGTGGGCCGGGTGATGCGCAAGTCCACCGCCACGAATAAGGAATACGGGTACATCATCCTGCCGATCGCGGTGCCGGCCTCCCAGGACCCGACGACCGCGTTGAACGATAACAAGAAGTACAAGGTGGTCTGGGACGTGCTGCAAGCGCTGCGCGCCCATGATGACCGGTTCGAAGCGATGATCAACAAGATCGACTTGGACAAGAAAGCCAACAAGACTATCGACGTGATCGGTGTCGGTGGAGACGGCACCGATAATGGCACGGAGGGGAAGAATGATCCGGGGGCGACTGAGGCGTTGTTCACGATGGCGAACGCGGCCGAGTGGGAGAACGCGATTTTCGCCCGCATGGTCAAGAAGGTCGGGGACCGCCGCTACTGGGAAGACTGGGCGAAGGACGTTAAGGACATTGCCGACCGGCAGGTTACCCGCATCAACACCATCCTTGACAGCGAAGACCCCCGCCCGGCACAGGAGTTCGAGGTGTTCCTCGATGGGTTGCGCGGCAGCCTGAACGACGGCATCACCCGGGCGGATGCCGTGGACATGCTGGTGCAGCATCTGATCACCAAGCCGGTGTTCAACGCGCTCTTC
Organism: Glutamicibacter sp. NPDC090743; assembly: GCF_044769125.1. Classification (NCBI taxonomy): domain Bacteria; kingdom Bacillati; phylum Actinomycetota; class Actinomycetes; order Micrococcales; family Micrococcaceae; genus Glutamicibacter; species Glutamicibacter sp. NPDC090743. The sequence goes on along the minus strand of NZ_JBIVXE010000009.1, from coordinate 65,118 downwards.
GAGGACTATGACTTCGCCGGGCATAACCCTGTCTCGAAGGTCATGGACTCCATGCTTGAGCTGCTGGATGCCTACAACTTGGATTCGGAAACTGCGCATCTGGAAGAGTTCTACCGTTCGGTGCGTGTACGGGCTGAGGGCATTACCGATGCGGCGGGGAAGCAGAAGATCATTACCGAGCTCTATGAGCGGTTTTTCAAGCTGGCTTTCCCCCGGGTGGCCGAGTCCTTGGGGATTGTGTATACCCCGATGGAGGTCGTGGACTTCATCCTGCGCGCGGTCAACGACGCGCTGGTCGAGCATTTCGGTGCGTCGCTGACCGATGAGGGTGTGCACGTGTTGGATCCATTTACCGGCACCGGCACGTTCATCGTGCGGTTGTTGCAGTCCGGGCTGATCAGCCCGGAAGATCTGCTGCGAAAGTACACGCAGGAGCTGCACGCGAACGAGATCCTGCTGATGGCCTACTACATTGCGGCGATCAACATCGAAGCGACCTTCCACGCCCTGCAACAGGACCATGCCAGCATTCTGGGGCAGGATCCGGAAGCGATCGGCTACGCATCGTTTGACGGGATCGTATTGACCGATACGTTCCAGATGACTGAAGACGGCGATGTGCTGGACACGAAGGTGTTCACTAGCAACAGTGACCGTGTCACCGAGCAGAATGCCCTGGATATCCGGGTGATCATCGGCAACCCTCCGTACTCGGTGGGTCAGACCAGCGGCAACGACAACAACGCGAACCAGAAGTACCCGACACTGGATGAATCGATCCGCACCACCTACGCGGCGCGATCTACAGCGACGAACAAGAACTCACTCTACGACTCCTACGTCCGCGCCATCCGCTGGGCCTCCAACCGCGTTCTCACCTCCGAGAACGGCGGCGTGGTCTGCTACGTCTCCAACGGCGGCTACATCGACGGGAACACTGCCGACGGGTTGCGTAAGACCCTCACCTCTGAGTTCCATGATATTTACGTCTACAACCTGCGGGGCAATGCGCGTTCGGCGGGCGAGCTGCGCCGTAAGGAAAAGGACAACATCTTCGGCGAAGGGTCGAAGACCACTGTGGCGATTTTGCTGCTGATCAAGCGCCCCGGCCCCGTGGACGAATCAGTGCTGCACTACAAGGACATCGGGGACTACCACGACCGGAAGCAGAAGCTCGAACTGGTCAACCACGCAACCATGCACAACTTGGAATGGGAAACCATAACTCCTAACCAGGAGGGTGACTGGATCAACCAGCGCGACCCCAACTACGACACCTACCCGCTGATCGCCGAAAAGGGGAACCCGAAAACGATCTTCGCCATCCAGTCCGGCGGGCTGAAAACCAACCGCGATGCGTGGGTCTACAATTCCTCAGAAACCACGCTGCAGGGGAATGTTGAACGTATGATCGGATTCTACAACAGTGAAGTGGACCGCTATGCGGCCGAGGGCCGTGGCCGTGCGGTAGACGACGTGATCAATACCGACCCTGTGAACATTAGCTGGAACCGTGCAGATAAAACACAGCTCGTACGGGGTAATCGTTATCAGGTTGATCCACTCAGCTACCGAATTGGTCAATATCGACCGTTCCAGAAACAACACATCTACTTCAACCGCCAGGCCAATGACATGGTTTACCGGCTTGGCGAGCTGTTTCCAAACGCGGACTTTGGCAATGTGGGTTTCTATCTGACATCCCCATCGACTCACTATCCAACATTTGAAGCTTTGGCCACCGATTCATTGCCTGATCTTCACACCTTGGACACGGGTCAGTTCTTCGCCCGCTATTCCTATACCGAACCGGCTTCGGGGACGCTCTTCGACGAACCAGAACAGCGAGATAATATCACCGACTGGGCCCTAGCCGAATATCGGTCTGCCTACGGCGACTATGTCACCAAGGACGACGTCTTCCACTATGTCTATGGTCTGCTGCATTCAACAGAGTATCGGGAGCGCTACGCGGCCGACCTGAAGAAGCAGTTGCCGCGCATCCCACAGGTGGCAGGACGGGAATGTTTCGATACTTTCGTGGATGCCGGCAAGAAGCTTGCAGAATTGCACATCAACTACGAAAACCTCACCCCGTACCCACTGGCCGAGGCTGTCCTCCCCGGCGCGCCTGAGGATGAATACGAGCGGTTCGCGGTCACCAAGATGAAATATGCCGGCAAGGTCGGGGCTTGGGACAAGACCCGAATCCGATACAACCAATTCATTGATATCGAAGGCATTCCATTGGAGGCCCAGGAATACATGCTCGGCTCCCGCTCGGGGGTGGACTGGATCCTGGAACGCTACCAGGTCAAGACTGACAAGGCCTCGGGGATCGTCAACGACCCCAACGACTGGTCCCGTGAGCACCGGCAGCCACGGTACATCATCGACCTCATCGGACGGATCGTGGCGTTGAGCTTGGAAACCAACCGCATTGTCGAGGAACTGCCGGATTTGAAGATCGATTAAAATTTCTCCGCCATATTCTGAAGAGTATTGTTCATGCCGAAAACGATCATTTATGGGAAACTAAAACCGCCATCCGAGATAGACGCTTGGGTGGCGGTTTCTGATGAATAAATTTTCCCGAAACTGGGTGCCGAAACCCCATGTCCCGAAATCGAACCTTGGGCGTTTTCGGGAGCGGTCCGAGACCTCCTGATGACAATCTGGAGGTCTCGGGGAAGCAGCCAGACGCGGTTGCTACCAGGCTGCGAGACCTTTCATATTTCGAGCGTTGCTCGTTTCAGAGCGAGCGCTACTCCCCGAGCACTTTTCTAATTGCATCAAGCATTTCAGCAGCAGAGTTATCCCCATCCGCGAGCTCCAGTAGGTAGGTGTCTCCACTTTCCGTCGGGTCGAGGACTGACTGTACAACCTTACCCAGAGCCGAGTCTTTCAGGTATACCCGCACTTCTTCCCACGCTCGCGGCTCTACGTTGTTGTCGATCGTGTCTCGCGGAAAGTATCCAAGACCTTGACCTGATAGCTTCTGCGCGACTTCAACGAGAACCCGTGGGCCTAGTTTCTTATAATCAAGTGCTTCACGTAACTCTTGAAGTGAAACAACCATGATCTGTTCTTCAAGCAAGTGATTTCGTAGATCTTCAATAGATTCAAACTCAGCCATGATGCAATTCCTTTCAAACTCTTTTCTTGCATCTTATCATAGATTCATAATTAATTTGTTTTTAGCCGTCATCATATCCCGAGTTAGATTTATATGATGATGCAGGGCCTGGCGCACTACGGGAGTCCGTCACTTATTAATCTTCAATATGGATTGCAACACTTAGAATAAGTAACGGCTTAAATTACATGTTGTGGTCAAGAGGCACTAGGATTTCAATGTGTCACTTAAACGAACGTATAAATGACAAAGGGGTCTTACCATGCTGATCGGCTACATGCGAGTGTCGAAGACGGACGGATCGCAAAACACGGATCTGCAACGTGATGCCCTTTTGAATTCCGGGGTTGAAGAACGGAACCTTTATGAGGATCAGGCATCAGGGCGTAAAGATGATCGTCCTCAACTCGCTGCCTGTTTAAAAGGTATGCGCGCCGGGGACACGTTGTTGGTGTGGAAGCTCGATCGTCTGGGACGAGACCTGCGGCATCTGGTGAACACGGTCCATGATCTCACCGAGCGGGGGATAGGCTTCAAAGTGCTCACTGGTGAAGGCGCTGCGATTGATACCACGACCGCTTCGGGAAAACTGGTCTTCGGGATCTTCGCCGCCTTGGCCGAGTTTGAACGTGAACTCATCTCGGAACGCACGAAGGCCGGTTTGGATTCGGCTCGCGCGCGGGGTCATAAAGGTGGCCGGCCGTACAAGATGACTCCTGCCAAGCTCCGCCTGGCCATGGCTGCTATGGGGCACAAGGAAACGAAGGTAGGGGTGCTCTGTGAAGAACTGGGAATCACTCGGCAAACTCTTTACCGTCATGTTTCCCCTTCTGGCGAGTTGAGAGCTGACGGGCAGAAGCTAATGAATCCGAATTAGAACGTATAGGGGGATGCCCGCAAATAGCGGACATATTTTCCGTCATCTAAGATCTTGAGTGCTTACTTCTTCGCGCTCAGAATTAGTCATCTTCCGAGCTTTGATTTTCTGCTCAAACTCCAACGCCGGCTATCAAGTCGCTTACCGAAAATTGGTAGAGAGCTTGAAAGCTTCGTACTCGTGGTAGGAACATCGCGGTTGAGTTCGAGCAGAAGCGCAAAGACGTGTTGGACCGAATGTATCTACCTAAAACAATAAATCAGGGTCAGCAACTATGGGTTTTTCGCTCTGATGCTTTTGTTTAACCGAGGAGCTTTGCTTTGGCTGCACTAAATTCTTGATCAGTCAGGATACCTTCGGCATGCAAGTCTTTGAGCTCGCGCAACCTTGTTCCCAATGAAGGTTCTTGGGTTACCGGAACGGGTGCGGGCATTTGAACAATGACTTTCTTGGATTCTGTGATGCGCCGACGTAGTTCATTGATTTCGGGCAACGCTTTGTTGTACTCCGATTTATCCAAGGGCAGGGTGTTACTCAACGTGAAAGGGTTGTTAGCGTCGGCGTTGAAGGAGCTAGTAGACCCCTTCCAATAGTCTTTATTTGCGCTTCCTGAATAGCTTGGTGTCAGGATTTCCAGTACGCCCATCATCAAACCCGAGTTGTACTCAATACCGGTGATGTCAGAGTAATAGATGGTTGCAGAACGCTCACCACCAAAAGAACCTGCTCCAAAACTATTCCAGGCACCAGTCTTGATGACCACCAACCTATCGTCAAAGGCAGCAATCAATCCGGCAGCAAACGATACAAGAACCATCCAAGGACGCTCCCCGTTGTGCCCCATCCTCAGTATTGCGTTGGTAGCCTTCTTTCGAGGTTTCCCGAGCGGCAGAAGAATGCCTTCCCATAGATCATCCGTTTGATCCCGGGCGGTCAAATATTGGGCCCCTGACACTACCGGGGTACCTACTTTAGGTGAATCGGGTGCGTGCAGATATGGGTCACCAGGCACGATATTTGTCTGCCTAAAAGCGTTGTCCTGCGCTTGGACCATGGGATCAACAATACTCAGGAATAGGTCTCTATCTTCGGTGGACCCTTTGAAGGCATTGAATGACCATTTGAGCACAGTTCCGGTAAGCAACTTGGTGACTAACTTGCTGTCAGACTTTTTGATCAGAAAGTCTTCCGGATCAAATTCAGAGTAGTCCAGTTTTGAGGTTGCTTCTCCCGCTGCATCAATTTCGATGATCTTTACACTCGTAAGAACGATGAGCTCTGAGAAAAATTTTGTGCCACCTTTAACAATGGCCCTGATTTCTTCGCCGTCTGATAAGTATGGGTGTACCGTGACGAGCACCTTGGCGACATGCTTGTCTTTGATGCCGTGGCCAATCTGCATGTTTCTCCTGGTTTTTGTTGCTGTTCTTACTAAAGGTACAAGTGAAATATACAGGCGAGATCCCTACTGCTAGAACCAGTGGAAGAGTTTCGGGGCAACAGGTAGTTCTGGCTGGCTTCGAAGGCGGCTATGTCGAACCGGCTTCGTTCTAAATAAGCGTTACGGAAGTGTTTCGCAACCAATGCTGCTACTCCGAATTCACACGACCAGTTGTAATACAGGGTTGGAAGAACTTCAGGATGTTGAACATTCGAGATTTGCAACCTGAGCGAGTGAGATGGTGAGACGTCTTGCAACGCATGGGTTGTGAGATAGCTTATCGAGTTCCAGAAAACCTCTCTGTTTAATCTGTAATCTAACAGTATGAAGTTACTTGAGAAATTATTGCAGGCAGGTGGTGTCTTTTTTAGCGCGGGTGCGGCGGCCACCGTGGCCTATTGGATATACACATTGTCTACAGAGCAATCGTTCTGGAACATTCCAGGAATCACATTACTTATATTCACTGCTCTGGGGCTGGGGATGATGGTTTTGGGGTTTACGTCTAGCGCAGAGCCTTCGGTACCTCGTCAGAAACAAACATCAGGGGATAATTCGAAGAATTATCAAGCGGGACAGGACATGACGATCGGACGTGACCACGATGAAGTCTAGAAACCCGAAGCAAGAGCAGACTAGCGGTGAAGGAGCTGTCAATTATCAAGCAGGAGGAGACATTATTGTCCAGACGGATCTAAAACATATGCGAGAGATTGCGCTCGCTGTATATAAGGAGAATGCCCTAGAACTTCGTGGAATAGCTGAGGATATTGCGTATGCACGAGCTGATAAGTTGACGAGCGAGTTCTTGGAAAGAATAAATGAGGAAAATCCTCAGGCTGCTGGCGCGCTTTCCGATCCGGATATGCAGAGCGTTCTTTTCGACGCGCAAACTCAATTTGCCCGATCAGGAGAAGACGATCTTGGCGAAGTTCTAGTAGATCTCTTGACTGATCGTGCCAGTCAAGATTCTCGAACACTCCGCACGCTGGCACTCAATGAAGCCATTCATTCTGCTCCGAAGTTGACGGAACAACAGCGTAGGGTTATTGGTCTTGTATTTATTCTGCGGTATTCGAGATACACGGCTGCTGGAAATGCCAAAATGTTGTACGACGGATACTTGAAACCTAGTGTGGTTGCTCTTGCAAATGGTTTACCGGATAAAGAAGTCGACTACCAGCACATCGAGTACGTAGGAGCGGGGACGCTATCGTTTGGTGAGTTTGGATTCGGGCAAATGATTCGCGGAGGCTATGGCGGATTATTCACGAATGGATTCGATGATGGAGAAATCCCAACAGAGTGGGATCGGTCCCAGTGGCAGATGTATGGTATTCGTCCAGCACTGAGAGACCCCAGTAAATTTCAAGTTAATGTAGTTTCGAAGAACGAAATAGATGGCCTTGAGGTGGTCAAGAATAAACCTGAAATTACTGGCGAGCTTAAACGTCTATGTGAGACTGGTTTGATGTCAGACGAGGATATAGTCAAGGAATTAGGATCGTTGGACGCGACCATCACGGCCTTTGCGAAACAGTGGGACGACTCTCCTGCTAAAAGGCTCACTCTTACATCTGTAGGAATTGCGATTGGTCATGCCTACTGGCGGCGTATAACTAGCGGAGATGCACCACTTAGTATCTGGCTTGGTTGAGAGTCGCCTTAAGAATATTTGATTCTCTTTACCAGATGGCGAGAGGGGTAGGTCCTCGATAAATGATTATCGTTTTCTCTTGGTTGTAAGTTATCCAATTTTGGCCAGGCGGGTTTCAACTGTATCGAGCACAGGATCGATAGAAATGCGATAATAGCCAACAATGGTGATTGCGTTGTTGTTCGTCGTGGTCAGAGACGAAGACTCTGGCGTAACTGAGGAGACTTCCCGCGGGTCTAAAAGTATCGATACTCGTGAAATGCGGGTATTTTCGATACATAGTTTGTGACCCTGTATTTTGCGACGGGATGCTCTCGAAAATCTGTTGATTTCTCAACTGACATGATTCTTCGCGGATGTTGGCGGGTTGGTGTGTCATAAACGACCGTTTATGACATAACGTCAAAGGGCCTCGAGAGGAAGGCTCAAGCACATTCCTTCGAGGAAATCGGCAAGTCGCGGGTCTGTTAGTGCATCGTCTTAGCCTGCCTCCGTATAGAGTTCGCCGTCCCTTCACAGGGCTTTTCTAGGGCGGGTATACGAGAATCTTGAATCGTTCAGAATTCAGAGTTTCAAATAAGGTCAAGTCATCGGCACTTAAATCCCGTATGAGAACCCACTCATGGGAAACTTTCATGATACAAAGTTTTCCCACTTACTTTGTTGCCATATGGTCAATTTCTCGTGTCTTCACACAAATCAACCGGTTGTTGCTTTCTTTGTTACTCGGCAGTTTTTGCAAGCCGACCATAGGCCTTAAAGATTATTGCGGTTGTAGCTCCGTCAATGATTAGATATTGCGCATTATTTTTTCTGGCCAAGGCATCCATAAGATGTCTAACTGCTGGATCGACATCCCGGTAGTGCTGCACTACAGCGATATCTATGGATTGATTAAATAGTCTAAGGCCTTGGTCGCCATTCTTACCCATACGGGCCACAGTCAATCTTCCTTGCTGACCAGGACCTTTGAAAGCGAAAGCAGCACTGAGTGACTTTCCTTCAACCGTCACCCGGCTTGTAAATAGATCCGAGTTCTCCCCGCCCCAATCAAGACCAACGTACGGTTCTCCGATTATCTCCGCGAAGTTCTTCTTGATCTCTTCCTCCGGCATTTCGGCGATTTCCTTGAGCATTGCGGAAGTTGGGCGCTTGCTGAAATCAGCTTTGCTGAACTGGTCAACCTCACCAGGATGGAGTTGTCGACGGCCCGTGAAGTCCAGATCGGGCGCTTTCTCAGATGCCGCGCGCTCAACGATGGAACCCATGAAAAGAGGAGTGATTTCTATTTTCATCTTCGGATTTGTTTCGATAATTTGAAAGTGGCCGAGAATGGAAACGTTGCGCTTGCGTGCGAGAGTATCGATACCAGTTGAGCCGACGCATCTGGACGTCGAAAACCTCCCCTCAAGAAGAACGTCTTTGTCGACTGCGAACTCGGCGCGAAAGGCCTTTCGTTCTTCATTCACCTTACGAAAATTAAATGCTTGTCTAGTAGTCAGTACCGCGTTGTCACCGACAGCACGTTTTTGCATGAGCCAGACGGCGAGTTCTTCTGGGCGCGATTCGAAAATTCGTAAAGCAATACGTTCAGCATCTGCAACCAAACGATTCGTTCGTTCCATCTCAGTGCGCAGAAGACTCCTTTGTTCTTCCAACCGGTGAGCTTCTTTTTCCGGTAGGCGACTGAACAAGAGACGGTCATGTAGAAAGAGTGCTTGTGCATAGAACTTTGTGGGTTCCCTTGTCGTCTCGTCACGCTCATTCAATGTATCTGACATAAATTCAGATAATAGTTCATGTACTTCCGAAGGCATCATCGGGTATACCAGCAGCCGATGCGTTCGGCATGCCTTTCCTTCTGCTTGCAGTGATTGGGTAAACGCCCGTCCACAAGCTATCAGTCCCAGTCCCTCGCCTGCGCGGGTTAAGTCCCAGAAAGGGGATGCGGACAATTTGCTCCTGCTGTTGTCAGAGAAGTGTGCTAACTTGTAATTATTAGACATCGCCCCCCTCTGAGCCTCGGCTCAAGGGGGCGATTTTCATTGGGCGATAAACGGTGATGCGTGGAGTATACAAAGGTATTCAAAGAACGCGACGCGCTGCTTCGACAACTTGAAGCCGACGGACTCGCTATTCCTGATCAGGTCGAGGCACTAAATTTCCTGACCCGCGTTGGATACTTTCGCTCCGGAGCATACCGATACGTATTTCGACAGTTACTCCCGGCCGAACAAGTGGACGAACGTCTGCACCAGTACCGCCAAGACCAGTACATACCCGGTGCGAGAATCGACCACGTGATGCAGCTTGAGGCATTCGATTTCAAGCTGTCGCGCGTCTGTTTAGAGGGGCTTCTGGACTTCGAGGTCCGGCTGAGAGCTGCAATTGCTCACACCCTGGCGATAAAGGATGTCGCCGCCCATACCCTTATCCACTGTCTGGACGCAGACGCCTGCGGGAAACTCAGCGGCGAACGGACCAAATTTGATGCATGGATGGAAACATGCCAGGAGGCAGTGCAAACCGGAGCAAAAGACGAGGACTTCATTGCGCATCATCTGCTGAAGTATCCGAATCAGCCAATTCCGATTTGGGCACTGACAGAAGTGCTGAGCTTCGGGAAACTCCCATACTTGTTCGAGCTGATGCAGACCCCAGATGCTCGCGAAGTAGCACGCATGTTCGGATTTGCGCACCCGCGTCGGTTCGGAGCCGTGCTTCGCATGATGGTCGATTTCCGCAACACCTGCGCTCACGGCTCCCGCCTGTTTAATCGAGCTTTCAAGCGGACACTTATAATCCGAGCCCACGAAACTTCGGGCGGTTTACTTGAGCACTTGATTGCGCCGGGTTTCACGGCCACACCAAAGCCGCAGCAAAGGCTGTATATCTATGCAGCGACACTGGCGTTCATGCTCATGTCTCATTCAAGCAGCTCGGGCTGGAATATGACTTTCAAGACGCAAGTCAAAAAGCTTAATATACAGCTTCAGGCCCCAGACGGGTCCATGCTCATCTCCCCGGAGGCAAGCATGGGCTTCCCGCAGAACTGGATGGACCTAGACCTCTGGCAACCAAAGCGTTAGTAATTGCACCCACAAACAGCCAACGCCGGATGGAGCAACAAGCCTGTCAGTGAATACTTATGGGGTCAATCAGCGTTACTCATGCCTGTGAGAATGCGGCCAAAAGCCTCACTGGATGCCCGGATGGGGTTCCCCTTGCGGACGCGCAATTAGTCCATAGACGGACCGTCTTGCGGAATGGTCGTCATTTGCTCAGTCGCAAATAAAGTAGTGCGCGACCTCGTTTAGGACGACGAAAGCTCCCGTTACTTCATGCAACTCGAAACTCATGGGGCGAGCCGATGGCAAGGCTGGGATACTGATCCAATGGACCACTACACGCGACGGATACCAGGTAACCCACTTAGTCCGCACGAGCGCATCTTGCTGCAGCGCTTGTGCTCAGGAGACTGGCCTGGAGCAAAACAAGCACGCCAACAGGCGGTTCATGCGCATTGGGGCGGACTCCAGTTCGATGATTGCGAGGATTTCCTTATTGAAATTTCCGAAGGTCTGAATCTGGAGAAGATTCCCCCGCATCCAGGTGGGCCATTTGCGAGCCTCGAGGTTTACGAAGATGAAGTTCTCCTGGGGCATCTGAATCTCTGGGCGCCAGACGGGGTCCTTCACTCGGTGGACTACATGACCTTCGACGCTCCAGATAGGCTGCTTCCCGCCGTCGAACAGCTCGGTTCGGTACCTTTTGCATCCTGGCTCGACGCAGACGCTACCGACGAGTGATCGTGGGAATACGCCATCACGAGGCTACAATCTAGGCTGCTCTACTACCGAAGACGCCCTAGCGATCGTCTTAAACTTTTCAAGAGAATGACAGATCAATATTTGGCATTATTTAATGTCCCGCGAAGGGTTCCCCCTGCGGGCGGGGATATGCTCAGGGCAACGTTGCCTCATTTAGGTCTCCAGGTCCTCGTCGGGGTTCCTCAATGGCCGAAGTTCCGCGCCTGTGGCACCAGCCGTGAAAGAGTAGCGGCCCAGCATGTTGATGTGTTCCGAAACCAGCGGCGACAGGCGTTGCATGTCCTCGTCGGCAATGTCGACACCCCGGTCCCGCAGCCCAGTCAGCGCGGCGTCCAGGTAGCGGGTGTTCCACAGGATGACCGCGTTCAGGACCAGGCCAAGGGCTCCGAGCTGGTCTTCCTGGCCCTCCCGGTAGGGCGTATCTGCCCCCTCCTGCCATGAAAGACGAGTCTGGCCAGCGCATGTCTGGATTCCTGCACAGTCAGCTGGGTATGAATCTGCCGGCGGTATCCCTCGTCAACATCAATGAAATCCAGCAGATGCTCCGTTTTGGCTATTCTGCCGTACTCCGCCAACGCCTTTCCGAGCAGGCTTGGTGTCCCGCCGCCCTGGGTGACCCGCAGGATTTCCGAGGCGCGCACGGTTCCGCCAGTCAAGGACCCGGCAATGCGAAGCATGTCCGGCCAGTTCGCCGTAATGAGCTCCAGGTTGATCCGGTTGCGGCCGGCCACCGCGTTCAGCTTCCCATAGTCCGCCGTGGCGTCGATGCGCCAGAACCGTTGGTCCGGCAACCCGGCCAGACGGGGCGAGAATCGGTATCCGAGCAGTGTGAAGAGCCCGAAGACCTGGTCCGAGTAGGAGGCCGTATCGGTGGCGACCATTTCGGGGCGTTGGCCGCCATCAAGATCGAGCAGCCCATCCAAAATATGCAGGGAATCGCGGACCGTTCCCGGAACCACGACGGCACCCAGCCCGGAGACCTGGTCGTTGAGATAGTTCAGCCAGGTCAATCCACGACCGTGGCCAAAGTACCGGGGATTTGCCCCGGCATTGACGGTGGCGACCGGCACCACGAACCGCATCCCGTCGACGGACGCCAACAAGCCGGTGCCCCAGCGTTGCGCGAGTCCAAGACCGGACTGGGCTTGGATCAGTTGGGCGTTGGCCGCGCGAAGCGTATCGGCGCGCACATAGTTCTGATCGACGTGCGTCAGCCGTCCACGCGTCAGCGCGGGGTGGCCGTCCTTGACCACCGGTGTCAGCCCGACGTTGCGCGCCTCGGCCACCAGGATGGCGGCGACCGAAACGCTGAGCTGGCCCATCCTTGCGGAGGCCTCCGAGACGTGGCTGAATTCCGAGAGGAACCCCGTCCAGGAATCCACTTCCAGCAGCACATCGGGCAGATCCACCCGCGGCAGCATCCCGGAGACCAACCCCCGCAACTGCGTCAAGGATTCAGGGACCGCCTTGGCCTCCAAGGGCGAAAGGTGGACCTTGCCGGAATCATCAATGCGTACCGCGGGATTGTCGGCCAGTTGCTCGGCCGCCGCACGATAACGGGCATCAAGGCGGTGGCGCACACCAGCCAGATGCTCCGTTGGCTCTTCCGGCAGCTGGAGCGCCCTCAAGGTCTCAGTCTTGGTTTTCTGCCACGCCGGATCGGTGAGCAACCGCGCCCGGGGGTCTCCCCAGCGCCGCCCACCCACCACGAAAATGTCCCTGCGCCGCAGTGCCTTATGGACGGCCTCCATCACTGCCACCGTGTAGGCCTTGCGATCGATCTCCTCCGTAACCGTGACCATGCGCTGCCAAGCCGGCGAGAGCACGGACAGATCAACCTCGGCCGGGTCCTTTTTGCGGCCGTCCAGAACCTCCGGCAGTGCCGTCAGCGCCGCCAACGTTGGTGCTCCGCCCGCGGTGGCCCCGAAGGGTGCCGCCGCTGCCAACGCCGGCAGGAACGAGCGCACGGTGGCGAACCGGCGCATCATCTCGGCTGCGGTGTCAGCCTCGGCTCCGTCGGGATTCACCACTTCGTTCACCACCTCCAGCGCGGCGCGCAGCTCGGGCAAGGACACCTGATCGGCCAGCACCGAGGCGGCCTCTGCGCCGGAATATTGAGTATTGCCTAGGACCTCGACCAGTGTTTTCGCGGCCTTCGCCAATTGCAGTGAGGCCTTGGACAAGCGGGGCAGGGACTTCAACCGGGCGGCACTGGATTCCCTGGTTGCCTTGCGAAGAACGCGTTCGGTGACAATGGCATCCAGGGCATCACACAAATCATCGGCAACTTCTGACGTCAAGGCGCGCACGGCACAGAGCAGTGTCGCACCCCGCCGCTGGTCTGATAGTTCTCGAAGCGATGAGGTCTTGCCCGCCAACCCGTAGCGGACTAGGGCATTCATCCGACCCTCGGGGATCATCTCCACATCGATGGACTCGGCACCCAGTGCCCGCAAGCGACCCAGCCGCTCCAACTGCCGCAACAACTCTGGCACCGATACCCTCGAGGGCCCGGTCCGCAGCCTTTCCCACGCGGTCAGCCGTGATCCCTCCCCAACGCGAAGCAGGCCTTCCAATTCCAGGATCAAGGCGGGGCCGGCCGCGTCAACCAGCATGGAATGGAGGCGGTCATTTGCTCCGGCACGGACCTCTATAACCAGTCGTGTCAACGTGGAGACCCCGGGGAGCAGGACCTTGCGCTCTCGCAGCCAGAGCGCCGCCCGTTCAAACAAACGCACCGGTCCCTCGGACGACGTCCAGGCCCGGGCCTCCAGGAACAGCCTCAGCTCCGCGTGGCTGGCCGGATCGGAGAAATCCGCATACCCATACACGGTGGAAATTTCCGCTGCATGCTCATACCCGGTCTGTTCCCGCTGCGCGTACAGCTTGAGCACGGAAGCATCGGCAATGCCCAGCTGTCCGGCCAGGGATTCCACCACCGGCCACGGAACAGCCAATGGATCCGTCAAAAAACGTCCGGCAACCCTCACCGTGATCAGTTGGACAGCGAATCCCAGGCGGTTGTGCATTCCCCGGCGTCGTCCAACCACCGACAGGTCGGCGTCGTCCAACCAGCAGAAGCGTTCCAGGTCCTCCGCCGATACCTCGTCGGGGAATCCGCCGAACCCTGCGGCCTGCTCATCACTTAGAAAATCGACCGCCATGGAACCCATTCAACAGGCCTCTGACTCCTTAGCGTGAATTTCCGGGCGTTTCTTCCCCAGACCCCAAGTAACAGAGTTTGTCCCGGGTCGCCTTGCCATGGACGCTGGACCATTGTCGCTCTCAGAACTTTCCCGGGCAGGTCACCTAGTGCGCGCTATCCATGACGCCAGTGCGGCCAATGTGCCGGACTTCGGCTCAACCTGGATCACACACATTCCGGCACCCGGAGCCGACCTGATCTGCCACAACGATCTGGCCCCGTGGAATCTCCTCATCGGAGACCGATGGGTATTCATCGATTGGGACGCGTCCGCACCAAGTACACGCCTATGGGATCTCGCATACGCCGCGCAGTCATTCACACTAAACGACGCATCGGCCGACCCTCATATGGCCGCACAAGCACTGGCAGCCTTCATTGACGGCTACGACGCCGACGAAGAGCTCCGGGCAGCGCTGCCCTCCACGATGTGGCAACGGACAACAGCTATGCACGAACTGCTCAAAAATTCCCATGCCAGGGGAATCGAACCGTGGGGGACGATGTTCACGACTGGCCACGGTGACCACTGGAACGCTGTGACCAAGTTCGTGAGGAACAACGAGTCCCTTTGGCTCGAAACGATCCGGACTATTCGATAGACCTTCCCCTGCGGGAGTCGCTCGAAACATCATTTAGGGCTACTGCAAAAAGCCGAACCTAGATACCTTCACAGTCCGAGCCGGCATTGGGATTGTTTCCGCACAAACGTACAAGAGCAGTTTCTCGCGAATCACCGAACGGCTTCTCGGGCTCGGAGTCCATTTCTACAAACAGTTCGAAGGGCCGCCCATTCGCGTGCTCCTCTGCCCAACAGAGCGCCTCTGATACGTCCTGCACCTCAACCAGTACAAAAGCATCTAGGTTCCAGCCGTATCCAGGACGAGGTCGTTCCCAAAAATTGACTCGATAACAGGGTGAATCAACCGAGTCGTGTGGTCCCGCGTGAACTGTTTCTATGGCGCGCATGGGACCAATATACAAGAATGCACCAGTACGCTACTGGGAGATCCTGTCTCACTAGTTACCTTCGACCACCCGAGCAGGTAATCAGCGTCCCGGTAGCGGTTCCTGATACCGTACTCCAAATAGATCAGGGCAAGAGCAAAGGAGACAGTGCGCTGAGTGAAAATCTGAAAGTTATCCTCGATAAATTGACCCAGTTCCTAAAGATCTATGCGCATGTGACTAGTGTCGAACGGACTGATGGAACACACGTGCGCATCATTGCTAATGAAGGCGGTCAGCACTTCGAATTCGCGGACTCCCCTTCCGCGATTCTCCATCACGTTCTAGCTTTCGAGGACGTACCGCTGTGGGATCCCACAATTGATACTGAGGATGATGGACGTTGGAGGTTGTTTTCTGTTCACGTCATCGAAGCGATTGAAACCGCGGCGGCTGACGAACGAATTCTGGTTCTAGTAGATGGCGCTGTGTCTCCCCGAAGAGCAGCATGATCTGCATCTTCCCTTCGTCACATCGGTCCGGTGTCCCGCAAGAGGTTCCCCTTGCGGGCGGCAGTGCTGTGGACTATGGACAGAAATGCTGAGGACTTCGGAAACTGACAGGATCGGCGGTTTTTCAATGTTCTTGTTTTCCCGAAACTGCTTCCCGAAATAGATTCTTCCCAGAAAGTGGTTTTATCGTTTATGGGAACGCTCATTGAGTGCCGGCTAATTGGCGGGAGCTGTTTCCACTTCTGCTTGGTCTATCCAGCGGGCTAGCAGGCTGAATGCTGCGAGCTGTTCGAGGACTAGTTGCTGTTGCCCGCCATGGTTTTCCTGCGGTTTGTGCATGCCTGGGTTGCGGATGCCCGCATAGAGCCCTTCGGCGAATGCACGCGCGCCCTGGTGCAGGTTCGCATATGTGTCCCCACCGTCATTTTTGGCGAGTCGAAGTTTTGGCGCGCCTGGCTTGGCCGGGTTGGTGCTGAATGCGTCGTTGAAGAGCTTTCGCTCCGAAAGATCCATGCGTCCAAGCTTCTGCTGTGCTTCGTGATTGATAGTTTTAGCTGCCTCCATCACAGCCTCGTGGTAGTGCCCGCTATTCCACAAAGATTTGCTTCGTTCCCAGGCCCAAGGGTGCAAATTTGAGGCATCCATGTCTGGTGCATCAGTTCCCAGGTGCTTGCTGAGTTCTTCGCCTCGTTGAATAAGTACTCGCGCGCGCACTGCCTGATCCCGTAACCACTGAAATTCCCTGTCCTTTGCTGGTCGCTCGCGCGACCAGCCTGGGACTGTCTGTTCTAAGACCATTTCGAGAACAAGCTGTTGCTCGGAGATCTCTGTGGATGAACCGCGCATGTGGGTACCTACTATGAACACGCCACCAGAATTGTTGTATCCAACCTGATCGGTAAGGTGCAGGAATCGGTTGATCTGTTCTATGGCCCATTCGAGATTCATTTTGCTCATGTAATGATTCTGAGTGACCCGCGCGATACTTGGAAGCTGGCAGACCGAAAGAGTGGTTCTATCAAAAAATTCCCATAACCCATATACCGATTTTGGGAAAATGGGTAAAATAGATAGTGGGTATCTATTAGGGGGATTCTTGTTGTGGATCGTGTTTTAGATGTTGAGCAGCGGTGGCCGGAGTTGTTCGCCGGGTTGGAACCAGGGCAGCGCAATGCCGTAGTTCAGTCATTGGCTGCATCTTGGCATGAGGGCTGGGAGCCAAACCAAACTGATGTGGCTAACCTGGTGAATTTCGTGACGGGTGTGATTGACCGGGCGGAGTTCTTGCGACGTTCGATGGCGAACCCGCAAGGCTAGGTCATGGCTGGTTTCAGTTCTTGGGAGTCGTATCTGTATCCGCCGCCGGATCAGGGCACGCTTCGGAATAAAGAGGGTTTGCGTGATCCTGATAAGTTGCGCAGGTTTGAGTATGCGGCGGTTCAGGCGCGACAGTTCGAGCTCATGGCGGGGGTCGCGTCGGTAGATAAGACTTTCGATGCTGCGCACATGCAGCAGATCCACGCGCATTTGTTTCAGGACGTGTTTGATTGGGCGGGGGAGTACCGCCGTGTGAACATGTCTAAGGGTGGTTCACCGGGTGGTTTTGCTGATGTTGGATCGAACCAGATTGATCGCTATTTGGGGGATGTGTCCCGGTTGGTGCAAGGCACTGAGTGGGCGAAGCTTGATCGGGTGGAGTTTGGGCAAGCAGCAGCGAATGTTTTCGCTCATTTGAATCAGGCTCATCCGTTCCGTGAAGGAAACGGGCGCACTTCTAAGGTGTTTATGGAGCACGTGGCACAGCGGTCGGCGTTCACGTTGGATTATGCGCGGGTGTCGCCGTTGGAGTGGAATCACGCCTCGGCGATGAGTGCGCCTGATCTGGGGAGCTATCCGGTTTTTCCTGAGTCTTTGGTACCGGTGTTTATGAAGATCGCAGTTGAGCGTGCCCCTGCCTCGGCTAGCTCCGAGGCCGGTACGGAGCGTGCCAGGGTGAGGAATCCGAATATTGCTTATGCGCCGGGGCGAGGCCCAACTGGTTCGCCGTCTGTTGACGTGGCGAAGCCGTATATTCCGCGTGGCAAAGATCAGGGGATGGAACGTTGAACGAGGTTATTGGTTACGCCCGGGTGAGCACTCGGGAGCAGAACCCGCAGTCGCAGGAAGCGGAGCTGCGCGCCGCTGGTGCGACGCGTGTTTATGTTGACCGGGGCGAGTCCAGCAGGATTTCTGAGCGGCCGCAGTGGGTGGCGTGTCTGGATCATTTGCGCGGGGGGGATACGTTGGTCATTCGTGCCCTGGATCGTGTGGCGGGCACGGAGCGTATGGCGATTGAGACGATCCGTGATTTGGGTCAGCGTGGGGTGCGGTTGAAGAGTTTGTCGGAGCCGTTTTTGGATGTTGATACGTCGACGCCGATGGGTGAAGCGATTGTGGGCATCATGACGGTTATGGCGCAGTTGCGGGTGTCTACGATTCGTGAGAATACGATGCGCGGGCTGGCGCATGCGCGTAGCCAGGGGAGGGTCGGTGGCCGGCCTACGGTGATGAACGAAGCGCGTATTGAGGCGGCGGTGAAGCTGCGCGAGGAGGGTAAGACGTTGGTGCAGATTGCGGAGGTGCTGGGTGTGGGTAAAAGCAGCGTTGCACGAGCATTAACTAACAATGCTGACGAGAGGGTAAGAAACATTGAGCAGTGACGGTTTGAACCTGGAAGAGCAGATCCATGTCATCCTAGACACCAACGCCCTATGGAAAGACTTCGATCTAAAGTCGGCAGATTTTGGAGAACTGATTACTTTCCAGGAAAAAGGTGTGCTGTGTGTCTATGTCCCAGAGGTAGTGGTGCAAGAGCTATCTCGGCAACAGGAGAGAGAACATCGCTCCGCTCTCAAAGCGAACATAACGAAGCTAGCAGGAGTGCAATCAGAACTGCGTAGGTTACAGATGCCAGGTGCACCTAATTGCGACATAAAGGCACTACGTAAGCAAGTTGATGAAGTGGCTCCTCCCGTGAAGAAACTGAGTGCTGATCTAACCGATCGGTTGCAGGCTAAAGAAGTTAAGATTCTTCCGCTGCCCATCGCTGACAGCCGGAACATTTTTGAGGACTACATAGCTCGTCGCAAGCCATTCAAAGAAGATAAAGGCGAAGGGCTAGCGGACTATTTATTGTGGCGCACTGTAGTGGATCATGCAGAAAATGCGGAGACGAAGGCTCGGACACGGATAATATTTATCACTAACAATTCCAAAGACTTCGGCAAAGAGAAAAAACTCTACGACGAACTGGAAGGTGATCTTTCGGGACGCTGCGAAGTGGAACTGTGGAGCGAGATAAAATCGTTCTTGTCTGAGCACCGTTCACAGTTTGAGGCCGTATTGCCTAAGCCCGAACCAACTGATCTCATGTCTGATTACAACATCATTCGTGAAGCAATCAGAGGCTATGCAGAGTCAGAATTAGTTTACGAGGAAGTGTGTGGTTCTGATCTTGACTATGAAATGCAGTCCGGGCTTCTTATAGAAGGATATGATCTGCCTTCGGAAGCTCAGAATCCATATATTCAGCACGCCGAAGTGGATAATGATTCAGTTATCTGGGACAGCTACTATAACGAGCACGGTACAGAGCTCGGACGCGTTGAAGCTTCTATGGATGTGATCCTTGAGGGTTACGTTTTTAAGAGCGAACTTCCCTATCTTATAGAGGACGGAAAAGCAGCTGTAGTAGATGGTGATTGGAACGACCATATGGCTGTGGCACAGTGGGAGCGTCGAGTGATAATGACTCTTCACATTCGGTTGGAAAGCGAACAAGTTGAGGTGCTCAACTTGGAATCCTTGGAGATTGACTCAAGATCCTAAGCCACATCTACTAGAGGCCGTGCACGGGCCGCGATCACTCGTCGTAAGTGAACTCAGGTACCGCAGCTTGTGGCTTGTGTGCGGGCGTTCGATTGGTTCCTGCTGTCCATCATGTGTGCGAAAAAAGCAGCGGAGCGGGAGGGCTTTTTTCGTGCCCATGTGGGCAGGAGGCTACCCAAGTAACCAGGTGTAAAAAATGGGCCGGCACTCACCTTTGGGTGAGTGCCGGCCCATTGCTATGTGCGCGTTTAGCTCTCTGCTGCTGGGGTGGTTTGGTCGGCCTTCTTGCGAGGCCGGCGACGGGATGGTGAGCCAATTTTGTTCAGCTCGGTTTGCGTCCATCCCTTCTTGAGTGCAGCGTTGAAAGCTTGCTTTTCTGCGGCCTTGGCTTGGTCTAGCTGCTGTTCAGCTTCCACACGCGCGGCGACGGCTTGTGCGATGTCGTTGGCGGCTTGCATGCGCAGTTCGTTTTGCGCTTGGAGCTGTTCTAGGATGCGGCTTGCTGCGTCACTCATGGCTTGAACCTTCCGATAGGACTGCGCCACATCGGTGAGGCCGATCTGGCGAAATTGTGATGCTTCCAGCGTAGCGCGGGCATCTTCTTATGCCAACGCTTGTTGCACCTGCTAAAGGCGAAGTGCCCCGCCGAAGAGACGGAGCAAGCTATAGACTTAGCACGGCTAAGTGGCTTGTCCCCTTGAACTGTGGTTATTCTGGTGGGACAATTGACCTGTTAGATCATTTGGCGTTGCACTGGGCGGGAGGCAGATTCGCATGGGTCGTTTTGATTCGCGCAAGCGTCAGTCGAATGCTGCCGGTGGCCGTTCGGTCCGCCGCGAGGTGAAGCTGACCGTGGATCAGAATCTTGCCTTGCAAGTCATGGCCGATGAAATAGGCGTGTCGGTGCCGCGCCTTCTGGTGGAGTCTACCTTGTCTCAGTTGCGTGGTGAGACTGCTGCTGAAAGGCATGAGCTGATTACATCACTGTTCTTGTTGCAGCGTGGTCTTGCTGCTGCAGGGAACAACATCAACCAGATTGCGCGTGCTGCGAATGCGACGGGCGAGATTCAGGGCGACTTGAACGCGTCGCTGAGTCATTTGCGTGCGACGGTGACACGCATTGATGTGGTCTTGGAATCTCTGAAGATTGCAGGTGATCCGGCATGATCCCGAACGTTACTCGAGGCGGCCGCATGGCTGGTTTGATGAATTACCTGGTCGGCCCAGGTCGCTCGAATGAACACGAGAATCAGCGGATGATTGCCGGGGATGACCGAGTAACTTTCGCTTACGCTCCTGGCACCGAGTTGTCGAAGTACGATGCGTTCGAGATTGCGGAGATGCTGGATGCTCCACGCAAGTTGCACGGTACTGAAGTAGCTAAGCCGGTGTATGCCAAGGATGAAGAATCCGGAGGCTTCTTGACTGATGAAGACGGCAAGAAGATCAAAGTCGATTCCACACCTGCACATGTGTGGCACTGTTCGCTGTCACTGGCTGAATCCGAAGGCAAGATCTCGGATGCGCAGTGGAAGAACATTGCTGAATCCTTCGTCGAGAAGATGGGCTTCGTAGACCCCGATGGTGCGAAGTCATCGCGCTGGGTGGCAGTGCATCACGGAGCGTCTAAGAACGGCAATGACCACATTCATCTGGTGGTGCAAATGGTTCGTGAAGATGGCACCAAGGCGAGCACGCACAATGATTTCCACCGCGCCCAGGTTGCGTGCCGTGAGCTGGAAAATGAATACGGCTTGCAGTCGCTGGAATCCTCGGTCACACAGCAACAAGGATTGTCAGGGGAGAAGCCAGCGGAGCGGGCCAGGGCGGAGCGCGAGAGCTACGCGGTGTCTGATCGGGTGGAACTCTCACGCAGGATGCGCGCGGCATTGTCGAGTTCTGCTAGTGCTGATGAGTTTGTGCGTCAGCTGCCGCAAATGGGTGTGCAGGTCGCCCCGCATTTCGCCAAGGACTCCAACGCCAGGGTCACCGGGTACAAGGTATCCCTGGGAACGAAAACAGGTGAGGATCAAGCCGTTTGGTACGCGCCTTCCAAACTGGATCGCAGCCTGGGGTGGCCGTCGATCAAGGCACGTTTCAACGGGGCCGGTGTGCATGAGGCCGAGCAGTTCCTTGCTTCCCAGCACAGCAGCGCTCGACTGCAACGATCCTCTGGATACCAGGCGTTCGACTTGGCGCAGTCCACGTCCAGGAAGCTGGACGCTGGCCAGCTTGGCCCTGACACGTTAGCGAATGTTTATGCGCGATTGTCTTTGGAGCTTGAAGGCAACCGTCCAGGCAGCCTGGCACGGCTTTGTCATCATATGGCCAGGGCTGGCCAGGGTGCGGGTAACCGTGCTTATGCTGCACGATTGTCAGCACGTTTCGCTTCACGTTCTTCCGAGCAAGGATGGATGGCCGTGCTACGCCAAGCAAACCGACTGTCGCATACTATGCTGCGTGGCCGCATGGCCACCGAGCGCCCGCAACTGACCCGTGCAGCGCAAGAAGTGGTGGCTATGGCTGAGAAAATCGTGCGTGATGCCGAGCGACGGGAACCGATGCACACTGTGGCATCACCAGGTGCGCGAATGACCAAGAAAGATCGGGATCACGGCCTAGGCCGGTAACCGAACAGTCAAGGGAGAGTGCAGGACATGGAAAACGACGAAGAATCAGATATTTCGATGGAGTTCGGCCGTGTGCTGCGCATGAGCCTGGGCGCTGCGATGCAGGTCAAGGAAGCCTCTGATCGGCGTGCCGCGAACCAGAACCCGGCAGCGCAGACGCACCAGGCGCAGCAGCAACTTGCAGCGGTGTTGAAGAAGGATGTGGCGTCGCCAGATTTCACGAAAATGTCCTCCCAGCAAATAGCTGACCGCATGATCGTGGCTTCTGAACTGTCAGCTAATCACCGTGATGCGTCGAAAGCGTTCATGTCTGGATCTGACCGGCTGCGCAACGAGCTGGGAATCAACATCGAGGACATTTACAAGAACCACCCGCAATCGGCTGAGGAACGCCATCACGCGTTGCGCAACGCCATTGATGACTACCACGGCAGCGCACGCCTGAACCAGGAAGCGGCCTTTGAACGCGGGCAGGACGGGCCAGAAGCGACACCGCAGGCCGAGGTCAAGAAAGAACAAGCCCAGGAGCGGGAAGACGCCGCCGAAGGGCATCTGGCGAAGGTTGAACAGGCTGAAGGTGAAACTCAGGTTGATGCACGGGATCGCGACGCTGCTGAGAGCCGCGAAGCAGTCAACGCCCCCAGCCTTGGGAAACCAGAGACACAGCACGCGTTGGGTGCGAACGTGCACCCAGATGATCTTGGGCCAGGATCTAAATCAGCAGCTGCGGTGCTCGCTCGTGCCAGGGCTGGCCAAGGGTTCCCCTCGAAGCCTGGTGAAGCAGTACGCTTCGGGAAATCCACCAGGCCGGCAGCGCAGCGCGGCAACAGCCAGGCACGCAAGCGTGGCCAGAGCGCGGAGGTCACCCGATGAGCTTCATCAATGATGATGACCTGGAAACCGACGAACCAGTAGCTGCGGAATCAGGTAAGGACACTGAGCAGCCGTTGGCTTTCGAAACGGAGGAAGATTGGCTGACCCAGTGGGCCTTGCCGAACTTCCGGCGGAAGCTGAACAAAGGGGAATTCCGCTGGGATCCAGAGTGGTGGCGTTATGAGGAAGCGATCACGCTGGTCACTGCCTTGTGGTTGAGCTTCGAAAAGATGCGGTGGGAGGGAGCCACCGGCATGGCTTCCTACATGCGTGACTACTTCTATCCGTTGATGGGGGAACTGACTTCACCGGATGGCCCGTTCTGGGATTATGATCCCCCGGTGCGCCAGGGTGTACCTGAGCAGTGGCCAGCCCAGGAGATGCCCGCGGCGCTACGAGAAGCCGCTGTTTAGTTTCCCCTGGTTAGGAGATGACACGGCCGCTGTCGCGGTTAGTGATGTTTGCCTCCGCATGATTTGGTGCGTGCTGGTCCGGACAGCTTTTTAACGATTCCGGTTGTATCAAGACGGAGCTACGAGCTCGATCAGTTGCCTTGACCGTGATTTCGGAGGCGGACCTGAGATGGCGAGTCGTTTTCTGCGTGAAGCCGTGCCGAAATGGATCTGGCACTTAAATAGTTGAATTGCCATTTGTTGACATGGGTCTGAGCGGCTGACACGCGGTGCGTGTCAGCCGCTCAGGGTGGATAGAGAGAAGACCGTATCTCAACAACGGTGCTCATCCTCTATTGGGGGACCGGAGCATGCCTGGAAATCAGGAGGTACAAGCATGCCCACGGTACGCCCACATCTAGAAAGCTGTTGATCGGTTGCGTGCGTGATAGCCGCAGGCGCATTTGTTGGAGGGTGCGGACGTTAGCGGGAATCTGTTGTCGGCTAGGCGCGAGGCGGAAGCGCTGTACCGGTCTCTTCACCCAACTTTGCAAGGTCGATCCAGGTTTGTTCAGGAAGTTGTATGACTCCCTCGGATTTCCGCGCAGCCTCGTGCCGATCTTCGATTTCCCCTGGGATGAAAATCTCCGCTGCGCCATGAGCTAGCGGTGTTTGCTTGACTTCGGCAATGAGCTGTTCCAAACGATCGTTGTATTCTTCCGGGGAGCCAAAGCTCGCAACATCCAGAGCGATGAACATGTGGCCACAGCCAGAGCGTTCGGCCTCACGGTATGGTCCGTTAACTCCTCTGCCCGAGGCGCTTCCCGTGAGCACGCCGGAAAGCACGTCCATCATGAATGAGATGGCATAGCCTTTGTGCCCGGCCATCGGCAGGATCACGCCGTCAACGGCTTCGGCTGCGTTGGTAGTGGGTAACCCATCAGCGGTTAGCGCCCAAGAATCAGGAATCGGCTCGTTACGCTGGCGAGCGAGATAGATTTTTCCCCGAGCAACAGCGGTATTGGCAATATCCATGACTACGGCACCGTCTTTATAGGGTGCGCCGATAGACCAGGGGTTGGTTCCGATGCCTTTCTCCTTGCCACCCCAAGGTGCCATAGCTGGGGAGGCGTTGGTAGTCAGGATCGAGACGCAGCCTGCGGCTGCGGCTCGACGAGTGTAGTACATTGCGGTCCCAAAGTGATTGGAGTTCCGAACCCCCACGGCTCCCACACCATGAATTCTTGCTCGTTGCACTGCTTCCCGCTGCGCGATATCCGTGAGTACCTGGCCGACCCCGTCTTGGCCATCGAGAAGCAACATCGCCCCAGTATCAACCAACGTAGCTACTTCACTGGATGCTTTCATTGCACCTGTGCGCAAACGGGCTATGTACCACGGGAGGCGCAGAACCCCGTGCGATTGGTGCCCCCACAAATCGGCTTGGACCAAGGAGTCCGCGACGAGATGCGCATGCTCCGAACTAAGGCTCTCGGCTTCGAGGGCTAGTTGGACGAAGTTGACTAGGTCAGTAATTTTTACTGGGGATTGGGTGTCTTGATTGAGAGCCACGATGTCTCGCTCCGATCTGGGAATCTTGTACACACTCAGGTATACAATAAAATGTACATTAAAAGCGAGGCAAATAACATGCCGGAACGAAAGCGATTAAGAATGTTCTCCCTATGGGTCACCCTTGAAGTCATTCCCGAGCACCGAGAGGAATTCCTGGAAGCGATTGCAGAAAACAGTCGCAAATCAGTCAGCGATGAAGCCGGTTGCTTCCGTTTCGACGTGATCGAACTGGGTGCTGGTACCAACCGATTTGCCTTCTACGAGGTATACCGAGACCAGGATGCTTTTGAAAATGAGCACAAGAAGGCGGCACACTATTTCGCCTACCGGGAGATCTCGCAAAGGGTTGTTGTACCTGGCAGCCAGGTGAACGTGACTGGCGACCTGATTAACTCGTTCAGCTGGTACGAGTAATCCTGCATTCAGCTAGCCCAGCAGGTCTACATGGCTGCGGCTCCGACCGGATTCCTGCTGATCCAGGAGCGCAGCGAAAATGGCGCGATCGACATGGTTGAGATGCTCATCCAAAATTGCGGCAGCGCGCTGCCCTTGCCCATCGATGATAGCTTGGCACATTGCGATATGTTCCGATATTGATTCGTTGAGTCGTTGGTGGTCCGTGTGCGCAATGCGCTTGAGGCGAGCGGTGTGGGTGCGCAATTCGGAGATGGAACGGCCCAGGTGGCCATTTGGCGTGTATTGCAGCAAGAGGTCGTCGAAGCGGCGAGCGTTGGAGCGGAATTTCTCCGCGAAACCCTCGCTGTAATCAAGGTTGAGAATCTGTTCGAAATCGGATTTTAGGGCTTGGAAGCTCTCCTGCACCGCAGTGGAATCCTGTGCTTCCTGGGTAACGAGTCGGATGGCTGCTGGTTCTACGACGCGACGGAAATCGAACAATTCACGCACGGTCCTGAGCGAAATGCGAGAAACCACTGCTGGGCGTCGCGGAGCGATCTCCACGAGCCCATCGGCCGCGAGCCGGCGCAGGGCCTCGCGCACCGGGGTTCGAGACGCTCCGGTGCGCTCAACCAGCATGATTTCCGGCAGCGTTTCCCCGGGAAGGAACGCTCCATCCTCAATGTCGGACTTGAGCTGAAGGTATACGGCATCAGACTTGCCGGGGGTGCGGGGGCTGCGTTCCTTGTCCATGGATCCAGTGTACTTCGCATCAGTGCACATGTGTATGTACAATCTTGTGTACTGTCAGGTATACAAGTACAGTAAGTGGCACCGATCACTTTTCAACCTGATTTTTCACCCGCAAGGAAACGTCAACGATGCTTGTTCTCCTCGGCTTTCTGATGATTGCCACTTTCATGTACTTGGTGATGGCCAAGAAACTTACACCGATCGCAACCCTGATTCTGATCCCGCTGATCTTCGGCCTATTCGCTGGAGCTGGGCTGGGAGTCAGTGACATGGTGATTGAATCGGTCGCCAAGCTTGCGCCGACTGCTGCTCTACTGTTTTTCGCCATCATCTTCTTCGGCACCATGATCGACGTCGGCTTGTTCGATCCACTGATCCGCGCCATTTTGAAGTTTTCCGGCAACGACCCGACTAAACTGGTGGTCGGCACCGCGCTGCTGACAACAATTGTTTCGCTCGACGGCGACGGATCGACCACGTTCATCATCGTCACCTCGGCATTCCTACCTCTGTACCTGCGCTTGGGAATGAGCCCTGTGGTGCTGACCGTGGTTGCCGCAATGTCCAACGGTGTACTGAACACGGTCCCCTGGGGCGGATCGACTTCCCGTGCCGCTGCTGCCCTGGGCCTTTCCCCAATCGACATCTTCGTACCGATGATCCCAGCGATAGTTACCGGACTGGTCGCGGTCCTGATCTTCGCCTACTTCATGGGTCTTTCGGAGAAGAAGCGTCTGGGATTGGTCTTCCTAGACGAACGTTCCACGGGCAAGCGTGTTATGGAAGAAGCACTCGTCCGCGGAGGGTGGTCCAAGTCCAAAGAAGGCACCCAGCCTGCCGTTGCAACCCAGGGCACAGCGCAAAGCTCGGATTTCTCGGCGTCATTCAGTGAAGATGGAAAGTTCATCCAGCGTGCCAATGCTCGTCCAAAGCTGATCTGGGTCAACTTCATCCTGACCTTGACTGTCATGGTGCTTCTAGTAGCCGACATCGTTGAGCCTGCCCTGATTTTCATGGTGGCTGTTGGCCTCGCATTGATCATCAACTTCCCGAAGGTTTCCGAACAAGCTGAGCAGATTCAAGCACATGCATCATCCGTTATTTCCGTGGTGGGCATGGTATTCGCCGCCTCCGTTCTGACCGGGGTGATGAACGGTACCGGCATGATTGACGCCATGGCCGCATGGCTTGTCTCGATCCTGCCAACCTCACTCGGTCCGTACATGGCCTCCATCGCAGGTGTCTTGAGCATTCCCCTGACGTTTGTGATGACCAACGATGCGTTCTACTTCGGGGTCCTCCCAATTCTTTCCGAGACTGCCGGGCACTTCGGTATTGCCCCAGTAGAAATGGCTCGTGCCTCCCTCGTTGGCCAGGCACTGCACCAGTCCAGCCCCTTAGTAGCATCCTTCCTTCTGCTAATCGGCCTAGCCAACGTCCAGCTGGGAGAGCACTTCCGAAAGGTCATCTGGCGCGGCTTCCTTGTGGCTTTGGCCATGCTTATTGTTGGCGGACTGTTCGCCGCCTACCCACTCTTCTAATCGGTTCAAAAATCTAAAAGGAGCAACAGATGATTACCACTGTGAACCCAGCAACTGGCCAGCAGGTGGCTTCTTTCGAAGCACACACTGATGCAGAAGTTGACCAAATCCTTACTACTGCTGCAAAGGCGCAAACCCAGTGGCGCACTGTACCTCTGGAAGAGCGAGTCACTTACCTTACTAGCGCTGCGAAAGTACTGCGCGAACGGCAGGAGCAGTACGCACAAATGATCACGTTGGAGATGGGTAAGCCCATTGCCGAGGCACGATCAGAAATTGAAAAATGCGCACTCACCCTGGACTACTACGCAGAGAATGCCGAAACATACCTGGCACCAGAAGCCATCGAAACCCAGGCTGAGGAAAGCGGCGTTGTCTTCGAACCCCTAGGCGTTGTCCTGGCGATCATGCCGTGGAACTACCCGTTCTGGCAGTTCTTCCGATTCGCGGCCCCAGCCCTGGCTGCTGGCAATGGCGCAATCCTGAAGCATGCAAACAACGTGCCGCAAGCAGCCATCGCCGCAGAGGAAATTCTGCGTGACGCGGGGGTCCCCGAAGGCCTGTTCGCCACCGTGCTGGTTGATTCATCGAAGGTTGCAGCGATGATTGCTGATGACCGTATCGCTGCAGTAACCCTGACCGGATCCACCGAAGTCGGCGCAATTGTCGCCGGACAGGCAGGCAATAGCCTCAAAAAACAGGTACTGGAATTGGGCGGCTCAGATCCGTTCATCGTACTGTCAGACGCCAACGTGCAGAAGGCCGCCGAAGTAGCCGTAAAGGCACGGTTCACCAACGGCGGACAAAGCTGCGTGAACTCCAAGCGTTTCATTGTGCACGATTCCATTGCTGACGAATTCGTGAAGCACTTCACCGACGGGGTAGCTGCATTGAAAGTCGGGGATCCAACCAATGAGGCCACGCAGATCGGACCCATGGCTCGCGCCAACCTGCGTGCAGAGATCGATGGCCAAGTGCAGCGCAGCATTGAAGCTGGCGCGGACCTGAAGCTTGGAGGCACCGTCCTCGAGGGAGAAGGCTTCTACTATGCACCAACCGTCCTTGACCATGTGAAGCCAGGCCACGCGGCATTCGACGAAGAAACCTTCGGACCTGTGGCGGCAGTAATTCGCGTGAGCTCAACTGAAGAAGCCATCCGCTTGGCAAACCAAACAGAGTTCGGTTTGGCGGCCACCGTATGGAGCGAGAACCGTGAGGCGGCCCGCCAGGTGGTCTCCCAACTCGATGCAGGCGCCGTATTCGTCAATGGCATGGTCGCATCTGATCCTCGCCTCCCCTTTGGCGGCATCAAGAAGTCAGGATACGGACGCGAGCTGAGCTCCTACGGAATCCGGGAATTCACCAATATCAAGACCGTTTGGTACGGCCCCAACTACAACGGCTAGGGAGAACTGATGACGAAAATCCAGACTGAGTGCAGCTCGCTGCCGGCCGCTATTTTGCGGCCCTCGCAGCTGCCTAAGAAAGATCGGGGCAATGGTGCGTCCACCGTTCCCTTAGTCACCGCCGACGTCGGATCGACAACCTTCCTCAATGGCATTACAACCTTCGCGCCTGGAGCAGCAATTGGCCACCATAGCCATAACTGCATCGAATCAGTGATGGTTATTGAAGGCACTGCCTACGTTGATATCGATGGAACCGAGTACTTTCTGGAAACCTACGAGACCACATTCGTGCCAGCAAATATCGTCCACAGGTTCCGCAATGCGTCGGATACTGAGGAAATGAAAATTTTCTGGACCTACGCATCGATCGATGCCACTCGAACTATGGCCGGGTCCACCGAAAGGCACAGGATCGATGAAGAACGGGCCACCGAGGCAGCAGGAGCAGGAGAGAACTAATGATCTTTGAAATCGCAACGATCAAGATCCTGCCGGGCCATGAAGGTGCCTTTGAAGAAGCTGTGTTGAAAGCCTACCCACTGTTTCAGCAAGCAGCGGGCGCTCTCTCAATGACACTGAATCGAGTCCTGGAGTCCACCTCAACGTATGAACTACGAGTTGGATGGGAAACGGTGGAGCACCATACCGAAACTTTCCGCAGCTCTGAAGCTTTTGGACAGTGGAGAGAGCTCATCGGCGAGCACCTTGACGGTGCACCAGCTGTTGTTCATACAGAACATGTTCTCAACGGTTTCTAACCGCTGATTTACGACCCAAGACCGGCCGTTGCAAGCATTTTGTGTAGCGGCCGGTCCCATACAATCCTGCGCAAAGCAGCACCTTACCCACTGACAACGACGTCACGCTCAGGGAAGGACCCCTCCTCATGATCATTCTTCACGCGGTTATTAGCATCGCACTCATCGTTTTACTCATTATCAAGGTCAAAGTAGACCCCATCATCGCCCTGATGGTCGGTTCCCTCTATATGGGTATTGCTGGCGGCTTGGGTCTAGTCAACACCGTCACGACAATTGCCGAAGGCTTCGGCAACATCATGGTTGATGTTGGACTGCTGATCGGTTTCGGCGTACTCATCGGATCACTGCTGAACTCCATGGGAGCATTAGAAAAAACAGTTCAGCTTCTATTCCGTGTCGCTGGTCCTAAGCGTTTGCCCTACGTTATGGCCGCGACCCTCAACCTCTTCTTCCCTTCGATCTATCCTGATGTGCAACTAGTCTTGGCCTCTCCTTTGGCCCGCTCATCGGCTGAGAAACTCGGGAAAAACGGTCTGGGAATTATGGCGGGGGCGTTGGTTGTTGGAATCCCCGTCGGGGTAGTGCTCGTCGTCCCAGGATTAGGATCGGTGTCCATTGCCGGTTTGCTCGGCATTCCATTAGGCACCATGCTCTTATGCGGTGTGATCGTCGCCCCGCTGATTGCGCTAGTTTCCCTGTTCATCTATTCGCTCTTGTTGCGCCGTGGGTGGTGGAAAACTGAGCAGGATGAACAGACAGGCTTCGCGCTAGCGGCCGAAGAACAACTGGGACGCGAAGCCGCCGAAAAATACGGGGACAAACTACCGCCCCTGGGCGTCTCACTGCTGCCAGTGCTGACCCCCATCCTGTTAGTCGGTGGAGGAGCGATCGCCCGGACCTTTGGAGTAGAGAATCCTATCGTCGATTTCCTCAGTGAACCACTGCTGGCTATGTTCATTGGCCTGGTACTGGCGATGATCCTAGCGAAAACGAGTGTCGGATCAGAGACCAGAGATACAGCAATCAAGAAAGGCTTGGACACTACCGGAAACATCTTGCTCATCACCGGCCTCGGTGGATCTCTGGCTGCAGTTATCAAAGCCACTGCTTTGGGCGATGTGCTGAAGAACCTTTTCGCTGCCGACGCTGGAATCAATGTTTTCGCCGCGATTGCCCTTGCGTGGGTGATTGCTGTGGTGCTTCACGTTGCCATTGGTTCCATTAATGTGGCAGCGATTGCCGCCGCTGGAATTATCGGCCCAGTCGTTGCCGGATTGGGTGTCTCCCCATTAGTGATTGCTGTTGCTATCGCTTCTGGAGCACTTTTCGCAGTGCACTTTAACAGCAATTTCTTCTGGATGTTCCAATCTTTGCTCGGGGTCACCACTAGAGGCGCGCTGAAATCAATGACATTCTTGACCGCACTGGCCTCCACCATCGGCCTACTCGTAGCGTTCGGGCTTGCCCTGGTGCTGCGGTAGAGCAACGCACAAAACGAAAGGATACAGCGCGGTGGACGAAAATCTTGTGCTGGTTGGAGCTCGCACCACGAAAGAGCGCGATGCCAGAGGCAACGGGCTTACCCTTTGGGATGCGTCAAAATCTGAATGGCGGACGCTTGACACATTGCCGATGACTAATCCCTCATGGATTACCGCTGGGCACGACTCCACATATTACGTGCTGCATGGGGATGGGGGAGAAGTCTCGACTGTTGGCATCTCGGAGAAGCGAAGAATCGTTCACCGGCAGACCATCGATTGTCTAGGTATGAACCCTGTCCACGCTGCAGTGACAGATGATGAACGGTTGATCATTGCCAACTACGCGACGGGAACTGTCGCTGCGTTCAATATCGATTCAGATGGGACCTTACAGTGCAACGGCAAAGTGATCTATTTAGCAGAGCAGTACCTGAACCGATTCCCGAGTGAGGGAAATCAATTCTCCCACCCACATCAAATCTTGATCCTTCCAGATCGGCACAGAATCCTTGTCCCGGACAAGGGTCTAGACGCTTTATTCGTGATCGACATAGAAGGCGAAGATCTGCGGGTAATCGACATCGTCCGGACGAAACCCGGTAGCGGACCGAGGCACGCTGCCATTAGCCCTGATTTTCCTGATGCGGTGTACGTTGTGGGAGAACTTGATGCTACCTTGATGCATTATCGGCTTGCCCAGAACAATAAGCTAGAACTTCTTGGGAGCTGCTCGACGCTGCCTCCCGGACAAGTGTTGGACAACATGAGCGCTGCCGGTATTGCGATCGCTGGTGCACACGTGTTGGTGTCCAACCGAGGGCATGACTCTATTGCAGTCTTCTCAATTGACCACGGTGGTTATCCAACGCGCAGTTCAGTCGTGGATGCGGGCGGTGCTTTCCCGCGGTTCATTGCACTTCGAGCAGACTCTCTAGTTATTGCTCATGAAAGATCGGACACTATTGCGGTGGCTGCCTTGGATCCAGCTCTTGGACTGAAGGTTCCGACGATTGCTGCCCGAACGGGCAGCCCAGTATGCGTTCAACCTGTGCTGTGAACTGGGGAATGATCTCGCGCATGAATACGGTGGGTCATACACGGAACTTTCATTAAAGGCGCGGCATATTTTCGCCTTATCGATTCTCGCGCTGCACTTTCTCGTAGTATTCCTGCGAGAGCTTCACATCTTGCCCGTAGGGCTTTTGGGAGAAGTGCACGAGTTCCAGCAGTCCTGCCGGAATACCTGAGCCGGTGACAATGGCACGGCCTCGCGGCAGTGCGCCCAGGTCGGAGACTTCCAGAATCGACTCGCGCTGCATCGAGCTGGATACCGAACGCCCGTTGCGGCCGTTGGTGCTAGAGGAACGTTTGAGCACGTCGCGGGCACCCACGAGCTTTTCCAGATACGGCAGAAACTTATCATCGGACAGGCCAGAGCCGGCAACACGGATATTGGATGCGCCCCAGAGTTTATCCATGCCGTCTTGCCCGTAGGCTTCCACTCCTTGCTTGTAAGACTGGAAGAACGTGGAGACCACGATGCCCCGGGAACCGTAGTGCGAATATACGTCGGGCAGTTCGCGCCAGCGCACCACGTTTGCGGCCTCATCCAGCACGGCCATCATCGGTGTTGTCAACCGTCCACCGGGTAGCCCGGCGGCAGTCTTTTCGGCGGAATCCATCACGGCCATCACCAATGCGGCGGTGATGGCGCGGGCTGTGCCCGCGCCTTCCTTGGACACCAGATACAAGGTGTCGGTGCTCGTTGCGAATTTGCGGTGATCGAATTCGGGGCGTGCGAAGTTCCCGTTCGGGCGTATCCACGGGGTGACTTCCTCATAGGACAGCACCGTGATCCACGGGCGCATCGTGCCATACACGCCGTCGCGCTGCTTGGGGGTCAGTCCCTGGATCTGCCATAGAGCGGAGGAGAAATCCTGGTACCCGTGCTCGTCCAGCAGGTCTCGTGCGGTTTTGTCCTCGGGATCTTGCGCCCACGCAAACACGTCGGTGATCGGCCGGTTGGCAATCGCCGCAGCAAACAGGAAATGGGACAGCAGGCGCTTACCATCCGACTCAAAGTACGCGTCGGACTTGGCACCGGCTGAGGTTTCCGACGCAATAAACACATCGGCCAGCTTGACCGCAGTTTTCATATCGGTCACAAACGACAGGGGGTTCCACCACCAGGAAGGCTCTTCACCGATGATGCCCTGCACATCGTGCACCCATACGGTGCCCACGCGGGCGCGCGGGCCACGAGTCATGTCAACAATGTCGCGCTTGTTCGAGGTGGCCAGCACCGGCCCACCGGTCTCTAAAATCTGCGGGACGCAGACACATGAGGTTTTGCCGGCGCGTGGCCCCATCAACCAGATCTGCACCCACTCATAGGAAGCAAACAAGGACTTGCGGTTGTTGACCAGCTTGGCCAGAGGCACCCCAATGCCGGCCTTGGTGGCTCCGAGGCGTTCAGCATCCGCCCGGGCTGCTGGTTCTTCCAAGGCCTTGAAGTCTTTGGCGTGGCCCATCTCCTTGGCCAGATGATCAATGCGGCTGCTGGTGCCCCGGCTGCGCCGCCACACCACCACCAGCATCACGATGACCGCCAACAGGAGCAGCAGCCCGAGGGCGAACACGGCGATTTGCAGCCCGCCGACGGGCAGGAAGCCACGGGACTGATCCATGAGGATCTGCACGGGATTATTCGAGGACTGTGGCACGTTCGGGTCGAGGATCGCGCCGAACGTCCACAACAGCACCCCCATGATGCCAAGGGTGAGGATGCCGCCGCCGATGATCCATAGGGCTTCGTCGTTGGCTGGCTGGTTTTTGCGCCCTGAGCGCGGATCAGCGTTGAACATTATTTGACCATCTCCCAAGCCCGGTTGGTATCCGAAATCTCGAATTCCAGATCGGTGAGCTGCGTGACGAACGGAGTACCGGGATTCTTGCCGACTTTCATGATGAAGTGGCCGGCCCCGGGGCGGCGGGAGGCCTTGTTGGTTTTCGGATCAACGACGGCTTCGCCGGTCCAGTCAGTCATCAACGCTTTTTCCTTGGAGGACAGGGCGAACACTTCTTCCAGGTTGCCCATCTCCGAGGGCGCCAAGCCGCCGAGGAACACCAGCGCGGAGCGTTCCACGAACCCCCAGGCGGTCGCTGTCAGGTGTTCTTTGGATAGCCTGAGGTCGTTCATGGTGTGGGTGATCATGACTTGCCCGATGCCGCGCCCACGGTTCAGGCGGGTGATCGTATCGATGAAGTGCACCATGTCATCTGATGCTCTGAGGATGCGCCAGAGCTCGTCCATGACCAGGAAGTAGGTGCGCCGCTGGCGTTTGCCCGCTGCCGCCAGGTGCTGCTCGGCAGAGACGGTGGCTGATCCGAGGTTCCAGCACAAGGACTGCACGGCCGCGACCAGCACGGAGTCGTTTTCGTTGACCCCGGAAATATCGAACACCACCGGCACCCCAGGGGTAATATGAGCATCCGAAGGCTTGGCGAACATATCCCCATAAGCGCCGGAGGGGCCGAGGTTGATCAACGCGTCCAGCAGGGCTTGGAGGCGTTGGTCGTATTCGTGGTCATCATCGTAGGCGAGCACGTTCTGGCGCAGCACCTCAGGGCGGGAACGGATGAAATCCACCAGCTCACCAATCAACGGGGCATCACGCAGCTCGGGGTCGAGTTCGTTGATCGCCACCGACAGGCAGGTGGACTCGTGCGGTTTCAGAGGCCGGCCCAGCATCATGGAGGCGATGCCTTCCATGAGCGAGCGGCGGCGGCTGATCATTTCCTGGATCGCAATCTCGCGGGCCTTCTCGTTCT
The DNA here is from genome assembly GCF_044769125.1 of Glutamicibacter sp. NPDC090743. Taxonomy (NCBI): domain Bacteria; kingdom Bacillati; phylum Actinomycetota; class Actinomycetes; order Micrococcales; family Micrococcaceae; genus Glutamicibacter; species Glutamicibacter sp. NPDC090743. The sequence goes on along the minus strand of NZ_JBIVXE010000009.1, from coordinate 30,000 downwards.
CAATCTCGTTCAGGCTGGCCACCAGCGGGCCAAGATCCAAGGGGTTGAGGTGTCCTTGGCCAGGAGAGAAGGTAATGACTTGCCCGCCCAGGGCGCGGATGTGCGGCACGTAGTCGGGGCGCGAGTCAGCCAGGATCATCGGCACCACGCCCCAGGCTGAGAGCACCGCCAAGAGGCGGTGCACCAGCGAGGTCTTGCCTAGTCCTGGCTGGGCGAGGATGAACGCGGAAGGGTTGGAAATGATGCCGTTGAGGAACCAGGAAATCGGGTCACCGGTCACCAGGGTGTTGCGCAGCAGATGGCGGCCCAGAGGTGCGCCAATGGTCGGTAGCCCGGCACCGTTGACGAAGGGCCAGAACCCGCACACCTGCACGGCAGAGCCTTGAATCTCCACAGGGTTTTCGATGTAGTTCACCGGCCCGCCGCCACGGCGGTTCCACCCTGCATCGCCTGGAACATGCCGGGACTGGGCACCTTCGGCCAGCAGTCGGGAAAGCAAGCCTGGTTCCTTGGCTGGCTTGGGTGCTGCCTTCTTCGCAGCGCGTTCCAAACGGGCCACGTCGCGCTTGGACAGGGTGAGGCTATGGGACTGTTCCAAGTCCTTTGGGGAGGGGTGCTGGCGCTTTTTCTGGATCAGTGGAGTCATTAGAACCACGTCTTCAGCTCGTCGGGGATCATCATGTGATCAGGCACCACCATGCCCAAAGGCAAGCCAGCCTGGAAGGTCACTGCCTGGTTCGCCAACGCCTCGCGTACCCGCAGTTTCGCGTGGGACACCAAGCCGGGAACGGTGCGGTCGAACTTCTTCAGTTCCGCCTCATCCTTGACGCTGATCGTTATGATCAGCCCGAAGCGGGTCAACCCGGAACCCAAGGCTTCTTCCTGGGCGGTTTTCTGCGCTGCCGCCAAACGCTGGCGGGCACGCACGGAAACGCGCTGCTGCGAGCCGGAGAACATCGCATCCTTCTGCTCGTTCTCCACTACCGTTGACGTCTGATCCGCTGGGATCGGACGATACAGCAAGGTCACGCGCTTGCGCAGCGCGCCTTCACTTGGTGCAGTCAAGCGGGCCAGCGAGTTGGACATGAATGCGCCGCGCGGGCCTTCATACATCGTCCAGGACTTGGACACCGCCCGGTCGTGCCGGTAGTGATCGAACGCGTCCAAGGCGAAGGACGGCCCCGCATCCTCCCAGGCAAGGCCGGTGCCGCCAGCGGCTTGCGCTTCCTCCACTGCTACAGCGGCTGTCGGGTCATAGGCGACGCGGGTGAAGTCCATGATTTCCTGGGCGGTGTTAGGGCGTACCGCTCCGGCCCCGGTGTTCGCCAGACCGGAGATGATGCCGGGGAGCTTGTTGCCGATTTCCTCGGCCATTTCTTCCATGCCCCGATCCCCGGCCTTCCCATCGAGGCGGCGACCGTCGAAGGTGAGGGTAATGCGGGCCACGACTTCAGGAGCGGTGGAGTTATCAGTCTGCGCGATACGTTCAACGACACGCTGGGCGAACTCGGGAGCGTCCTCGCGGTGGTTATCCGCCAGCAGCTTTTGCAGACGCAGGCCCGAGTCCTGGGACGACTCGATGGTGACGGAGGCACCGCGGATTCCTTCATCCAACCCGCGCTGGGTCAGCCAGTTCGCCCAGTGCGCTACCTGGTTATCCACGTCTGCCTGGTCAATGAGGTTATCCCCGTTCGGGAAGCATTCAAGCACCACGGAGTAATTGTGGTGGCCACGGGATGAGAGACGGATCAGGCCGAACGGGTTGCCGTAGGAATCCATGGATTCGGTCAAATGCGATTTGGCCATCAGCCCCGGCAAGCGTACTTGCCCGTCGGGGGTGAACCCCGTGGGGCCGGAAAGGTATACGTGCTTTTTGGATGCGACTTTCTGCCGCTGCGCTAGACGTAGCATGAATCTCCCGTAGATAGATCGGCCTTGTTTCTTCGTGACCAGCAACAGCATCGCCCCGAGGATAGTGGCCAGGGCGATGATGACTGCGGCCATGATCCAGCCGCGAGCTGCCATGACAATGACGATGAGGATAACGGGCACCAGCATGAGGCTTTGGCCCATCGACAGGCCCAGCAAACCTGAGCGGCGGGGCACGGTGAGGTTGCCGAAAGTATTCGGCTCGATCCGCACATCGGTGGTTGCCATGATTATTCGCCGTCCTCGTCTACAAGCTTGCTGGGATTCGCCCCGTTGGCGATGCCTTTAATGTCGCCCATCTTCTGCATTGCCTCGTTGGCTTTGTTCGTGGGTTTGGCACCGGATGGGCCATTGGATGGGGCACTGTTCTGGGCTGAGCCTGAGGAACTAGCGCTGTTACCCGAACTACCGGAGCCAGAAGAACCAGGAGAAGTTGATGCACCGGCACCGGTTGGATTGGAACTCGAACTACTTGATGCAGGAGCCGCATCTCCAACATCCGATCCACTGGCAGCAGAATTAGAACCGCTACCAGCCGCAGGAGTATTGCTAGAGCTTGCGCCGGAAGTGGAGCTGCCAGAACTACTGGTAGAAGATCCACCACGATCACTAGAACCAGAACCAGAACCAGAACCAGAACCAGAACCGGAGCTCCCCTCACCAGAGACAGCACCCGAAGCTGAGGAACCAGCATCGGTACCACTGACGGTTTCTGAAGCAGCAGAATCACCACCGCCAGTCGATCCACCACCGGCCGCGCCACCCCCAGCTGCACTGCCAGTTGATCCCCCACCGGCAGCCGCAGCTGTTGACCCACCACCAGCCGCAGCAGCGGCGGCCCCACTGCCACCACCGACGGCACCCGCGCCGCCGCCCATCGCCGCACCGGCACCACCGGCAGCAGCCGCCGCGCCACCCGTACCCGCGACAACAGCCGCACCGGCTGCGAGCGTGACACCAGCGCCCAGCGCCGCGCCACCGGAGAATGCGCCAGCACCAACACCGGCAGCAGGAACAATGAACTTGATCAAGGCGGGCAACGCCAACGCCGCCAGCAACAAGATCAGCAACGCAATGAGCGTGGAGTGCATCGCCTCAGGAACAGTGGCTTCCTCACCTTCAGGGGCACTGCCATCTACCAGCATGCGGAATCCCAAAGAATAGATGCCCGCTGCGACCGGCTTATAGAGCAGCAGCGCGATCAGCCAACCGTTAGCTTTGCGCCATGCTTGCCGGCCCTGCTCTGATCCACTGGCCGCAGCCAGCGCCACGATGAAGGCGGAGAGGATCAGGAACATAACGTCACGGAAATACATGAACAACAAATTGATGACCGCACCGAGCAACAACAAGATGAAAAGCAAAAACGCAGTGCCGGGACTAGCTAAGAGCGCAGTGCCAGCGGTCAGCATTTGGGTCAGATCCACATCCCCACCGGTAGAGCGTTCAACGATCCACTTGGAAAACTCATCCGAAGCGGTGAGCAGCAAGCCAATACCTGTTGCATAGGCGGTGGCAGCGAGAATCAGATTTACAATCGGGGTGCCCAATCCGATGAGACTGCTTTTCACGTCCTGGGACATGACCAGTTTGATTAGGCCGATGAGGAAACCGAGGATCGCGAACCCTGCCACGTACCAAGACATGTCAGCCCGCAGACTGGCCACGGCAGCGTTGTCTACGTCGGGGCTGGGTGTATCCATCCAGAAAGTAGAAACCTGGGCAACGAAGGCCACGGCACCGTCGTAGAGCGACTGCACGAAGTCCGTAATCGCACTATCAGCAAGGTTTTTAAGACCTTCACCAATGTTGCAATTCACCTGCCACCATGCACAACTATCCTGGTTCGCCACAATAATCGCCTACTTGAACTCTGTGTATGAACTAGGATCGCTGACTTCGCCCCATGTCGGAGGGCTGGAGGCTAGATCTAAACGCCAGTCATGGTCTTTGTCGCTCCAAGCAAGGTTCACGCTCATGGCCGCATACTGCTCGCCGGTCTTGGAGAGGTATTCGACAATGGCGCTGTCATCACTGCTATTCATAACCCGGAATCCGAGCATAGGAGGGAAGTTCTCATTGCTCGTGCTAGAACCTTGTTCCTCGAAAAGGCGTTGGCGATTCATCGATTCAACGGCAGCATCAATCTCTCCACCGGCCGAGAAATCAATAACCAGGGTGAACCCTGCCAGTACCGCACCGGTCGGTGTGTGGCTGAAGCAACGCCAGAAATCGCCGTCCATCTTGGCTGGGCCATGATCAGCATTCACCGGCAACAGCATTCCGGCTGGGTGTCGTTTCCATTCACTGGCCGGTGCCTCATTCGGGAATGAATTATCAGTGCTTAACGCAGGGCAATCCCCGGTCGCTGGCTTGGAAGCCGACGCTGACGGGGAGGAAGGGGCCGAAGCGGATTCCACCGGCACCGAGGGTGCCGGGTCGGTAGGATTCGCTTCTGGCTGCGGGGTGGTGCGTGGGAAGAACATCAACCCCACAATCACCACCGCAGCGATGAAGGCGAGGACACCGCCCCAGAGTTTCCAGTTCTTGCCTAATGGATCAGTTTCAGCCATGAGGATTCTTCTCTTTCTCTTAGACGGTTCACCGGTGCTTAGACGAAGACGTTGATGATCGTTCCGGCGCTAATGGCCAAAATGCAGACGATCAGGGAGATGACCAGTCCCTTGAAGCCGTTGATTTCACGTCCTGTGAAGGAAGCGAAGGCCAGAAACCCGGCTGAGGCGAGGAATCCGGCCACACCGAGCAGGATGACGGCCCAGGCGATCCAGTTCAGGATCGTGGTGAACCCTTCGGTGCCTGGTGGCTGTTCAGGGGTTGGGTTGGGAATGGTGGCGGCCAGATCGATACCGAAAGCCAGGGTTCGCAACAACATTTGTGTGCCTCTCTATTTGGTGGGAGTGTTCAGGAGTTTGATGATTCGCTTGATGCGCCCGGGCAACCGGGCAGGATCTGGCGGGGCATCGAGCCAGGGATCCATCCATGGGATATGGGTGCCTCGGGGAACCATGCGCAACAGGCGCTTAGTGGCCTTTTTACGAGCGTCACTGGCGTGTGGCCCTGCTTCAATCAGCACCAGGGCTGAAAGCTGGGAACCGGTCAGCTGACCATTGGCCCAGGAGCGGACGAAACGGTCCGCGGCGGACAGGCCGGTGTGGTCGGTGCGAGCGACTGCGATCACCGGAAGCGGCCAGGGGGCTTGAGTTCGGGTGCTTTGCGAGAGTGGCCATGCTCTGCCTACATCCAGGGCAGATTCGCCGAGGAGGGTGCTGAGGGTGGTGGCGCCTGCTCCGCCGTGCAGTCCCATGACGGCTAGGCCTTCGAAGGGACCGATGACCGTTTGCGGCCACGGGGAAGATGGGGCTTCCAGTGCGGGAGACAATCCTGGTGCAGTGGGCCCGGTGACGATGAGCTCGTGGCCGAGAAGGTCATCTCGGACGTCATGACCGCTATCAGGCGTCTTATTTGGTCTTGTAGGCGCAAAAGGGTTTGGGATCCCTGACATATGCGGGTTCACCTCAGTAAAGTAATCAACCGTATGTAGTGATTCGCTATTTACGCTAACTCGCATAGAAAACAGTGTCAATGTTGTAAAGCGGTTACATTGTGAAAACATGTAAAACATAGTTTTATGGGGAAACATAACGTAACAGGGTTGACATGGTTTTCGTACTGAAGCACATTTGGAGTGTGACCATGAACGATCCAGAAGCCGTTGAAGATCTCATCGCGGATTTGCCGGAGTGGGCAACGACCGAGGAGATCGCAGACGTGATGCGGGTGAAAGCGCAGACCGTTCTGAAATGGAACAAGGAATACGGCCTGAAGTCGGTGTCTATCGGGTCGAGGGTACGCCGGTACAGGAAGAAAGACGTGCGGGACTTCTTGCTGAAAAGCGATGAGGCCTCCGACTAACCCAAGGAAGCTACGGGTGGCGAAATAGATGACGCTGATCGATCCCCAGAAAGTCCCGGCCTTTCCGGTCTATACGCTGCAAATCAGCGAAGACCGCCAAATGCTGACCTTGGACGGGGCACCGGTCCCCGTGCTCGATGAGGAAGATTTCATCGAGGCAGGGAAAAACGCGGTCATCGCCAAACTCACCACCCACCACTTCGGGGCCGTTCGTGTGCGTGCACTTGACGCGTCCACGAACAGCTCCTGGGACATGATCATCTCCGCTGATGGGGAAGTGCTCGATCTCTCCGCGCAACAGGAAGCCGAACAAGCGAAAATCGAACGCGCGCAGCGCACGAAAAAACACTTGTTCATTGCCGGGGCGAGCACCCTGGCGGTGCTCGCCCTCGGCGGCATCGGCACCGCCGTGGTCATCGCCAACCAGCCCGCAGCCACCGCGCCGGTCTACACCCCGCAAGGGGTCGGGGCTACGCTGCCAGCCGCGCCGCCACCGCAACACGAAGCGACCGCCGCGTGGAGCCATCCCACCCTCGCTGGCGCTACGGTCAACATGATCAGCCCCGACCGGCTGCTCACCGCCGATCCAGAAGGCACCGTCACCGGGCGCAACCCGGACACTGGCCAGCCAGTGTGGCGCGGGGACAAAGCCCCGGAAGACCTGGCCAGCATTCACCAGGGCACCTGGGCCGGCAAACCGGTCTATGCCGCTGCAGAACGCAACGAACTGCGCTTATGGCCGGTAGACATGCCCTACGACACCCCGAGCGTGGCGCCGACCAGCATCGGGCTGGAACCAGGGCAAACAGCGCGCACCGACACACACACTCCCTACATCGAACTGGGGGACTGGTACATCCGGGTCCCCGATACGGCTGGCACACTGCATGATGTGATGATCCCGCCCGGATCGACCGTGCTGGACGTGGCAGCCGATGGAACCATCACCACAATCAGCGCCACCACCATCTACACCCTGGATAACACCGGAACGATCCTGGGAGAGAAGAACTTCACCGCGCCAGAAGGTGCCACGAAATACCCGGCACGAGTGTGGTCGCTCGATGACACCCATGCCCTACTGGCCTGGGATGACACCGAACGCATCATGGGAGTGCTGAACACCAGCACCGGTTCAATGCTCTTCTCCGGCGCACCACGGGCGATCCCCAACACCACCGAACCCCTGCTGGTGGACAACGAAGCGGAAACCGCAGCTATCGGAACCGTAGGAATCAGCTACGGCGACCAGGCGGCACTCATTGACCTTCCTGCGGCTGATCTGGCGGCAATCCACGGCACCCTGATCTATGCGAACAGCAACAACGGGCCAGTCACCCTGGATCTGGGCAGCTCTGAGGCTGAGCCGAAGACGTGGGCGAACTACCGTGCCGAAGATCCAGCCCCGGCGCTGGTCACCGATGACGCGGTGTATGTGGTGGCAACCCAATTGGAGAACACCACCGTCTATCGATCCAACAAGACCAGCGACAGCGCGCACCAGTAGGGAGGCCTGGTCATGGAAGAACAGGGTGGAGGAGCCAAAATCGTTCTGGCGATCCTCGGTGTCCTTCTTTTACTGGTCATCACCCCGATCATCCTCTTCCTGGGCGCCGGAGATAGTGAACAAGCCGATCCGAACGCCCCGTGTGTCATTGAAGGAACCCCCATCGATGGCGAGAAGGGAGAATCCATGGTGAAGATACCCGAACAGTACCGTGAAGCCGTGGAGAAGTCCGCCAATACTGCTGGGCTGCCGGTGGGTATCATCGCCGCACAAATCCAGCAGGAATCCGGCTGGAACCCCAAGGCAGTCTCCCCAGTGGGAGCACGAGGCATTGCCCAGTTCATGCCAGAAACTTGGGAGGAATGGGGCAACGGTAAAGACCAGTTCGATCCGTTCGCTAGCCTCGATGCCCAAGGCCGCTACATGAAACATCTCGCCGGACAAATCACGGATCTGGCCAGCAACGAGAAAGAAAAAATCCAATTCACCCTGGCCGCCTACAACGCCGGAGCGGGCAACGTCCAAAAATACGGGGGCATCCCGCCCTTCGAAGAAACCCGCCACTACGTGGAAATCATCATGGCCAACGCCCAGATGGACTATTCCTCCACCTGTGAAGCGCCCGGTGGCTTCGACTTCGGGGAGCTGCAAGCCGATGAATGGGCACACCCCATGCCCAATTCACGCATGACCTCGCCGTTCGGGCCACGCGCCTGCCCACTGGCCAGCTGCGCTGGCATGCCGTTCCTCTTGAAGCACGAAGGCATCGACCTGGCCGGATCAGACCCCTACTTCTACGCTCCTACGGACATGAAGATCACCTATGCCAGCATCGGGAACATCGACAAGCTTTACGGCTCCTACGGCAACTATATTTTCGCGCAGATGACCGAGCCGCCTTACCTGGTGTTCGAATTCCACGAAGCCCAAGACAACTCCCTGCTGGTGAAAACCGGCGACGTAGTGAAGAAGGGAACCCCGCTGGGCAAGCCAGGAGCTACCGGCAATTCCAGCGGCATCCACGTTCACTTCCAGATCAACAACCCGAAAACCAGCGTGTTTGACCGCCCAGCAATCAACAACGGCACAACCTATGACCCGGCACCGATCCTCCGACAGCAAAAGGTGAACATCCAATGAAACACCCCAAAATCCTCGCCATGGCCCTGGCGGCAGGACTCGTAACAGGCCTAGCCGGATGCACCCCCGCCAGCACCGAGACCGAACCAAGCAGCATCCCGGGCGTTGCCCCCACCACGGCCAGCCCCAGCCCGCCGTCATCTAGTGCCAGCCACGAGCACGGGGATGCTGTGGATGATCCAGCCAAAATCGAGCTGGCGAAGCAAGCGGCCACGATCATGACCACCTGGGACCCGAACAAGGACTTCAACCGCACCGCCGCCGAGATGCGCGCCCGAAAGCTCATGACCAGCGAACGGGCCAAACAAGTCATCGCCCCGGAGCGGCCAGCGACCGGCGTGGAATGGCTGACCGCAGCAGAGAAGAAAGCGACCAGCAAGCCCACGGTGAAACTCATGACCGAGCACCACGAGCAAGACACGGTTGCGGTCACCGCCACCTGGCAATGGGTCACCAAGGACGGGGAATCCTGGGCCGGTGAAGGGAAGCAGACGTTTTACTTCACCTTCACCGACACCGAACCGTACAAGATCCGCGACTACGTTTCCTCTGTCCGCTAGCCTCGCACCGAAATCGGGGCCCCGCAGCTAAAAGATCTCAAAGGAATATCGGCGGCGACGCGGTCGAACATTCCCATGACAACCTTGCCCCTGCAGGACGATCGGTTCGGGAGCCCTATTAGTAGCTCTTGACCGTTACTGAGAACTTCCAGACGTTCGGACCAACGCGATTCCCGTTGCGATCAGTGTCGTAGTAGATAAAGCACTGGCTCGCTCGCGTCCACGAAGAGTTCATCGTCAGACGCTTGGCATTGCAAGCATCGAACGTCTTGTAGTCAGTGGGATAGAGATAGGAATATCCAGCCTGGGCCGGCAATGCTGCAACGGCTAGACCTCCAGCAGCAAGCGCCAACGCCGAGGCTGACATAGCGATCCGCATAAGGGATTTCCTGATCATGGCTATACCTCCAAAATGTGACTGTGCTAACAGCAGAAGTATAACCATAATTTGGATTAAATGATGGGTTCATCTCGAACTTTGCCCGATGCCTTGCCGGCGCTAGGCAGCCAACACGACCATTGTCTGAGGAACATATACAAAACTGACTGGATCTAGTGCCGTGGGATCGACTTCCAGCAGCCCGTGGCGCGATCAAGAGTAACTTCGCCATCCGGCTAACTCGTGATCCAGGGCATCACGCCGCCAGGCTGCAAGTTTTCCTTCGGTGCGGCGTTGATGCTGATTATGCAGCCAGATACCCAAGGAGTGTTCCTTTGCGGATGTGTAGGTCCGGTAGCGCGGGAATTGACCGTTCTCTGCAACGTACTGGACGAGAGCCTGGAAGCGGTCGCTCCACCGTTCGTCGAGTTCGCGTTGACGAGGGTCGATATGCCAGTCGGGAACATCTTGCAGAAGCATGATCTTAGCTGCAGGCAACTGGCCGGACTGGAACTCTTTGCGTTGTACCGTCAGCCAGTGGTGCAAAGAACGTTCGGCGCGGTCGCCTGTGCTGCGCGGAAGCCTTTTGTGCTCAGCGTGGAAGGCTGCTAGTTCGGTAGCCTGACGCCGCCATATGCTGGAGGGCCTGTTGTGATTGCGTGAGGCCACTGCCGCCTCGTGCTTGGCGCGGAAACCCTGTTCATAATGTTCGCGCCGTCGCAGATGGTAATGGATGGTGGCAGGACCGCGGTGGCATAGTTCGGCGATTTCCCGCACGGTGATGCCGGCGAGCAGCAGCTGATCCCACTCGGGGTGCCTTGAGATATTCCAGCTGGTCATGGCCTTAAGATACCGCACGCAACGAGCGCTGGGAGCGGGGTCTTGGCAAGTGGTGATGTTCTCTCGTTGGGGATTCTGCATTCCTGTCCCACTGCAATAGTCTCCTTTGAAGAGCGATGGTCCCATCAAGTCGCGAGGCCAGTGATAAAGGCTGGAATAAGCTAGCGATGATCGAGAATGTCACCGAAAGACGGCACCATAACTGGGCTTATACATCGGGAAGCAACACCAACTGCCGGGGATTGACGCAGCCGGATGTAGGTAGCACCGTGGTGACTGGAGATTTAGTTTTCGGATGTGCGGGACCAGTACGCCATGAGCTGCTCCTGGCCTTGCTGCTCGCTGAGCTTAGAGGTTTCCAGATCAGACATATGCAGCTGATCTTTTAATGCACTGATCATCCAGGCAGGCAGGGAGGATGTGCGGTCGGGCTCTGCTGCTGCCTCAACCGATTCGTAGAGCCGGCCCATCTGGACGATAACGTCCTTCAAAGGCCGAATCTTCGGGTTGTTGCCCAAGCGCGCAACCCGAGAGGGGCGTCGCCGCGTGAGTTCGTCGGCGACTATACGCCACAGCTGGCGGCACCCGTCCGATGGCCAGCGCTGGATGGGCCTGAACGCGCTGCTGACTAGGGTAGGATGAGACCGCAGACCCAACGCGAGTCGCTGACCACAGCACTGTTCTGGAGCTAGGGTCCTGCTGCTTCCTTGAACAAGGAAGCTACGAACTACCGATGCTCGACCCTCAACACTTTTGTCGCGCCGCAAAATGACGACAAGCAACGATTGCCGGCGCGCTTGGATACCGCCCCTCTGCCCAGGACCCATCTGCCAGCCCGGGCCAAAACGCCCGGGCAGAAAACCCAGGAGTAGCTTTGCCCCGTTCCCATTACGCGCTGGCCCTGGCAGCCAGCGCCCTCCTCGTCTTGCAGCCGCTGGGACCTGCTGCAGCCGACGAAACATTGACCGTTCCCAACCCGGCGTCCACCAGTGATACCGGGGCGTGGGCTTCGAGTTCCGTGGCTATTCCCGAAGGGCAAAGCCCGCGTTCGGTGCAGGGGCTGATCGAAACCACAGCCAGCAGTGGAGAAATCCAGCTGCGCGCCGGCCAGAAGATTCTCAAGACCTTCCCGGCGCAGCAGGCAGGAGAGTTCGCTATCGACCTGGATGAGCCGGCGCGCACGTTGCTGGCGGACGCGGAAAACGGCGGCCGCCTGAGTGTGGGCGCAAGATGGGTCCCGGAGGACTCTGCCGGGCGTTGCCTGGCCGCGCAACCCGAAGAGGTCAGCTTATCCGGCCTGCGCATCAAGGTCGAGGGCGAGGCGGCCGCCCCGCAGTCGATCGCTGAATTCTTCGACATGTCCCCGAAACGAGTTGCCATCCAGGCCACCGACCAATCCGCAGCAGCCGCAATGACCGCCGTCCCGGCGATCGCCACGGCATTCAGCGACGCCGATGTGTCTTGGGAGGCCAAGAACCCTGATCTGACGGTTCGCTTCGACGCATCTGGCGGGAAGCTGAAGCTGAAGCTAGACCGGGCGGGCACGACCCTGACCGTGTCCGGGGATGCACAGGAATTTGCGGGGTTGGACTCGGTGCTGCGCACGGAGGCCATCAGCCTTGCCACCGGCACAGAGGCCACCGCCAAAGCCACGCCGGATGAGCCGGTGCGGTGGGCGCCACCCGAGGAATTGAGCCTGAAGGATCTGGGGCTTGAGAATCCCCGGTTGGAAGGCTACGGGCAGTCCTCGCTGTATGCCGGGGTTGACGAAGCCGTCTTCGGCGCTAGCGTGCAAAGCGTGCTGATCCACCTCGCGGGAACGCACAGCGCGCTTCCGAGCAGTGCCGAGGCTGCATTGAACGTGTATTGGAACGACAGCCTGGTGGGTTCCTATGTGCTGGATGCGCAGGACACCTCCATCAACACCGATATAGCTGTGCCCGAAAGCCTGGTGAAGGGGCGCAATGGCCTGCGGATCCAGCTGGATGCCGCGGCCGTCGGAGCCGAATGCCGCACCGCCGGATCACTGCCGGTCCAGGTGCATCTTGATGGCGCGGCCAGCTCGATCACCCCGGCCTATGGAACCAGCGCGACCCAAGGCTTCGAGATGCTTCCCCAGGCCGCTTCGGGCCAGATCGGCTTGGCACTTGGCCAGTCCGCGGAACCATCCGATGCCTACCTGCTGGCCACGGGGCTCTTGGCCTCCCTGCAGCAGGCCAGTGGTGTTCCGCTGCAGGTCACGCTGTTGCCGGAAGAGGAGGTGGCGTCCTCTCCGCTCAGCGCTATTGTTGTCGGGGCCTCGGCGGCCACCATCAATGAGCTGGGTGCGCCACTGCGCCTGGAGGAAATGCGCACCATCGATGCGGGGATGCTCTCCGCTGGGGTCGGCACCGAGGCGCCGTACGCGGCACTGCAGGCATTTACCAGCAACTCGCGCACCATCCTGGCCGCCGGGGGCTGGGGCCCGGGTGATGCCACCGGCGCGGCCGAGTCGTCGCGGGCCGGTGGCGGCTCGCTCTACGCCGACCTGGCCCACCAGGTGCTCGCTTCCGAAGGCGGATGGTCCGCGCTTTCGCGCAATCTGCTCATTGCCCAGCCGGATGCCGAACCGGTACTGCTGGAGAGCAATTCCGTCGTGCCCCAGTCATCGCGCACCGATGACTACCGGGTTTTTGGGTGGTGGGCCGTCGGCGGCCTGGCCGTGCTGGTAGCACTCGGTGCCGCTGGCGCTCTGGTATACCGGCGCACCAACCGCAAGGCACGGGCGCAGGCAGAAGCCGAGGCGAAGGCCGCCGCCCCATCTGCTGCCCGCGATGAGCTCTAGTTCCGCCGCGGCTGCCGCACCGGTGGCGCCAGTTCGGCCCGCATTGCGCGGCTGGCGGCGCGGCTGGCGGCGCGCCTGGCAGCTGCTGGATGCTCCGCCGGAAGACCGCAAGGTTCCCGGCACGCTGCTGATTGCCGGATTCGCGCTGGCAGTGTCCCTTGGGGCCAGCGTATATACCGTCAGCACCGGGTGGGCGCTGGCCTATTCGGATGCGCAAAGCCATCTGACCATCGCCCGGCGCATCGTTGATTCCATGGCTCCGGGCTTTGCCCAGCTGGGCACTGTATGGCTCCCGGTGCCGCACCTGCTGCTGGTGCCGCTGGTCCAGTTCGATCCGCTGTTCCATTCGGGGTGGGCCGCCGCGCTGCTGGGCAGCTTCTCGCTGGCCGGCACCGCAGCAGGGCTCTACCGCATTGTGGCCAGGCTCGGTATCGGGCGTGCCGGGCGGCTGAGCATGGTTCTGATGCTCGTGGCGAACCCCAGCGTGCTGTATCTGTACACCACCGCACTCACTGAACCTGTGCTCCTGCTGTTTCTCGTCGCGGCGCTCTCCGGTCTCACCCGATGGGCGCTGGGCACGCGGCGCATGAGCGCAGGGGAGCTGGCCATCTTCGCTGGCCTGCCGACGGCCGCGGCCATACTCTCTCGCTACGAGGGCTGGATGCTGGCGCTGACCGGAACCATTTTCGTGATCCTGGTGACCATCAGGCGCACCCGCTCGGTGCGCCAGGTCATGATCATGGGCGCCGGATTCGCCTGGATCCCGGCACTGTCGGTGCTCTGGTGGCTGGCCTACAACTGGGGCATTTACGGCGATCCGCTGGAGTTCATGTTCGGCCAGTATTCGGCCAGCGCGCAGCAGTCCTCCATTAGTGGCAGCGGTCTGCTGCCCACCAAGGGAAACCTCGGATTGACCCTGGTGACCTTCCATGCCTCGGTGTTGGGAACCGCGGGGACTCTGCTGCTGGTCATGGCGGGCGCTGGATTGCTCGTGGCCGCCTACCGCTGGCGCTTATCCACGGCCGGATTGGTATTCTGGCTTACCGCCAGCGCCTACGTCTTCGCGGTACTAAGCATGTACATGGGCCAGACCGCCATTAACAACGCCCACTCCTTGCCGAGCACCTGGTGGAATAACCGCTTTGCGATGACCGCCATGCCGCTGTACTTGGTGGCCGCCGCGCTGGCCGTGGACCAGGTATTCGCGCGCTTCCCGGCGCGCCCTGCAAGGGGGGTGCTGGTCGGGATGCTGCTGGTCGCGACCGTGCTGCAGGCCAACTGGTGGGCCAATGGGCCGATAGCTCGTGCTCCCGTGCTGGCCGAGGCGCAGATGAGCCGCGACTCGACCCGCTACTCCACCGCGGCCGCGCGCTGGCTCTCCGAGCACTACGATGGCGGCTCGGTGCTTATCGATGAGAGCGCGCGCGGCAATTCGGTCATTCCACTGCTGGGGATCGACATTTCGCAGATCTACCTGAGGGCCTCGGGGGATTTGTTCGACCAGGCCCTGGCCAATCCGGCAGCGCACGCACGCTGGGTACTGCTCAATGTCGAGGAAGAAGGATCCGCCATCAACTCGGGCCCGGTGGATCTTGTGGACCAGGCGTTGACCAGGTTGCCGTCAGTCCGGGCGCAGTACCACATCGTCTACAGCTCACCCACGCATGCCGTGTTGCAAAGGAACGACTGATGAATACTTCCTCCATTCCCCTGGGGCAGCTGCTGATCGAGCATGGTCTGGTGGATCAAGCGGCGATCGACCGCGCCTTGGCGGACCAGCGCCGCGAAGGCGGCCAGCTGGGCCGCCACCTGCTTCTCAACGGCTCGGTCGACCGCCGCGCGATGTACCGGGTGCTTGCCGCGCAATGGCAGACCGAATTGGTGGATCTGGTGGCAGATCCGCCGCAACTGGATCTGCTTGTGCAACTCGACCACACCTGGGCACTGTCCTCCGCATGGATACCCTACCGTCGCGAGGGTGAGAGCACGGTCATCGTCACCTGCGAGCGTCCGACCGAGCTGATGGTGGCCGAAGCCGAAGAACTCCTGGGCACACCTGTGCGGGTTGTGGCGGCCACCGACTGGGACATGCAGCAGGCGCTGCAGTCCGCGTTCCGCCGTGAAATGCTCTATGACGCCTCCGATAAGCTCTCCGCCGAGGAGCCCTCAGCGTCGGCGCGCGTGGCGCTGACGACCTGGCAGAAAGTGCTGCCGGCGCTGCTGGCCGCGGCGCTGGCCGCCGGATTGCTACTTGATGTGCGGCTTACGCTGATCGTCGTGCTGTTCATCGCGAATATCAGTTTTGCCTCCAGCGTCCTGTTCAAGACGCTGGCCAGCGTCAACGCCCCGATCCAACGGGCCCGCGAACGCCTGGGCGCGCGGATGCTACAGCGGTGGCGGAAGGATTTGGGGGTCGCCGTCGATAGCGGTGGACGCATCCCGGATGATGAATTGCCGGTCTACACCATCTTAATCCCGGCCTTCCACGAGGCCAATATCATCGCGAAGCTGCTGGATAATATCGGGGCGCTGGACTACCCCCGCTCCAAACTCGAAGTCCTGCTGCTGCTGGAGGAAGATGACGCGGAAACGATCGCGGCCGCCAAGGCCGCAGCCCCGCCAATGAACGTGCGGATCCTGGTGGTGCCCCGAGGCGTGCCGCAGACCAAACCCCGCGCCTGCAATTACGGGTTGGCGCTGTCCAGGGGCGAGTTCTGCGTGATCTACGATGCCGAGGACCGCCCCGAACCGGACCAGCTGCGACTGGCCATTGCTGCTTTCCGCGAGGATGAAAGAATTCGGCGCGACGTGGATCCCACTGCCCGACCCCTGGTGTGCGTCCAGGCGGCCTTGAACTACTTCAATGCCGAGCACAACGTGCTCACCAGGATGTTTGCTGTGGAATACTCGCACTGGTTCGACTCCATGCTGCCCGGCATGGAGGGCACCGGCATCCCGCTGCCGTTGGGCGGCACGTCGAATCATTTCCGCTCTGCGCAATTGCGTGAGCTCGGCGGCTGGGATCCGTGGAATGTCACCGAGGACGCGGATCTGGGGCTGCGCGCCAGCGTGCGGGGATTTAGGGTGGGGATCATCGACTCGACGACTTGGGAGGAAGCCTGCTCCAAGGTCCCAGCATGGATCAAGCAGCGCACCCGGTGGATCAAGGGCTACATGATCACGGCTGCCGTCAATATGCGTCGTCCCCTGCGATTCGTTCAGCGTACCGGGCTCGGGGGAGTAGTGGGCATGATCGGCCTGATTGCCGGGACTCCGCTGGCATTCTTGTCCTATCCGCTGGTTCTCGGGTTCACGATCTTCACCTATGTCGGTGTCCGGTTCATAGGGCTGCAACTTCCCACAGGTTTGCTGGGGCTGGGCTGGGCGACCATGCTCTTTGGAAATGCCATGATGATTCTGGTTTCGGGGCTGGTGTCCTGGCGCCGCTACGGGGCCAGAGTGGCCGTTTTCGCGGTGCTGAACCCCGCCTATTGGGTCTTGCACTCCATCGCTGCCTGGCGTGCTGCGTACCAAATGGCACACACTCCGCATGTCTGGGAGAAAACCCCGCATGGGCTCGACGAGGAGGAAGGCTTTGCCCCGCCAAAGGCGAAGGCCCAGCGTTCCTCGACACCCGGAGAACCTTGAGCCCTGCTCTGCCATGGCATGCATTGATGGCGCGGTTACTTCGCCTGATCGCTATTGATTGACCGTTGCCTGCGGTTTGCGATGGTGCTGAGCACATGGGTCACGACCAAGCCAGCGGCGATGGCCACGACCCATCGAAGAAGCATCGGGATATCGGTAAGAATATCCAGCGCCACATTGGCGGCAAACGCGACAATGACGCTGGGGATGACAATCATGTAGGTGCGCATGAGGTCGACTCTTCACGAGGACTATTGAAAAATCAATGAACTAGTCATCATTTGCCCTGGTTAGTCTGAAATCATCTGCCTCGGTCCCGCAATTACGTGGTAGCGGCATCGAAGATCCCCCGGCAAAGCGGACATTACCCAGGATGCCAGTGGTGCAAGGAACGTTCGGCGCGGTCGCCGGTACTGCGCGGAAGCCTTGTGTGCTCAGCGTGGAATGCTGCTAATTCGTTAGCCTGCCGCCGCCATGTGCTGGAGGGCCTGTGGTTGTTGCGTGTGGCCACTGCCGCTTCGTGCTTGGCACGGAAACCCGGTTCATAATGTTCGCGTCGTCGCAGGTGGTAATGGATGGTGGCAGGACCGCGGTGGCAAAGTTCGGCGATTTCCCGCACGGTGATCCCGGCGAGCAGCAGCTGGTCCCATTCGGGGTGCCTTGAAATGTTCCAGCTGGTCATGGCCTTAAGATACCGCACGCGACGAGCACTGGGAGCGACTTCTTGGCAACTGGTGATGTTGTATTTTCCAGGATTCTGCATGCCCGTCCGGCGCGATAGTCTCCTTTGAGGAGTGCTGGTCTCAGAGGGTGCCGGTGCCAGCGACCAAGATGTGGGTAATTTAGCGATGATCGAGAATGTCGCCGAAGGGCGGAATCATAGCTGGGCTTATACATCGGGAAGCAACACCAACTGCCGGGGATTGACGCAGTCTGACGTAGGTAGCGCAGTGGTGGCAGGCGGTTTAGCTCTCGGACGTGCGGGACCAGTACGCCATGAGCTGCTCCTGGCCTTGCTGCTCGCTGAGCTTCGAGATTTCCTGATCAGATAGATGTAGCTGATCTTTTAATGCACTGATCATCCAGGCAGGCAGGGAGGATGTGCGGTCGGGCTCTGCTGTTGCCTCAACCGATTCGTAGAGCCGGCCCATTTGAACGATGACGTCTTTCAAAGGCCGAATTTTCGGGTTGTTGCCCAAGCGCGCAACCCGAGAGTTGAGCTCATCATAGACTTCGCCATCCGAACGGGCACCTACGGCCCAGATTTCGGAGACATCAAGAATGGGCACCCCGGAGGCGTCCTCGGTGATGCGCCAAACGATGCGCCAATCCCGGTCACCGACAACTAGTTTGCGAAAACCAACCAGAGCGCCAAGCAGGGGTTCGCCGGCTTCTGGCGACTTTTCCAGAAGCAGCATTTTCTTGAACACCGCACGGACGATCTGGGGGTCTTTCTTGTGAAGACGATGCAGGTCGGACACTGCGTCCTCAGTCAGGCGAACAATGCACACCCGGCCTTCAGATGGATTCACGAATCCTCTGACTTAGCTTCTTCGGCATTTTCAGCCTCAAGCTCTGCACGGTCTAAGTTGAAGAATTCCATGGCTTGATCAAGGGTTGTGCGTACGCCGCTATCGGTGGCGAAGCGCGCCATGACCAATGCGGCATCGCGAAGTGTTTCCCGGTCCTGGCGCAGCTGAGCGATCTCCTTGGCTGACACCACTTCGGCCACGACCTTGCCGTGGCGCGACAACGCCGTATCTTGGCCTTCTTCAGCTGCTGCCACCAATGCCGAAAGGCCGGAGCGCGAGGCTTCGGTGATGCTCAGAGTAGTCATACAAAAACTATATAGATTTCTGCCTAGAATTCCAATCACACCTGAGTTTCCAGGCCAGCCCGTTGCACTTCCCGCATTTCTGCTCCCCTGAGTTATCAGCCGATAACCTATCTTATGTAAAGTATAAAAGACTTTATTTGCTTTCACCGCACATAATGACCTTTGGGGTAACGCCTCGCATCGATCCCCAACCCTCCCTTGGCCTGAGGTTTATCAGTAATCGCCTCCATTGGTCTGGCGCAGTCGCTTGACCAAGACGCCGCAAAAACTTCAGTGAAAATGTCTGCGTTGACGTGCTATTTCCGCGCCAGCTATTGCGAGTTTTGCAAATTATGTGCAAGAATCGCAATCCAGTTCGAGCGCTGAGGACGGTCGATGGGCAACAACGAAAATGTTCTATTTGCAGGGCTCGGCGAGAAAGATCAGACCCGGACGCTTTCCTCAGCACAGTCTTGGACGCCTGAGCCCAACAGCAAAGAGCAAAAAGACTTCGCTCCAGCCACGATTCGGACCCGGCGAAACGTCGTGATGAACTTGGTTGACTTCGCCGGCAGCTATTCATGGGAATGGACTCTCGGGGACGCTGATGACTCCTTCTCACATGCCAGGGCTGTCCAAAACCTCTCCCACGGCACCGTACGAACCTATCAAGGGCATAACTGATACTTGACGCATTGCAGGGCCTCGAGCTCTGCGCGGGTGACCGAGCTGCAACGATTTTTCTGCTCGTTTTCGAGCAGCCTTTATCCAGGATCACCGCGCTGCAGGTAGACCAGTTCGAGTACTCGGATGACGGACGTCTGAGTGTTACTTTCAAGGCATCGCCAGTCGAGATCCCTCCCCCATTCGACGAGATAATCAAAGATTTTCTGGCTAGCAGGATGAACAAGAACACCGTAGCGAATCAAAATTCCTCATGGTGCTATACGGGATACGCTCTGTTTAGGGTGGAATTCGCGGTTCAGCAGTATCTCTGTTCAGCAGTTATCAATTCAGCATCTGACGGTTGTTATGCTGTTCAGCAGGAAATGGTTTCACACCAGATCGCTGTTCTCGTTGAGGATTTAAGTTTGATTAATTTCGAATGGTGCTCTGAGGGTATTATCGCCTGAGCTGCATGGAGGTTAAAACCTAAGATGACACGCATTGCGAAAGATGCACAGGAATTTAACGGTGCTCAGATATTCACCGATTCGGCCGAACAGGCTATTTCTTACCTTAAAAAGCATACTCCGCTGACAGATTGGTCAGTTTCTCGCGTAATCGATGGAGAGCAGATCCACTTGCACGTGCAGCCGGATCAGTTGCTCAAAACTGGTCAACGTGTTGAGTGGGAGGAATCTTTATGCAGTCGAATGGCCAACGGCGCTGCTCATATTGTGGAAAATACGCAACAAGATCCTGACTATTCGTGTATGCGATTTTCAGCCGAGGTGGGGGCCTATGCCGGGTACACCATCAATGATGACCGGGATGAGATGTTTGGTGTCCTGTGCGGGGTGCGCACCGATCCGCTCACTGAAGGAGAGAAAATAGATGAAGAACTCGTCGCCCTCATCAGTTCACTTCTATCTGCCCAATTGAAGTTAGCAAGAGTAGCTGATAGAGAACGGCGAAATTGTGAGCTATCCGATGCCCTAGCGCAAACAGATGCTTTGACTGGTCTGTTGAACCGACGTGGCTGGGACAAGATCACCAGCGATGCGCAAGAACGTCTCGATGCTTTTGGCGATTCCGTCTCGGTTGCTGTGATAGACCTCAATGGGCTTAAGCAGGTCAATGACAGCCAAGGTCATGCAGCTGGAGATTTATTGTTGCGGCGCGCTGGTGAGATCCTGAGAGGCAAAAGCAGTGAGTCCTGCCGCGTCGCTCGATATGGGGGTGATGAGTTCATGATTTTGGCCAACGGAGTAGCTCCATCCCAGACAGAGGCTTATTTCTCAGTATTCAGAGATTCCTTGGAAGAGGCAGGGATTCCTGCAGCCATGGGATTCTATTCAGCTCAGCCAGGTAGTACCAACATTGATCAGTGTATTGCCGCGGCTGATGCTTTAATGTATCAGCAGAAATATCAGCGTCGCGTTCGTGCCAGGAAAAACAGCTAACAGACTGTCCTTGCAACGGCCTTTAGAGAACTATATCCATCTAAATGCGCTCTTGCCAGGAAGATCTCTAGATCCAAAACTGTGTTCACTAATATCATTACTGACATGCTATTTTGCTGATCTTATCTACCTCTGCAACCGTTTCTTTGGACGGAATTCGTTCGCCGATAACCGACGTTATGTAAAGTACTAAAGACAAGGTGCATTTCCTGCACTTTGTCGAAAAATGGAGAACCTCGTTATCTTTTTGACAGCCCCTACAAGAGGAACATAGGGACTCTCAGCCACCAGCCTCGGCATGGTGTCTAGCCCCTGTCCAACCAATGATCCGGGGGCCCTGTCTGTCAGGCTTGAGTGAGACCACCCTTTCATAGCAACACCACCTCACCCCAGACAGGGCGAGAACAAGGAAACCCTCGCAGATCATGAGCATCACCACCCTGCGCCAAACCCGCCATGACCAGACGGACGAGCCAATGGTGTCCGAGAATGGAGTCATGGATTCCACTGCCTCACGCCCCGAACAGCCACGACGCCGGATCATCAGCCCCGCCCAGAAACTCGTCTACCTCAATGGGTACGAACTAGCTATCGAAACCAACGAGGGCGGTGCCTACCTGCGTAGCAACGGGATCTACTCCTCTCAGATCGCTGAATGGCGCAAACTGCGCGACGCGGGCATCCTTGACAACAGCACCACGGATACTGTTGCCACGACTCGGAGCAAACTGGGCAAGCCCAGTAAAGAACAAGCCGAGATCGCCCGGTTGGAGAAACAGCTAGCAGCCAGCGAGCAGAAGCTAGCCACTACCCAAACCGCCTTGGAAATCATGGGAAAAGCACACGCGCTCTTGGAACAGATCTCGAAGAGCGCGGATTCCGACTAGACTCCCGAGCCTTCATGAGCCAAGTATTCACCGAGCTCACCGCTGCAGGGGTCACCACGAGGCAGGCCAGTGTCCTAGCTGGGGTCAGCCGCGCCTCGATGGCCAGGAAAAAACGAGCAGGACAGCATCCACGAACACCACAGGATGCACCACGCCCAGCCCCGGTCAACAAACTCACCCAGGAGGAAGAAACACGGATCCTTGCCACGTTGAACAGCGACCGGTTCGTAGATCAAACGCCAGAGCAGGTTTACGCGGTCCTGCTGAGCGAGGGAACCTATTTGTGTTCAGTTTCGACCATGTATCGGCTACTTCGCCGGGAGAAGCAAGTCGTTGAACGCCGCCGGTAGGCACGTCATCCAGCCCGGAAAGTCCCCGAACTGGTCGCGTATCAACCTGGTGAAGTGTTCTCCTGGGATATCACGAAGCTTGCTGGCCCATCGAAGGGAACCTATTTTGATGCGTACGTCATGATTGATATTTACTCCCGCTATATCGTGGGCCGCGAAGTCCACGCACGCGAGTCAGGATTGTTGGCGGAAGCGTTCATGAAGAACGTCTTCGCAGTGCATCAAGTCCCGTGCGTGGTGCATGCTGACCGCGGCACCTCAATGACTTCGAAGCCGGTCACGTCGCTGCTATCGGATTTGGATGTGTTGCGGTCTCATTCCAGGCCGAAAGTTAGCAATGACAACCCCTATTCGGAGGCCTGGTTCAAGACCTTGAAATATATGCCGGCGTTCCCCGAGCGGTTCGGTTCGTTGGAGCATGCTCGGGACTTCATGGCTCAGTTCGTTCAGGCATACAACACGGAGCATCATCATTCAGGGCTGGGGTTTCATACTCCGGCAGACGTACATTTCGGGATGACTGGTCACGTGGATGATCAACGCTTAGCAGCGTTGGAAAAAGCCTGGGATGAGCATCCTGAAAGGTTTGGCAAAACCCGGCTGCCGAAGAAGCTGCAGCTGCCTGACGCTGCGTGGATCAACGAACCGGTGAAGCAGGAAGAAGGAGAAGAAATGCTGTCGGCTTAGCACCCATTGGTCTCACTTGACTTGAAAATTTCCGGGCTCCCAACGGCAATATTCCTGGTCCCCGAAGGCAATATCGGGTGGTACCCAGACCTACGAATATTCACCAGGCATCGCAGCGTCTCGGTCCAAACTGCGGGCAAGGTTTCTCACCACTGCAGCCCGCTCCTAAAACAAAAGTGTGGTCCATTCAAAGAATGGACCACACTATCGGGACCTCGTGACGGGACTTGCAAAGCAAGGTCCGGACCGTCAAAAATTATTTCTGGCCGGTGATGTCTTTCGCTGCGTCCTTCGCGTGTTCGCCGGCCTGCTTCGCGCGAGCTTCAGCCTGGTCCTTGACTCCGTCGGCCCGCAACGAAGGATCGTTGGTGGCTTTGCCAGTTGCTTCCTTGGCCTTGCCGGCCATCTCCTGAGCCTTATTCTGAATCTTGTCACCCAAACCCATGATGCACTCCTTTTCATTGAATTACTGGATAGAAAAACTGTAGCGACCGCTAGCACATCTCGTTTCAGGCTTGACGTTGCCTGATAGTCGCCAGGCTCAGGGGACACATTTAACCTCGCTACTACGAATACTCAAGAGTGATTCCAGCCCTTTCGCTCAGGCTTGCTGCTGCGCCAAAATCACCGGGTCCAGCGCCTCCAACACCACTGCCTACACGGTCAGCTCCGCAAAGGCCGACTGGCGGCGACGAATCAGTCTCGGACCAACAGGTGGGGGCGCACCCGAGGACCTGAAGGATCCACGAGCAGCGCCGCTGCCCGAGGGCACTGAGGAAGTCCCCATCGCCGAGCACATACCTAGCATGACCAACGTGGAGATGCGTAACCACAAGTAGGTGATCGAAAACGACATACAGCCGGCCTCATAGTCGTAACGTCCCACAAAAGCCAAGGGCGCAAAAATCGCAGTTCAGGCACATTCCGCGCCCTTGCCGCTTACACCTTCTTGGCTATAGATCCACGGTCGCTGAATCCCCTGGACGGGCCGGTTCTCCGGTGACCTTGCCCTTGACCCAACTGGCGGCCAAGCTCAGTACCCCGCCGGGATTTTCCCAGTATTGCGCGGAGTCGGATTCCATCTGGATGAGCACGATCTCCGGCGATTCGGGCTCCTGGCTGAAGAACGCGGCCACCGCCGAATTCCACAGTTCCTTCTTCTTGGCGACATCCGTGACCAAATTGGCCTTGCCGCTAAGCGACACCCAGCACTTGTCATCCGAGAATGCGGCGTTGACTTCCTGATCTTTGGAGACCTGCTCGGCCACATCCGAGGAAGCGGCGGCGAAGAACCACACGTCCGCATCGCTGCCCACCTCGGTGACGCTCAACGGACGGCTTTCCAGCCCGTCTGGCCCATGCGTCGTAAGCATCGCAACCTTGGTGTCCTTGATGATCTCGACGAGCTTTTCCACGTCGTCGGTGTGTGTTGCTTTATCGTGCGCCACGGCATTCTCCCCTTGAACTCGTCCATCAGGTACCCACACCACGCTACCGGGCCCTGGACACAGCGCAACGGGCTTCCAGCGAAGGCGCAGGTTCTCCTAAGGGTCCGGAACACCTATCGTTCACTGGAACGGCGTCGAAGGTCGTGAGCGAGTCCGAGCATCCGGAACAGGATGCCATGAGCAACGCTCAGAATTACAACCTCATCAAAGAACAGGGAGTGAGCTGAATTTTTCACTCCGTGCCTCACCGCTCGTTCCCTGCATGGGCAATCTACCAGGGCATGCTTGTAATGCCTCGTCTGAAGGGATCGCCCTAAGCTCACGCAAGGCCTTCTTTTCCGCTAAGGCGAAAATAACGCCTTGCTACCCCGCCAACCGGATCCTTGACTCAACGTAGTGTGAGATCTTTTGCCTCCGATGTACTGTACATGGTACTGAGCAGAGTCATTTTCGCTCCCTTTTGCGCTCCCACGGCCGTCAGGAAATCCCCAGCTTCAAGCCTGTTACTTTTACCTGCGCGTATCTTTCTGGAGCAGAAGCAAGTGTCGCCGCCAAAGAGCGAGGCACTCCACAAACGTGTTAAGGAGAACCCGTGGGTATCTTAGGTTGGATTGTTCTGGGACTAATCGCCGGCGCCATCGCCAAGGCCATCAAGCCAGGAGAGCAGGGCGGCGGATGGCTCACTACGTTGTTGCTGGGCGTCGTCGGCGCAATCGTAGGCGGCTGGATCGGCTCAGCACTCTTCAACGTAGGCGTAAACCAGTTCTGGTCCCTGTCCACCTGGCTCCTGGCCATTGGTGGTTCGCTGATCGTACTGGTCGTCTGGGGACTGCTCACGCGCAAGCGTGCCTAATCACAACCGCATAGCAACGGTCCACCACGGAATCGTGGTGGACCGTTGCTATGTCCGTTCGGAGTATGTGTCGCGCGCCTGTGCCGATGTTCATTGACGAGGATCAGATTCGAAGTCCTGATCTCGGGCGGACTCTGTATTGGTACCCGTGCGTGTGTCTTCGCCGCCAGCCTGGTCCTGTTCGGGTTCCTCGCTACTGTGCTCATGTATCGTCTCGCGAAGACCTTCGACTTCCTCGGCCCGCCCGGCCCAATATTCAGGCTCCAACCCGAACCCATTGGTTGCCTCCTCGGCCATCTGATTGAAACCGTCCCGATGGTCTTCCAGAGCGTTATTCAGATCTTCGAACTCGTCATGACTGACACTGACATCAATATGCTTTCGGGGCATTTAAACCATCCTCGATTGTTTGACAGGCTAAATTTTTTGGTTTCCTCCAAAGTACGCGCCTGAGTCATCCGTGACATCGGCCACAAGGTTTTCCTCAGAAACTCAAGAACAGGGCCCTTCGCAAGCCAGACGATCACCCGCTAAAACATCGTTAGGAGTCAAAAACCCCTGGAGGAAACTAGGTAAGGAACGGTCCCTCGGGCGTGATCTGCTAGCTAATTCACCAATCAGCTCACGTACCGCGGGTGAAGCAGATGTTATGCGTCATACGTTTACCGGGAAGGTACGGCACTCTGCGCCATCAGAGGCTTCCTTTCGGTCGATTGGCTTGGCTCATCACCGATCTGAACGCTGCGGATCATGGATTCCAAAAATTTGGCAACTGCAACCCGCTCATCCTCGGACAACGTGCCCACAGCATCCATCATCCGCTCATGCATCCCCTGCAGCGTTCCGCGAACTTCCGTATCACTGTATTCGGTGGGCACAATCCCCACCGACCTCCGATCCGCAGGATGCACAATACGCTCGGCATACCCGTCCCGGCACAAACGGTCGATCAAGACCGACACCGAAGCATTGGAGATCCCCAGTTCCTCAGCAAAATCTCGCTGACGGGGAACCAACCCCTTACGGTGCGCAGCGAGCAGGAAGCGCAGCGCCGACATATCGTTCTCATTCATTCCCATCGAACCGCGGGTCGCAGCTCGCATCTTCCGCTCCGCCTGACGATACCTGCGCATCAGATTCAACAAATCCACCGCTTCAGGCACCGAACGGCCCTCGTCGTACCAATACCCACTGGCTTGATACCTGCTCATGAGAACTCCCTCCACTGGATGCGGACGCGCTGTCCGTGAACCTCTCGAGCTCACATGGCTCTTTTCTCCGAGGTCCAGCTTGCCTAACCAAAAAACAATACTGTAGCCTAGCTAATAGTTAGCCAGTCTAAACATATTGTACTACGAAACAGCTACCAGCACCGGAGTGAAAGATGAAAAAACCCTTAGCAGTTCCCGTAGAAACCACCACATCCCCCGCTGAGACGTGGACCACGCGAACCCATCAGATCGCCGCCTTCGGCTCGCAGCAGTGCCGCAGCAAGAACACCGTGCATTCAGCAATTTGCACCATTAGTGGGCCCCCGGAGCAGCTGGTCATCAACTTGGCGTGTACCTCTAAGGCCGAGGAACACGTCTCCGAGCTGATGCAGTACGTCAATGACACCCTCCTGCCTCAGATGGAGAAGGCGCTCGGTGTCCAGTTTGAGGTGCGGAATTTGCAGTTCGCCGTCACCGGCAAAGAAAACCTTCTCACTACACCAGAGCACGCAGCCGAAGCCGACCTCCCCACCCATTGGCTAGAACACCCCTTCGCCGCGCCATCGCTCACTCCTACCGCTGGCTTGAATCTCGAAACTACCAATTCGGGAAGCGAAGCAGATGCCTCCCCGGCAGATTTGAGCATGGCCTAGAACCTGCAACACCCTCCGTCCGCGACGCGCGGCGGCACCAAGGCGCAGGACCCGACGTGTAGCGCATCTGGCTACACAGTCCTGTTTCGACATCATTATTTTCATGAGCAGTGCAAGAAAGGGAAGTATCTAAAATGCCAGGTCGAATCGTTCGAACCCAGACCGCAGTCAGAGTCGCTGATTTTCTCGCCACCCGTGAAGGCAAAGCTCACCTGTCGAACTACGGCTGGGCTCCGGGAATGCCAATCGTGATGACCCAACCAACCGAATCCCTTAACGATGCCATGGGCATGGCATCGATCCACGGCCGCGCAGTGTTGATAGCCATGCTCGATCCACAAACCGAAGCGCTACTCATGCTGTACATCACTCCCCCGCAGGTCGCCCTGAAAGTCACTAAGGCCTGCGCAGATCGACTCACTATGGGAGAGTTCTTCCAGCGCCTGTCATCCGCGACCATCGCCGAGTTCCGTGTGAAATTCTGGAATCACACCGCCGTCGCGCACAAGATCCCCACATGCACCGCGATGCAGTCCCAGAACACTACGGCAGCCACCCGCTACGCGTTACCAACACGCCGCCACGCCGCCATACCTCTCACCACAGGCTGAAACTGATCAGCCCCTTGTTCCCCCGGTTCTGGCTTATCCCCCCGGCTGGCTAGTAGTCCTAGTGGACAGCTGGTGAGCCAGAATCGGGCCTCTTGTCGAGGCTAGTGGTTGGTCTAGGTCCTCTATCCAGGTTTGCGGATACCAGGACCCTGCACAACTAAGCGCTCAACACATTCAAAAGGTTAACACCTAGTGCACAAAGCGTAATGGCATCACCCATAGATCGGTCATGCCCCTTGCGCAGCGTTCGCAACGGAATTTTTTGCTTGCCAGTTCCCTCTCACCGACGCTGCCCCACACGCGGCGTGAAGAACTGCTCACCATCAGCGCGTAAAATTGTCTGGGACCAAGCGTCCACTTCAGTCAACAGCCGCCTTCCCTCGGAACTTTGGCAGTCGAACATTTCAGGACGGATTCCATGAGCTCAGAGAAAAACTTTATCCCCTACCAAGTTGTGCTCGATATTAACCGCGAAGACGACAGCTACTGCCTCTTTGAAGCCCTTAATCATTACGGTCGATACCTTTCGGCACAGGAGCGCCTCAACCAGCCTGAACTACGCAGCATTCATCGCCTGATCGACATGATTGACACCGCCTGGATGAACACCGCCAACACGACCGCTAGAGGCTGACGACATGAGCCGCAGTCGTGAGATCCCCATGAAGGAATTTCCTAAAGGCTGATCATTCTCTGGACCCCGACTCCTAATTAGCTTTCCATAGACGGCATTGCTTGACCGTAGGGTATCCCTTGGGGAAGATCTCGCGTACCTTCTAAAGCACACTGCGCGATAACACCCGTGGCTTGCCCAAACACCTGGACAATCCCCGAGGACGCATCGCGGTAGGGCTCTAGCTGGAAATACCGCGAGAGCCACAAGAGCGGAGGTCCGCCATGTCCACCCATCAACAACGATCCCACACAGCCGAACACGTCAAACACATCCTTGGCTCCCGCCAAGCCCGCATTCACCTGGCATCCTATGGCTGAAGAGAAGGGATGCCCATCGTCCTGGCCGAACCGGACGAACTACTCGATGACGTCATGGGGCTGGTCTCAGTCCACGGACGATCCTCGGTAGTCGCGATCTACGACGAAGCCGCCGACCATCTGATCCTCTGGTTCGTCTCGGTGCCAAACCCTGCATTGGAAAACGTGCCGACCGAGCCTCAAGGACAGACTATGGGCGAATTCATCGGCCAGGATACACCTGATGGGGCGAGAACGTTTCGCGTTAGATACTGGGCGTACAGTGCAATTACCTTTGAAATCCCCTGCTACGTTCGCAGCGACAGAGAACATCGAACTTCTTACAACATCCGTCCAGGCACATGAGCTAAACCAGAGTCTGAATATTCCCTGGATAATCCAGAACCTATCGACTGACCTGCGGCGTTGCGCGTTAATCTGGTCTTGTTTATAACTGAAAATTAGCCTTTTCGCACTGAAGCATCCCGTAACCACCACGGGATGCTTCAGTGTTTAATTGCGACAAGCAAGAAACACCAATCAACCAGCAAGAGCCGTTACCAAGGCCCCGGAACAGATGAACGCGGCTCCTCAGGCGACGCGGTGTCTAGGCAAGAACTAGTCGGGATCCTACTGTGGAGCATAAATCTTCAACAGTCTTGATATAGGGAAGGACGCCAGCATATGAGCCAGCAGCCCGCATCAGCCAGTGAACCAGCGGGATTCAACCCGCACCTCCTCACCACGACCATTGACCTCCCCACACTCCACACTGACCTTGTCGAAGATCTCGTACAGATCGACGGCTCCCCCGTCATCGACTACACCCACTTCTCCCTGGCATTGAGTCGGTCGCGCAAGTTCGCTCGTTGGGTGGGTTGGAACATCGACGGCACCCACCTGCAATTGCTCTCCCGAACTGGCATCACCTTCACCACAGACCCCCGCATCCCCGCCGAAGTTCAAGTGGGAAACGACCTCTATAAGGACAACCGGCTGGATCGTGGACACCTCGCCCGCCGCGCAGACCTCACCTGGGGACCCGACACCGAAGCACACCAAGCGAATGCATGACCCCGAGGAATATCTGTCCTTGATTCAGGCAAAATTCCCCAGCGTCAAGATCGAACCTAAGGTTTCTCTTGGACTTGGCATCATGGAGTTCAAAAACCCAAAGAAAATGCGCAAGGAACTGGATAAGGAACCTACTCGGTTTGGGGCCTCCTGGTTCGGCGGTCAACCCTTTGAGAATGGACGGGAATGGCCGAGAAGCTCCGACGGGATACCGCTCACGCATATTGCCCAAGTCGACCTCGGATACGAATCCATGAACGTGGGAGATCCTGGGTTCATCCCCACAGGTCTTCCGAACGAAGGTATCATCCAGTTCTTCCACGACACCCAGAACATGGGCGAACCCGAAGACGTGGAAGAATCTCTGAATCCGCCTTGGGCGATTCGGTACTTCGTACCCGAAAACGACGAGGTCGAAACCTTCGCATTCATGGAACCACCTGGTGGTACACCCCTATCGATTCCGTTGATGCCGCTGGACATTGACGGGTTCATGAATCTCAAGGATCAGTTCAGTGTCGATTTCAGATCCGAGGAAGAAGCTGATCTCTA
>NZ_JBIVXE010000008.1:0-110717 GCF_044769125.1 Glutamicibacter sp. NPDC090743 | reverse complement strand
AGAGGAATTTGAGCGAGTCTACTATGATGAAATGACAGGCTCGTTACCCGACGCAGCCGCACATAAGACGGCGGCATGATTTCCGGGACGGTTCAAATACGTTCGTATTCCGAGGCGCCACCTGCAGTCAGAACTTGCACTAGCGGACGTGGTCCCTACTTGGAATTGGCTATTAATTGAAAGAGGACCCTTTGAAGGGACTAATGACGATGCTTGTCTCTGGGCTGACATTGGCGCTGACCATGGCTGCGATGCCTTCTTACGCATCACAAGATACGGATCTAAACCTAAGCGATGTCAAGAGCGCTTCGCCTATTCCAGCAGCCGAATCTGCGTCTCTTCTGAAAGACAATCCGTCACCGAAGACGATCACTTTATCAAACGGGGTGATTGTACCTTTCAGTGCAGACGACCGTACGAGTGCTGAAGAGGAGGCATTCCGCAGTGAAGTGTCATTGTTGGTAACTCTCGATCAGCTAACGTCAGCCAAGATGAATGAGCTGGGCCTTTCGGAGCCGGCAGAAACTCTGGCGACAATCCCAGTGACAGTAAAACCCAGCGATTTTCTTCTTGGGGTAGCTGAACCGGCCAAGCTCGGGTGCCGTGTTACCAAGCCTTCGTCGAGTGCAGGTGACATAAATATTTCTCGCCCCCAGATTGTAAAATCTGGGACAAAGATTTATGCGTATGCTCGATACAATTGGAAGAATGCACCCTTTTCCGAGTGTCCACGCGGCAAATCTCAGATCGGTGGACCCGACGGGCTAGCAATTACGTTCAACCGCGCCGTCACCAACAAGGGTGTTTCCTTTGTGGGGTGCAACAGCTATAACAAGTGTGAGAAAACTGGATGGCTGGAAACCAACAATCAATATGGTGCGGGTTGGGCGTTCCAGGATTGGGGCTACGGCGCGCTTTACGGACACAGTCCTACATATAAAGGAACTTTGACCTATACGCTAACCACGAGTTCAACTAAATGCCTTCAAGCTTTTGCGAAATATGGGCATTCTTGGAACTCTACAAAGCTGACCGGTTTTAGTATAGGTAAGTCTTCAATCGGAATCTCATGGAATACGAGCTCAAATCTATGGCAGAAATCAAGCCAAGCCGGGTCTTACCGATGCTAGGACGCACCTGGGCAAAGGGATTAGCCCTTGCATCATTTGCTCTGATCGCAGCTGGTTGCTCAACTTCAGATACATCCCAGTCACTATCTGTGGATGCCGTCATGGATGTTTGTGCAAAAAATGATTGTTTTACCGTAAAAGTTCCTGCGAACCTTTCAGTAACGGTCAACGGCCATGAAGTGAGCATTCCATCTTCCAACGGGTCTGGGACAGTGGCTTTGGAATCTGTCGGTGCTGTCCAAGTGACGGCACGCTGGAATTCGTTTGAGAAGACAGCCGATCTGATGATAAGTGATGGATCAGCGGAGTCAGTCACCATCAAGTTTGATGAAATAGCGAGAGTAACCGAACTATAGAGAAAAGTCTGAGGTCAAACCCCTGATTATTCTGATCGTCTGCATCACACGGCTGAGGTTTCTGTCGCGGTGCTGGTGATGGTTGATATCGTCGGAGCCGTCCAGGATTGCTGAATCCCCATGAGGGAGAGACCTCATCTGCAACGACAGGGGCTATGATTGTTCATGTCTCAACAGACTCTTTCGCATGGAAGCATCCCGCGGTCTTTGCAGGATGCTTCCATGTTTAATGCCGAATCCAGAAAATCGCACGTGCCATCCATGAGTCGGTAGAAAGAATTGTCCAGTGAGTCCGCGGGATTTCACCTGCACTTCCTCACCACGGCCTTTGACCTCCCCACCGCCAACTCCGAGATTGCCGAAGATCTAGTGCAGCTCGACGACTCTCCCGTCATCGACTACACCCACTTCTCCCTCGCGTTGAGCCGATCACGCAAGTTCGCCCGATGGGTGAGCTGGAACATCGACGGATTACGCATGCAGTTGCTCTCCCGTGCCGGTATCAACTTCACCAAAGAGCAGCTACGGACCCGAGTGGAAACTTAAGAAATTTAGCTAAAATACCAATGACGGGTGTCGGCCCCCAGAGTCATCCATACCTTTCCGAAGTCCCCCAATCTGCGTCGTGCCGTCCGTATGAGGAACCTTCACCGGACATTTCGTTGGCCGGCCATCCGCACCGAGAACGGGATTCGGAGGATCTTCTTCTAAGACGGTCCTCCGGGATGGGTAGACTCTCCTTCAACTGATCCAGGACGGCTCGGTGCAGGTTGCGGTGATCGAAATGACCAGGCAAAGGGGAACGCGAATGAGAAGGGTCCTTCCATTTAGCCGCGAGTCGATGAGGCTCCATGGCTGATCCGCTGAACGACATCGAACTTGAGATCATCGAAAACGGTGAAGACGACTGGGTCCTTTTCCTCCACATCATGGGGATCATCAACGAAGCCAAGGGAAGCGTCCTGACGGAGGACGAGGCCATTGCAGAGGCCACAGGATCTGCCTTGGCCCTGTGCGCCAAGGGGTATGCCCAGCTCGGGAGATACACCGGACCTACAAGTTTTGTGCCGTGGCCCGAGACCGGTGATGCGCTCCGCACTCGGTTGGAGCACGAGCTGAAGAATCCGCCTCCCGGGGAAGGCCACGAGTGCAATCTGATGTACATCATGCTCGATATCCTGCCTGAAGGGCAGAAAGCCAGAGACGAGCAGTCCCGGTAACCGAACGGCTAACGGGAATGGGCATCCCCTAGTCGTTAGACTGTCGGGCAGGAGAATGGAGGGGTGATGTTATTTCCTTGCAGCGACCAAGAGGCCGCAAAATGGATCACGACCGGCGTTGAGCACTGGTGGAATCTGGTGACGCTGGGCCCGCCGGGATTCCCGGCGTATGCGCGGCTGCGATTCATCCCCGATCCAACCTACGAGGGTCAGCCCGAAAATGATGCTGCGCGCTGGAATGACACCCTCTCAGACAATGATCAGCTCCGCATCACGGTGGGGACGTTACTGCAGCCCACCAGCTCGTCCACCGAGGGATACCTGCTGATATGGGACGGTTGGGGTGGTGACTCGTTCCCCGATCGGGTACTGCGCACGTCCCATGTGGTGGTCCCGAACCGTGAGTACTACCTGTGCAGGGTCTCGCTGCAGGACTTCGTATCCGGTGCGATCGAAGACTCGTGGCAGACTGAAACGGGTCACACCATGCCGCACCCTGCGTTCATCTGGCCTTCGGACCAGTCTTGGTGCATCACCTCAGACGTTGATCCCCATTGGGCTGGCATCGGGGCTGAAAAGGCGCTGATCGACCCGCTACTGACCGAACCACGTCTTGACATCGTCCGTGTCGAGCCGAATCAAAAAGTGCCCTTCTACCACTAGGGGGGCCCCTATGTATAAAGTCAAGCGATTTTCAGTTCCGGAACATCATAAAGTGAGCCATCCCGGAGCATCGCAAACAGGACCGTCAGTCGACGGTGCGCCAACGCGATGAGCGCCTGGTTATGGCGTTTACCTTGAGCTCGTTTCCGGTCGTAATATTCCCGGCTGGCTGGATCGAAACGGATGGACGCGAACGCCGAAAGGAAGAGCGCACGTTTCAATCGTTTATTGCCTGAATGGCTGACTCGCTCGGACTTGATCGAAGTCCCTGACTGGCGCGTGGTCGGTGCCAAACCAGCGTAGGAAGACAACGCTGCGGCGCTGGTGAAGGTCTTGCCGGAGATCTCGGCGATGATGATCGCAGCGGTCCTGACAGCGATCCCTGGCATGGATGTCAGGACCGGGTAAAGAGTGTGGGCCTCCACCATGGTTTCCAAGTGCGTGGCCACGTCTACGCGTTGGGCATGCAACGAGACCAGCTGCCGGGCGAGGTGAGGGATCACCAGTCCCGCGGCCTCAGTGCCGACCACGATGACGCTCTGTTCATCCAAGGCGTCAATGATGGTTGAAGCCCACGCCGCGTGCCGGCGGGCACCGTATTTCTTCAGCTTCGCATCGATCCTGGCTTTGCCGGCATGCTTCAGTGCGGCTGGTGTGGGCCAGGCTGCGAGGACTTCAAGTACCGCATCGTGTTCCAGCCATGGGCCGAGGGTTCGTTCTAGTGGCGGGTGGATTTGGGTGAACAGACTACGGATCCTGTTGCTGGTTTGGGTGATCTGCCTGGCTAGATCCAGATCAAATCCGGTGAGCATGGACAAGGTGGCTTCATCCTCATCAGAGACCTGGATGCTGCGCAGCGTGTGCGGCATGGTGCGGGCCGCGTCCGCGATGATGAATGCGTCTTTTTCGTCGGTTTTCGCCGTTCCAGGATACATATCTGCGATGCGCCGCATCGATAATCCGGGCAGGTAGGCCACCGGAATACCGAGGTTCTGGGCGACCGCAACAGCGAGGGCTCCGATGGTAGCTGGCTGATCCACGACGATCAGGACGGTGCCTTTGGCACTGAGATTCTGGTAGACCGAGACGAGTTTGGTTTCGTCGTGGGGCAGGGTCTTGTTCCATATTTTGGTGCCGTCCTTGGTGACGGCGCAGGCCCAGTGGTCGGTTTTCCCTACGTCCAGCCCGAGGAAAATATCGATATCCGCGGTGATCATGGCTAGTGCTCCTTTGAACTAGTTCTTGTTCAAGGTCGACCAACCGTCGGTAGCGAAGTCTTACATCCACGTTATGACAGGCGTCCAGTGTCTTGGCGCCGCGCCCCTAATTAGCAATCACCACGCTGCCATCCCAATCTCGGTGGCAACACCCCCCGGATCATTGGTTAGACAGGGGCAAGACACCATGCCGAGATTGGTCGGCCGACAGTCCCTATGATCCTCTTTTTAGGGACTATCAAAAAGATAACGGGCGGCGAACCAACGAGACGGAGGGAAAGCGCCCGCAGCAGTAACCTTGACTGGGACACCAAATACGATCAGTTCTGGAAAGTATGGAATCCTGTTTTTGCAAGGTAAGGAATCCTACGCATTGCGTGAGAGGCTTTGAGCGTGACCATTGACATCGAAACCATGCTCTACCGAATTACTGCTCAAACCTTTGACCAGAATTTCATCGTAAAACCCGAGGATTCTCTAGACGACGGGTATCTGCACGTTATCCAAGTGAAGTCCACGTTAGGAACTGAACGCGCAGCCATTTTCCGGGCCACTTATGAGTGGGTGGATGTCTGGATTCCCGAGTTGAGGGTAGGCGCAACTATGTTCGACTATGGGGACGTGCAAGAGGATAAAGAAGATGACCTTCGAAGACTGTGCATTGCTACCCGCGTCTATCTTGAAGGAGGAGCTCACGTCGAACAGCGCAAACGCATGTCTCGAAAGGATCTTATTCCTCTCGTCATAATCGATGTGGATGGCCTGGAATGGCGACTAGGTAGAAACCACTGTGTGGTTCCCTATCTGTAGAAAAGTATCCATGGTCGATGGCAGGCAACTAGAGTGACAGGATTTCCCAGTAGCGTACTGGTGCATGCTTGTATATTGGTCCCATGCGCGCCATAGAAACAGTTCACGCGGAACCACGTGACTCGGATGATTCACCCCGTTATCGAGTCAATTTTTGGGAACAACCTCGTCCTGGGTACGGCTGGAACTTAGATGCTTTTGTACTGGTTGAGGTGCAGGACGTATCTGAGGCGCTCGGTTGGGTGGAGGAACACGCAAATGGGCGGTCCTTCGAACTGTTCGCAGAAATGGACTCCGAGCCCGAGAAGCCGTTCGGTGCTCCGCGAAAAGCATCTCTTGTACGTCTCCTTGGAAGCAACCCCAATGCCGGTTAAACCTGCGAGGGCTATGAACAATTGACGTTCGGATCGCAGCGCTAAAAAACGCTACGTGCGCTTCCAGCAGAGGAATGCTTAGCGGCCATCTTAATGGCATGGAATGCGTTTTGTCCGCCACATTCTGCAGTCCGTGCCTGATTACTGCCGAAAATAAGGGTCACTGGCAGAAGGCGAGCCCGGCCCTGTTGGTTCCCACCCGTGAAGCCGAACCATGCCAGTTCCACCTTCATAGATGTATTCGACCCAGACCACGGCATAGCGGCCGTGGCGGTTTGCTTCTGCCCATGCGAGGACATCGACGATGCTTTCTGCATTTTCAATGCGGTTCTCATAGCTGGCGCAATTTTCGTCCCAGAAATCTACCCGATACACGGGATCTGTATTTTCCTGACTGACGTATCGAGGATCCACGAGAGTTGCCTTGATTTTTTCTTCACTCATGCTCACAATCTATCCCGTTCGAGGGTAATCATGCAGGAATTCTCGACCTGTCCCTTAAGACGAACCTTGACTGGGACACTTGCATCGCAGCAAGGAAAAAAGAACGGCCAACCGTCAAGACTGCATCACGCCGTTATCTAGTTCGAATACGTAAAACCCGCTGTTGAAAAACCAGGCGAGAGACGTTGCTGGATTATCTAATCTTCCCTGCCACCCTGGGAGACCGATAACAGTTGGTATCATTCCCAACGCTTGCACGCGTGTTGTTGCTTCATCGAGAATATTGGGCTCTCTCACCTCCGGCATGCTGTCCGTGATCTCCCACAGGTGGCAAACAACTGCATATATCCCTGCGGAGTCATTTGTGACGTCAGAGTAATCCACGAGATCGAAATAGAATCCATCTTTCATACTTCATTCTCTATGAAAGCGAAGGATTTAATCGACAACGGTAGCGAACCCAATTGGCTCTCATATACGGAACCCTAAACGGGTCAGGGGCATCAATCGATGGTGGACGTTGGGGCACGTCCACTTTTTGTAGCGGGGATTATGTGTTTGTGCGTTTCTTGTGTGCAGCGCCCGCTATGTTTCGGAGCACTTCCAAGTTGTGTTTGAGTGCTTGATCGCCTTCGTCTGTGCTGGCAATCCAAGTCTTAACCCTGCGGCCTGATTGGCGTTTGTCAATAGTTATGAAACCCGCATCTGCAAGACGTGTGAGGTTCTGGGAAAGACTGGAGTCGGAGAGATCCACGGCATCACGCAGGATGTTGAACTCACATTCATCGACGGACCGCAGATAACCCATGATAGAAAAACGAACGGGTGAGTGGATGAGAACATCCAACTCAAATCTCGCATGGGTCATCAGGTGGCCTTTGCGCCTGAGCGGAACTTCGCCGCTGCCATGAAGAATGGTGTCGAGGCAACAACAGAAAGCGCCATGCCTAGCCAGAAGCTTTGAACGGTGCTACCGAGTGCACCGATAACCGCATTGAGAACGAACCAGCAACCGACCGATATGTTCAGGGCGTTCCTGCCGCCACGTGGCGTGGCCCGCATTCTTCCGATAAACCAAGTAAAGCCGAGTATCAAGGCCAAAGAAAAACCGACGACGTAGAGCCGAGCAGGCAGACCCCACGGAACGACGATTCCACCGGGAATAACTACCAACCCCAAGAGAAGACATGCCCATGGGAACCAACTTACGTCGGCAAGGGCGCGTTGCTGTGCACTGTCGGCTGCGTCGAGTGAATTAGTTGCATTTGTTGGATCGGCCATAAAGACAGTTTACATCTTGTAAAGTGAATTCATAGACGTAAATCGAATGCCCCGCGAGAGATCTCGTAAGAGAAACCCTCTGTGGGAACGTTTCAAGTCCTCAGATGACCCGGCCAGTTGGTCGCCGAAGCCAGACTGTAGCCACCCCCTCCGCCATTTTTTCTTCGAAATCGAATCTGAAGCCACGCCGTTCATAGAATGCCTGAGCCGGCGAGTTGCCTTTCACGAACTCGATCCTTAGATCGTGCGTGCGGCCGAAAGCATCCAATGCTGTGTTCATCAGTTTGGTGCCGATGCCGTGGCCATGGGATTCCGGCAACACATAAATTTTCCATATAACAGGTTCGCCCTCAAACTGCCCGACCGTTAGAGTGCCAACGGCTTCGCCATTCTGCAGAGCAACGTACGTCGTATCATCAGTGATTGAAGCACTGACCGAGTCGTGTGACCACCATGTATTGAGATTATCCATGACGAAATCCGGGCTCGTGAAACTAAGGTATGTTGCTGGCCATGTAAGAATCCCAATAGACCGGATAGCCCGAACATCATCAAGGGTGGCTATGCGAATCGAAAGGTTATTCATGCCACAAACCTATCGGAGCTTCGGATGTTGATGGAGAGTATCTTCAAAAATAAGCGCTTCTATTTGTCCTCTCGGCCCTGCGGCAAGGCGAGATCGCGCACTCTGAACCGCCCGTTGAGGAACCCTAAACGGGCAATTTCGGAGTCAGTCCAGTCGTACTTGGCATGTCTTGCCGGTTAGTTCATCATCGAGGGTGAATTCAAGGGTGAGGATCTGCGCCGCCTTCGGAGGCTCGGGAAGATATACCCAGGTGGACTCCCACCCCGTCGCGCTACCGGCGACCTGTCCGGCACTCAATCGATATGTGGTTCCCACGTCGTCCGAGATGACCGCTCCAACCGGTCCAAGAACGAGCTGGCCGGGCATTGAAGGCGCGTCTCCCGCAGCTTCCGCCCCATCACGATTCCTCAGGTCTGCCCATTGCACCAGTTGTTCTTCGTAGCGAACGTCGCGTTGCCACGTCTCATGGCTGCGAATCCCTTGAAAGTAGATCCTTAGGCCCTCTCTTCCCAGTCATTCGGCGGAAACGATCGGAACATCTGCAATCGACTCGATGCCGGCAAACCGTACGCCCACGCCATCATTGGTTGCGACAACGAGATCACCGGGGGCTGAAATAACTGTCATCATGTGATCACCTTAGCGCCACCCACTAGATTTCCTTCGGGAACTGCTGTTCCATTCCCATAAGACGAAGGTCTATCGAACAGTCCGGATCGCTTCGAGCCAAAGGGACTCGTTGTTCCTCACGAACTGGGTCACGGTGTTCCAGTGGTCACCGTGGCCAGTCGTGAACATCGTCCCCCACGGTTCGATTCCCCTGGCATGGGAATTTTTGAGCAGTTCGTGCATAGCTGTTGTCCGTTGCCACATCGTAGAGGGCAGCGCTGCCCGGAGCTCTTCGTCGGCGTCGTAGCCGTCAATGAAGGCTGCCAGTGCTTGTGCGGCCATATGAGGGTCGGCCGATGCGTCGTTTAGCGTGAAGGACTGCGCGGCGTATGCGAGATCCCATAGGCGTGTACTAGGTGCGGCCGCGTCCCAATCGATGAACACCCATCGGTCTCCGATGAGGAGATTCCACGGGGCCAGATCGTTGTGGCAGATCAGGTCGGCCCCGGGCGCCGGAATGTGTGTGATCCAAGTTGATCCGAAGTCCGGCTCATAGGCCGCACTGGCATCATGGATAGTGCGCACCAGGCGACCTACCCGGGAAAGCTCTGAGAGCGATAATGGCCCCGAGTCCATGGCAAGGCAACCGGGGACAAACTCTGTCACTTGTCGTCCCTGGGCGTCTTGCCCATATACCGCGGGCACATCGACGCCTGCGTTGCGCACAGCCCTCATATATGCGAGCACACTCGGAGTGGCTGCCGACCACGGTTTACGTACCGTGGAGCCGACGCGCACCACGCCATCGGTGGCGTTGCCTCCAGCCAGGTGAACCTCTTCCATCCCACAAGCCTAGCGCTCACGCCTTGCCGCTCCGCAGAGGGAAGCTCCACGGGGACGTCCCGCAAGCCGGTCGCCATACGGGACACTCGATCCGTTGACTTGTTAATTTTTCGAAACTCCGAGTTTTCAACGATTTCAGATTCCCATATACCCCGCCCGAGAAAATGCCCGGTGAAGGGGCCTTAAACGGACGCCAAAAACGATCGTTTTTGAATCATCTACACTACTCAAAGCATCGACTGTTCAAAATTTTTTAATTGCGCTCAATACCTCGTCAAATACGGATTAAATGTTAAAGCTCAGTATAAGCTGATCAATATGATTGACTAAGGCAACCAACAGATCGATGGGTGAAACTTTTGAAAAAAATCACTTCAATTGCTCTCGGCGCTCTTCTGCTAGGTAGCTCGTTGCTGAGCGCGCCAGCTAATGCAGCCCAGATGGAGCCAGAAAATTTCGTAGAAACACAGGCAGTCCCAGCCTATGCTGTCGGGGAAAGTGGAGAACGGTTCTACTTTGACAACATTGAACAGAAGTTAGGGGTCGCGCAACCCGCAGCATACTGGTCACCCTGTGGCGTTTTCGATAAGAACGAAAAGCTCGTCAGAACTTTCAGTAGGCAAACGGTTAAAGGGGTCTCGGGACGTACAGCCTATCTACGTTGTGGCACAAACAAAGTCGTCAAAGGTAAAAATATCGGTTGGGGCTATCGGCATATCAAAGCTGGCCACATGAACGACTGGAACAACCAGGCGGAATCCTTAGGTGCGAACTGGAGGGACTTCGCGGATTGGGCAACAAACGAAGCCTTAAAATGGTCATGCCTAAAGAAATACCAAAGCGGCAATAAAACTATTCGGTACGGTGGGGTTTATGAACTTCGAGATTCCCGTGGGCGGATCATAAAAAAAGTCGGCGTCACGGCATCAGTTTCAGCCACAAATTCCCGTCTCATCACATCTCATCCCGACAGTGTGAACCGAGCTTGCGGTAAATAATCAAGCTTCGCTGGTAAGTTCTAACAAGAAGGGCTATGGCGCATGTGCGCCATAGCCCTTCTCAGTCTTCTGCTTCTATTCTCATACTTGCCCCGTACATGGTTCCCCGTGAACCAGTGAAAGTATGAAGAGCTGCTATCAACTCCGAGAACGCATACTGTTCGCCGCCGGTAAAGCCTCGCGGCATTCTAATCCCGTTCAAACCGGCAAGTTCATTTTCCGTAACCCTCCATTTGACGACCGCCGTGCCATTATCGTCAAAATTGGGATATTCGATATAGATTCCCCACGGAGTTAGGCGAGCTTCATACCCACGTTCGTTCACTAGGTAATCAACATACCTTTGACGCTTAAATGTCTCCATAGAATAATCCTAAGTCCTCCAAGCAAACAATCTAGTTACGGTAGCGAAGATCTCTGATAATGAATTCCGACAGGTTACGATTGCGATGGACCCAAGGATCTTTTTTCTCCACGAACTGTCATTGTTAGAGCTTTCTCACAGTTAGCATCATACGAACCCCAGCAGCGCCAAGGGTTAACTCTGATACCTCCACGTGGTCTTACTCCTTTAAGATGATGTGCCCATGATAGGTGTTCCTCGTGGCCTGGCAAGTGATATTCGCTTATCAGAGGCCATGCACGGGCCACGATCCGCCGTCGAAGGAGAACTCAGGTACCGCAGCTTGTGGCTTGTGTGCGGGAGGTCGTTTGGTTCCTGCTGTCCACGTGGGTGCAGGAAAAGCAGCGCAGCGATTGGGCTTTTGCTGTGCACAGGTGGGCAGGAGGCTTAACCGCGATGCCCTGGTTTCGTCGCGGTTGATTCGGCTTCGGGTAGGGTTTCCATCCAGCAGGTCGCGTTGATCGCGACCTGTAGCGTTGCCAGGGCTTGGGCGACGGCTTGCAATCCCCGCATGCACGTACAAGGTCACTGCGGTGTCAGCCACGACCGAGTCGTCCTCGTAAAACCCACGTAGGTCATCCGCAGACTGAAGGAATTGCTGAGCCTTGTTCAGTCGGCCCTGCCTCTCAGCTTTCCCGGCATCCACTGTCTTAATGCTGTCGCGCTTAGGAGTCATGAAGAAATTTTATGCCTACGCGCCGCCCGCCGCAGCCACCCCGGGTCCCCCGCAATATCCACGCCTTCCTTGATAATGGAGTCAAATATCGGGGCTGCCTTCACCTCGGCGGCGCGATAGAGCAACGGCCGCACGTCATTGCCCGTCCAACGTGTGACTTGACCAGCCAGGGTTCCGGCCAACTCGTCATCCAGAGCGTCTGGTGTTTCATCGGGCATCACAATAAGAATGTCGATGTCGCTGCCCGACCGCATCTCTCCTCGGGCTGCCGAACCGAAGATCTTCGCTGTTACAGGTTTGACCGGCCAACGCTTGATGGCATCTTGGATTCGTGAGGTCAGCTCCCTTCTGGAATTGGCGATTTTCAAGATGACATCTGCCAGTAGGTGCTCCCGATTCAGTGCATATGCGTGGGTCCTGCCCGTCACCTGCTCGAGAATGACCCCCTGTTCCACCAATCGGGAGAGGGCCTTGCGCACCCCTGTTGAGGAACCCTCCTCGGGTAGCAATCGATGGATAGCGGGAATCGTCAGGTATTGCTCGCTCCGAGCCAGGACCGTGAGGACTTGAGAGTCCATTCCCGTTGAGCTCAAGGCGGAGAACGGGTTCTGCAACCGCATAGAGGCCTCCTTCGTCGGCATAAAATACTCTTTTGCACTATTACACGAAAGTGTACTTGTATTGACATAAAAATACCTATGCGCACGAGAGTGCACGCTCAGGTATGAACACATCCTGAACGTTAGGGACTTATTCTGA
The DNA here is from genome assembly GCF_044769125.1 of Glutamicibacter sp. NPDC090743. Lineage (NCBI taxonomy): Bacteria > Bacillati > Actinomycetota > Actinomycetes > Micrococcales > Micrococcaceae > Glutamicibacter > Glutamicibacter sp. NPDC090743. The sequence continues at coordinate 98,348 of NZ_JBIVXE010000008.1, read as the reverse complement.
TCTTCCCAAATAGCGCCGAGACCCAAACCCGAGCCAGATTCCGCGGTAAAGACGCAGAGGGATGAAGGAGCATCGACGACAAGGACTCCCTTTGAGCAATTCTGGTTAAGCACCGAATTGCTTGCCGAAAACATAGCATCTACCCCCATTAGGCACCAGAACGGTAGTCGTTGGGCTAGGGAGCAGGTTGTTATCTCGCTAGCAAATTCGAGTAGATTCGCTGATGCGCTTCCGCCAAGGCCATTCGCTGTCCCTTGCGCTCCCCTGAGTTCATTCCTGGTACGCAGGACAACGCTAATTGGTCCTTCACCGCGTTTTCCAGCGACGTCTAGTCAATGTCGTCGCCATCCCATCAGTATGGGGTTACCGACGGATGCTGGCCCATGTACTACCCGCAGTCGGGAACAACGACAGCAGCACCGGTATCCAAAGCCGCCTCAAGCCACCCGGAATGCGTACCGAATCGATAGGGAAGGGGTCTGCTGAAGGTTTAGTTGACACCAAGGTTTATGCTGCCAGAGCGACAGGCTCGATCATTCTAGCCTCGAACTGAACAGGGGTCAGTTTCCCAACCCGCGTTGCTTACGCTTGCGGTGAGATGGAAAACGCGTGGAAAAACATCTGAAGCTGCAGCGGGCGAGTTTCCCGAACCCATCCACGACCCGTGGGTCATCAAAGGGGATCGTGCCTGTGGCGCGTCCTTTCACGCAGAACCAGCCTGGCCGAGATGAAGGAATGGAACGACAGTTGGCTTGTTCATTTGAGTTGACAGAAGATATTTTTATTTCTCGAATGGGTAGTCTTTGATCAATTTATGTAATACCGTATTTTCGTCGGCAAACTCGATTGGTTACCTTCGATGGAGGACAATGAAGAAGAGCTGGAAAACACGGGCAAACATCGCGATTGCCACCACCGGTGTGCTGCTATTTTCGGCGTTGCCGGCTCAAGCGGTGACGTCGTTAGAGGACTCAGCTACTTCGAAGAATTCTGAAATTCTTCAAGCGGTTTCCAAAGAGGGCGATCTCACGATCAAACAAGCCGAAGTACTCCATGAAGAAGTCGAAAAAGGCTCTTTGAGTCTCTGGGTGAACGGTGAGAAGGTTGAACCGTATCAGTTCAATACTGCGGCAAGAGGCTACCAGGCTAAAACCTGGGCGGCCTGCCACTCCAACTGGTCTAAAGACGTCCAAAAGACGGTTCGGGTGTTTGTTCCTACTACACCGATTCGGAACAATGTTGTCCTGAGATGTGGCACGAGCGGCTGGGGATACCGACACATGCTGGGTGCGGATCAGCAGAAGCGATGGGCCCCTCTAGCTGCAATGGTAGGAGCGAACTGGAGAGATTTCGTAGATTTCACCATGGAAACTACGGTAAAAAACCCTTACCGTGTCTCGCCGAGACCTTCCAACGGAACTATCAATATTCGTGGAATCGTTCAGCTTAAGAAATACGATGGCAAAACTATCTACACCAATTATCCAGATATTGCCGCTGACGCGCGCGATGGTCGTGTAATTACCGTCATCCCTAAGAGTACAAAGTGAGATTGTGATGACTGACAGTCTCGTAGTTGTACTTGAAAGGTTGGCTCAGGTACTAGAGGGCTATGCGGTTGTATCTAGCACTAACCGATCAGACAAGCCACATGTGCTCATCACAGTTGATAATGGCAGTCGGAGCTTTGAATTTGCGGACAGTCCGTCTGCAATTATTAGACACGTCTCAACTTTTGCCCACCCTCCACTATGGGATCCAAGAGCTGATTCTGAGGATGACGGGCGATGGAGGTTGTTCTCAGTTCACATTGAAGAGGCTATCGAAATGGCCGACTCTGACGAACGCATCTTGGTTCTTGTTGAGGGTGCTGTTTCTTCCCGAAGATCAGCATGACGCACCGTCGATGCGTCTTCGCAGAAATTTCCGAAGACATCGAGCAAGCATGTTTACAGTAGAGCTGTTTCTTCGGATATTAAATGATCAATATGGAACGCGCAGAAATTTACTTCACTGGCGGTCAGGTGTCGCAATTGCGACGCCTGACCACCAGACCGCGATGCTCTGCACTTCGATGCTGGATTCTTCGCAGTGCTCAATGTCCTTGGCGCGCCACGGGTTCTTGCCGTTTAGCCGACCTTCGAGGGTGAGCGGTTCCGCTTCAACCTCTGAGTAGGCTACTGCGTCGGTTCCGTCGCCGTTGAAGTCCATTATTTCTACGTTGGAGACGAGTACCGCGCGTCGGGTCAGTGCACCGATCAGCATCATGAGCTTGTCCAGTTCGCTGTACGCTTGACCCTTGAATGCTCCTCGATCGGCCTTCGCAGCTAATGTGGCTCGTTTCATGAAAGGTCTTTGAAAATAGCGAGAGGTCAACGCATACAACATACGTCGATCTCATGCTATGTAGATTTAAGGTGTGAGGCAAGTTGTTGCCAAGTCAATTATTCGCCCTGGTACGTAGGCGCTACTTCGCCCCCTCCTAAAACCTCTACGCCATCAATAATCATCGGATCAGATGGGGTGGTTCGAGCATTCTCTTGAATCATTCCGGCGGGGACAGTGATCTGCGTAACCTCGTGATTCGAGATTGCTGAAGCTCCCGCAACTCCTCCGAGTACCAGTACGGCAGCAACAAGGGCAGTCGGTAACAGAATTTTCATTGCTTTTCCTCTTTGAGTGGGGTGGGGACGGACAGTGAAGCGAATCCATGCGCAATTCTCAAACGAGTGCCGGCCACAAGAGCTCCGGTGACGACGTCAGCCGACGGGATATCCAACTCGCTGCAATCCCGAAGATCCGCCCTCCATTGCTCAGAACGCGCCTGCCGCAGATGCGCAGGGGTCACGAAAAGCGACAGTCGAAAAAGCGCTCGTACTAGCAACGTCTGACTCATGCGAGTTTCCTGGATTGAAAACCAGCACCCACAACGGGCTTCGGTCTCTGGGTAGAGACGTACTCCTGGGCATACGCAACAGCCTCCGCTTCCAACTTAAAGTACCGCCGGCGGGGCCCCTTGCGAGACAGATCCGTATCCCACTCGCTCGTAATCCAGCCAGCATCCTCCAAGCGTTCCAGAATCGGGTAAACCGTTCCCGTCTTCAACCCGGTCATCTTCACAATCTGAAGACCCCAGATCGCCTCAGGTGATTCCATGAGCGCACCAACAACAGCAGCTGTTGCAGGGGTGCGCCTCGTCAAACGTTCCATACCCTCATGCTACCTATGTAGATTTAGATGGTCAACCTGGACCTCTCATCAAACTTCAGAATTACCATCACCAAGTAATATCGACGGTCGAGTTCAGCGGAACCATTTCCTCGGCCCGCACAACAACACGATTATCAGTAAGATGCAGCGTCTCTGCGAATGCCAACCGTGTGTGCCGCTCTAACTCCCCCACCGAGACCTGATAGACCCTGAACTCATCAAAGGCAAGTGCAGCCCGCAACTGATCAAGATCTTGGGTTAAGAGAAAAGCTCGTGCTTTCAGCACGCCGCCCTCCTTGAAAGCAATGAGTTTCCAGTACTCCGAAGGCAGACCAACGCCGCGATACACCTGGTCGCCATGCTGGAAGACCGGCCCGCCAAAGACACTCACCTTGAGCTCTTCAACATCAACTTGCTCGTAGAGCTCATTTTCTAGCTGACCCCAAATCCCCTCTTGGCTGCTCTGGTTGAAGTCATCCATTTGCGGCGCGATGTTCGTGTAGAAAAAGGAATCCTCATTAGCTTGCTGCGCATCCGTGACCTCACCCCACACCAGATCCGCACGACGAGCAATATGTCCACGATCCAGCCGATTGCCTTGATACAGCTCATTGCCTGATTGAAACCCTTCAGGCAGCCTAGGGCCCTTGGCGAAATCAATGCCCGAACGGCTCAATCGTTTGGTTGAAGCACCGTCGATGTTCCAGGCAACCCAGCGCGCCAACCGGCGGGACTTGCTCAGTGACAGGGAAAAGTGGGTATAAGGAATGACGTTTGACCCGTCCCACAGCACCGCGTCTTGTGAAGCCTCAGTGTCCAAGAGCGGCAACGCTACGCTAGTTCCCAGGAAGTCCGGGGCATACCCAGTGCGATGAACCGAAACAAGGATCTGATGGCTACTGGCTGACAAGGTGATTACCCCTTTCGTTAATGCTCGTGAGAGTACGTTCAAGGTGCCTTGAGTTCAGCCTATGGCCTGCCAGTGCCCGCATTTAAGGAACTTGTAAACGTCATAGTATGTTCAACGCTAAGCAATCCTCGAGCATGAAATACATAAAAACAGATCAACCGTTATCAGCCTTGGCCAGATAGACGCGCGTGACAATTTCCGCACCCCTGATTCTTATCCCGCCAGAAACCCAAACAGCACGCAGCAGCTACCGGCCGGCTTCAGGCACAGCACACGGTATGTCCCCATCAGGCGGCAAATAACGGACACCACATATTGATACAGCCTGAACAACAACTTGTGGTGCTTCCATAACACCGAAACTTGCCTGCATAGGTGGTCATCATCTACCAGCAGCTACCGTTCGAACTACGCCAAGAAAAGCATTGAAATCACCGGGATAGTAATGATCGCTAATCCTGAAGTAAGAACTATAGTCGTGGCCGTAGCTTCCGAGTTCTCATCCTCTGCTTGCGCCAATATGAAGGCGGTGGCGGAGGTCGGCATGGCGGCCATCAAAATCAGAGCCTGATACCAATCTCCTGACATTGGGGGAAGAAGCGCTGCGATAGCGACCGTGATGAGCGGAAGTGCTAACAGTTTACTGGCCGTGCCCGTGATCAGCGGTAGGACTGAAATTCGTCCTTCATTCAACGATTTAACAGTTCGACTCAGCGTGAGACCGATGGCAAAGAGTGCACCTGGCGCTGCTGCCCCGGCGAGTAAGTCAGTTGTCTGCACAACCGGAGCTGGAAGTTCGATTTTCGCCAAAGCTACTAGTAGGCCAGCAACAATTCCCCAAACCACAGGATTCTTGAGAATCGCTTTATCGACTGCTGCTTTTATTTTTGCGCCATTGGATCCGCGGGATTGTCCCCCGGCTAGCAGTGGGAACAGCACCGGGTAGAGCAGCATGAAGTATAGGTTGTGGGTCAATTGGCCGATTCCGGCGGCCAGTCCCGCTTGTGATCCCACGAGTCCGATAACAACTGGCACACCTAGGTAGGCGACGTTTCCGTAACCGGAACTCAGCGCATACTGAAGCGCTTTGGGCTTGTTTTGCCGTAGTAATAACCTGCTGATCAAGATGTTGAAGACAGCGAATATCGTGCAGGAAACAATGACAATTATTGGAAATGCCGGTGGGATGCCATCGTCCAGTGGTGCTTCAGCGACGACTTTGAAAAGTAGTGCAGGAAGCGCGATATAGAAAACAAAGGCGCTGATGGCAGGTTCTGCCCCTGTCCCGAACTTTGCTGAACGACTAGCGAAGAAGCCAATGAGCATAATAAGGAACAGCGGCAGAACACTGAGAAGAACATTAACTAGCATGAGATGAGTTCGTTAGCTCCATCAAGTAGTTTCAATGCACGATAGATGGTGTTGTGTATTGGCACCTCTACTGCGTGCGCAGCTGCGATACGGACTACAGCGCCGCTTTGCTCTTCGATTTCTGAAGGTCGGCCCGCGGCCAAGTCACGCTGCATCGAGGCAGTGCTATCCGGCTTGAAAGCATCGTACTGATCCATCATCTTGGCTACATCTGATTCGTCAAGTGTGGCGCCGGCAACAGTTGAAAGCCGGGCGACCTCCCTCATCGCATCCTGGACAAGGCTTCGGCTAAGCTCGTTGGTTCGGGTGCGGCCGACTGGTTCACGTGACAGCGCGCCAACGCCGCCATATGATGTGATCAGCATGAATTTTCGCCACATGTCTGTCACGATATCCGTCGAAATTATGGCTTGAACGTGTGCTTCGATCAGGGCAATTTCAAGGTCGCGCACTCGGTTGGTTACGCTGCCGTCCAATTCTCCGAGAGTAATCGCTGGTTGACCTCCGACATGGTGCACGATACCTGGCTCGACTAGGTACGAGATGATCATGCAAACACCGCCCAAAGCATGACCTTCACCTACTGCCTCCGTGATTTGCTGGGAGGCAGTCACACCATTCTGAAGGGGTAATACAGCAGTGTCTTGACCGATAAGTGCCGATGCTGTGCTCAGGACATCTTTTACTTGCCCCGCTTTGCTAGCCATGATCACAGCATCGCATTCACCAATCTGAGCAGCGTCTGTGGTGATGCTTGCTGGTTGCACAGTAAACCCCGAAATGCCGTCCCCTGTCGTTACCTGCAAACCCTTGAGACGAACAGGTTCGATGTGGCGTTCAGTGGCGACAATATGTACCTCATGCCCGGCGCGCGTCAGCACTGCTGCAAAGTATGCGCCGACGCCCCCGGCTCCTACAACACCGATTTTCATGCTTTGACCTCAACTCGTTCCTGAAGCAGTTCCATTGCCACGCTCTGGACCTCGTCGAGGCGGACAACATCGCTATGTAGGTCATGGATAGTCTGCATGACCTTCGCGTACTGCGCCTCTTTCTGGGGGTAGAGGTGGTTCTGCAGTTTATCGTTCAGGCGATCAATGATGGCTTGAACGAATCCAGGATCAGTAAGTTGTTCCTGTGGGAACCCGGCATTAATGAGGATCTGTTCGATCGTGTCGGGGAATAGACCGACTGGATTGAGGAAGTAACGAACCGAGCGTTCGATGTCCAAGAAGTCGGGCACATTGACAATTCCCGCGTTTTCTTCCTCAGTCAAAATGCCGCTCACAGGGCGGTAAACCGATGGCGCAACCAAGAAAGTTTCTTCTGCCAGGGAAGCGACCTTAATTAGTTTCTGGGTATCGAGGGGAGTTCCCTTGACTGTGATGCCGCGTTCTTCGAAGATCTTGCTCAAAACTTCGAGGTTTGCCAGTCCAGCACGGTTACCGAAGCCTGCGACACCGCCTTCGACAATCTGGAAACCGTTGAAAATTGATGCCAGAGAATTTGCTAGCCCCAGACCGCGATCATCATGAGAGTGAAGGTAGAAGTTGGTGGCAGGGAAATCACGGGTCAGATTTGCTGCCAGAATGGCGGTTGCGTCGGGAATCAAGGAACCGATGGAATCATTCACACGGACGAGATCAATACCGAGTTCGCTGACTCGTCGGATTTGGCGGCTGATGAACTCGTACCGTTCTTCTTCGATGTGAGTCGAGAAGGCGTTCAAAATGCTCGATCGGAATGATCCTACTCCGATTTCGCTCAAGCGGCCGTGGACTTTGGTGAGGAGGTCTTCTTCTTCGTGGAACTCGACCATTCCCAATGAAACTTGGATCTGCGAGAGGTAATCCGTGGGAAGCTTGGCCAGAATGTGAGAAATTGGTTCCCAAGACTTCAGTGTCAGGTTGAAAACAAATTTCGTGTCCGGATGGATGCGGCCAAAGTACTGCTGTGCGTCTAGGCAGCGCAGCAGGAACTTTGGTTCCTGGATGCCTGAGCCCATGTCGATGTCGCGGATACCAGCATCCGACAAGGCTTCGACGAGCTGTAGTTTTCGCTCATCAGTTGCGCCGAAGAGGGCTCGTTCAAGGCCCTCACGGATCGTTTCATCCGAAACTCCGGCGATTTCAAAATTTTCGTATCTAGGGGTATGCCCCGCAGGCAGCTTTAGTGCCATAGTGTGAGTCTCCTGGAATGAAGTTTGATGATGCCCCTAGTAGGGGTCTCCACCATCACAACATTAAATTTCAAATGGTGGAAGCAAATAACCAGAGTGTGAAATTTTGATTTGTGCTGCTTCTCTTCATAATCGGCCACAAAGGACCCAGTAGATGTACAGATGATTCACTTCAGAACATTCTCTTTGCATAAGTGCTCTGTCAGACAATGATTTCCATCTGCAAGCGTAGAATCAGGATTGTATAGACGGTGAGTGCAAGCCCCCCCCGTTGCGGGTTGGACAAAAAATTTTGGACACCTGGGGAAGTACTGCCGGAAAATCACCTGGCCAACACCGTGATGGCATGTCTCCGCCCATGAGATGCAGCTACAAGGGATCAAATAGTGAAAAGCCCACTGGATGAACAAGGGTTCCTGGTAGTCCAGGAGGATGAAGACACACTGCACCCGTCCAGCTCGGAGCCACCTCGCCAGGACAATGGAAGCAAATAGGAACGCCGACGGTAGGTCCCTTGCCACCGAGATTGGGATGGCAGCGTGGTACTCAAGGGTGCCGAAAGTACTTTCCACCCGCTTCAGCCGCACGCCACCGTCGAATTGAGCGGGGCGTTGCGGGGCGTCGAAGGCGAACAGCGCATGAGCGGTCCGAGCCAAGGAGAATCGCACCGACCCGGTACGCCCTTGGACACTGCGCGCCCGAACCAAAGCGATGACGGCAGCAGCGAGCCCGTAGCCAGTGGCGTGGTCCAAAGCCTGCACCGGCAATGCGCCCGGTGATTGCCCGTTACCACGGTAAGCCTCCGAGATGCCGGTGGCAGCTTGCACGATACTGTCGAACCCGCGCCGTTGGGCCCAGGGTCCTTCGAAGCCCCACGCACCTAATTCAGCAACAACGAGCTGCGGGTACCGCTGGGCTAATTCATCCCCGCCAAGCCCTGCCTTGGCCAAAGCCCCGGGGCGATAGCCCAAGAGGACGGCATCAGCATCCTGCAGCAGTTCGTGGATCCGCGCCTGCCCTGCTGCGTTTTTCAAATCCAGCAGCGTGCTGCGCTTGCCGAATCCGGTATCAACATATTGCCAAGGCAATTCGGGGAGCAGCGGCCCATACACGCGCAAGACCTGTGCGCCAAGGGCTGCCAGCGTCCTGGTTGCGGTGGGGCCAGCGATAACCCGTGTGAGATCCAGAACCTTCAACCCTCGAAGGGGCATTGCTGCACGCGGGTCAAATTTCCAGACCGGAGCCGAACCTGTTGGGCGCATGCGGAATTGAGCCCAGTGCCCGCTGCCGGCCGCTTGGCCCTCTGCCGAGCTGAGCCACTGTTGACGGGATCGCACCTGCGCGGCTATTCCACCAGCGGCGACGATGCGTTCTTGGGCATCGTGGGCACAAAGGCTTGCCACTGCGTCAGCGATGTCAATCCCCGAAGATGTTCCCAATGCAGAGTGGAGCGCGCGTTCATGGTGAGGGTAATTCGCGTGGGTTCTGATCCAGCCGTCGGCCGTTCGGTAGAATCCCGAATATCGAGCAAAACCTTGTGGTTTCTGCCCCGCGATGCGCAAGTGGGCAGAGGACGCGAAGGCCGCTGCGATATCCGGCGTCGCCGTGGCGAGCCATGGTGAGGCAGCGGCAAGATCATCAAGGGCGGAGCACACCAATCCAACGGATCGAGCTGCGAGCTTCTCCGCGTTCAAAAGACCAGCCCACCAAACCGCGGGCCCAGTAACAGGGCAATCACCTGCCGTCTCGAGCAATCGGTGCGCGGTAAACCCCGAACCCAGGATATGGCCCTCGGCCACGCGCTCATCTTCGGAATGCAGCATGAACCTCAGCCTATACGCGGAAAATCACCACTTCGATCCAGGCAGTCGGTAAACGGAAAACCCGCGTCGCGTAAAAATACACGACGCGGGTTATCTGAAGCTCTGCGGAATTAGTTCGCTGGAACGTTCAGGGTCTGCCCGACCATGATCAGGTCTGGGTTGCTCAACTGGTCGTCATTCAAGACGAACAGGCCACGCCAGTCCTTGACGCCAAGCTGGTCGGCAACCTTAGCCAAGGTGTCGCCGGACTTGACGGTGTAGTCCTTGCCCGAATCGGTCACGTCAATGTTGAACACTGGTGCCTTTGGAGCTGGAGCAGCGTGCTTTGGAGCTGCCTGCTGCTTGGGAGCCTGCTTCTGGACCGGAGCTGCCTGCTGCTTAGGTGCTGCCTGCTGCTTTGGGGCCGCCTGCTGCTTAGGAGCGGCCTGCTGCTTAGGAGCGGCCTGCTGCTTTGGTGCTGCCTGCTGCTGAGGAGCCTGCTTCTGCGGAGTCGCGGAACCCGAAGGGGAACCGCTAATGCCCAGCTTTGCGGTACATGCTGGCCATGCGCCCCAACCCTGGGATGCCTGGACCTTGGTTGCAACGCGAATCTGCTCGGCCTTCGAAGCCTGGTGAGGCATGCCCGAACCGCCAAAGGCCTTCCAAGTGGACAGCGAGAACTGCAGGCCACCGTAGTAGCCATTGCCGGTGTTGATGGACCAGTTGCCACCGGACTCGCACTGAGCCAGCTTGTCCCAGGTGCCTGCGGCATTAGCTGGTGCGGAAGCTGCAACGATTGCGGTGCCGGCAACTGCAACGGCGGCCAGCGAGGCTCCACCGCGGCGGATCAAGTTCTTGGTCTTCTGCTGGATCATGATTCTCCAGTTGCTCTTCCCGCGCTCAGGTCTTCCTAGACCATCCTCGTGCACCACTCAGCGTCGCATTTCGACTTTGATTAAATACTGCCCTGGTGAGTGGTTTGGAAGTCCCGGCAGTACCTGTTTCCCCATAACACTGCGAGTGTTATCGAAACGTTATGAATGACCATAACGCACCAACCCACCACCCTCGCAACTCAGGAAACGGTCAGAAACCCCGTAAATACAGGTCAATTGGTCAGAAAAAAAATTTGAATCGGGTCGGAAAATCACCATGATCCCCATATCAAGCAACGAAAATGTTACTTTCCAAAAGTGGAGATTATCCAGCTCGCTGTGATATAGCTTGCAATTCGCTTCTGGGTCGTGCCCAGCTCCCTTCAAGGTTGCATTCCGTTTTCGCCAAAGCTGGAATAGCTGCATCCTAAACCCAAGGCGTCGGGCAATCCGAAGGGGCAATATTTCTCCGGCAGACGGCCTTTTCCTCGCTGCCACCTGCAAGGCCTCCCGGGCGATGGACACACCGCGACGTTCAAGCGACAGGACAGCTGAATTGCCCTGAGGTAATTTGTTTCAAGAAGCCAGCGCTGTAGGTTTGATTTCATCAGTCAGACAGGGGAACTCAATGCCAGTACAAGGCAGCACAAGCAAAGACCGATTCATGGAATCCTTGACCTGCTACCCCCGAGCCCTGCGGGAATTCTTTCGCAACGATGGACTAGACGTTGCAGCTTCCCTGTCCTATTTCATGGTTCTTGCCATGTTCCCCGGATTACTGGCATTGATCTCGCTCCTGTCTTTGGCCGGCGCCAGCGAAAGCGGCACCAAATGGATCATGGAGCTGCTAGAGCAGAGCCTCGCCCCGAACGGACAATCTGCAAGTAGCGACTCCCAGCAATTACTCGACACGGCCGAACAGTTGCTCGCTGGCTTGGCATCCCAAGCTAGCGGAACGTTCTGGGCAATCCTGGCCGGTTCACTCGGCGCACTGTGGAGTACTTCTGGATATGTCACGGCATTCAGCCGCGCGTTGAACCGGCTGTACGGGGCACCGGAAGGCCGCCCCCAGTGGAAGCGCCGTCCTCAGATGTTCCTGATTACGGTGCTGATCATGCTGGTTGCCGTCGTGACCCTGGTGCTGCTGCTCGCTTCTGGCTCCGTCGCCCGCGGAATCGGCAATATTATTGGCATGGGCGACAGCTTTGTACTCGTGCTGAATATCGCCAAGCCGCCATTGATGCTCATTATGCTGCTCCTGGTTCTAGCCTTGCTTTACTACTTCACCCCCAACGTCAAGCCAACGAAATTCCGCTGGTTCTCGCCCGGCACACTGACAGCTCTGGTGATCCTGGGACTGTCGGTATTCGGTTTCAGTATTTATGTTTCGCAGTTCGCCAGCTACTCCGCCACCTACGGAACCATTGGCGGCGTGATCATCTTGATTCTTGCTTGCTGGATCAGCAACATCGCTTTGCTCCTCGGAGCCTTGGTGGACATCGAATTCATCCGCCTCCGCCAGCTTCGCACGGGCATTCCTGCCATAGATGACGTACTTCTTCCACTGCGTGATGACACTTTGGTAGCCAAGCAGGAATTGGCAACATACAAGGATCTCGTCCAGGCCCAGGAAATCCGTATCAAGCACGGTGGCGACCCGCTGCAAGATATGGAGAGGGATCCATCCACGAAGCCGAAGCGCAAGACGAAGTTGCTCCCCATGGGGCTGGTTGCCGTGGCGGCCTGGACCGCTAGCCGCATGAAAACCAAACGCGATCTGCGCAGGGGCTCAGAATAGTCCCGATAAGCTCTGCAGTGCCCACCACAGGCCGCCGGAACCCAGAACAAGAATCACCACAACCCACAATGAGGCGAAGGTTCGGGTAGCCTCGGCGATCAGGTACGCATCGGACTGGGCGATATCGTGGCGTCTCCAAACATGTACCGAAAGAAGCTTGACGAAGTCTTTTAGGCCAGCCAGCAGCAAGAACCCGGCGATAAGCAAAGCCAGGTACAGGTACGCTTCGACCGGCGCAAAGAAGACTACTGCCAATGCCACGAGTGCACTAATAGTGCACACAATAAAGGCCGGCCAATTTCGGACAAAGATCAGCGCCAGCAGGAACAGCAACGCGTAGATGCCGAGCGCCCGCCCGGAATAGTCCGTGGATATGCCCCACAGCATCAAAGCTGAAACCCATATCGGTGCGGGGTACCCGAAAATCCCGGAGATGATGACAGAAATCTTGCCCCGTCCAATGCTCCGCACTTCTCCGGAATGATCCCAGCCCAGCCGCAAGCCAGCCACGTATCTGCCCGTGAATAAGGCCGCGATGATATGGCCGAGCTCATGAATCAGCGTGGAGTACAAGCCGGTGATCCGCCAGACCGGACGAGGGACCACCAATAGCAGGATCAAGAACGCAACGATCAGCCACTGCCACTGGTTCAGGGCCACGTTCACCGGCTGCGAGAGCCGCTCCCAGGCCTGGGCAATATCTAGATTCATTCCTGCTCCTCATCGGCGTTCGGTATTACTCATTCTTGCAAGCCCCACCGGCCACAAAGTGACCGGCGAGTGCATTTCCCGACTTTCTGGGAAACATCACAGGTGACGGGCATAGTCTGCAAAGCAGAACACTGTGCCGTATATCTGGAGGAGTCTCATGTCTCGCATCGTTTCAACCGCCTTGGCCACCACCGGTTTAGTGGGCGGTTACGCTACCGGTCGTGCCACCAAGAAGCGCCCGCTGGCTGCCGTTGTGCTCGGTGCTGCAGGTGCCGGCGCCTTCCTGCTTTGGAAGAAAGATGCTGGAACGGCTAAAGCCATTGCCTTGATCAGCGCCTATCTCGGAGGCTTCGGCGCTTCGCATCCGCTGGCCAAGAAAATCGGTGCGTGGCCAGCGGTGAACTCGGTGACTGCCGGCGTTGCCATTCTCTCGCTCGTTCTTGGCGGCTCCAAGAAGAACAAGGACGAGCTGTCCTAAGCGGCATCAGCGAATCTGTCGGGGTCTGGTGCTACGTTGACTAGGTAGGAAACAAGTCAACGAAAGGCCCAGGCCCCGTGTTCTTTCTAGATGATCAGTTCATCTTCTCAGCGAGTGACCTGTCAGTCTCCGTTGACTGCAATTACCAGTCCCTGTACCTGCTGGACGTGAAACTCGGCCTGCGTCCCAAGCCTGGCAAGGCACGAGACGAGATGCTGGAACGAACAGCGGTGCTCGGCGACGCCCATGAGCAGAACGTCCTCAAAGACCTGATAGCTGCCTATGGCGAATACGACCCGGCGACGGGAACCGGCGTCAAGCAATTCACTGATCGCCCGCAGATGTCTGCGGCCGGTCTTCGGGCAGCCCACGAGGCGACCATGCACGTGCTTCGCAACGGCGCCGATGTCATTTTCCAGGCAACCTTCTTCGATGGGGCTTTCATTGGCTTTGCCGACTTCCTGGTCCGCCAGGAGGACGGAACCTGGGCCGTATGGGATACCAAGCTCGCCCGCCATACGAGGGTCAGTGCACTGCTCCAGATCGCAGCCTACGCGGATCAGATGCTGGCAGAGGGGCTCCCCGTGTCCACCTCGGCAACGCTGGTCCTCGGCGACGGGACGCATTCGGTGCATCGGGTTGATGAAGTGCTGCCAGTCTTCCGGGCCCAGCGTGAACGATTCGTGACGATGGTGCAGGAACACCGTGCGGCCAACCAGCCAGTTCGGTGGAACTCCGATGAACTGCGCTTATGCGGCCGTTGCGATTATTGCGAAGAGCAGGCCCAGGAAACCCGCGACCTGCTATTGGTCGCTGGCATGTCCATGGTGCAGCGAGAAAAACTTCGCGCCCGCGGCATTTCCACCATTGACCAGCTCGCCGAGCTAGAAGCTGAACCAGGCACCTCGCTGCACCGTGCCGCGGAGCAGGCCAGAATGCAGCTGGGGCTGGCCCAGAGCGATGGCATGGTCCACGGCGTCTCCTACCGGGTGAAGAACGAAGGCCCGATCTCTTCGCTGCCGCGGCCTGATCAAGGCGACATCTTCTTCGATTTCGAGGGCGACCCGCTCTACCAGGAACCTTCCGACGGCTCCTGGGGCCTGGAATACCTCTTCGGCGTCATCGAATATGACACCGGGGTGCCGGTGTTCAAACCCTTCTGGGCCCATAGCCGCGCCGAAGAACGCCAAGCCTTCCTGGACTTCATTGCCTATGTCGAAGAACGCCGCCAGCGGTTCCCGCGCATGAAGGTCTACCACTATGCGCCCTATGAGAAAACTGCCCTGCGCAAGCTCTCGCAGGTGCATATTGCCGGTGAGGACGAAGTCGACCAGTGGCTGCGTGAGAACCTGCTTGTCGATCTCTACGAGACCGTGCGTAACGCCCTGGTGGTTTCCACCCGCTCATACTCCATCAAGAAGCTTGAACCGTTGTACATGGGAGAGCACCTTCGCTCCGGGGATGTCACCGATGCCGGAGCATCGGTGGTCGCCTATGCCCAGTACATGCAGGCGCGGGATTCGAAGAACGACGGGGCCGCTGAAGCGATCCTCGAGTCGATTGCCGATTACAACGAGTACGACTGCCTTTCCACTTTGCGCTTGCGGGATTGGCTGCTTTCGCTCAGCGATGAGGCGCCTGGCACCCTGCCGGATATGCCTGAGCCAGGCCCGGCCGCAGACGAATACGAGCCCACCGCCGAAGAGCTTCGGCTGCAAAACTACCTTGCGCAGCTTCCCCACGCCCACGCGCTGAGCAACGATGACCGCGCGATCGCGATGGTCGCCGCTGCGACCGGTTACAACCGTCGTGAAAAGAAGCAATTCTGGTGGGAACACTACGACCGCTTGTCCGCACCAATGGATGATTGGAGCGACGCCCGGGGAGTGTTCATTGTGGACACTGCGGAAGTACTCGAGGATTGGCATAAGGCCACCCCTCGGGCGCGCACCTCTACGCGCGTGACGAGATTGCAGGGAACCTTGGCGGAAGGATCCCTGCTCTCCCCCGGCTCATCAGTGTTCGCCATGTTTGATGCTCCGTTGCCTGAAGGCATGGCCGTTGACGACTCCGTGCGCGGCGGCGCATTCAACGCCACCGTAGTCGAGCTCGGTCCGGGCTGGATTACCATTGCGGAGAAAACCAGCGGCAAGATCCCTGCCTACGGTGCCCATCCATGCGCATTGGCTCCGGATAAGCCGTTGGCGACGATGAGCATCGATGCAGCGCTCAAGGAGATCGCCCAGCGGGTGGGCTCCACCGTACCGGTGCTTCCGGAACGGCCGGGCATCGACATCCTGCGGCGGATTCCGCCACGCCTGAAAACCCTTGCGGCACCGGTGGTTCCAGCCCTGGTTGATGGACAGGCGCAGATCTATCCTGCCGTGGTCGAGACGTTGAAGGATCTTGATAATTCCTATCTTGCGGTACAAGGCCCTCCGGGGACCGGCAAGACCTTCGTCGCTTCGCATGTGATCCGTGAACTCGTTGATTACGGATGGAAGATTGGCGTGGTTGCCCAGTCCCATGCAGTGGTTGAAAACGTCCTGCGCAAAGCGGTGGAGGCCGGGGTCGATCCCGAGGCAGTAGCCAAGGAAGTCAAGCACGATGATCCGGTCCCCTGGGCCGGCACGTCCAAGGATTCCTTGACTGAAGTTCTCCACGCATCGGGCGGCGGGCTCATTGGAGGTACTGCCTGGACGCTGACCGGTTCGAAAGTCCCCGCGGATAGCCTGGATTTGCTGGTGATCGATGAGGCCGGGCAGTTCTCACTGGCCAATACCTTGGCGGTTTCACGAGCAGGCCGCAATTTGCTGCTGCTCGGTGATCCCCAGCAGTTGCCCCAGGTCACCCAGGGCACTCATCCTCAGCCGGTGGACGAATCGGCGCTCGGCTGGCTTTCCGGCGGCGAACCAGTGCTGCCAGCCGAATTGGGGTACTTCCTGGCAGCGTCATGGCGAATGCATCCAGCGCTTTGCGCCAAGGTTTCGGCATTGAGCTATGACCACCAGCTGTTCTCGGCAGACGCCGCCGGGTTGCGGCAGCTCGAGGGCACACCGGCCGGGGTCGAGACGGTGTTCGTTGAACATCGAGGCAACACGGTCAGCAGCGCCGAAGAAGCCGGGGCTATTGTCCGATTGGTCCGCGAGCATCTGGGAATGATGTGGAGTCCGGGGGCAGGCATGCCTGCCCGTCCATTGGGCGCCGCTGACATCCTGGTGGTTGCTGCCTACAATGCCCAGGTAAATCTGGTGCGCGATGTCCTCGAAGCTGAAGGCCTATCGGCGGTCAAGGTGGGAACGGTTGACAAGTTCCAGGGACAGGAAGCACCAGTTGTGCTGATGACCATGGCATGTTCCAGCGCCACCGATGCATCGCGTGGCATCGAATTCCTGCTTAACCGCAATCGCATCAACGTTGCGATTTCCCGTGGCCAATGGAAGGCCATCATCGTGCGCAGCGAAAGGCTCACCGATTATCTGCCTTCCAACCCATCGGCGCTCTCGCAGCTCGGTGCATTCATGGCTTTGTAGCTTGATGTTGGATTGGCCCGGTCATTCGCGCGCCGGGTCAATCACATCCTCGACTTTGAAGAAACTTCCCAGGACTGGCCGGTCACCGCGCAGTTCCTTGGCGAACTGCAACCCATCCACATTGATGCGCATCTGCCGCTGGTACTCATCACCCTGCTGCATCCATGTGCGAGTCGTACCGTCAACGCCGTAGAAGTAATCGAACCCCTGGTCCTTGAAGAACTGGTACCGTTCCCCCGCGTAGCGCTGGGTCCGGGCAATATCCGATCCAAAAGGATAGATGTAGTGCCCGGTTTTTCCCACGATCGGTTCAACTTCGGCTTTCCACAGTTTGGTGTCCCGCTTGATCCGATCCATGCTGACCGTCCCAGTGGCAATGTGCCCCCACGAATGGGACGCGAAAACCCAACCGCTGTTCTTCATCGCTTCTGCGATCTCCGCAGCCTTCTTCTGGTCAGCTTCCAGAGTCTTGCTCTGGGGATACTGGCTGGCAGAGGTGCGGTAGCCGAATGCCCCGTTGTATCCGGTCATTGCGATCAGGCCGCGAGCGTCCCGATACGTGAAATCGGGATGTTCCGCTATGAAGTCATCGACCATCGTGGTCACGTCAAAAGCGCCAACCTGCGTTTTTCCCTCCGCATCGACGTATTCGTTGCGGACCTTGCCGTCCTTATCCAGCACCAGCTTGCTGGCGAAGCCATCACCTTCCATGTATTCGTAATAGCTCAGGTAATCGATGGACAGCACCACTGGCTTCTTGCCCTGGGGCAGCATGATATCCCGATACTCCATCTGCCCCTGTTCGTCGAGCGAGGCGAAATCTTCCGGGTTGACCAGGACATAATCACGCGCATACAGCTCGTCGAGGATGGCTGCAAATTCCTTCTGGGTCACCATGTAGTCGGCGTACCCCTGAGAACTGCTGCCTTCGTCAAAGGCCCTGCCGGGATCGACAATCAGCGAATGGAAGAACAGGTGAGGTATGTTGTTCGGCTCTTCCCAAGCTGAAACCTGCCCTTTCTCTTCCTCTAGGCCGCTGGCCATCTGGTTCAGTTGTTCGGCGCTGTCTTTCTTGGCAAGTTTAATCGCCGCGTCATAGTCGTATCCGTCAGCTAGCCGGTTGATCTCGGCTCTCACGCCGTCCACTCGTGCTTCTTCCTGCTCAGCCCTTTCAACGGCAGCAGGATCCGGGGCCGGCGTTGGCGGCTCCTGTGCAGCACTGCACCCGGCAAGGCCCAGCGCCAACCCGAGCGAAATCACCAATCGTGGGTTCTTCAATGGCTGCGACCTCCGTGACCTCCACCGTGCCCGCCAGGCCGGAAGAAAACGAGTTGTCATCTGGTTATTTCGACCCTACACAGGTAGCGCTGGAGGCAACACCCTTTCAGGATGAATTACCGAACTTGAGCGATGTCTAACATTCAGCTTTTAGGGAGCTCACATTTTGGAAGGAGTCCAATGATTTAGAATTGATTGGTTAGGCGTCCCAAAGATCAAGGAAGTACATGCAGCCCTCGCACCGCGCGAATAGTTTGTGGCTTCAGTCCCAGCAGTTCAAAAGCTCGGCAGCGTATCGGCTTCTGACCGCCCAGCCGTGGGCTGTGGCCTTCATCCGCGCAGAGTTCACCGCAGACCGTTCACGGATCGCATTGGAACTTTTCCATGCCTCCTTGGATTCCTTCCTGAAGCAAGCGCGCAAAAGCGATGACCAGATTCCCGCCTCGTATTCGGCCCAGGATTTCGCCGAAACATGGGTCAAACAGGGAATTCTGGCTCGTCCGCTGATTGATGGGCGCTTCGTGTATGAACCCAGTGCGCAGACCCTGCGCACCCTGCGCTACCTGGCGGATTTTTCCACCGACGATTCGCATTTGAACTCGTCTCGCCTGAACACGTTGCTTACTTCCCTGGAATCGCTGGCCCACGAAACCGATCCGGATCCCGAAGCACGTATCCGTGCCCTCGAATCCCAGATCGCGCTGCGTCAAGCCCAAATCGACCAGCTGCGCAGCGGGGATGACCCGGCGGTGCTTTCTCGCACGACCGCCTTGTCGGCAACACGTTCCGTACTCGATCTGGCATCGAGTTTGCCAGCAGATTTCCGACGCATGCGCGACGGCGTCCAGGATATGCTCCATTCATTGCGTGAAGGCATTCTGGATGCCTCCACAGCCAAGGGCGTAGCTGTGGGCCAGGTTCTTGAAGCTGACCGTCAGTTGCGTTCCACTGCCGAAGGCGAAACCTTCAGCGGATTCACTGAATTCCTGAACTCCCCGGAAGCGCAGCAGCGTTTCCGCGCCGCATTGGCCGAAGTCCTGGACCGCGACTTCGTAGATGACCTGGAAACGCCCGAACGCCAGATCCTCACTAACCTGTTGCGTGAATTGCGCCGCCAGGCAGCTGAAGTCCATGCCTCCTATGGCAAGCTCTCTGAATCCCTGCACGCATTCGTGCAGTCCGAGGACTACAAGCAGGCCGAGCTATTGCGCCAAGCGGTCCGCGAAGCTGAACTGGCGATCAGCAAGTCCACGAGCCTGAAACCCCGCAGCGGCTTGGCCCCGATGGAGCTCTTCGCTCCGCAGTTCGTCACCCTTTCCGGTCTTGGAATCTACGACCCATCCGAGCATGTGGCTCCGCCTCCGCTGGCTCAAGCGCCAGAATTCAGCGAAGCCGACATTGTACGAAATCCCTCGACGCCCCAGGCGGACATGCAATTGCTGCGTGCATCGATCACCCGGCATCTGGGCCAGTCCAGTTCCGGTTCGATTCGGTTGGATGAAGTCTTCGAATCCTTGGATGCCGAGCAGCGGCACTTGAATTCCATTCGTGCCCTCGTGGAAATCGGGCGCACCAATGGCGAATCGCTGAACGAGAGCGATCTGCTCAGCATCTATTTCCAGCAACTCGATGGTTCGATGCGAACCGCAATCCTGCCCGCGTTAAGCTTTACGAAGGAGCCGCTATGACCAAGAGCGATTCATACGCCGCACCGATCACCGAACCCTTGTTCGAGGGCGATACCGGGAAGTTCCCGCTGCCGCTGCGCCAGCTGCTGGTCCGGTTGTTGCGCGGCCCGTACCTTGATGGGTCCATCGATGCCTCGGCTTGGCAGCTGCTGCTGGACCAGCAGCAGAGCATCAGCGATTACTTCTCCGAGATCTTCTTGGCACTGCAGCTGGACATGGACCGCAAGATCGCCATGCTTGCCCCCGTCCAGATTGAACAGGTCCACACTTCCCCTATCGCTCCGCGCCGTCCGCTGAAGCGTGATGAAACCCTGCTCGCACTGCGGCTGCGGCTGTTGCTCGAACAGCATTCGGGCAGCGGCAGCGATGCCGTGATTTCGCGTGCGGGCATGCACGAGATCCTGGCCGAGCACCGCCAGACCTCAGACCGCGATGACAAGCGCTTTGCCGAATCCTGCGATGCTGCGGTCACCCGCCTGCAGGCTCTGCGCCTGCTGACCGGCACCGAGCTGGAGAACGAGTTCCGCATTTCCCCGGCCCTGGCGATGTCGCTGCCGATCACCAATATCCAGGACATACCACGCTACATCGCGGCAATCGACGCTAATGATCCAGCTTTCAGCCTGGGAGCCGAAGAAGCTGATG
Organism: Glutamicibacter sp. NPDC090743; assembly: GCF_044769125.1. Classification (NCBI taxonomy): domain Bacteria; kingdom Bacillati; phylum Actinomycetota; class Actinomycetes; order Micrococcales; family Micrococcaceae; genus Glutamicibacter; species Glutamicibacter sp. NPDC090743. The sequence goes on along the minus strand of NZ_JBIVXE010000008.1, from coordinate 77,870 downwards.
ACCTCGCAGAGCAGACCCCCGAGTTGGTGCAGGAGTAACCGATGAGCATTGAAATGACTCTCCCGCTGGGCGGGGCACTCAACCCAGGCCAGCATCGTCTGAGCCGGGTACAAATAGTTAACTGGGGAACCTTCCACGGCTTGCATGATCTGGCCGTGGACCGCGCCGGCACCTTGGTCACCGGCCATCCGGGCGTGGGCAAATCCACCTTGTTCGATGCGATGGGCCACGTCTTCTTCGCAACGCCCCGCCTGAACGAATCGGCCAATGACGCGGCCACCCGCGAGGACCGCCGCACCACGTTCTCCTACATGCGCGGGCGCAAGTTCAAAACCAGCGCCGGCACTGTCTACCAGCGCCCCGGCGCGACGTGGAGCGCCATCGTGCTCAGCTACGACGATGGCATGGGCAACACCGTTACAGCCGGCGCGGTCTTCGATCTGCCCGATGCCGGCCTGGAAGGACAGGTCTCCAAGCACTATCTGTTGTGCGAAGGCAAGGTCAATATTGCGGAGCTGGAAAACCACGGCCCGCGCCGCTTCACCGTGTCCTCGCTGTCCAAGGCCCTGGCACCGAGCGAGGCATTCGATACCCACAAGGCGTTCATTGAGCGATTGCGCCGCCGTTTAGGCGTCGAAAGCGATAAGGCCTTTGCCCTGTTGCGCACCTTGCAAAATGGCAAGGGCCTGGCCAAGGGCGTCAACCAGTTCTTCCGCCACGAAGTGCTGGAAGAACCAGCCACGTTGAAGGCCGCGTCCGCAGCAGTGGAAGACTTTGCCCATTTGCGTGGCATCTACCGCCAGCTGGATACCGCCCGCGCCCAGCGTGACGTGCTCGCGCAGGTGCCGGAGCAGGATCAGGCCTACCGTTCCTTGGCTGGACAGATCGCCACCGCCCGGCAATTGCTGGAAAGCGACGTGCACACCCTGGAAACCCAGGTCCGCCAGCTGGTGCTGCGCAATGACCTGAACTCCCACGAATCGGAGCTAGCCAAGCTCAAGGCCGAAGAGGCCGAGCTGCGGCAGCGCAAGGAAAAGCTCGATGACCAGCTGGCGTCGCTGGAGGCTGCCCACGACTCTGCAGGCTCTGCTTCCCTGATGCTGCTGGAGCGCGAGGCCGATGTGGCTCGCAAGGCGTTGAGCGAGAAGGAGAACGTCATCCGGACCCTGCAGCAGCAGGCCTCGGATGCTGGCTTGGCCTTCGAATTCTCAGCCACCGGCCTGGATGAGCTGCGGGCCAACGCGGCACGTACCTTGCAGCAGCTCAGCTCGATTACGCATGATGCCCAGACCGTTGAGTACGAGGCCATGGCCACCTTGGTCAACCTGCGCAAGCGCGCAGAAACGTTGGCTGACCAGATCCGCTCCTACCAGCGCCGGGCCAGCAATATCGATGACCGTTCGATAGCCGCCCGCCGAGCCATCGCTTCGGCCTGCTCGCTCAAGGAAGAACAGCTTCCGTTCGCTGGCGAGCTCATGGATGTCTCGGCCGATGCCGGTACCTGGCGTTTGGCCGCTGAAAAGGCCTTGCACTCCTTGGCCCGCACCCTGCTGGTTCCCGGGGAGCTGCTCACCCAAGTCACCCACGCCATTGATCAACTCGACGGCTTGGGCCGCGTGCGGTGGAGCGACATTTCCCAGCCGCCGCGCACCGCTGAAGCCGGCCCGGCAGACCTGGTGGCCAAGCTGGACTTCGCGCCCGGCGAAGCCGGGGCCTGGCTGAAGGCGAAGATCACCGCCGACTACCCATTGGCCTGTGTTGAGAACGATGCAGCCATGCAGGTGCACCCCAAGGCGATAACCCCGGCCGGCACCATCAAATCAGGAACCGGAAGCTTCGAGCGCGATACCCGCACGTTGCCTGCTTCCGAGTACCTGCTGGGCTTCACCAACGAGTCGAAGATTGCCGAGTTGCAGTCCAAAGCGGCACGGTTGGATGAGAAAATCGTCCAGGCCCACCAGGCTGCCGATGAACGCAGTGCGGCGAAGAACAAGATCGTGGCCAAAACCCAGCTCTTGCAGGCCCTCATTGCCGATGAGCGGACTTTTGGCCAGTTCGACGCGTCCGAGGCACTGGAAGCGTTGCGCCGCAGCGAGCAGAAGCTCGGCGATGCCTTGGCATTGTCCGGGGATTCCTCCCGGGTTCGCCAGCAAATCGAAACGGCGAAGGCCGAGGCAGAAACCCTGGTCGGGGACCTCGCACTGGTTCGTTCACGCATTGCAGATCTTGGCTTGCAGGTGCAGCGTGCGCAGCAGATCCTGTCCACCAGCGATGACTTGGGGACCGGATGGGAGCAGAGCATCCCGTCCGCGCTGCGCCAGCATCAGCTGCTTGGCCCGGTTCTCCAGCAAGTGATTGCAGGGAACTGCCCTGCCAGTGAACAAATCAGCGAAGCCTTTGCCGAGGTCAAGCTCCAGTTGGGCAGCCAGGTCAACTCCTTGCAGTCGCAGCGCCAGGAAATCGGTGGCGCGCTGAGCGAAACCTTCCGTCGTTTTGCCCGAGAATTCGGCACCTCGCACGCGCAGACCCATGGCACCACCGCTGAAGCAGCTGAGCACTACGCGCAGCTGCACGACCAGATCGTGGCCGACGGCCTGCCGCACCATGAGGCGCAGTTCCGCGAATACTTCGCGAACCGTTCCTATGAACGCTTCAGCGACCTCTTGCAGTTGCTGGATGAAGAGCGCCGGATGATCTCCGAACGCATCAAGCCGCTGAACCAGATTCTGGCAGAGGTGACTTTCGAGCATGGGTCGGTCCTTCGCTTGGAAGCAGTAAATGCGATTCCAGTTGAGGCCGGTACCTTCCGCAAGGACCTGAAGGACGCATTGCAGGAGGCTTACACCACCAAGGACGAATCCACCTTGGCCAGCTCCTACCAAGCGCTGGAGGCACTGGTTACCGCACTCAGCGACCCGGCGATGGCTTCATGGCGTTCGACCGTGCTCGATGTCCGCCAGCATGTGATGATCAGCTGCAATGAGCACAAGCCCAATGGGGAGATTGAGACCGGCTTGGAACCCGGGACGCTCTCCGGCGGCGAAGGCCAGCGCTTCACATCCTTCATCATGGGTGCTGCTCTGGCCTACCAGCTGGGCTTCGCTTCAGCCGGGTTCACTTCCTACGGCACGGTAATGATCGACGAGGCGTTCATTCAAGCCAACTCCGAATATGCAGCGGCAGGCATACGCGCGTTGCAGGAGTTCGGTTTCCATCTGGTGCTCGCGGCCCCCGAGGACAAGATCGATTTGAGCCGCCATCTGGGATCCATCACGGATATCATCAAGCACCCTGGCTCCAATATCTCAGGCTTCGTGACCACCGGCCGTTCCCCGGCCATGGCCACAACGATTACCCTACGCAGCTGAACATCCAGAACAAGGCACGAGGTCCAGAATTCGCCATAGCGAGTTCTGGACCTCGTGCTTTGGTGCTTCGCCTCTAGACCATGCTGCGCTGCACGCGTTCAGGGATCATGACCACCCGCGGGGACAGCTCTTGGGGTGCGAAGCCTGGATCGATGCACTGCTTCCAATACCTGAGGTGCACCTTGTCGATTTCATGTGCAGAGTCCTGCACCGCGGCACCGCCCTCGCCTTGGATGCTGTACCAGTAGAGGTAGTCGACGCCATCCAGGGTTTCGCTGAAGATCGTCTCCACGTATATCTTTTCGCCTTCCAGGGTTTCAAGCACCGCGGGCATATTGCTGTTCAGGAATTCCAGCCATTCATCAGCTAGCGCTGATTTGCCTGGCAGAACTCGGAATCGAGTGAGTTCAATTTTCATGTCTACAGCCTATGGGCTTGAGCCGCACCTGCGGAAAAGACAGTGGTCCTGAAAGCCTTGGCTTTCAGGACCACTGTCTTTGGCTGGCTACCGGCTATTCGACGGCCAATCCTTCAACCGGCGACAACTTTGCGGCGCGGCGGCCCGGAGTCACCGATGCCAAGAGCGCTGCCACGATGCTGATCAGCAGGACCAGTGCGAGCTGCCACCATGGGATCTCGTAGGTCATCGTTCCCATGGACGCGAGTGCCGAGCGGGCTCCAAGCAGGCCATAGGCCACGCCCAGCACCAAGCCGAGCAGGGCTGCGACGCCGCCAATCAGTACCGCTTCGGTTGCCAGCATGCCGCGCAGCTGCTTCTTCTTCAGGCCTAGGGCACGAAGCAGGGAATTCTCCCGGGTGCGTTCCAGGATCGAGAGGCTGAGCGTGTTGGCTACGCCGATCAGGGCGATCAGCACGGCCACTGCCAGCAAGGCAGAGACAATCATCAGCAGCACGTCAATGATCTGGGAGAACATCGACTTCATCACCACACCGCCATTGATCATTGATGATTCAACGCCGGTGATGGCAGAAACCTTGGTGACCAGTTCGTTGACGCTCGCTGCGTTGACGTCGGAATCCACTTTGATCAGGATCCCCGAGTACTGATTGGCTTCATCGATTTCCAGCTTGCTGAAAGTCTGCTCGGTGACGATATTTCCTGAGAGCATTGCCTCGGAATTCTTCACTGCCAGCGTTTGCCCGCCAACTTCCATCGTCGGATTTTCGGGACTACCCAGCACATAGACGATTTCGCCATCTGCCGGCACGATATTCGGGTCCAGTGCAACGTCAGCGAAGCTCGTGGGATCAACGGACATGATCTCGGCGTTGAACATTTCATCGGTCCCCATGTCCACATCCGCATATCCGGAGGTGAAGCTGGAGCTGGCGGTAATCCCGTCCACGCCATTGATTTGCTCAAGCATGTTCTTGGTCTCGGCGCCTGAAACTTGGCGGTCATAGAAGGAGACCATCATGTCGACCGGGAATTCTGCGGCCACAGCGTTGTTCAAGCTGGCCTTGGCGGTCTGGCCGCCGACCATGATCATGGACACCAAGGTCACCCCGATCAGCAGTGCCGTTGCCGTCGCGGTGGTTCGGCCCGGATTGCGCACGGCGTTCAGGGCCGCGAGCTTTCCCGCCGTCGATTTGCCAGCCACGGCCTTGCCGATCCCGGAAACGCTGCTCGGCACGAACAGCGAAGCCAGCATCAGGATCCCCGGGAAGGAAACCAGGCCACCCAGGAAGGCGACTACCAGATCCCCCTGGATCGCGCCGTAGGCCAGCAAGCTGGCGCCGGCCACGACGAACAGCGATCCGAAGATGATCCGGGCTTTGCCGGCACGGTTCTTCACGCTGGCAGCGTCGAAGGGGCGCAAGGCCGCCAGCGGTGCGAGTTTCATCGCCCGTCGAGCCGGCAGGCTCGCTGCGAACACAGTCATCAGCACGCCGACGAGAATTGGGATGGCCAATCCCTGCGGGGTCAGGGCCAACGCCGCATAGGACATCTCCGGCACCATCACGTGCAGCAGCTGGATCAGGCCCGCCATCAGTGCGACGGCTAGCAAGACACCGAGAATCGAGGCAAGAATGCCAATGAGCAGTGCTTCGATGAGCACCGAGCTTCGAATCTGCTTGCGCTTGGCGCCCAGGATGCGCAGCAGTGCCAGTTCGCGGGTGCGCTGGGCAATGACTACGGCAAAGGTATTGACCACAACCAGCCCGGTGACCACCAGTGCAATCAGTGCGAAGACCAGCAGGATCACGCTGAGTTGGTCGGTGCCTCCGGTGAACTGGGCGACTTCGTTCAAGACCTTCTCATCGGCGGTCACCACCGCCATGTCAGCCATCTTCTTGCCGGTAAACAGCTTCTCCAGCTCTGCCTTCAATGACTCGTCGGAGCCGTCGCCATTGACCACGATTTCGGTGATCAGCGCTTGGCCGCCGGAAAAGTGCTGCCACGCTTTCTCGCTCATGCCGGCCAAGGCGTAGGCCGAGGTCCGCGGGTTGGTGGTCGAGCGCTGGATGCCCACGATGTTGTAGTTCGCCGGCGAGATCGCGCCATTTTCCAGAGCCACGACGTCCCCGATGGACACGCCCATTTCCTTGGCGTGGGAAGCATCGATAATGATTTCGTTGGAACCTTGGGGCGCCCGGCCCTCAATTAATTCCATGCCGCCCAGCCCCTGGTCGGGATCTACTGGCTGTGCGGACACGCCGTAGCTGTTGTCCGCCGTGCGCAGCAGGCCATCGGCGTAGGCCAGGCCATAGGCGGTGGAAACTTCAGGCAGGTTCCGGACATCTGCGATGTCCTTGAGGCTCAGCTCGGTCAACTCCTCGGCGCCGGGAACCAGGTCCCAATCGGGGTAGGCGACCAGATCGGCGTTCTTGTAGGCGTCTCCGAGCGAATTCTTCAGTGTCGCCTGGGTGGATGAGTTCACCGAAAGCGTTGCGGCAAGAAAGGCGGTGCCGATGGCCACAGCCAGGATGACGGCGATATATCGCCGTGCATAGGTCTTGATATTCGAAAGTGCTACGTGCAGCATTGCTTACTCCGCCAAGGAGGCCAGGGCCTCGGTTACGGTAGCCACGGTTGGCTCCTGGATGGATCCGACAATCGTGCCGTCCTTCATCAGCAAGACATTGTCTGCATAGGACGCGGCCACCGGGTCGTGGGTGACCATGATGATGGTCTGGCCCATTTCACGGGTGGACGTGCGCATCAAGGACAGCACTTCGGCGCCGGTACGCGAATCGAGGTTGCCGGTCGGCTCGTCGCCGAAGACCACTTCCGGCCGGGTGAGCAGTGCTCGGGCTACCGCGACACGTTGCTGCTGGCCGCCGGAAAGTTCATGCGGCTTGTGGTTCAGGCGGTCGCCCAGGCCGAGCGCCTGGATGACGGTGTTGAACCAGTCGCGATCGTGCTTCTTGCCGGCCAGCGACAATGGCAGCAGGATGTTGTCCTTGGCGGTGATGGTTGGCACGAGGTTGAAAGACTGGAAGACAAAGCCGATCTGCTCGCGGCGCATCTCGGTCAGCTGGTCATCGCTCAGCTCCAGCAGGTTCTTGCCGCCGATGATGATTTCGCCGGAGTCGGCGGTATCAAGTCCAGCCAGGCAGTGCATCAGCGTGGATTTTCCGGAGCCCGATGGGCCCATGATGGCGGTGAAGCGGGATCGTTCGAAGGAAACGTTTACGTCGCGAAGGGCCTCAACCCGGGTGCTGTCATGCCCGTAGGTCTTGGTCAAGCCGCGGGCAGCGACCGCATTTTCGGTTTTTGGCAGAGTCTCAGAAGTCATATTAGAAATACTACAAAGCGCCTAGCCAAACCCGCATCCATCATCAGGACCTAGTTTGCCGGGGGTGCGTCATACCAAGGTATGAGCATATCCGTGGACGCTCTGCCCCCGCAGGTTACCGATTAGCAGCCATGTTCGCGTTCGGTTTTCTGGTGCGATGCCGGCTCAATCTGGAAGGTCGAGTGCTCAACGCTCACGGTGAAATGATCTGCCACGCACTGCTGCAAATCCCGCAGCAGCCCACCGGCTACCCCAGCGGAGAACATCGAGTCCTCGACCACCACATGGGCGGTGAGCACCGGAAGGTTGGAGGCAATCTGGCTGGCGTGCAGATCGTGCACCGCAATCACCCCGGGCAATGCCTCCAAATGCGCTTTGACCCCGAGCAGGTCCAGGCCCCTAGGCGTGGATTCGAGCAGGATGTGGGTGGTTTCCCCCAGCAGTTTCATGGCCCGGGGAACGATCAGGGCGCTGATCACCAGGGCTGCCACGGAGTCGGCGCGCATCCATCCGGTGTAGGTGATAACCAGCGCGGCGATGATAACGGCAACCGAGCCCAGCGCGTCGTTGACTACTTCCAGGAAAGCCGCACGCATATTGAGGTTGCTATTGCGTCCGGCGGAAATGATCCACATGGAGATGACGTTGCCCAATAGGCCGATGATGCCGAAGGCCAGCAGTCCCTCCGGTTGGACCTCTGCAGGGGTGAAGAGCCGCCGCACGGCGTCGATGGCCGCATAGATGCCCACAGCCAGCAGCAACGCCGATTGGAAGGTGGCGGAGAGGACTTCTGCGCGGCGGAATCCCCAGGTGCGCTTGGTCGTTGGCTTGCGCATGATCAGGTTGGCAGCGGTCAGAGCCAGCAATAGCCCCAGGGTATCGGTCAGCATATGCGCTGCGTCGACCAGCAAGGCCAGCGAGTTGGTGACGATAGCGCCAACAACCTCGGCGACGAGGATTGTAGCGGTGATGGCGAAGGCCCAGGCCAGGCGGGTTCGGTTTGCTCCGGAATGATCATGGGAGTGCCCGTGAGAGTGATCGTGTCCCAAGTTCAGCCTTTCTTCGGATCCATGCTGTGCGCTTCTTCCCAATGGTGATGGGATGCCTCTTGCGGCAGAAGCGCCGAGGCGGCAGCGGTCAATGCGTCAAGTGCTTCGCTCTGGCCCAGCGAGTAGATGCTGGCCCGGCCCTGGCTTCGGACGTGCACCAGGCCGGTGTCCTTCAGGCAGGACAGATGCGCGCTGACCGTGCTTTGGGCAAGGCCCAAATGCTCGGTCAGTTCCCTGACCTTATGCTCCCCGGTGCGCAGATGGTCCAGAATCAGCAGCCGCGCCGGGTCAGCGAGCGCGTGGAAGAGCGCAGCGAACTGGAGCTTGCCGCTGCGGATTTCCGATGCATCGATATCTGACTCTATTATCGCCATATAACGATGATAGGTGACTTTGCCGCGAAACGGAACGTTGCATGGCCAACTGCGCAGCGCGATGGATGGCAAGATGAAAATATGACTGAAGATCTCATCGTTGGCGAAGACGGATTGGCGCGCCCTCGCTGGGCCGCCTCGAATGACATGCTCCGCACGTACTACGACGCCGAATGGGGCATGCCGATCACCTCCGAAGAGGGACTTTTCGAGCGGCTGAGCCTTGAGTGCTTCCAGTCAGGCCTGTCCTGGGCCATCATCCTTTCCAAGCGTGAGTCGTTCCGCCGCGCTTTCGAGCACTTCAATCCCGAGAAGGTCGCATTATTTACCGAGGACGATTTCAATCGCCTGATGGAAGACGCCGGGATCGTGCGCAATAGGCTCAAGATCCGCGCAACGATCGCCAACGCAGAAGCGACCCTGATGCTGCGCGAAGAGGGCGGCCTCTCGGATTTCGTGTGGTCCTTCAAGCCGGAACAGACCCCGGCTCCGCGTAATTTCACTGAAGTACCCACGCAAAGCCCCGAGTCCAAGGAACTGGCCAAGGCGCTGAAGAAGCGGGGTTTTAAGTTCGTGGGCCCGACCACCATGTACGCGTTGATGGAAGCCATCGGCATGGTCGATACCCATCTGGTCGGATCGCACCGCCGCGGCACTTCCGGCATTTGGGCCTGAGGTCATGGAACTGCGCCTACCGGCAACGGGAATTCTGGACGTCGGCCACGCACTGGCAGTCCTGGAATTGCATTCGCTGCCTGCCCAGGAGCGGCTGGATGCCGCTGCGGCCCAGGTGCACCGCGTCCTGCAGCTGGACGGGAACCTGGTTGAAGTTTCATTGAGCCTGGATCCTGCAGGCGTATCGCTCACCCACGACGCCCCGGCTGAATCCATTGCGCGCCTCACGGAGATCATCAACCATTGGCTTGGACTGCAGCAAGACACCACAGCTGCTTATGAAGCGCTCCAGGCCCTTCCTTGCTACCAGCCGCTCGCGATGGCTTACCCCTCCTTGCGGCTCATCAGCTACCCGGATATTTTCGAGGCCCTGGCCACCACGATCATTGGACAGCAGGTGTCCTTGGCGGCGGCACGGACCCTCGGCGGGCGCTACGTCGGCGCATTGGGCCAGCAGCATGGCTCGGGCCTTCGGGCTTTCCCCACAGCGGCCTCAACGGCCGCCTGCACGCCTGGGGAATTGCGCGCAATCATTCGCTGCCCGTTGCCGCGGGCAACGGCGCTGCACGCGGTAGCCGAATGGTTCGAGCACAGTGGAAAGTTCCTGCTCAGAGACGTGCCGGCATTCCTGGAGCAGCTCCAAGGGCTGCGCGGCGTGGGGCCATGGACGCGCAATTACCTTGCCCTGCGGGGTTTGCGGGATCCAGAGATCTTCCTGGAGTCGGATCTGGTAGTTCGCCGAGCCATGAGCAAGCTTCATGATCGCGGTGTCGCTGTGGCGCCTCCACCGAAGGGTGCGGGCTACCTGGCCACGTTGCTGCTGTGGTCCTTCGACGCCGCCAAGCTGTAGCAACGAGAAAGGGAGCTTATCAAGGTGTGCAATCCTGATAAGCTCCCTTTTCGACGAATCGGCCGACTGAGCAAGTCAGCCGATTCTCCATTCCCCTTATTCAAGCCGGCTACGCCGCTCGCTGCTTCGAGGTGAGCAGCCCCGGCAAGCAGCGAACTAGCCGATAAATATCGGTCAAGCTTGACGCTTCTCCCGACCACACACGGGAGAAGCTCTGGAATAAGCATATCCTAAGAACCAGTAATAACGTCAAGCCCTGTTTGCGTAATTTTTCAATTTATTTCTTAGGTCGCTCTAACTTGCTCGATTTTGTCCGCGCCAAAAGACTAGTCGGCGAAGATCTTGCCAACTTCCGTACGCTTCTCGGCCTGGAATGCATCTTCTGCACGGCCAAAGGCCCAGTAGGCAGATAGCGACATGTCGCGGCGGTCCACGCCATGCTCGTCATAGAAGTATGCGCGCAGCTTCTTCATGACTTCGCGCTCACCGTGGGCAAAGACCTGCACCCGGCCCTCGGGCCATGGAATCCCCCGGACCACGGACTCCAGGATCGTGGTTTCAGGGGAGAATTCGGCACCGCGGTGAATCCAGCGAATTTCCACGCCGGCCGGCGCCTGCAATTGCATTTCGTCAGCCTCGTCGGCAACTTCGATGACCACCAGGCCCCGCATCTGCGGGGCCATGGACTCCAAGGAGGCCGCAATGGCGGGAATGGCAGTTTCATCTCCGGCAAAGAAGTGGAAATCGAATTCATCCTTGGGGACAAACATTCCGCCCGGGCCCGAGAAGCAGATCGATGAGCCGATCTGCGCGTCACGCGCCCAAGGACCTGCTAGGCCCTCATCGCCATGAACCACGAAATCGACCTCGATGGTTCCCGCCTGCATATCGCTGCGGCGCACGGTATAGGTACGGCGAACCGGCAGATCCTCGGGAGCCAGCCGCTCACGCAGCGCTTCCATGTCATAAGGCAATTCAAGGCCCAGTTCCGGCTTCGCGAACAGGAACTTCACGTAGCGGTCGGTCACCGGCTTGTCTGCGAAATCGCAGATGCCTGGACCGCCAAGGGTGAGCCGCACCAGATGAGGTGCGATATTCTCGCGCTTGAGGACCTGCAGGAGGACCTGGGGGCGCGCAGGTCGGCCTCCAGTTTGCGGGCGATCACCAGCCGGCTGGGACACAAAATCACTTCCTGTCTTAATAAGGGTAGATAGATCAATCCTAATTGACGGGAGCGCAAGTGGTTACTTCGGGAAGGTCGGAGGACCTTCATATGCACTGAGCGCCGCGCGTTCTCCGGGACTCAAACGCTGCACCCGCGAGGACACCGGGTCGAAATAAGCCAACGTAGTGGAGGCCTTGACGCACAAATAGTCCTCCACCGGGTCACGGAACTCGTAGCAGATATCAAAGCTGGCAGGCTTGACATTGGCAACCCAGAGATCGACATTGACCGGCACGTTGCGGTATTCCAACGGGCGGGAATACCGCACCCGATGCTCGACAACGAGGATCTGGGTTCCGGCAGGCACTGCAGAGAAGATATCGGCCTGCGGCTGCGAGCCTGGCGCGCCGGTGCCACCGGGCACGCCGAAGCCGGCGATTCGCGCTTCTTCCATTAACCGGATCAGATTGACATTATTGACATGGCCGTAAGCATCCATGTCGCCCCAGCGCATAGGGACCTGCACCCGCAGGATGCTTTCTTCCATGGCTAATCTTCCTTCAGCAGGTTTGCGCCGTCATTGCCCACGATCCCCAACTTGGCCAGCTCCCGAAGGATCCGGGCTCCGTCCGGCTCGTAGACCCAACGCACCCCGGGGGTGGTTCGGCGCAGCTCATGCGAACGTCCGCCGGCTAGCACCGCTTCCGAAGGGGTCAGCTGGCGGATCACAATAGCCCGTACCAATTCGGGGTAGCGGCGCGCGAACTCCGCATAAATGGCCGGATCATGCTGGCCGTCATCGCCGATGAGCACCCATGAAATGTGCGGGAATTCTTCGGCCAGGCGGCGCAGCTGGTCAACCTTGTGCTGCATTCCGCTGCGGAACCAGGAACGGTCTGTTGGCCCCCAGTCGGTGAGCAGCAACGGCCCCTTCGGGTACAGGTTGCGCGAGATGAAGCGCTGCAGGGTCTGCGCGACATTCCATGCGCCGGTGGAAAGGTAGATGGTCGGAGCTCCCGGATGCTCAAGCAGCACCTTCTGGAGCATCACCGCCATCCCGGGGGTCGCCACGCGGGCATGCTCGGAGAGCACAAAGGAGTTCCACGCCGCCAGCATGGGGCGCGGCAGTGCGGTGACCACGACGGTGTCATCCACGTCGCTGATCACCCCGAACTTCTGCGCCTGGTCGATAACGAGAATCTTCGCCTGCGCGGCATCGCCGTTGTGGGCATGAAGCCGGATCTCATTCCAGCCCGCGGGCAGGTCGACTACCAGCTTCACATCAATCACGCCGCCACGGTCAGCCTGGACCTCGAAGCGCTGGTCGCCAACGTCAATGCTGACCTTGCCGCCGGGAAGGATCGGGGAAATGAAATTGCGGAAACCGCGAATGCCATCGGCAATGACCTGGGCTTGGTGCTGCCCGTCTTCAAAGGCGCCGGGCTTGGCCAGCACAACGCGGGCGAAGACGCGAATCCAGCCGCCGCTCGGTCCGGTAGAGCCATATCCCACATAGGGAAGGATTACCGCTTGGTGGCCGTTGGCCAGGGCGCGCCGTGCACGCCAACGATGCACTCCGTCTTCCATTCGCGAAGCTACATGCCGGGCATCGCCATCAGCCGAAATATGACTCATAGCCCCAGTCTTTCATGTCGACCGCCAAGCACGGGAAAACGACAACTTGTGTCTCGAGCCCTTGCCTTTTTCTACAAAGAGTAGAAAGCTGGTGCTATGAAATTCGAACACGAGCTCAATAGTCCGGTCCTGGTATTGGATGAGGACCAATCGTGGCAGCTGCTCTCGCACAGCTCCCACGGACGCGTAGCAACTTCGGTTGCAGGGTTGATCGATATTGTTCCGGTGAACTACGCGGTGCACAACGGGAAGCTGTTCTTGCGCACCTCGCCCGGTAATAAGCTTGCGGCCATGGCGATCAATGAAAAGATCGCTTTCGAGGTCGACGGCATCCTTTCCGATGAAGCTTGGTCCGTTGTAGTGCACGGCAGCGCCGAAGTATTGGAGCATGAGGCCGATATCAAGGAGGCCCGCGAAAGCGGCGTCACTCCCTGGATCCCCACCCAGAAGGATTTCTGGATTCGGGTCAACATTGATTCGGTCTCCGGGCGCCACTTCGAGCTTGGCGAGCAACCAGAGGTCGCTGAATAGTTCTCTCCGATCTGCACGGCAAACGCCGCCGCCCGCCCAATGGCCATCGGGCTGGCAGCGGCGTTTCCAGCTTTAAGCCGATGCCTGGGAATAAGGGTAGAACCCTTCTCCGCTCTTGCGTCCGAGCTTGCCCGCAGCCACCTTTTCGGTGATCATCGGGTGCGGCTGGTCGGCCTCGTCACCGGTCTCGGCGTAGGTCGCCTGGGCGATGAAATCGATAACATCAAGGCCCACCAAGTCCATCAGCTCGAACGGACCCATGGGGTGGCCCAAAGCGGTCTTCGCAGTGGTATCGATATCCTCGATGCTGGCGATTCCCTGGTGAGCCAGGTTCAGCGCCTCGGCGTTGATCGCACCCATCATGCGGTTGGCAATGAAACCCGGAATCTCCTTGTTCACCAGCACCGGGTTCTTCCCCAGCTGGTTGGCTACCTCGGTAACAGCCTGAATCGTGGCATCGCTGGTCTGCCCATGGCGGACTATTTCAACGCACTTCATGACCAATGCAGGGTTGAAGAAGTGCATATTGCACACCTGCGCTGGACGGCCGCTGGCCTGGGCCAGCTTCGAGGAGGGCAGCGTCGATGAGTTCGTCGCCAAGATGGCGTGGGCCGGTGCATGCTCGCCCAGTTGGGCGAAGATCTGCTCCTTGATGTCCAGGCGCTCCACAGCAGCCTCGATCACCAAGTCGGCTGTGGAAGCAGCCTGGTTCAAGTCGGTGTTCTGGCTCAAGCGCCCCAGCGCCGCAGCTGCCGTGGGCTGGTCTAGTTTGCCTTTGGCCACGCGGCCGGCAGCCCAGGACTCCAGATCGGTGCGTGCTGCGCCCAACGCGTCGGCAGAGATATCCTGCAGCACGGTGGCGTAGCCGCCCAGCGCGCAGCTCATCGCGATCTGGCGGCCCATGGTGCCGGCACCGATCACCAAAATACGTTCAATCTTCATTGACCATTCTTTCTTTGCAGTCCTGGCCTGCGCCTTTTAGCCGCGCAGGTAGGTCGTCGTGGTGTGCGTGTAGAACTCGCGAGCTGCTGCCCCTTGTTCCTTCGGTCCGTAGCCCGAAGCTTTCGCACCGCCGAAAGGCACGTGCGGGTCAGCTCCGGCTGACTCCGAATTTACATGCAGAATACCCACGTCGAGAGTTTGTTGCGCCTCCAGGGCCAGCGCAAGATTCGAGGTGAACAATGCCAGGCTCAAACCGTATTCCGAGTCTTCTGCAGCCTCGAAAGCTTCCTTCCACCCGTTGACTCGGCGGACGGACACGATGGGCGCGAAGAATTCTTCCTGCCAGGCGCAGTTGGCTCGCCCTGCTTCCCCCTCCGGAAGTTCCAGAATGGTTGGTGCCAGGAAGCTGCCGGTTCCCGGGGCCAACCCGCGATAGCGCAGTGTTGCGCCCTGTGCCAGCGACCGGTCGATCCCCTGTGCCGCCGAGTTCGCCGCTTTGGCATCCACCAGCGGTCCCATATGCACTGACGGGTCCAGCGGGTCCCCGGTCACCCACTGCTCCAGCCTTTCGGTGAGCTTGGCCAAGAATGCGTCGGCGATGGACTCGTCGAGAATCAGCCGGCTGGTGGCCGTGCACTTCTGGCCGGTGGAGCGGAAGGCCCCGAAAAGCACCTGCTCGCTGGCCAGGTCCAGGTTTGCGTCGGCCAGCACTACCGAAGCATTCTTGCCGCCCATTTCGGCCTGCACCGGAATCCCCCGGGCCGCACCTGCCGCGCAGAGTTTGCGCCCGACTCCGGTGGAACCGGTGAAAGTCAGCCCGTCCAAATGCTCATTGGCGATGAAGGCATCACCCAGCGCGCCCGGGCCGATGACCAGGTTCAGTACACCAGCGGGCAGCCCTCCGTGCTCCAGGGCCTGCACAAAGCGCATGGCCAGCAACGGCACCAGGCTGGCCGGCTTGAACACCACGGTATTGCCGAAAACCAGCGCCGGGGCGATCTTCCAAGCCGGAATCCCGATCGGGAAGTTGAACGGGGTGATCACCCCGATCACCCCCAGCGGCTTGTGGGTAACCAGAATCTGTTCCCCGGCACGCGGGGATTGGAAGACGGTGCCGGCAGCGCGCTCCGCTTCGCCGGAATAGTAGGCCAGGATCTGTGCGGCCCGCAGCACCTCGCCGATTCCCTCGGCTCTGGTCTTGCCCTCTTCGGCGGCCAGTTCCGCTCCGAAGTCCTCCGCATGCTCCTTCAGGTATCCGGCGGCCTTGGCCAGAATCGCCCCGCGGGCGGCCATCGGAGTGGACGCCCAGGATTTCTTGGCCCGGTGGGCGGCGCCGAAAGCGGCGTCCACCTGGTCCACGCTGGCCGCGGTGCCCTCCGCGAGCACGATGGATTCGTCGGCGGCCGCCTTCGAATCGATGCGGCGGCCTTCGCCAGGCACCCATGCGCCATTGATGCAGTGCTCCAGGGTGGCAAGTGTTGTGGAAAGGTTCATTTGCTTGGTTCTCCCGTCTTCCTTGGCTTCGCGGCTTAGCGGAAGGCCGGCACGCCGGTGAGCTTGTTGCCCAGGATCAGCGTGTGCACCTCGTCGGTGCCCTCGTAGGTGCGCACCGATTCCAGGTTGTTGGCGTGGCGCAATGGCGAGTAATCCAGCGTGATGCCGTTGCCTCCCAGGATGGTGCGTGCTTCGCGGCAGATCGCGATGGCTTCACGGCAGTTGTTCAGCTTCCCTACCGAGATCATGTGCAGGTCCAAATTCCCGGCATCCTTCAACCGGCCGATGTGCAGGGCCAGCAGGAAGCCCTTGTTGATTTCCAGGGCCATGTCCACCAGCTTCTGCTGGGTCATCTGGTATCCGGCCAGCGGCTTGTCGAACTGCAGGCGTTCCTGCGAGTAGGCCAATGCCACCTCGAATGAATCGCGGGCGGCCCCCATGGAACCCCACAAGATGCCGTAGCGGGCTTCGTTCAGGCAGGAGAACGGCCCCTTCAGGCCCTTGGCATTCGGCAATACCGCCGAACCAGGCAGGCGCACATCGACCAGATCGATTTCGCACTGGATGGAGGCGCGCATGGACAGCTTCTGCTCGATGGGGGTGGCGGTGAAGCCCGGGGTGCTGGTTGGCACGACGAAGCCGCGGATGCCCTCATCGGTCTGTGCCCAGATCACCGCCACTTGCGCCACATTGGCCAGCCCGATCCAGCGCTTGGAACCGTTGATCACCCAGTCATCGCCGTCGCGGCGGGCGAAGGTCTTCATGCTCGACGGGTCGGAACCTGCCGTTGGTTCGGTCAGGCCAAAGCAGCCAATGGCTTCGCCGGCGGCCATCTTGGGCAGCCATTGCTGCTTCTGCTCTTCGGAGCCGTGCTTGTAGATGGCGCTCATGGCCAACGATCCCTGGACCGAAACGAAGGTGCGCAGCCCCGAATCGCCGGCTTCCAGCTCGGCGCCGGCAATGCCGTATTCCACGGCCGAGCGGCCGGCGCAGCCGTAGCCTTCCAGGTGCATGCCCAGCAGGCCCAGCTTGGCCATCTCCGGAACGATCTCCAGCGGGAAGACTGCGTCGTTGTACCACTTGGCGATATTCGGCTTGATGTTCTCGTTGACGAAACCGCGCACGGTATCGCGCAGGGCCAGTTCCTCCGCCGAGAGCAGCGAATCGAAATTGATCAGGTCGGCCGGATCCAGAAGGCGTTCTGCGGTGCTCATATTAAGTCTCCTTGAAAGTTCTTGCGATTAGCTATTTGCCAGGGTGCCCAGAAGCGCTTGGTGCTCCCCGTGGGCCGGCGGGATGGTGCGGTATTGGGCACCGGTGCGCGAGAGCCCGATGGGGCTGGCGATCTGCTCGGTCGCTTCCCCGGTGTCCGGATCGGTGATCAGCGCGACGGGATCCAGGCCAAGTTCCTTGGCGAAGTCGATGGCCTCGGCGATGGAGTTGACTTTTCCGGCGGGCACTCCCGCGGACATCAGCGCATTCGCCCAGTGCGCGGCAGTGGCTGAGGCGGTGGCCGCTTCGATGATTGCCTTGAGTTCTTCGCGGTGGGCCACCCGTGCGCTATTGCTGCTGAAGCGCGGATCCTGGGCTAGGTCCGGCTGGCCAAGATGCTTGGCCAAGGCAGCGAACTGGCGGTCATTGCCCACGGCGATGGCCACCACGCCGTCGTTGGCCGCGAAGGTTTCATAGGGGGCAATGCTCGGGTGCGCGTTGCCCATGCGTGCCGGGGATTTTCCGGTAGCCAGCGTGCTGCTGGACTGGTTGGTCAGTCCGGCCAGCAGCGAGCCGAGCAAGTTGACGGTCACCCGCTGGCCGATACCGCTGGCATCGCGTTCGCGCATGGCCAGCAGGATGCCGGCAACCGCATTCTGCGCCGCCAATACGTCCACCAGGGCAACGCCGGCCTTGCTCGGAGGCCCGTCTGGTTCTCCAGTGATGCTCATCAGTCCGCCCACTGCCTGCACCAGCAGGTCGAAGCCGGGCAAGGTTGCACCCTGCTTTTCGCCGAAGCCCGAGATGGAGCAATAGACCAGTGCCGGGTTCAGCTCGTGCAGGCTCTCGTAGTCCAGCCCGAATTTGGCCAGGACGCCGGGGCGGAAATTCTCCACCAGCACGTCAGCGTCGCGGATCAATCCGCGCAGGGCCTGCAACTGGGTCGCGTCCGCGAAGTCGGCGACTACTGCCTGCTTGTTGCGGTTCACCGACCAGTAGTAGGTGCTGATGCCTTGGGCATTGACCGGAGGCGTCCAGCTGCGGGTCTCATCGCCAGCAGCGTTCTCCACCTTGAGAACTTCGGCTCCGAAGTCGGCCAGGGTCATGGAGCACAGCGGCCCGGCCAAGATGCGCGAGAGGTCGATGACCTTGACCCCTTCAAGCGGTTGGCTCATTTGCTTCCACACCTTCAATCCGCACAGAATTGCTTAGTTACATGTTGCATGCAACTCTATGTTGCCCGGATCACCCTTGGCAAGGATTTTCAGGATGTTTCGCTGCTCGGGTCTGCAGGGGGCGCGGAATGCCCTAGGAAATCAAGGCGTCCAGCCGCTCCAGGAACGGTTCTGCGTCCAGTCCCGGGGTCCGCGAACACACCGAGCGGATCAGCATCTGCGCGGTGCGCATGACGTGGCCCCGAACGGCCAGCGCGGCGGCGTCGGGGTCTTTAGCCAGAATCGCCTCCATGATCTCCTCGCGGTCCCCGGCCAGGTCCTGGCTGGAGCGGGCGAAGGGCACGGTGGTCTGCCCGTGGGCCAGGACAAGGTTGCGCAGCTCCCCCACCACGCTGTCGAGTTTCGCATTTCCGGCCAGCCCCAGAAGGCACAGGTGGAATTCCTTGTCCGCTTCCAGCGTCGCCCGGCCATCACCGGTTTCGCCGATTGCGAGCATTCGCTGGTGCAACGACTTCAGCTGGTTGATATCAGCCTCGGTCGCGTTCCGCACGCCACGTGCGGCAGCTGGAGGCTCGATAGCCAAACGCAGCTGGAAGACTTCGACAATGTCCTCCAATGAAATCTGGTTGACGCGCACCCCGCGGTTTTTCGCCACGGTAACGATTCCCTCTTTTTCCAGCAGCTGCAAGGCCTCGCGCACCGGAGTTCGCGAGACGCCGAGCTTTTCCGAGATGCCAATGGCCGAGTAGTGCTCCCCCGGAGCCATCTCACCGGCAACGATGGCGGCACGGATCATCGTGGTCACCTGCTCGGTAAGAGATACCTTCGGCTTAATCGGTTGCATGCTACTCATGGTCTGAAGCTTATCCTGATTCGACCCGGCGGCAAGGCCAGGTACTAGATCCTATTGCGCAATGGCACTTCCTTGATGAGCAATACGCAGAAGAAGGCAACCACGGCTACGGCCGCCGAGACGATGAAGACGATCCCTGTCGCCTCGCCATACGCCGATTCCACCACCTGCCGTAACGCATCTGGCATCCCGGAAAGATTCAAGGAATCCCCGGTGGCCGGGGCTGAGGACAGCTGCCCCTTGGCCGCTAATGATTCGGTAATAAGATCTGCCACATTGCGCGAAAGCAGCGCGCCGAGCACCGCCACACCTGCTGAGCCGCCTACAGAACGGAAAAACGCCACCGAAGAACTTGCCGCCCCGATATCGGTAACTTTCACCGTGTTCTGCACCGAGAGCACCAAGTTCTGCAGCATGAATCCCATGCCCACGCCGTTGAGGAACATGCCGCAGGCCAAGAGCCAGTATTCGGTATCCTGGCGCATCAGCCCGAGCAGGCCGAGTCCGGCGATGTTCAGGACCGAACCGATGAGCAGGTAGATCTTCCAACGGCCGAAGCGGGTAATCATCTGCCCGGAGAAGACGGACCCGAAGTAGTTGCCCGCGATCATTGGCAAGGTCATGAGGCCGGCCATGGTCGGTGTCGCTTCGCGGGCGATCTGGAAGTACTGGCCGATGAATGCGCCGGTGCCGAACATCCCCACGCCAATCGAGATCGAGGCGAGAATCGCCAGCGAGGTTGTTCGGGTGCAAATGATCTTCAGCGGAATGATCGGCTCACGAACCCGTGATTCAACAAGCAGCAACGCGGCAACCAGCAATAGGAACATCGAGACCATCGTGTAGGTCTGCCACGAATTCCAGCCGAAATAGTCGGCTTTGCCTACATAGGAGACCCAGATCAGCAGGATCGAGACGGCGGTGGTCAACAGGACCGCGCCGACCCAATCGATATGCACCGGACGCTTGAGGTGCTTCAGGTGCAGGGTCCGGTGGATCAAGAGCATGGAGAGCAGGCTGATCGGGATGCCGAAGAAGAAGCACCAGCGCCAGCCCAGGGGCGAGTCCACGATGAATCCGCCGAGCAGCGGTCCTGCTGCGGTAGATACAGCCATGACGGCACCGAAATATCCCGAATAGCGTCCACGTTCCCGTGGCGGGATGACCGTGCCGATGACTGCCATGCCCATGGCGGTCAGCCCGCCCATGCCGATGCCCTGGATGACCCGGGCGAACAGCAGAACGGGTATGGACCAGGCGAGTCCGGCCAGCAACGAGCCGAGCACGAACACCAGAATTCCGGCTTGCAGCAGCTTCTTCTTGTCGAAGAGATCCGCCATTTTCCCCCAGATGGGAGTGGTGGCGGCATTAGCCAGCAGCGTGGTGCTCAAAACCCAGTTGAAGTCGGTTTGCGAGCCGCCCAGGACATCCATGATGGTCGGCAGCGCAATAGACACAATGGTCGCCGCCAGCATGGCAGCGAAGAAGGATGCCAGGACGCCAGCGATGGATTTGAGCACCTCGCGTTGATTCATCTGCGGCTGGTCTGCCGCTGTCTCGGTGAGGTCAGTGGGACGTTCCTTTTCCGGCATGCTCTTATCCAAGGTCGGAATTCTCCACGTTGCCGAACTGCTCGGTCCGTTGGGATTGGATGCCGCGGATCATCGTCGCGTTCAATTCGCTCAGCGCGTGCGCGACGCTGGCCAAGCGCTCGGCATCCCAGTCCGGAAGGACATCCCGCATTCGCTCCAGGCGCAAGCGGTCGCGGAATCCAAGCCGCTCGCAACCCGCCGCGGTCACCCAGAGCACGTGGCGACGGGCGTCGATCTTGCTGGGCTGCTTGGCTACCAGGCCCATTTGCTCCAGTTCCGCCAAATGCCGGCTCATCGCCGCGGTGCCGATCCCCAAGGACTGCGCAAGGTCGGCAGCATGCGTGGGTTCACGGGTTTTCAACGTCTTGAGCACGTGATGGGAGGCGTTTGATACCTCGGGGTCAGTCTGATCCATATGCGAAAACACGCGAAGGATCCTGGAACTGCGGGCCAACTCGTCGAGCAGGATTTTGAGTTCAGAATCCGAAGGGCTATCTGGAGACTTGTCCACGATCTATCGGCTGCCTATCTATTGTGTTTCCACCAATGTAAGTTCGAATCGTTGCTCCAGTCAACGTTTTTGCCTGTTGCCACGGCGGTAAGCTGGTGTTGTGAATGATCAGCGAGTCCAAGCCAGCACGCAATACGCCGAAGAATTACGTCTTTCCGCGCTGAAGGCAGCTCGCCAGTCCGCCGAGCTGCTGCGCGCTTCCTTCCGCGGCAACGTGGTAGCCGAGCATAAAACCAACACCCATGACCTGGTCACCGACATCGACCGGCAGAGCCAGCGGCTCATCACTGCCTCACTGCTATCGGCCCACCCGGATTCCTGGGTTCTCGGCGAAGAGCAGGTCTCTGGCGATCAAGGACGGCAGGCCGCCGGGAAGGTGCAGTGGATTGTCGATCCGATTGACGGCACCAGCAACTTCGTCCACGGCGTGGCATTCTTCTGCATCTCGATTGCCGCAGCCATCGATGGAGAACTGGTGGCCGCCGCAATCCTCGATCCGGTTTCTGGTGACGAATTCAGCGCCAATTCGACTGCCGCGTTCCTCAACGGGCAGGTTCTTGAGCCCGGTGCCCGTCCCGAGCAGTCCCGCGCCAACCTGATGACGGATTACCCGGGAGCAGAATCCATGCTCAAGGACGGGGATCTGTCCTTGGAACTCTTTGGCCAGTGGATCCAGGACTTCGCCACGGTACGCCGCAAGGTCTGCGCGGCGCTGGCCCTGGCCCATGTTGCCGCAGGCTGGTGCGACGCCACCATCGGGTTCGATACCAAGGTGTGGGATGTGGCTGCCGGAGCGCATCTGGTGCGCATGGCCCAGGGCACGTTCCGCGGCTTGTCCTACGGACAGGCAGGACTCGCCGACCACTACTGCCCCGGTTTCATCGCGCAAGGGCCCGGCGCCGATTATCCTTCCTTGGCAACCGCTGCCGAGCGGATCCATCAGCTGCGCACGGGCCGCTGAGCCAACAAATCTGACAATATCGAAGTAGTTGGCCCTGCCACTCGGCTTTGGTCGCTTTCGGACGTACGATGGCGGCATGGAACCACGATTTCAACGGACCGCGCACTCCGCCGCGCGGCACCATGGAGGCGGAGGTGTGATCCTGGGAGGAATCGGAGCAATTCTGCTTTTCGCTTCCTTCGCAGTGATGTTGGCAGCTCAATCCCTGGATTGGGAGCCACTGCTCATCGGCATTAGCTTGGGCATCTCGACAGTGCTATTCGGTGTGGTGTTCCATTTCACCCACTGACCCGCACTTTTCCTCATCCACTAATCGCAACGGCCCCGGATCCATCGCTCGTGGGCGCAACAGGTCCGAGGCCGTCCGTGGGTTCGGGTGCTTTACAGGTGGGTAGGCGCAAACATCTTCAGCAGGGTGCGGACCACAATGACATTGGGGCCATCTGCTTCCAAGGCGTCGGCGAGCGCCGAACCGATGCCCTCGGGATCGACCGCTTGGGCGGGGATGCCAAAGGAATGCGCAAGGGCCACGAAGTCCGGCCGGGCCAGTTCGGTGGCGGTGGCTTTTCCGAAGGCTCCCTCCATGTACTCGCGCAGGATGCCATATCCCCCGTCGTCGACGATCAACCAGGTGACCGGTGCATGATGCTGCTTGGCGGTGGCCAGTTCGGCAATGGAGTACATCGATGAACCGTCGCCGCTGACTGCCAGCACGCGCTGCTTGGAGCCGATGGCGCCACCGATCGCGGCGGGGAAGCCGAAGCCGAGGCCGCCTGCACCCTGCGCGGAATGGAATTCGCCATCCTTGGCGTCCCAGCAGCTCCAGCCCCAGTAGGCAGCGATGGTCATATCCCAGAAGGTCTGCATGCCTGCCGGGACTGCGGCGCGGATATCCGCCATGAACTTCCGTTCCTTGCCAAGGTCCTGGGCATCCAGGCGCGCCTGCACCTTTGCCAGGGTCTGGGCCACCACCTGTTGCGGGGTGCTTCCGTGCCATGATGCCTGGGCCTTGAAGCCTGTCTCGCGCATTTCTTCGTCCAGGAATTTCAAGGCTTCACGAGCATCGGCGCGGATACCCAGGGCCGGGGTGTTGGACTCGAGCACGCGCGGCTCGGCATCAATCTGGATCATCTTGCCGCGGGGTTCGAGCGTGAAGTAGTTGCTGGTGACCTCGCCCAGGGCCGAACCGATCACCACCAGCACGTCGGCATCTTCCATGACGTCCGAGACATAGCGGTCTTCCGCCCACGACTGCAAGGACAGCTCATGGTTCCAGCCAAAGGCTCCGTTGCCGCCGGGGCTGCACAGCACCGGGGCCTGCAGTTTTTCGGCTACGGCCAGCAATTCAGCCTGCGCCCCGGCCCGGCGCACACCGCCGCCGGCGATGATGGCCGGGCGCTTGGCGTCGGCCAGCCAGCGCATGGCTTCGCGAATCAGCTCTTCGCGCGGGGGATGCTCGTAGGCTTCGGCCAGGGCATCCTGTACCGGTGGCACCATCACCGGGGCGAGCAGGACATCCTGCGGCACCTCAACCCACACCGGCCCCATCGGCACGGTAATGGCCCGGGCCCACGCGTCCTGGATCGCCGAGGGGATGCCCGATGCATGATGCACGGTCTGCTGGAACTTGGTGACGTTGGCGGCCGAGGCCTTCTGGTCATCGAGCTGATGCAGCATGCCCTTGCGGCGGGCTCCCAGGCCGTCCAGCGGAATCTGGCTGGCCACCACGACCATGGGCACGCCGGTGGCGTAGGCCTCCTGCAGACCTGCTAGCGAGGTCAGCGCGCCCGGGCCGGTGGAGAGGAACAGCACGCCCACTTCCCCGGTAGCGCGGGAGTAGCCATCGGCGGCGAAGGCGGAGTTGTTCTCCACGCGTGAGGAGATGAACTCCAAGCTTGAGCGCGAGAGGGCGTCGAAGAGTCCCAGGGCGTGCTGCCCGGGGATCCCGAATACGGTCTTGGCACCGAGCGCGGTGAGGGTCTCGATGACCAGATCGCCGCCGTTGCGTTGCGGTTGCTCGTTCATTAGCTATTCATCCCCTTGCTGGCGCGGAAGTCGCTGATCAGGCTGATCAAATCATAGGTGACATGCGAGGCGGCCACGCCGGTCAGCTCCGCATGGTCGTAGGCGGGGGCGACTTCGACAATATCCGCGCCGATGATGTTCAACCCGCGCAAACCGCGCAGGATTTCAAGCAGTTCACGGCTGGTGATGCCGCCGGCCTCCGGGGTTCCGGTACCCGGGGCGTGGGCTGGGTCCAGCACGTCGATGTCCACCGAGATGTACAGCGGGCGGTTGCCGATGCGGTCGCGCAGCTTGTGCACGATTTCGCGGACGCCCTGGTAGTAGACATCCGAGCTGGTGACGATGCCGAAGCCGAAGCGCTGGTCGTCTTCCAGGTCCTTCTTGCCATAGAGCGGACCGCGGGTGCCGACGTGGCAGATCGCCTCGGTATCCAGGATTCCCTCCTCGACCGCACGGCGGAACGGGGTGCCGTGGGTGTATTCGGCACCGAAGTAGGTGTCCCAGGTGTCCAGGTGCGCGTCGAAGTGCAGCATCGCTACCGGAGCACCGGCTCGTTGCGAGGCGGCACGCAGCAACGGCAGCGCGATGGTATGGTCTCCGCCCACGGTGACCAGGGTGGAGCCGTCACTGGTCAGTTCCAGTGCGTTGTGCTCGATGGTCTCGATAGCCTCGTTGATGTTGAACGGGTTGACCGCCATGTCCCCCGCGTCGGCCACCTGGCTCTGCGCAAACGGCGAGGTGTCGGTGGCGGGGTTGTAGGGGCGGATCAGGCGCGAGGATTCACGCACGTGGTTGGCGCCGAAGCGGGCGCCGGGCCGGTAGGAGACACCGGTGTCGAAAGGCACGCCAACAATCTTGATGTCGGCCTTCTCCACCTGATCCAGTCGCGGCAGCCGGGCATAGGTGCCGCCGCCTGCATAGCGTGGAATCACCGCGGCATTAATGGGTCCCAGATGCCCGTTTTCCTCGATGCGGATTTCCTTCATCGCAACTTCCTCCCCCAGACATCCAAGAACGAAAGTCCAAGTTGTCTAATATGAAACTTCAGTTTTCCATTATGCTATTTTGTCTGCTGGGTCACGTCAAGATTCAGTTATCGCACAGCCCGGGACTCCAGGCAGAAATAGCCCATGCCGCAGCCCGCGAACGGGCTGCGGCATGGGCCGAAACTGCAGCAGGGCGCTCAGCTGGCGACGCTGCGAATCTGCTGGGCAAGCACCTCTAATCCATCGCGCAGCAGCGCTTCTCCGATCACCAGCGGCGGCAGCAGGCGCAGCACATTGCCGTGCGTACCGCAGGTCAGGGTCAGCACCCCGGCTCGATGGCAGGCCTTGGAAACCGCGGCGGCCGCATCGGCGCGCGGCGCCAAGCTGCCCCGGTCGGCGAACTCGATAGCCAGCATGGCTCCGCGGCCGCGGACTTCGGCAACCACCGGGCTCTGCTGCATCAGTGGTTCAAGAACCTCGCGGGACACCCGCTCGATGAGCTGGGCGTTATCCAGAAGCGTCCCATCCTCGAACTGCTCGAATACAGCCAGCGCCGCTTCGCAAGCCAGCGGGTTGCCAGCATAGGTGCCGCCCAGGCCGCCAGCGTGCGGGGCATTCATCAGCTCGGCGCGCCCAGTCACCGCGGACAGCGGAACTCCGTTGGCCAGGGCCTTGGCCGTGAGGATCAGGTCACCTGCCACGCCCTCGTGCTCCGAAGCGAATAGCTTTCCGGTGCGCCCCATGCCGGCCTGGATCTCGTCGATGACCAGCACAATACCGTGCTTGTCGGCCAGCTTGCGCAGCCCCGGGATGAACCCGGCCATCGGGACAACGAAACCTCCTTCGCCCTGAATCGGCTCGATCACCATCGCGGCGAAAGTCTGGGGGCCATAGTCCATCAAGGTCTGCTCGACGGACGCCAGGACCGCGTCGACGGTGGCCGCTCCCCCAGAGGGCCGCAACGGGTTGGCCGAGGCGGCGCGCACGATATGCTCGGGCATCGGGCCGAAATTCATCTTGTACGGATTGATCTTGGCAGTCATGCCCATGGTCAGCAGCGAACGGCCGTGGTAGGCCTCGTCGAAGACCAGCACGTTAGCGCGTCCGGTGGCAGCACGGGCGATCTTGACCGCGTTCTCCACGGCCTCGGCCCCGGTGGAGAACAGCGCTGTGCGCTTCTCGAACTCGCCGGGGGTGTGCTGGTTCAACCAGCTGCACACCTGGGTGAAGGATTCGTACTCGGTGACCATGAAGCAGGTATGGGTGAAGTCCGCCAGCTGCTTGGCCACGCGTTCGGCCACGCGGCGGTTCGCGGCACCCAGTGAAGTCACGGCAATCCCCGAGGCGAAGTCGATCAGGCGATTTCCGTCGACGTCTTCGATAATCCCGCCATCGGCGCGGCTGACGAAGACCGGCAAGGTGACGCCAAAACCGCTACTGACCTGTTGCACCCGCTGCTCATGGAGGGCCGCAGAGCGCGGGCCGGGGATGCTGGTGGCAAGGTGCCTGGTCTGGGACAAGGTTGGGGCGTCGGTGGAAGCAAGGGTTTCAGTCATGGCTCAAGCCTAGAAATCCCCGTGACACGCGTCATTGGTCATTGCATCCAAGTCCAGCATCTTTCTTGGATAATTTACCCAATGATTACGCTTTTGCAGCTGGGCGCGGAGTTGGGCACCGAGTTCTTCCCTGCCAGCACCGGAACCTTCCGTGCCCAGCCGGTCAGCGGGGTGCACGTCTCTGAGCTGGAAGATCCCACCACCTATCTGGATGGCGGCGAGCTGCTGCTGACCACCGGCATGCCATTCGCCGCGAGCGAGGAAGCTTCCCGCGCATACATGCGCCGGCTGCAGGACAAAAAGGTCTGCGCCCTGGGACTGGGGCTGGGTCCATGGCTTCGCACGGTGCCTGAGCACGTCATCGCCGCCTGCGACGCTGCCGGCATAGAGCTGGGGATCGTCCCGGACCAAGTGCCCTTCCAGAACATTTCACGGGCATACTGGCGCCTGGCCTCACGTGATCAGGCTTCGAACCTGATGGGTTCCTTGGGCACGCAGACTGCCTTGGCGCGTGCCGCCGTACGCCCGGATGCCATCAATGCAGTCGTGCGGGGCTTGGCTGAGGCAGTGAACGGCTGGGCCGCCTATCTTTCCGTCGGTTCCCGGCCGGCGGCCTGCTACCCGGCATCCGCCGAAGCGTTCCTGGGTGAACTCCGCCACGAGTCCATGCGCTTTCGGCGCAATGGCATGCCCTCGGCGTCCACCTTCGAGGTCCATGGCCACGAAGTAGCGCTCTATCCCATCCTGTCCGGAACCACGATCCACGGATATCTCGGAGTTGCCGCCGGGCGCAGGCCGACCAAGGCCGACCGGCAGATCATCATGACGGCCTGCACGTTGCTCTCCTTGCGCGCCAGGCAACGGGAATTGGCTGCCAGCACGAATAACGCGCTCAGCTCGGCCACCGCAAAATTGTTGCTGCATGGCCAGCCCGAGGCGGCACGCCTGGTCGGGGAAGAAGCCGGATTGGGCAGAATACCTGTTCGTGTGCGAATCCTGCTGTACCGGGCAGGTGCCGATACCGATGCAGCAACCGCACTTCATGCGCTGCCCTCGCTGGCGCGCCCCGCCGCCTTGCCCGATGTCGCCGCAGCGGTACGCGAGTGCCAGCTTCACTATGAGGACGGCGCCGAACATTATTTGATACTTCCCGAACCCGCAGACAGTTCCGGCAATGGCGAGGCAGTGGCACCGCAGGCTGCAACCGCAACGGGCCCGATGGCGTGCGGGCGATTTGATTCCCCCGCACCCGAAGTCCACGCCGTACTCTCCCAACCATTGAACTTGGCCGAGATCCCTGCCAATTTGCCTGCCCTGCGCCAAACGCTGGACGCTGTCCCGTTCGGGACCATGGCCTGCGGCGCCCCGGGCTTCGATGCCAGCGCAGAGACCTGGGTCAAGGCCCTCGCAGCGTACGCGCGCGCCGATCTGCTCTCCGCGGTCACCTCCTACCTGCGCCATCGCGGCCATTGGGAAGAAGCCTCCCGCGAATTGGGCATCCACCGAAATTCCTTGCGCCACCGCATCACCGTGGCCCAGGAATTGCTTGGCGCCAATCTCGATGATCCGGATGCCGCCGCCTCGCTCTGGCTGGCCCTGCGCCGGGCACAGAAATAGGCACGCCGCAGTCTCTGCAATAGCCAGATCCCGCGGCGTGCCCTAGGTACAGCCGTCAGCCCTTGAGCCGAGTCCGGCTATCGTGCGGCGCACTGGCGCGTCGCGTTGCTGTGGCGTCCGGGCCGGTGGCACCGAGCTTGGCTTGCTGGCGGATGCTCAGCTTCTGCAGCAATTCCTCTTCCGCGAATTCGCCCGGCGCAATCCCGCGTGGCACCCGCAGCAAGAAGGCCATGCCCAGGATCCACCAAGCGGCGAAGAGCAGCCACGGCTGCCACCC
The DNA here is from genome assembly GCF_044769125.1 of Glutamicibacter sp. NPDC090743. Taxonomy (NCBI): domain Bacteria; kingdom Bacillati; phylum Actinomycetota; class Actinomycetes; order Micrococcales; family Micrococcaceae; genus Glutamicibacter; species Glutamicibacter sp. NPDC090743. Next base: position 49,261 of record NZ_JBIVXE010000008.1, on the reverse strand, counting down.
GATGGCCGCCGGCATTCCCGGAAGATACAGCGAAATCAGGCCGGCGCAGAAGACCACCGACAGTACGCCGATGACCTTGCCGCCGTTTCCCGCACCGCCCACGCGCAGCGGGCGTTGCATCTGCGGTTCGCGCTGGCGCAGAATCAAGAACGCCACGCCCACCAGCAGGTAGGCGATCACGATCGACGGCGAACCGGAATCCACCAACCATCCGAGCATGGCGGTGCCGAAGAATGGAGCCAGAATGGAGAGGCCGCCAATGAACAGCAGTGCATGGCTCGGTGTGCGGTGCTTCGGATGCAGGTAGGCAAACCAGCGTGGCAGCATCCCGGAACTGGCCATCGCGTACATCAGCCGCGAAGCACCCATCAGCAACGAATTCCACGAGGTGAGGATGCCGGCAATGCCGCCGGCGATCAGCACCTTTGACATGATTTCGGAATTGAACAGTGCCCCCATCGCGTCGGCAGTGGCAAGTTCGGATCCGGCGAGCGCCGAAGCGCCCATTCCCGAGGCGGTGGCCAGGATGATCCCCACATACCAGGCGGTGGCGATCAGCACCGAAATCACCACGTACTTGCCAATTTTTCGCGGGGCGATGTCGCATTCCTCGGCGGACTGCGGGATCACGTCGAAGCCGACGAACATGAACGGCACCACGATCATCACGCCGAAGAAGCCGGCCACCCCGTTTTCGAAGAATGGTTCCATATTCCTGCTCTCGCCTCCGGTGAATGCGCCAGCAAGCAGCATTGCGCCGATGACGAAGAGGAAGAGCACCACGAAGGTCTGCACTACACCGGCGGTCTTGATGCCCCGGATGTTAATCCAGGTGATCGCTATCGCACCGGCGACACCGACCAGCGCCCAAGTCAAGTAGACCTCTGAGCCAGCGATCTCCCATAATCTGATCTGCGAAAGCTCCGGGAAGAGATAGAGCACGGATTTGGGCAGTGCCACTGCTTCAAAGGCCACGATCGCAATGTAGCCGCCGACGATGGCCCACGAACCGGCAAAAGACCAGCGGGCGCCCATGGCGCGCAGCAAGTAGTTGTGCTCACCGCCTGCTTTCGGCATGGCCGCAACGAGTTCGGCATAGGTCAGGCCGACTACCGCCATGATGCCACCGCCAACCAGCATGGCCAGCGTGGCTCCCAGCGGACCGGCGGTGGTAATCCAGTCGCCGGTGAGCACGACCCAGCCAAAACCGATCATCGCGCCAACGCCTATGGCCAAGGCATCCCAGCGGCCGAGGACCTTCTTGAGGCCTGGTTCTGCGGTGTGGTTCTTCGCGGTTTTTCCTGACATGGCAACCCCTTCTGGAAAGTTGATCAGGATCACACTATGCAAAATCGCGCCAAAGGGTATTGGATGTTTTGACTACATTTCAGGCTATTTTGCCCAAATCAGGAGGCTAGGCCTTGCCGGAGCGCTTCTTGCTGGCTTTCACCAGCGCGCGGTCGACCTCGTGAATGCCCAGGCAGAAGCCTGCGGACATGACCAGCGATTTGATCGTCAGTTCGGAAAGGTCATCAGCTACGTACACCAGCTGGATCGGTCCGGCCAGGACCAGCAGGACACCGGTCCACAGCACATACGCCCACGAGGTGCGTGCCTGCGCCATCACCGGGAAGCGTGCCCGTCGGCGAATCGTCCGCACGCCAATGGTGACAATGACGACGGCCAGAATCGCGGCGCCAATGAAGAAGAAATTGCGTTGGGTGCGGATCCAGGTCAAGGTGGTGCCAATAAGAACGCCGAAAAGTATCGAAGCCCACCAGCTGATACTGCGCAGTTGATCTTGCGCAGCGGTTGGTTCGCCTGTCCTCACGCCTCTCCCATCACTGATTGTCCCGAGCGCCCGGAACAACGCATCGTTCCTAGAATACGCGGTTCATCTCCCCGCAGACGAACGCGCAGCCGCACTGCGCATGCCGTGCCATGGCAGCAAGTGCCGTGGCTTGGCGTCATGAGAGGATCAGCGTCCAGGTAACCACAGCGACCTCATCAGAATCGTTTTCCCAGCTATGCGGTTCACGCCCGGGGAAGGTGATCGTATCGCCTGCTTCGAGTTCTACGCGCTGATCAGGCAATACCAGGATGAATTTTCCAGCGATCACGTGCAGCACTTCCAGCTCGCAATCCACCGAATACAGTTCCGCTTCACCGGTGCCCTTGGGCGCAATCTCGGCGCGAATCATCTGCACCCGCTTCTCGCTGCGCGGCGTGACCAGCTGCTCCGTGATGCCGTCACCGCCCAGGGAAACACGGGGCGCCTGCTCCAGTCGGACCAGTTTCGTTTCAGGAACCTCGAAGAGGGTACCGACCTCCATGCCCAGCACTTCGCACAACCGCAAAAGAGTGGAAACCGAAGGGCTGGTCAGGTCGCGCTCCACACGCGAGAGGAAACCCTTGGTCAGTCCGGATAGCTCGGCGACCTGGTCAATGGTCATACGCTGGGTCTGGCGCACCCCGCGCAGCCTCGCACCGATATTGATCGCAGCACCGGTTGGTTCAACTGGCAAGGTTTTCATCGTTTGGCTCCTCGACGTTTTCTGCAGCAACAACCGCAACCACTTTGGCTTCAAGGCCTGCGGGGCAAGTTTACCAATGGTAAACACACCGCGCCCTCTACCGCGAGGCTGCAGCGCTCACTAGACTCTGTCCATGGACAGCACCAAGGACAAGCTCTGCGGGTACCTGAACGACGCGCGCGAGAATGCGATCTACAAGGCAGAAGGCCTCGCCGAACACCTGGCACGCACTCCGCTCACCCCCACAGGCACCCATATCCTGGGAGTACTGCACCATTTGGCGATCAATGAATACGAATATTTCGGCACCTGCCTCAAGCGCAGGGCCGATGACCGCTACGTTCGCGAATTCATTGCGCCGCATGATCCCGACGCGGATTTCCTCCCGCCAGCAGATATGGATGCGCAACAGCTGATCGGCCTGTATCGGAAAGCCATCGCCTTCGCCGATGAAGCCATCAGCGACCTGCCCCTGGACTGTCCCGTAGAGGTACCGTGGTGGGGGCCAGCTGGCAAAACCACCTTGGATCACCTGCTCATCCATGCGCTCGCCGAGACCTCCCGGCATGCAGGGCATCTGGATATTATCCGCGAGCAGCTCGATGGCCGTGCTGGCTGGACCGCGCAACTGGATCTGCTGCCCGGCTACACCGCGGGGCAATGGGCCGAACAACGCGAGAAGCTGCAGCAACTGGCCAATGCCTTTGCCCCGGGCAGCTGAGCCGCAGTCATATTACGCATTCGGACTTCACCGCGCCCTGCCACCGGCGGTACCATCGGAAATGTTGCTTCACGAGACGCGGCGCCAAGCTCCGACTGGCCGCGCACCAACCCCAAGTTCATGGGTGGTTCGGATGAGGAAGCGGTCCGCGCATCAACAGGTGCACGGGCAAGAGCGCGCAAGAGAGTTGACGTCCCATGGCATATCCGATTCTGCCCGTCATCGACCGCCAGACCGGCCAAGTGCAGTTCAAGGCCGAAGGCCGCTGGCGCACCTGCTACGTTGCAGATCCGCTCAGGCTTGAACAGCTCATTGCTCGTTGTGCCCGCCGGCCGACCTTCGACCCGGCCACATCTGAATTGCTGCTGGTGGTGCCAGTCGCCGGAGATCCTGCGGGCAAGCGATTTGCTTTTAGTCTTGCCAAATTCCCAAGTGCAGGAGCCCTGACTAAACTGGGTAGTTGATCCGATCCACGGGTTTCATTGGGAAACTCCATGTTCCAGGAGAGTCATCTTCGCGATGTCACAGCACTCAGCAACCGAACCTACCAAAGCGCAGATCCAGCGATGGCGCAAGTATCTCGCTGATGAAGTCGCAGAAGGCTCCATCTACCGGGCCCTCGCGGAAAAGAAAACCGGGCAGGAACGGCAAATCCTGCTGGGCCTGGCAGAGGCGGAAGCACGCCACGAATCCCACTGGCGCGTCCTGCTCGGCGAACATGTCAAGGAAGTCCGCCCGTCGCTGCGCCGCACCATGCTGCGTTTCCTGGCATTGCATTTCGGTTCGGTCTTCGTCCTGGCCATGGCCCAGCGCTCCGAGAGCAGTTCGCCCTACCGCGATGACAAGGACGCCACCGCGCAGATGGCGGCCGACGAACAGGTCCACGAAGAAGTCGTTCGCGCGCTTGCTACAGCAGGCCGTGCGCGCCTTTCGGGCAACTTCCGTGCTGCGGTCTTCGGCGCCAACGACGGGCTGGTTTCCAATCTCGCGTTGATCATGGGCATCGGTGCGACCGGTGTTTCAGCGACCTTCGTGCTGTTCTCCGGCATTGCCGGCTTGCTGGCCGGTGCACTGTCCATGGCAGCTGGCGAATACGTTTCGGTGCGTTCCCAGCGCGAGCTGCTGACAGCTTCACGCCCAACCCAGGTCACGCTGACAGCGGCCCCGAACCTTGATCTGGACGCCAACGAGCTGCTGCTAATCTATAAGGCCCGCGGCATGAGCGATGAAGATGCCGAGCACCGGGCCGCCGAACGCATGGGCCTGTTCACCTGCGATTGCAACCCCGACTTCTCGCTGAACCCAGAGGGTCGCGGCGAAGAACTCGAGAAGGAGCACCAGGAGCTGGGTTCGGCCACCGGTGCGGCGGCCACCTCGTTCTTCCTCTTTGCTTCCGGTGCTGTGGTGCCGATCCTGCCGTATATCCTTGGCCTGTCCGGCATGACCGCGATCATCGTCTCGGTAGTCCTGGTGGGATTGGCCCTGATGATCACCGGCGGGATCGTAGGCCTGCTCTCCGGTGCCTCGCCACTCAAGCGCGGCCTGCGCCAGCTAGCCATCGGCTGGGGCGCAGCGGCCATCACCTACTGCTTGGGCCTGATCTTCGACGTCAGCATCAGCTAGTAGCCCGCTACGTTGCGACTGCCGGTACGGCACTGTCTGTACCGGCATTTTCCATGCCGTGCTCTAGCTGTTCTCCGGCCTCCGGGTACGCCGGCGCAGGGTTTGCATGCTCTGGATGAACTCCATCGCTTCTTCGGCGGTTTCCACCAGAGCAATCTTCTGTTCCATGACACGGTCCTTGGCCAGGGCCTGAAGCAGCGGCCAAGCAGGCAGATCCCTCGTCCAATAGTCCTTGCCGATCAGCACCATCGGCACCACGCGAGCACCGGTAGCGTAGTAGTTTTCGCAGGCATCCTGGAAGATTTCCTGCACCGTGCCAGCGGCCCCGGGCAGAACTACCAGCCCGCCGTTGGACTGCTCCAGCAGAATCGCTTCACGAATGGAATTGGTGAAGAACTTGGCAATCTGGGTGGCAAACAGATTCGGCGGCTCATGGCCGTAGAACCAGGTTGGCACGCCCAGGGACTGCCGCTGGCTCGGGAAACGCTCCTTGACCATCAACGCAGTTCTCGCCCAGCCGGTGCGCTGATGGATCGCATCTGGCACTTCGGCCAGCATCTGCAATGCCGTAGCGACATCTTCTGGTCCGTAATCGGCCAGCCACGCACCGGCATTGGCAGCTTCCATTGCGCCGGGGCCTCCACCGGTGGCGACCGCGTAGCCGGCCCGGGTAATCATGCGCCCAAGCTCCAAAGCTTGCGCATACTGCGCAGTGCCCCGGCTCATCGCATGCCCGCCCATCACCCCGATAATCGGGGTTTCCTTGAACGTGCCCTCGTACACTGCCGAGACCAGCGCCTGGCCAATGTGGTGATCATGCAGGGTTCTTGCCAGCGCATTGCTATCGCTATCGGAATTCACCGCTGCATGCTGCTGGGAGTACGCGTAGATCTTCGCATCAGGCACATGCTCGTAGGTCTGCGTCCGGATCCCCGAGTACAACTCATGCGGCGAATACAAGCCGCGAGCCACCGTCTCGAAGGGAAGCTCCTCCCCCGAGCTCATGCACAGCCCGCCAGTGGCTTGCACGATCTGCGCTCCTTGCGCGGAATACTGGCAATCGATGAATAGCGCTTCGGAAAGATCCAAGGATTCCAGCACGGTATCCCGTTCGCGCAGATCAACACGGTGCACTCGCCAGCCTTTTCCGCGTGCGCGGTGGGAAGCCAGCGCTTCGGCTGCGAGACGGTCGAATTCAACGAGCGTCGTTATGTTCACTGCGCGTGCTGGAAGGTAGGGCCACACTTGGGACATGCGTCAACGCTACGTCATAGATAGTGATTATTCACAGAAAGGCCCTTCAACTTTCGCGAAGGCCCGGAACGTGAAACGATGAGAGGATGATTGAATCTGTTCCACCAACCATTGATGCCCGCCACTTATTGGCTTTTCTGGGCAACGTTCCTTTCTTCTATGGAAAGAACCTGGCTGCAGAAGCAAATTCCGTGGTTGACGTGGAATTCGACGAAAGCACCCACCAGATCGAAGGCACCGTCACCGATTCTGGCGAAGAATATTCTCCGATGATCCAGGTCCTCATGGACGGTGGAGAGTGGAAGATCGAATCGTGCGAGTGCACCTGCGACGCACCGGGCATCTGCTCGCACATCGCGGCACTGGCTATTGTCTCCAACAAGATCGCTTCCCAGCCACGCCCCGTGCCTGCCCGGGAAGAGAAGCCGAACACAGTTTGGTCGCAGCAAATCGATTCATGGTTTGAAGAGTCCGAGCCGGGCCCGGCCGATGGCCTGCTTGGTTCGCAGCACGATCCGGTAGTGCCGATGGCGCTTCAGTTCCTGCTCTTCGATTCGAAGGACGCCACCCAGCAGCAACAATGGATGCCGACCGGAACCATCCCGCACCCGACCCGCAATAAGCGCTTCCGCTTGGGAGTGCGCCCAATGGTTCGCAACACCGAAGGCCGTTGGGTTCGTGGCCAGCTTCGCTGGACCACCCTGGGCTTCAAGACCTACGGCTGGAACCTGTTGCGGGCGCAGCACCACTGGTTTACCCGCTTTGCCTCCATGGCGCGCAGCGATAGCCAGCTGCAGTTCAAGGTGGATGAAGACTGGCTGTTCCTGGACGAGTACGCTTCCGAGCTGCTCTGGCCACTGCTTGACCAAGCTGATGAGCTGGGAATTCCACTGATCACGACCCGATCCGAGCAGCGCGTGCGCATCGTTGCTCCAGCCAGCTTCAGCATGCAGGCCTCCCTGGATGAGCAACGGTTGCAATTGGACGGTGTCCTGCACATTGCAAACCAGGATCTCATTCTCGATCCGGAGGCACCAAGCGGTGTCATCGCCGAGCATGGTTTCTATGCCCAGTTGGCTCAGCCTGATGAGATTTGGCTCGCGCCAAGTGTTGAGCCGATTCCTGACGCGCACCGCCGCTGGTATGTTGACCGCCGTCCGGTCACCGTGCCTAGGCCGGAGATCAACGATTTCTTTGAATCCTCCTACCCGCGTTTGGCCCGCCGTTTCGAGCTGCGTAGCGTTAGCGACGAGCTGGAATTGCCTGCTTTGAAACCGCCCTATGTGCAGGCGACCGTGGTCTACAAGCGCGAATTCAACGAGAATAACGAACCGAACGACACCGCCGCGCTGGACTTCCAGATCCTCTACCCGGGGATCCCTGGCGACCAGGAAGTGTATGACCTTGAGGCCGAGGAACTGCTTCAGGCCGCAGTGCATGAAGTTTTCCTGGTCCATGAAGAAAGCGGCAATCCCAACTTGTCGCCGAAGTTCTACGCCCGCGATGACACCATCGATTTCGTCACCGAGATCCTCCCCGCGCTGGAACGCATTCCTGAAGTCAAGCTGGTTGAGAAGGGTACCCGGCCGAAATTCCGTCAGCTGCGTGAACTTCCTCAGCTGAAGATCAATGCCGTGAATCATGAACGGACCGACTGGCTGGACCTTGGCTTGCTGATCACCGTGGGCAACCACGAGGTTCCTTTCTCGCAGATCGTCGAGGCCATGAGCAATGGCCAGATGAAGCTGCGCCTGCCGGATAACACTTGGTTCTCGTTGAACCACCCCATGTTCGCCAAGCTCAAGGCGCTCGTTGACGAGGCGCAGGCAATGAATGACAAGCCGAAGGAGGGAGACCTGAAGCTTACGGTCTTCCAAATCTCATTGTTCGAAGAACTTGATGAGATGGCTGAAGGCATTGACGGCGCGGACTTGTTTATCGCACGCATGCGTTCACTGCTCAAGGTCGCTGAAGCCCACCACGCGCAGGTGCCGAACACGCTGAACGCCCAATTGCGCCCTTACCAGGTTGAAGGGTTCCACTGGCTCTCTCGCCTGTATGAAGGCGGATTCGGCGGAATCCTCGCCGATGACATGGGCTTGGGCAAGACCTTGCAAACGATTGCCCTGATTCTCCATGCCCACAAGCTCTGGGCCGATCCGCAGGCATGTGCTCAGCTGCCCGCAACCCAGCGCACCCGTCTGCCGTTCTTGGTCGTCGCCCCGAGCTCGGTGGTTTCCAACTGGGAAATGGAAATCAACAAGTTCGCCCCATCCCTGCGGGTAGTCAGCGTCGAGGGCACCTTGCCTTCGCCACGGCAGCTGAGGGAACTGGCCGAGAATTACGATGTCATTCTCACGACCTATACCCTGTTGCGTCTGAACGACGAGATTTACGAGGCGCAGCGCTTTGCCGGCTTGATCCTCGATGAGGCGCAGTTCGTGAAGAACAAATCCACCAAGGCCCATCGCACCGCGGTGAACCTGCAGACCAATTTCAAATTGGCCGTCACTGGTACCCCGATGGAAAACAACCTTTCCGAGCTCGGTGCTTTGCTGTCGCTGGTTGCTCCGGCATTGTTCCTGAACACAACACGCTTTAATCGCCAATTCGCCCGCCCTATCGAAGTGCTGGGCGACAAGGACACCCTTGCATTGCTGCAGCGTCGCATCAAGCCATTCATGCTGCGCCGCACCAAGGAATCCGTGGTGCTGGATCTTCCGGCCAAGCAGGAGCAACAGCTTCTGGTGCGCCTTTCCGAAGAACACCAGCATGTCTACGACACCCATCTGAACCGCGAACGCCAGAAAATCTTGCACCTGGTTGAAGATCTGGATCGCAACCGCTTCACCATTTTCCAGTCGCTGACCCATCTGCGCATGCTGGCTCTGGAACCTTCATTGGTGGATCCAGCGCTGTCGGACGTACCCGGTTCAAAGCTGGAAGCACTCTTCGACCAGCTCGATGATGTGGTGGGCGAAGGCCACCGTGCGCTGATCTTCAGCCAGTTCACCTCGTATCTGAAGGTGCTGGCCGACAAGCTGACCGAGCGTGGCGTGAAGTTCGTTTACCTGGACGGCAATACCCGCAACCGCGCCAAGGTCATCGAGCAGTTCAAGGAAGGCGAAGCTCCGCTGTTCTTGATCTCCTTGAAGGCCGGCGGATTCGGCTTGAACCTGACCGAAGCGGACTACTGCTTCTTGCTGGATCCATGGTGGAACCCAGCCGTGGAAGCCCAGGCTATCGACCGTACGCACCGCATCGGCCAGACGCGACAGGTGATGGTGTACCGAATGATTTCGCAGGGCACCATCGAAGAGAAGGTTGTGGCGCTGCAGGAAAGCAAACGCAAGCTGATCTCGACAGTGATGGATGAAGCCGATGGATTCTCCAAGGCCTTGACCGCCCAAGATATCCGAGGACTGCTTGAGTAACAGGTTGATTAAATCCGCCGTATTAGCAGGCGGCGCTCAGTAAAACCCTGTATATTCGAAGTGACCGATGATGTGCGCTACGCCACACATAGTGCGTTCATCGGGCAAGCGCCCAGACGGATCCTCGTCCGGGCGATACGAACGACAAAGGCGGTAATAACCGTGTCCCTGATTAAATCGGAGACTCTCAGTACCCCCGATGATGACTGGATGAGTGCATCGGTGAGTATCAACAACGATCGTGTGGTGATTGAAACCGAACAAGAACGCCTATCCCTGGAAAACGACCGGCTTCTGGAAAAGATTCGCAGAGTTCTGGCGTCTCCGCTCGAAGAGATTTTCTATAACCCGAAGCACCGGATGCTCCTGATTCCGGGCGCGTTCGCTGCCATCGGCTCTTCATTCCTGAGAGTTGATACTGAAGCTGCTGCCGGCCTCCGCGGCTAGCCTGCTTCGACTACATGCCCCAAGCTGCCCACCAGCAATCTTGGGGCATTTTTGTGCCCTGTGGACTGAGCGCCAACCGCTGCTGAACAGCGTGCGTTTTTTACCGTCGGAAGCCCCCATTCGCCACCGGATTCAGGACCTTCAAGTGCACCGTTTTCGCGTTGTTTCGCTGATTTCCAACCCCTGGCGCTCCGAGTCCTTCGACACAATTTCGGCTTTTCGCGCACCTCGATCCACAACTTGGCCAATGGCTCGTTTGCCCCATGCTTCCGTGGGTATTCGGCGGTAGGTCCACGCAGGATTCGACTGCTCCCATGGGCACGCATACGCCCCTGGAGAGCCCCTCGATCAGGGAATTAATCCAATTTTTGGTAAACTTAATGATTGTCCGCTTAAGCGTTTCATCGCTCAATGCCGGTTTTTCGCCGGATTTTTGAGTAGAAATCTATCGATTTCGACGAGTCACACGGCGACCGCAACCAGCTCAAGGAGCAGCTATTTCGCTCCTCATTCTTGTGGATGAATATGGTCGCCGGCACCGGGACAAGATCAAGAAAGATATGAGGAGTGAAACTATGGAAGCAAAAAACACACGGAAGCAGCGATTCCTGAGGAAACGCCGCCTGAAGGTAGAAGACGTCAACGTCGTCGATAATTCGATGCTCAAGAAAGCCATCGGCGGTACCGTCGTTGGCAATTTGATGGAATGGTACGACGTAGGTGTCTACGGCTATCTTGCAGTAATTATCGGCAAGCTCTTCATGCCCGACACCGTCGAGCCTGCAATCCAAACCCTGTTCAGCCTAGGCGTATTCGCTGTCACCTTCGTCGCGCGCCCGCTTGGTGGCGTGATTTTGGGCCAGCTGGGTGACCGAGTAGGACGCCAGAAGATTCTGGTCTTCACCCTGCTCATGATGGCAGCGGCCACGTTTGGCATCGGAATCCTCCCGGATTACTCGGTATGGGGTGTAGCAGCACCAATTCTCCTGGTCGTGTTGAAGCTTGCCCAGGGCTTCTCCACTGGCGGCGAGTACGCCGGTGCTACTACGTTCATTACCGAATACGCCCCGGACAAGCGTCGCGGATTCTTCGCCTCGCTGCTGGATCTAGGTTCCTACATGGGCTTCGCCCTGGGTGCCGCCTTCGTCTCCATCCTCCAGCTGACCCTGAGCGACGATGTCATGGAAGGCTTCGCATGGCGCATTCCATTCCTGGTGGCCCTTCCACTGGGTGTTATCGCACTGTGGTTCCGCGCCAAGATCGAAGACACTCCAGCCTTCAAGGAAGCCCAGGAAGCCGCTAACCGCGCGAGCGAGGACGCACGGAGCGCTGCCGATGCCCCGAAGGGCGTCATCGACCTGGTGAAGGCCTACTGGCGCGAATTGCTCACCGGCTTCGTACTGGTATCGGCGGCCAACACCGCCGGTTACGCACTGACCAGCTACATGCCTACGTACCTCACCGAGACGCTGGAATACGATCCGGTGCACGGCAATCTGCTGACCCTGCCGATCCTGGTGGGCATGTCCTTGTGCATCCCGTTGGCGGGCAAGCTTTCCGATAGCGTGGGCCGTCGCAAGGTCCTGTTCATTGGTTCGGTTTCGGCCATCGTCCTGGCTATCCCTGCCTTCCTGTTCATGATGCATGGCCAGATCTGGTCCACCCTGCTTGGCCTTGCGCTGCTGGCTGTCCCGGTAGTCTTCTACGTTGCCAATCTGGCTTCGTCGTTGCCAGCGCTGTTCCCAACCGCCTCGCGTTACGGTGGCATGGGCATCTCGTACAACTTCGCCGTAGCCATCTTTGGTGGCTTCGCGCCGTTCATCATGCAGGCGTTAGTGACCCTGACCAAATCCTCCCTGGCTCCGGCCTTCTGGGTTATGGGCACCTCGGTCGCGGGTTTCATTGCGGTCTGCTACCTGAGCGAATCCGCTCGCAAGCCATTGCCCGGCTCGCTGCCTTCGGTCGCGTCGGAAGCGGAAGCCATTGAGCTAGTTGAAACCCAGGACGAGAACCCTGACCTCGATGTCGAAGCGCTCTTCGAGCAGGTTCCTGAATTGGAAATGAACTACCAGCAGGAGATTGCAGACGCCGAGGCGGAGCAGTCCTAGGCTAGATAGCCTCGCAATAGGGTTAAGCGATGGCGGAGCCGGTTCCAAGCGGAACCAGCCCCGCCATTGTTGTATCCGGCTCAACGGCTAGGAGAATTGGCAGTAGGATTCATAGGCTGCTTGCGCAGCCCATTGAGCCATCGCATCCAGCCTCAGCTTGCAGTCAAGGATTCCGAATTCGGAGTCGGTCCAGGTATCGAAGACCAGCGTGTAGCGGCTCTGCTGCTCGTTGAGGCATTGAACGCTATATGTGTAGGTCACGGGACGCGCTGCCCAGTAGCCCAGAAGCCCCGCAGACTGGTCGGAGCTTCTGATCAACGATTCCAGCCCGTCACTGGCATCGTAGGGCTCTTCGGCGACAGTGGTTTCGGAGACGGCGCTGGCTGCCATGAGCACTTCATTGACGTTGTCCCACTTGGGACGAGGGCTGAAGCTGATAGTCGAGCCGGTGGGTGCGTCGATCAGAGTTTGGCGCATCTGCTGATCATGGAACCGGTCGACCCGGATCAGCTGCGGTGCACCACGCAACTGACCGCCACTGGCAATGTACGGTCGATCGCAGGAACTTGCCGTTTCGGGGCTCAAAGGCATCGGCCCCGTACTTTCGCCGACCTCCGGGCTCGTGCATGATGCCAATGCCAGGGATAAGCACGCTAGTGTTGCCCAGTAGCTTCTCCGCATCATCGGCAATCCTTCTTCATTAGACCCTGGAACCATATATTCTAATCAGCTTATGAGTGCATCAGCGGTTTGACTAGAAGATTTCAATTAAATGCGAAACGGTCGCCGCTTCTCCTGAAGATTCAGGAGAAACGGCGACCGTTCGTTTCCAGCGTATGCTCCAGGGCGTCAGCCCTGGTTCAGCGTCAGCTTAGAGAGCTGCGTAAACTTCGCGCAGCAGCACAGCAGTCTCCGAAGGAGTCTTGCCGACCTTGACGCCTGCAGCTTCCAGTGCTTCCTTCTTCGCCTGGGCGGTGCCAGCCGAACCGGAAACGATGGCGCCTGCGTGGCCCATGGTCTTGCCCTCAGGAGCGGTGAAGCCAGCCACGTAGCCAACAACTGGCTTGGTGACGTTGGCCTTGATGTAATCAGCAGCGCGCTCTTCAGCGTCGCCACCGATTTCACCGATCATGACGATGGCCTTGGTTTCTGGATCAGCTTCGAAAGCAGCCAGGGCATCGATGTGGGTGGTGCCGATGACTGGGTCGCCGCCGATGCCGATTGCGGTCGAGAAGCCCAAGTCGCGCAGTTCGTACATCATCTGGTAGGTCAGGGTACCTGACTTGGAAACCAAGCCGATTGGGCCCTTGCCGGTGATGTTGTTCGGGGTGATACCAACCAGTGCTTCACCTGGGGTGATGATGCCTGGGCAGTTAGGGCCGATGATGCGGGTGATCTGGTTGCCGTCGGCGTCAACCTTCGACTGTGCCAGAGCCCAGAACTCAGCGGAGTCCTGTACTGGAACACCTTCGGTGATGACTACAACGAGGCCAACTTCGGCCTCGATAGCCTCAACGACTGCGTCCTTGGTGAACTTAGGTGGGACGAAGACGATCGATACGTCTGCGCCGGTCTCGGCCTTGGCCTCAGCCACGGTGCCGAAAACCTTGATGTCCTTGTCACCGTGGGTCACGGTGGTGCCGGCCTTGCGGGCGTTAACGCCGCCAACAATGTTGGTGCCAGCCTTGAGCATCAGGGCGGTGTGCTTGGTGCCTTCGCCGCCGGTGATGCCCTGGACGATGACCTTGGAGTCCTTGTTCAGGTAAATGCTCATTGTTCGCTTATCCCTCTTACTTCGCTGCGTTGGCGAGCTCGGCAGCCTTGTCGGCGCCCTCATCCATGGTTGCTGCCAGGGTGACCAACGGGTGGTTGGCCTCGGCCAAGATGGCGCGACCCTCTTCAACGTTGTTGCCGTCCAGGCGGACAACCAGTGGCTTGTTCGCTGCGTCACCCAGGGTGTTCAGCGCGCCAACGATGCCGTTTGCGACAGCGTCACATGCGGTGATGCCACCGAAGACGTTGACGAAGACCGACTTGACCTGTGGGTCATTCAGGATGACGTCAAGGCCGTTAGCCATGACCTCAGCCGATGCGCCACCGCCAATGTCAAGGAAGTTAGCAGGCTTGACCGAACCGTGGTTCTCGCCAGCGTAGGCAACAACGTCCAGGGTCGACATGACCAGGCCAGCACCGTTGCCGATGATGCCTACTTCGCCGTCCAGCTTGACGTAGTTCAGGCCAGCGGCCTTTGCCTTGGCTTCCAGCGGATCGGCTGCGCCCTTGTCCTCGAGCTCTTCGTGAGCCGGGTGGCGAACCTCAGATGCGTTGTCGTCCAGGGAAACCTTGCCATCCAGTGCAACGATGTCACCGGCACCGGTCTTCACCAGTGGGTTTACCTCTACGAGGGTGGCGTCTTCTTCCTTGAATACAACCCAGAGCTTCTGGATGGTGTCTGCAACCTTTGCGCGCAGCTCTTCAGGGAAGTTAGCTGCCTCAACGATTTCAGCGGCCTTCGCGGCATCAATGCCGACGATTGGGTCAACGGCAACCTTCGCCAGAGCATCCGGGCGCTCAACTGCGAGCACCTCGATCTCCATGCCACCTTCTACCGAGCACATGGCCAGGTAGTTGCGGTTTGCACGGTCGAGCAGTACGGAGAAGTAGAATTCCTCAGCAATGTCGGCGCCCTGAGCGATCATGACCTTGTTTACGGTGTGGCCCTTGATGTCCATACCGAGGATGTTGGAAGCGTGCTCGAAAGCTTCGTCGGCGGTCTTAGCGACCTTGACGCCGCCAGCCTTGCCACGGCCACCAACCTTGACCTGTGCCTTTACTACAACAACGCCGCCGATCTTCTCAGCTGCGGCTTTTGCTTCTTCCGGGGTGTAAGCGACGATACCGGCAAGCACGGGAACGCCGTGTGCCTCGAATAGATCGCGCGCCTGGTACTCATACAGGTCCACGGGTTTGTGTCCTTCGTTCGAAGTTCATGCTGACTCGCGGCACGGCCACAGACCGAAATCCATGCCATGCCAAAGAGAGCGCACCGCAACTACCGGGACGTCGTTAGGCGCCGTAGCCCGTGCGCACCTCTCAGACTATCCCGACTTTCGCAAACTTCCCACTTTTACAACACGTAGAGAAACTCGCGGGTCCTGCATCAAAGCAGCCGAATGTGACGCAGGAAACACGGAGGGCCCGTCGGCTAGTCCACGATTTCTAGCGGTGCATAGCGCAGCAATAGCCTCTTCTCGGAGTCCGGGAACTGCACCTTGGCCACCGTCTTGTCGCCTGCGCCTTCTAAAGCAATAACAGTGCCCAAGCCAAACGAGGAATGCTTAACATTCTGCCCGACTTCAGGGATGGTAATGTCCTTATTCTGCACAACTCGCGTCTTGGAAATAGGGGCGGCGTTGTGCCCTCGCACCGGTTGCGCCGATGCCGAACCTGCACCCCAGTGGCTGCCACGTTCATATCTGCTCGTGGCGAAATTCACCGCTGCGTTACCGAAACCGAAGCCCATTCCACCGCCAGAGCCCTCGCTCTTCCAGTCGATCAGCTCGCCCGGAACCTCTTCCAGGAACTGGCTCGCAGGGTTGTACTGGGCCTGCCCCCAAAGGCTGCGCTGTTCGGCACGGGTGAGGTACAGGCGTTCACGGGCACGGGTCAGTCCGACATAGGCCAAGCGGCGTTCTTCGGCGAGCTCCTTTTCGTCGGTCATGGAACGCTGGTGCGGGAAGACACCGTGCTCCATGCCCGTCAGGAAGACCACCGGAAATTCCAAGCCCTTGGCAGTATGCAGGGTCATCAAGGTGACCACGCCTTCCTGCACGGCCATTGCTGCTCCCTCATCATCGCTGGGAGCCTCTGGAATCTGGTCGGCATCGGCTACGAGCGCCACGCGCTCCAGGAACCCTTCGAGACCGCCTTCCGGTTCTTCGTTCACGTAGTCCCGGACCACGGCGACCAATTCGGCAAGGTTCTCCACCCGCGACTCATCCTGCGGATCCGAGGAGAGCCGAAGGGTCTCCAGGTAACCGGTCTGCTCCAGCACTGCTTCAAGGGCCTCTGCCGGGCCTGAGCCTTCTGCCACGGTCTTCAAGTCATCCATCATGGAGACAAACGCAGCAGTCATCTTGATTCCGCGGGTTCCCAAGCCTGGTGCTTCATCCGAACGGCGCAATGCGTCCATGAAGGAAACGCGATCCCGTTCAGCCAACGCTGCCACGGCGCCTTCGGCACGGTCGCCGATGCCGCGCTTGGGCTCGTTGAGGATACGGCGGACGTTGATGTCATCATCCGGGTTTACCAAGGCGCGCAGGTAGGCCAGTGCGTCCTTGATTTCCTTGCGGTCGTAGAACCGGGTGCCGCCGACTACGCGGTACTTCAGGTCCACGCGCATCAGCTGTTCTTCCAGTGCACGCGATTGGGCGTTAGTGCGGTAGAAGATCGCCACGTCGCCCGGGCGGACATCCTCGTCATCGTTCAAGCGCAGTATTTCTTCGGCAATCCAGCGTGCTTCGTCGGATTCTGATTCACCAACATAACCGGTGATCTTCTCGCCGTCGCCGCTGGCAGTCCACAGCTTCTTGTCATTGCGGTCGGGGTTTCGCTTGATGACCTCGTTGGCCGCGGACAGAATCGTCTGGGTGGAACGATAGTTCTGTTCCAGCTTGATGGTTGCCGCGTTCGGATAGTCCTTTTCGAAGTCGACGATGTTGCGGATATCGGCACCGCGGAAAGCGTAAATCGACTGGTCGGAGTCGCCGACAACGGTCAGTTCGCCTGGGACGGTATCACCTTCGGCACCGGTGAGTTCACGCACCAGCGAGTACTGGGCGTGGTTAGTATCCTGGTATTCGTCAATGAGCACATGGCGGAACCGGCGGCGGTAGTTATCGGCCACTCGCGGGAACGCACGGAACATGTAGACGACCTGTCCAATCAGGTCGTCGAAGTCCATGGCGTTGGCAGCGCGCAGGCGGCGGGTGTAACCGCGGTAGACATCGGAAACGGCTCGCGAGAACGGATCATTGGTATTGATCGTCGCCGCGTAGTCTTCATCATCTATCAGCTCATTTTTCAACGAGGAGATCTTGTGGGCAATTGCCTTGGGCGTGAAACGCTTCGGGTCGATCTCCAAAGATTTGGCGACTAAGGTGATCAGGCGCAAGGAATCCGTGGAGTCGTAGATTGAGAAGTTGGATTTCATTCCAATGGTGGCCGCCTCGCGACGCAAAATACGCACGCATGAGGAGTGGAAAGTAGAGATCCACATCTTCTTCGCTTGCTCGTCGCCAATAAGCTCAGCGGCTCGTTCGCGCATTTCGGCAGCGGCCTTGTTGGTGAAGGTGATCGCCAGGATTTCGTGCGGCCGAGCACGGCCGGTCGCCAGGAGGTAGGCAATGCGGTGCGTGAGCACACGGGTCTTTCCTGAACCAGCGCCGGCCACGATCAGCAACGGGCCCCCAGCATAACGAACTGCTTCTTCCTGCTGCGGGTTCATGCCGACCAAAAGCTCCTCAGCAGTGGGCATGACCTGCTGTGCGGTATCCGGGGCGAAATCGTCAAAAAGGAAATCCATGATGTAGCCAGTCTACGTGGAGCGCCGGACACTTTCAGTGTGAGCGGGAAAGCCCACGCTATTGGCCGGGCATAATAGGAGATATGGCAAAGAAGGTCAGGAAAACCAAGGAATACCGCAAGCCCCAGCAGTTCGCCCAGGCGCCGAACGCGCCGCGCGGCATGAACATGGGGCCAGGCAAGGTGCAAAGCACCTCCCACGAGAACAGTTCGAACCCGATGCTGCTGATCTCGGTGGGCTTGATCATATGCGCTGCGCTATTCGCGTACTACCATCTGCTCACGATGGTGCAGATGCAGGACCTCAGCGGTTCCCTGGCGATGCCCGATCAGCGTATTTTCGGCTACACCGTAAGCGACATAGAAGCATTGCGTGGCGCCATGGATGGAGATGCTGTTGGCCAGCTCAACTACTTGCACAAGACCGCTGGTTTCCTCTTCCCGATGTTTACGGCGGTCTTCTCCATGCTGTTGTTCATCCGCTGGATTCCTCACCGCCAGACGCGTTGGCTGGCTTGGGTTGCCCCTCTGGGCTTCGCAGCAATCGATATTTGGGAGAACTTCGCAATTGATACCCTGTTCACTGGAGACCTCAGTGAAGGAGCTGTCGTTTTGGCATCGATCCTCACGACCATCCGCTGGGCACTGCTGATCATCACTGCGGGGCTTGTTGTGGGTCTTGGCGCTATCCGTGCCAATCGTGCGCTCAAGGCAAAGATGCTCGCAATTCGCGAGGGTACTGCCTAAGCCAGTGCGTGGGAATTACACCCGGGACATCCTAGTAAGATAGTGTTGTTGGTGTTTTCACGCCCATGCCCCTGTAGCTCAGTAGGATAGAGCGACCCTCTCCTAAAGGGTAGGCCGTCGGTTCGATTCCGGCCAGGGGCACAACTAGAGCCTTGTTTCCAGTCCTCGGACGGGAAACAAGGCTCTTGTCGTTACTACGGAGTTAAGCACTGCGGGTACGTTCCATCTGGAACGTACCCGCAGTGCTTAGTATGAGTCTCGCTTAACGCAGCAGCAATGCGGTCGCCTTTGGCGACAGCGAAGCGTCCATGACCACGCAAGCGCCACCGATGGCGCCGACGTTGGAGCCGAGCTCGGAGGTGCGGGTTTCGATTTCATGCACTCCGCGCAGGGCGAAGCGGCGGCCAATGGCGTCGCGGACTTGATCGTCGACCAGTTCGGATACCTTTTCCCACTGTGGACCGCCGAAGACGACTTCGCGAACGTCCAGCGAGTTGGCAAGCTGGCCGGCAACTTCGCCA
This sequence comes from Glutamicibacter sp. NPDC090743, assembly GCF_044769125.1. Taxonomy (NCBI): domain Bacteria; kingdom Bacillati; phylum Actinomycetota; class Actinomycetes; order Micrococcales; family Micrococcaceae; genus Glutamicibacter; species Glutamicibacter sp. NPDC090743. The sequence continues at coordinate 30,289 of NZ_JBIVXE010000008.1, read as the reverse complement.
ACCTTGATCATGGCTTCGGTGACCAGTTCCTTGGCGACCTTGTTTCCTTCGTGAGCCAGCTCGTAGAGGCGGTTCATTCCGGCAGCCCGCTGTTCCGGGCCAACGATTTCGTAGCTTGGCAGTTCCAGCCCGCGCTCCTTGGCCTGCGCGGCGATGAATTCGTAGGAGGTGCCGGAAGCGAGGCAATCCTCCGCACCGCATTGTTCGCAGGCCACAGATTTGTAACCGGTTGAGTAGTGGCCGATTTCGCCAGCGTTGTTGCTTGCACCGTGGTGGACATCGCCGTTGAATACCAGGCCAGCGCCGAAGCCGTGACCGCAGTAAATGAAGACGAAGTCGTTGTTCTTCTCTTCCTTGGACTGCCACAGTTCGCCAACTGCTGAAGCGATGGTGTCCTTTTCGATAATGACCTGCAGGCGCAAGAGCTTGCGCAGCGGGTTCACCAGTTCAACATCTGCCCAGCCATCGAGCAGTGGCGGGTTCAGCACCACTCCTTCTTCGACGTTTACTGGACCCGGAACAGCAATGCCGACACCGACGATGTGCTTCTTCGGCACGCGGATCTCGGCAATGAGTTCCTTAACGGTAGTTGCCATGAGCTGGACAGTTTCGGTAGCTACTTCGAGGTTGGGAACTTCGATGCGGCGTTCGCGCAGGACCTCGCCGCGCAGGTTCATTGCGACGAAGGTCAGCACGCTGGGGTCTAGGTGGATGCCAATGGAAACAAGACGGTTGCCTTCGAGCTCCAGAACGGTGCGAGGCTTGCCTGGTCCGGAGACGATCGTGCGGTCTTCTCGGACGATTCCGTCATCCAGCAAACGGCGGACAACGTTGGAAATGGTCTGTGGCGACAGACCAGTCGAACCGGCCAGTTCAACGCGGCTAATTCCCTCTGGTGCCCGTCGAATTGACTCAAGAATTACGGCTTGGTTGAAGTCTCCCAAGCGTCCTAGATTTGTACCCCGTCGCATTTATTGCTCCATAGATCTGTAAAGTTGATGGATCGATCTTTCAATTCCAACGTTTTCGGTAGTCATCAATACTTCGGTTAGATACTGCGAGTAAAGTAACCATGGTGAACTAGAACTAAAACCGTTGGAGATCCAATTAAGCACGTTACCATCTCTAACTCCTATAAACACGCGATATTGTGTTTTAGTGAAGAAAAATTTGACGATCTCAGCGGCGTGTTTAATCAACAACCAAGGAGAAATTCTCCTGGTTCGCAAGCGTGGAACGACGAAGTTCATGCAACCTGGCGGCAAACCCGAAGCCGGGGAAACAGCGTTACAAACTATCATTCGAGAAATTCGTGAAGAATTGGGCCTCAGCTTCACCGCTGACGAGCTGCAATACGACGGCGAATGGATCGGACCGGCTGCCAACGAGGCGGAGACGATGATCCGCGCCTCTTTATACAGCGCAGCCTTCGATGGCGAACTCGTCCCGTTAGCGGAATTGGAGGAGCTGCTGTGGATCGACCCGCAGGTGGCCCTGGAACGCGACGATCTAGCTCCGTTGCTTCGCGACCGCGTCCTGCCGCTAGCCATTGAACGCAGCAAGAAATAGGCGCCACTGGGTTCCTCCCAGCAGCATCAGGCCAGCGGCTAGCTTGCGTGCAAGTATTCGTCCCATGCCGCATCAACGTGCTGCAGTCCCGAAACCAGATGGCCAGCAACGCGTGGACGATGAGGTGTAATACGCAGTTGCCAGCCCAGTTGCGAGAGCATCTTGTCCGCTTTGCGGCTATTGCATAGCAGGCAAGCGGCCACGAGGTTCTCCCAGGTGTTCTGGCCTCCCCTGCTGCGGGGAATCACGTGGTCAATCGTATTGGCAGCTTTGCCGCAATACGCGCAGGTAAAAGCGTCTCTACGCAGAACGCCCCTACGGGTGACATGTTGCATGTCCCTGTAGGGGCGTCGTACATAGCGTTTCAGAACGATGACAGTTGGCCGAGGTAGATCTCCATGAGAACTGCGGATGGGGGCGAGATCATCTTGGAGAACGATGCTCGCTTTTTCGGTCATGACTAGCACTAGTGCTCGACGGAACGTCACAACTGCTAGTGGTTCGTATCCTGCGTTTAATACCAAAGTTCGCATTGCTCGTACTACCTTCATGAACCGATGGCCACCATCTGGCATTGATGGAGCTCGCGTTCTGCTCGGAGTGTCTCTAAGCGCTAGCCTATGCGATGCTTCGGATTATTGGTGGGTACCTAACCAAGAAATTGTCTTCTTTTCATCGTTCTGATGCCCGGAGTTCAACTGGTTAAACGAACATAGGCCATCGGATGTCTTTCTCATCCGATGGCCTATGAAAAGCTTTGAAGCTTAGCCAGCTAGGGTGTAGTAGCCGTACAGCGGGTTGCGCGAAACCGAGTGGATCATGGTGTCCACGGTTGGGTTCTGCGCGCCGATCATCTGGCCGCCGCCCAGGTAGATGCCGACGTGGCCGCCACCGTTCTGGAATACCAAGTCGCCTGGCTTAGGGTTGCTGGTGCGGACGAACTGGCCGGATCCGAGGATGGCCGAGGTGCCGCGAGCAATGTTGATGCCGTGCTGCGCGTAGACGTACTTGACGAAGCCGGAGCAATCCCAGCCGCTTGGACCGTTGCCACCCCATACGTATGGAACGCCCACGTACTTGGCAGCGGTGCCTGCGATGCCGGAAAGGTTGGAGGTCTGAACAGGAGTTTCAGCCTTTGGCTGAGCCTTCTGCTGCGGAGCCGATTCCTGTCCACCCGAACGGCTCTGACGAGTCATCGGGGCCATCGAATCAGAGTTACCCGAGTTGCTGCTGCGGGTAGTTGGGGTGATGTCATTCGAAACTGCAATGACAACAGGCTCTGGCTTCTCTTCAGCGGTGAAGCTGGCGCGCTCGATTGCGACATCAGCCTTCTTGTCAGCAGCTACCTTTACTGCCTTGACTGCAACACGCTCTGGATTGATGGTGTCAACAGGCGATGCAGAAACGTCACGTGGTGCAGTTGCCTGGCCAGGCACGCCCAGAGTGACGATCAAGCCGGATGCTGCAGCTACAACGGCGGCCTGGCGGCCTACCGAGCCAGCGTTGGATGCTACGGCCTGCGAAATCGCCTGTAGCGAGTTGGTGCGTGGAACGTCGGCGCGGCGACGTCCGCGTGCATGACTCTTGGTCAAAATATTGCCTCTCCTTGATACCTACGAGGTAAGCTGTCGGGTTCGAAGTGGAGTTACCTCGGTGGATTCGAAGTTGCCTTCTCTATCCACTTCACCCCTAGGGTTGTTAGCCAAAACTAACGACCCGATATTGGTTCCCCCGCCACTGCCGTACGAGTTGTGTATAACTACTCATTGCGTGTTGGCAGTGCTCGGTTCTCACGCAATGATGCCCAGGGATCCCCATGGCACGCATACAAGACTATAGGAAGTTTTTTGAAATGTCACGTTTTGATCACGGAATGGTGACGAACGTCGTTATAACCAACCTGCTGGGTCTTTGAACTGACCGTCAACGATCACTTCGAAGTGCACGTGAGGACCGGTTGAGTTGCCAGTGCTGCCGGCCAACGCAACAACGTCACCGCGCTTAACTTTCTGGCCAACCTTCACAACCAGCTGGCTGTTGTGGCTGTAACCGGTCTCCAGGCCGTTGCCGTGGTCAAGGGTGATGCGGTTACCGGAGTGCCCAGCCCAACCCGAGACAGTCACAACACCGTCAGCTGCCGCGTAGACCTTGGTACCGCTTGGCACACCGTAGTCGGTGCCGCTGTGAATCATGAAACCTGGACCGGTTGGATTCTTGCGGTGCCCGAACGTGGAGGTGATGCGCTTCGTGGTGACCGGTGCGCCGAGCAATCCCGAGGTGTCCTTGATGGCCGTGACGCTACCGCCCGAAGCGGTCATGATCTCGGCGAACTTCTCTTCCTTGGCAACTTCGGTGTTCAGCTCGGAGGTCAAAGCTGCACGCTCCACGGACAGTTCCGCATTGCCGGTAGGTGCAGTTACATCTACAACTGCGGAAGTGGCGGTGCGCTGAGCTGCGACCTCAACGGCCTTGTTCTCCTCCGCGCTGCCGGAGAGCTGTGGAGTTACGGCGGCAAGCGCCAAACCCGAAACGGCGGCTACGGCTGCCACCTTGTGGGCGAATCCACGGTGGGTGGATTTCTGAACCTTGGACTTGAGGCTAGAAATGAACTCGACATTGCCTGCTGCTTCGATCGGGGCAGGCTTGCTGGCAGGGGCTTGAACAGCTCCTGGCAATGCAACGACGTTGCTCGCGGTATCCTTGCCGGCCAGCAGGGTCTGGTTAGGAGCAACACCGTAGCGCTGCATGGAGTCGAATCGTCGACCAACGAAATCTTCATGTACCGGCTTGACCGGTGCAATCATCGGGACGGTGGCAGCGGCACGTGCTGCTCGGCGCCCGCCGTTACGCTCAGCAGTCGAAGCGGTGACTTCTGCAATCACATCTACTTCGACGCCGGCAGCGCGGCGACGTCCCGCAGTCTTGGTTTCTACCAAAACATTCCTCTCACTGTTGCGCCTACGAAGTTAGCTGTCGGGTTCGGCTATTGAGAATCAGCCGGCCTGCTTGTCGCAGAACTTCACCCCAAGGCGTTTGCACGCCGGAAAGTGGGTCCCCCGTTATTGCCCTCAAGATTTGGTGACCGTTTCTGGCGCAGGGCAACACTAGGCGGTCGCACCAAAAATGGATAGAGCTAACTAGATCGCTAGCTCCAAGGCTTAACGCTACCTGTCAACGCCGAAAGTTACAATTTCGTTATCTTTTCTGAGACTTTACAAATACGTGTGCGCTGACCTCGACCGGCAGCTCCAGAGCGCCTTCGATGCCGTCCACGCGCACTACAACGTAGTCGTCGGCGCGCTCCAAGGTGACAATCGCACCTGGGCGGATTCCACCTTCGTTCAGTTGTCCGAGCAGGATTGGGTCCGTTTGGATAGGTTCGGCCAGGCGCTCAATTGCCACCGGGCCGATGTTTCCGGACAGCAGGGCATCATCCAAGTTCTCTACTTCATGTGAGATTTCGCCCACATTGGGGCCACCGAGGACTTCCAGGCCCGGAATTGGGTTGCCGTAGGGCGACACTGTTGGCTTGCCCAGAAGATCAAAGAGCCGACGCTCGACGCGTTCGCTCATCACGTGTTCCCAGCGGCACGCTTCATCGTGCACGTACTCCCAGTCCAACCCGATGATGTCCGACAACAGGCGCTCCGCCAAGCGGTGCTTGCGCATCACGCCCGTAGCCAGCTCGTGACCTTTTTCGGTCAAAGCAAGGTGGCGATCGGTCGATACGATAACCAGGCCGTCTCGTTCCATGCGAGCAACCGTCTGCGACACGGTTGGGCCCGAGTGGCCAAGACGCTCTGCAATTCGGGCGCGTAATGCCACGATTTCCTCTTCTTGAAGCTCAAGAATGGTACGCAGATACATCTCAGTTGTATCGATAAGATCAGACACGGCAGTCGCTCCTGGAAGTCACAACAATTAAGTTCGCTCGAAATTTACGTGGCGTCGATATCCCACTCTACTTGGTCGGAGCTGCAGAAAGCCCTGTAACCCGCCAAGCCCTCGGCGTAACCGACCGACGCGCTTTTCTCACGACACCCCGCTATTTGCGAAGATATCTATTGAAACGCCAAGGCTATCTGTCAATATTCCAAACCATGGGTAATGGTGGCCGTTATGGCACTTCAATCTATCGCTACAAGAGGAGCGCGATGAGCACGGATATCAACATTCCAGAAAACCTTCTGCCCGCCGATGGTCGATTCGGTGCAGGACCTTCCAAGGTTCGCGCAGAACAGATCCAGGCCATCGTCGATGCCGGCGCCGAACTGCTGGGCACCTCCCACCGCCAGGCTCCGGTCAAGAACCTCGTAGCTTCGGTTCAGGACGGCCTGAAGGAAATGTTCAGCGCACCAGAGGGTTACGAAGTTCTTCTCGGCGTGGGTGGATCCACCGCGTTCTGGGATGCCGCTGCATTCAGCCTGGTCCGTTCCAAGGCGCAGCACCTGTCCTTCGGCGAATTCGGCTCGAAGTTCGCCAAAGCCACCGACAAGGCTCCATTCCTGGAACCTTCCTCCATCATTGTCGGCGAGCCGGGCACCGTACCTGAACCCGTAGCCGAAGCCGGCGTAGACCTCTACGCGTGGCCGCACAATGAGACCTCAACCGGTGCCGCGGCGCCGATCAAGCGCGTTGCTGGCGCCAACGACGATGCACTGGTAGTCATTGACGCCACCAGCGCCGCCGGAGGCCTGGACGTGGATCTGTCCGAGACCGACGTGTACTACTTCGCTCCGCAGAAGAACTTCGCTTCCGACGGCGGCCTGTGGCTGGCCTTCGTTTCTCCCGCCGCGATTGCCCGCATCGAGGAAATTGCAGCAACCGACCGCTGGATCCCCGACTTCTTGAACCTGGCGACCGCGCTGGATAACTCCTTGAAGAACCAGACCTACAACACGCCATCGCTGACCACTCTTGTGGGCCTGGATGCGCAGATCAAGTGGATCAATGCCAACGGCGGCCTGAAGTGGGCGGCAGCGCGCACGGCACAGTCCGCAGGGATGATCCGGGCTTGGGCCGAGGCTTCCGAAATCGCTTCCCCTTATGTGGCCGACCCAGCGCACCGCTCGAACGTCATCTCCACCATTGACTTCGATGACTCGGTCGATGCCTCGGCAATTGCCAAGGCACTGCGCGCTAACGGCGTTGTCGACGTGGAACCATACCGCAAGCTGGGCCGCAACCAGCTGCGGATCGCCACCTTCGTTGCGATCGAGCCAAGCGACGTCGAAGCACTGCTCAAGTGCATCGACTACGTGATCGAGCAGCTCTAAGAACCCTCGATTAAAGCCAAAGACCTTCGCACAACGGTTCATCATCGTTGTGCGAAGGTCTTTGCCGCTATTGCCTAGTTTTCCTTGCGCGTGCGATTACGCTGCGCTGCCCGGCGACGGGCTGCGGTGCGCTGCGCCGTGCGACGGCGGCGTACCTGGCGACGTGCCGGCGACTTATGCTGCTGCACAGCGTCATCGTCATTTTCGGCGCCGTCCGCTTCGGCTTCGGTCTGCGGATCCTGAGCCTCGGCGCCTGGATCCGATGGATCCGGCTCCTTCGCTGGCTCCGAAGCTTCAGGACCGTCGGCTTCCCCGCCGGTCCCGGCCAAGTCCTCTGCGGCTTCGGCGGCCTTGGCCGCTTCAATCTCTTCCTTTGCCAGGCGGTCGGCCCATGGCACCCATGCCGGAGCGAGCAATGACTGCTCCCCTGCAATAATGCCTACTTCGCAAACCGTCAGGTCCTTGGATTTTGCCCGTGAGACCCGCGCAAGCGTGGCGAACCAGGTCCATCCTTGATATCCCGACTTATGGGAGACAAAACGATGGGTGACAAGTCGCTCACCTTCCGCCGTGACGCCTAGGTGTTCGCCGATTTCTGACGCACCGGCAATTTCTGCGAGCGCGCCGCGAGCAGTATCCACTGCCTCGGCGAGGATGGTGTCCAACTTGGGTTTACGGGCCATTATTTATGCGTCCAGATCGTCGGCTACCGCACGAAGTACGGTAGCAACCTTCTTGCCATATGCCTGTTCAGGATAACGCCCATTGCGCAAGCTATTGGAAACGTTGTCGAGCAGCTTAATAAGATCTTCGATCAGCACTGCCTCGTCTTCGGGCTTCTTGCGCTTGGCACGTGCGACCGATGGAGCGGCTTCGAGCAAGCGCAGGCTCAGTGCCTGTGGACCGCGGCGGCCTTCGGCAACGCCGAATTCCAGGCGGGTTCCGGGGCGCAGGTCATGCACGCCTTCGGGCAATGCCGCGGCATTGACGTAGATCTCTTTGCCATCTTCGGCGGTGATGAAGCCGAAGCCCTTGGCCTTTTCGTACCACTTAACCTTGCCGCTAGGCATGATCATTTACCTCGTTCGTTCTTGTAGCTAAGCTGCATGGCCGAGGCCTGCTCAGCGCCATGCATATTCATATGTGCAATCCAGCGGAGCCACTGCCGGAATTCTTCTCTGCGTCTTGCCGGGTGCTCAATCTGCTGGATCGCTTCAAGTCCTTTATCTAAGATTATGTCATCTCTCGTGCGGTGAATTCATCTTTGCCCGGCAATCTTCGCATTCCGCCTGTCGCCCATGGCTCCGGGGCTAAACTTGGTAGCGTGAGCGATTCATCCAAAACCATGACTGCACTTTCCCGATTGGCGATCATCATCGCCATCCTTTCCGCCTTGGCGCTGGTCGGAACCCTCGTCTTCTACTTCCAGGAGATAGCCATCCCGCCGCTGCTGATGCTCTTTGCGCGCTTGGGCTTGCCAACGGCATTCATCCTGGCCGCCATCGTGGTCTTCGGAAACGTCGCCAGGCGCCGAAAAAGCTAGCCACTCGCTTCAGCATTCACTCAGCTGACTCCCAGACTTCTTCGGCACACTGTAATCCATGAGTCCAAAAACTGCTGAGGCAAAACTTCTCGTTGTCGATGACGAGCCGAATATCCGCGAACTGCTCTCCACTTCCCTGCGCTTTGCAGGCTTCGAAGTTGTCGCTGCTGCCAACGGACGCGAAGCCCTCGCCGCCGTTGAAGCCGAGGAGCCGGACCTGGCCGTCCTGGACGTCATGCTTCCTGACATGGACGGTTTCACCATTACCCGGAAATTGCGCGCCGCTGGCCGACACTTCCCGGTGCTGTTCCTGACCGCGCGCGACGACACCAGCGACAAGGTCACTGGCTTGACCGTCGGCGGCGACGACTATGTCACCAAGCCATTCAGCCTGGATGAAGTCGTAGCCCGCATCCGTGCCGTCCTGCGTCGTACCGCCAATGGCGAGGACGAGAACGCGACCATCATCGTGGCCGACCTTGAGCTGGATGACGACGCCCACGAGGTGCGCCGTGCCGGGGAGATCATTGACCTGTCCCCCACCGAGTTCAAGCTGCTGCGCTACCTGATGATGAACCCGAACCGCGTACTGTCCAAGTCGCAGATCTTGGACCATGTCTGGGAATACGACTTCAACGGCGATGCCTCGATCGTGGAATCCTACATTTCCTACCTGCGTCGCAAGGTGGACCGCCCGGAATGGCCTGCACTGATCCAGACCAAGCGCGGCGTGGGCTACCTGATGCGCACCCCAGACCGCCGCTAACGGCACACGTAACGGTCCGCGCCAATAATTGAAGGCCTTGTAAAGTCAGCATATGAAGTCATTTCGAGCCCAGTGGCGTCGCACCTCGTTGCGGACCAAACTGGTCGCGGTCATGTTTGGACTGATGATCGTCGCGATCTTCGCTACAGCTATCGGTTCGGCGCATACGCTGAGGATCGCGATGACCAGCCAGATCGACAAGCAGCTGAACGTGTCCAAGTCGACGATGGCCTACGGGCTGAACAAGGCCTACCTCTACTCCTTGAACGAGGACAACGGCAGCCATGACGCCTTGGATGTCGATGCCACGCTGCTCGGGCTCAGCAGCGCCTACGCTGACATTCGCGACCAGGACGGCGAGATCGTCTACGTGATGCCGCGTTCGCGGGTCGGTCCTTCCAACGGCACGGACCTGCCGCTGCTTAATATGGAACAGATCCAGCAGCTGGCAGCCCACCCGAACTCCCCCGCCACGGTCCCCGGCGCCTTCCCCACCTCCGCTGGTTGGCGTACGGTGATGATCCCGTTGAAGAGCAGCGAGCTGAACCTGTTCTTGTCCATGCCGCTGGATAATGTGAACCGTACCGTTAACCAAACTGCGGTGCTGGTGCTCTCCACCGGCACGCTTGCGGCCCTGCTGATGTCGATGATCGCCTACGGGCTCACCGGGCGTTCGCTCAAGCCGCTGATCAATGTGGAGCGCACTGCGTCGATGATCGCCGATGGCGATCTGTCCCAGCGCGTGAAGGACTATCCCGCAGAGACCGAAGTGGGCAGGCTCTCGCGCTCGCTCAACGCCATGCTGGCCCAAATTGAAAAGGCGTTCAACGACCGCGAGGCTTCCGAGCAGAAGATGCGCCGCTTTATCCAGGACGCCTCGCATGAGCTGCGTACCCCGTTGGTCACCATCCAGGGCTATTCGGAGTTCTACCGCTACGGCGGGCTGGCGGATCCGGAGGCCATGGACTCGGCGATGGGCCGCATCGAAAGCGAATCCAAGCGCATGGCCCGCCTGGTTGAGGACCTCTTAATGCTCGCCCGCCTGGACGAGCAGCGCCCCATGGAAAAGCAGCCAGTGGATTTGCTGGTCCTGGGCCAGGACGCGGTGGAAGACACCAAGGTCCGTGCACCGGACCGTACCGTCAAACTTGTGGGGCTCGTGTCCGAACGCCCCAGCCCAGCGAGCACCGTCGGTGATGATGCCCGCATCCGGCAGATCATCGCCAACCTGCTCACCAACGCGCTGCGCTACACCCCGGAAGGTTCCCCCTTGGAAATTGCCGTCGGCGTGCGCTCATTGGTGGCTGGAACGCTGGACGCGGTCGTTGAAATCCGCGACCACGGCCCGGGCATCCCGGCCGAGGATTCCAAGCGCATTTTTGAACGCTTCTACCGCTCCGATAGCTCGCGCCAACGCGAGACCGGCGGTTCCGGCCTGGGCTTGGCCATTGTTGCGGCCATCGTCCAGCAGCACGGAGGTTCGGTGGCGTTGGCAGATACCCCCGGCGGCGGCGCCACGATGTCCATCTCCATGCCCTACGTGCCGCTGCGCGAACCGAAAGCACCGGAAGTCGACGATACGGAAGACTAGCGCCATTGGCTTTCTCCACACCCCGTGCCGGTTTTGACCAGCACGGGGTGTGGTGTTTCTAAGGTGAGTGCATCAGTGATCAAACCGCTCATTCCAGAAAGGACGATTCCAGTGAGTACGTTCTCCACCAACACCGGCGAGATGCAGGTTAAATCCCAGGCCGTCATGAACACCATTGACCGGCTACGCAATGAGGTCTCGACCATGCAAATGAACCTGGACCAGTTGCAAAGCACCTGGCAGGGTTCCGCCGCGGCCTCCTTCCAGTCGATCGTGGCCGAATGGCGCTCAACCCATGTGCAGATCGAAGAGGCGCTGAGCAGCATTGCCACGGCCCTGAACCATGCCTCCATGCAGTACGAAGAGGTCGAGCAGGTCAACACCTCGCTGTTCCGTTACTGAAAAGCGCAGGCGCGACGGCCGGTTGATCAGTAGGCTTAGCCTTATGAGCATTCTGATCGACCCGCCGCGCTGGCCTGCCCACGGCACGCTCTTTGCCCACTTGGTGTCGGATACTTCATTGGCTGAACTCCATGAGTTCGCCGGGCAGCAAGAAATCTCCCGCCGAGCTTTCGACCGGGATCACTACGATGTGCCTCGCGAACGCTACGATCGGCTCGTGGCTGCTGGCGCCCTTGAAGTCTCCGGATCCGAGCTGGTCCGCGCACTGGTCAAGTCCGGGATTCGGATACCAGCCAAATACCGTCCGGAGAAGCTGGGAACCGTCCTCACCCGGCGGTGGTCCCGCACCTTGCCCACCGAGCCTCAGCTCGGAACCGAGCTGTTGGGCTATTGGTCCGAGAGCCATCGCCACTACCACGACCGGGTGCATCTGCTCTCCGTGCTCGAAGCCATCGACTGGCTGGCTGAAGGCCAGGCCGATCCCGAAGAGCTCATGCTGCTCCAACTCGCTGCGTGGTTCCACGACGCCGTCTACGCTGGAACCAGCGAGGACGAGTTCAAGTCGGCCACCTTGGCCCGTGAACGGCTGTGGGGAGTCCTCTCCCCTGGTGCCGTCTCGAAGGTCAGCGGGCTGGTCATGCTCACCGCCAAGCATGCCCCGGCAGAAACCGATCGCCTGGGCCATATCCTCTGCGATGCCGATCTGGAGGTCCTGGCCCGCCCCGCTCCGGCCTACCAGCGCTACGCCGAGGCGATCTACAAGGAGTACGGGCATCTTCCCCGCCATGTGCTTGCTTCCGGGCGCAGCAAGATCCTCTTCGGCCAGTTGGAGAAAGAACTGATCTACGGCACCCAAGCCGGATCCCGGCGCTGGGAGCAGCGCGCGCGGAATAATTTGGGCACCGAGCTGGAGCTGTTGCACAGCTGGCTGTAGTGCAACGCTTGTCCCACGTTAAACGGCCGATGGCCCGGATTCCTCGAAAGGATCCGGGCCATCGGCGCGATTACTGCGTGCTTAGTGCGTGCGGGAAGCTTAGAAGCCGCCCATTCCGCCCATGCCACCCATGTCATCGCCACCGGCTGGGGCAGCGCCAGCAGGAGCTGGCTTATCTGCGACAACAGCTTCGGTGGTCAGGAACAGGCCAGCGATCGATGCCGCGTTCTGCAGTGCCGAACGGGTCACCTTCACTGGGTCGTTGACACCAGCTTCAAGCAGGTTGACGTATTCGCCGGTTGCAGCGTTCAGGCCGTGACCTGCTGGCAGGCCCTTGACCTTGTCAGCGACAACGCCTGGCTCCATGCCAGCGTTCAGGGCAATCTGCTTCAGCGGGGCTTCGATGCCAACGCGGACGATGTTCGCACCGGTAGCTTCGTCGCCTTCCAGAACCAGCTTCTCGAATGCTGCAGCGCCAGCCTGGATCAGTGCAACGCCACCACCGGCGACGATGCCTTCTTCAACAGCTGCCTTGGCGTTGCGCACGGCATCTTCGATGCGGTGCTTGCGCTCCTTGAGCTCTACCTCGGTAGCAGCGCCGGCCTTCAGCACAGCGACACCGCCGGAGAGCTTTGCGTGGCGCTCCTGCAGCTTCTCGCGGTCGTAGTCCGAGTCGGTGTTCTTGATCTCGGCAGCGATCTGGGCCTTGCGTCCCTCGATGGCGTCGGCTTCGCCGCCACCTTCAACGATGGTGGTCTCGTCCTTGGTGATAACGACCTTGCGGGCGGTACCGAGGACTTCCAGGCCTACGTTGTCCAGGGACAGGCCGATTTCCTCGGAAACAACCTGGCCGCCGGTGAGGATAGCGATGTCGGTCAGCATGGCCTTGCGACGGTCGCCGAAGCCCGGAGCCTTGACAGCAACGGACTTGAACAGGCCGCGGATCTTGTTCAGGATCAGGGTAGCCAGGGCTTCGCCCTCGACATCTTCGGCGATGATCAGCAGCGACTTGTTCGACTGCATGACCTTCTCCAGCAAGGTCACCATGTCCTTGACCGAGGAGATCTTCGAGTTCACGATGAGGACGTAAGGGTCCTCAAGAACGGTTTCCTGGCGCTCAGCGTCGGTGACGAAGTAAGCGGAGATGTAGCCCTTATCGAAGCGCATGCCCTCTGCCAGCTCCAGCTCCAGGCCGAAGGTGTTGGATTCTTCAACGGTGATAACGCCCTGCTCGCCGACCTTGTCGAGAGCTTCAGCGATCAGTGCGCCGATTTCCGGATCGCCAGCAGAGATCGAAGCGGTAGCAGCGATCTGCTCCTTGGATTCGACCTTCTTCGCAGCGGCGAACAGTTCAGCGGTAACAGCTTCTACGGCCTTGTCGATACCGCGGCGCAGTGCGATTGGGTCAGCACCTGCAGCAACGTTGCGCAGGCCTTCCTTGACCAGTGCCTGTGCCAGCACGGTTGCGGTGGTGGTACCGTCGCCAGCGACGTCGTCGGTCTTCTTGGCAACTTCCTTGACCAGCTCTGCGCCGATCTTCTCGTAAGGCTCTTCGAGGTCGATTTCCTTAGCGATGGACACGCCGTCGTTGGTGATAGTAGGAGCGCCCCACTTCTTTTCCAGAACAACGTTGCGGCCGCGTGGGCCCAGGGTGACCTTCACCGCGTCAGCAAGGGTGTTCAGGCCGCGCTCAAGTCCGCGGCGTGCTTCCTCGTCAAATGCAATCATCTTAGCCATTGTGGCGTACGGTCCTTTCGGGACGATTTTGCGAAAATGCAACCGACAGACAGCGCCCGCGACGGACGAGTGGACCGGTGCGGCATCGGGCCAGCAACCGTTTCAGCTCTCGCTATCTGAGGTATTTTCCACGCCCACGCCCTGCGTCCGCTGTCCGGTGCTTCATGGAGTTCTTGGAGAACGCAAAAGCCGACCGGCGTTAGCAGTCGCAACGCATGAGTGCTAATACAAATATTGGCACTCTCGCATGGCGAGTGCAAGCCGATCGGCTCTAAGCGAATGGAATTATGAACGAATTATTCGTTTAGCCCCAGGGTGTCATCGGAGCCCATAACCACGGTGACCCGGTTCGGAATGTTGCTGGTCTGCAGAACTTCGTCGATATTCAGGATTTCTGCAGCTTTTTCAGCGGTAGTGCGGTAGGACTCGGACATGTAATAAACCGTGGAGACTTCTGCGGGCCTGGTCCAGTTGTCGGCCACAATGCTGGTGAACCCGGCTTCGGCCATGGCGTCTTCGCCTTCATTAGCCAGACCGGCAACACTTGCCGCGTTGTACACGCCAATCAGCTGGCCGTAGAGCACGTCTTCGTCATCGATGGTGCTCGTTGGCGATGCGGATTCACTAGGTGTGGGTTCCACGGAGGGCTCGGCGGTGACTTCCTGGGTTTGCGAGGTGTCGCTTCCCGTGGAAGTCGCGAGGGTCTCCTTGAGCTGAGGGCCGAAGATGAAGGACAAGGCACCGATCACCAGCACGAGTACAGCGGTCAGCACTACCCAGCGCAATTTCCCACCGGTTGACTTCGACGCGGCGGACTGCGCCCATCCGTGGGCGTGGTGCGAACCCACACGGGTGCTGAACTCCGGAACGCGATCAAATTCGTCACGCGGGTAGTTGGTCATTCTTGTCCTTGCTCGAGGTCTGATTGGTCACGGCAGGCAGGGTTATCGTCCCGTGCCGACCTTACCGCCCACGCGACGTTTTGTGGAACGTGCTCTGCGCAGGCGCTTGACCAACATCGGGTCGTAGGCCAGTGCCGCGTCGGTTTCAATCAGCTGGTTCAGCAGCTGGTAATAATTCGTCGGCGACATCGAAAACTGCTTGGTAATGGCTTGTTCCTTGGCCCCGGCATACTTCCACCACAACTTTTCCAGGTTGAGGATCTGTTGCGAACGCTCATCCAATTCCGAATCCGGGTTCATGACGAAATCCACCAGCAATTCATTCTCAGCCATACGTTCTCACCTCTGTCATTGGACCAGTTTTCTCAGGTTTCGGTTATGCATGTAATCCACCATCGGTAGACATACCACCGATATTCTAACCAATCTGCTTGCCTAACACCGTGTGGCCGAGCACAGGCACGCCAGAAAAACGGCACAATTACCCCTATGGACGATTTGCAGCCAGCACTTTTCGATGCACCCCAGCCAGCTCGGACACCAGTGTACGAAGCGGCTGATTTCCCGTTCTACCATGGTGCCCAATCCATGGCCGACCACGGGTTTATCGCTGCAGACTGGGTACCGGCACTCTGCGAGCAGGACTCGTTGCTGCGTTCCCTGGCCACCGATTTGGCGGCCCGTTCGGCGGCCGGTGAACAGATCCTGCCGGCACCGGAGGTGATGTTCCGCGCACTGAGCCTGCCATTGTCCGAAGTCAAGGTCCTAATTATTGGCCAAGACCCATATCCGACACCCGGCCACGCAAACGGTTTGGCCTTCGCGGCCAACAAGCAGGTGCGACCGCTGCCGCGCTCCTTGGCCAATATCTACAAGGAATTGCAGTCCGATCTGGGGCTGGATCCGGTTGCGCATCCGGATCTCAGTCCATGGCTCTCAGAAGGCGTCTTGCTGTTGAACCAGGTGCTCTCCGTAGCCGCTGGCAATGCCGGCTCGCATCAGAAGCTGGGTTGGGCGCCAATTCTGCATGCCATCCTCACCGCGCTCAATGACCGTCCGCGGCCTCCGGCGGCTTTGCTCTGGGGCCAGCATGCGCAGAAACTCTCCGAGTCCCTGTCCAATGCCGTGCAGCTGCAAAGCGCCCATCCTTCGCCGCTCTCAGCCTCGCGCGGGTTCTTCGGCTCCAAGCCCTTCTCAAGCATCAATCGGCTCCTGTCCGACAGCGGACAGAAGCCGATTGACTGGTCGTTGCCGAAAGCCTAGCGTCGGCGGATCCGCCGGCGCTCACGCCGGGCGCTGGAGGTCAATGGACGGCACAGCGTATCGCCGAAGACGACGCCGCCAGCGATGGAGAGCATGATCGCCATGGCGTTGAACATCTCCACCAGTCCCGTGGCGGTGTCATTGACGTTGATGACGATGCCGTACATTGCGCGGAAGATCATCAGGCCCGGAAGCAGGAACATGACCGCAGGAGCCGCTAGCACCAGCTGCGGGGAGCGGAGTTTGTCCGCTGCCAGCCGCGCGGCGAAACCGATCACCGTGGCGACCAGCGCCGGGGTAGCCCGGTCTCCGAGTCCAATGCTTTCAGCCAGCAGCTGCACCAGGTAGCCGCCGACCGCAATGCCGGCGGTAGGCAGCAGCAGGCGCAGCGCGCTCTGCTCGGTGACCGCACCGGCGACAATGGCCACGCCCACCAAGACCACCAGCAGCCAGGCCGGATAGTCGGTTTGGACGATCTGGTGAACGTCGACCTTCTCTCCCCCGAGCAGATCCGAGATCACCAGGGCCGTAGCAATTCCGCAGAGGATCGCCCCGTAGATCAGGCTGGCCGAGAACAACCGGCCTACCGCTGTCACCGGGAAGCCGTTGATGGCATCCTGCAATGCCGAAACGAATCTGCCCGACGGAAGCAGCAGCAAGATGCCGCCAGAGACCACCAGCGCCGGATCCAGCGGAGCGTGGAATTGATGCCCCAGCAAGGCGATGCCGGTGACCACCAATGTCGAGGCCGCGATAGTGAAGAACTCGGGCACTCTCCAGCGCGAGCCGTATCGGCCGATCTGCGTCACGAGGCTCGAGGACAGCATCGCCACCAGCGCACCAGCCCACGAGCCGCCAATGAAGAGCACGAACGCGGCCGCGAACACGGCCCGGCCGCAGGCGACGATCCAGCGCGGGAACGGCTTGGGCTGCCGCGTGATGTCCTTCAGCCGCTTCGCTGAAACGGATCGCGATACGCCGCCGGCAATGATATCCGAGACGAGTTCGTGCACCAGCACCATGCCGGCGTAGTTCGAGGTGTAGGAGCGGACCACACGCAGCACCGAGTAGCTTTCGGCGTCCGGCGGGCTGTAGTTCAAATGCAGGGACTGGTTGGTGATGTCCACGTCCAAGTGGCTCAGGCCCAGTGCCGCGGTCACCGCGATCACGCTGGTTTCCACTTCCAAGGCGCCTGCGCCGTAGCGGATCAAGGTCTCGCCCAAATCCAGCGCGAACTCCATGGTGCGCCGGTTGGACGCGTCCTGGTCCACATTGACCTTGGGGTTGGCGTAGGGGGTGCCCTGCAGGCGCTCAACGATGTTCAGCGCCTCAGTGGGAGGGGTATCCGAGATCCACATTTTCGCCAGCAGCCGACGGGCCACCGGGTTGGCGCGGGTAGGCATGAGGGTAATGCCCTCATCGGTGGTGTGAACCTGGCCGGTGCGCCACTCGATATCCGAGACATCGGCAGCCGCCACGTTGGCGCTGACCGCCGTATTGAGCGGCAATTCAGATGCCGTTGCCGGCTCTTCGGCGGGCTCTGCCGGATGGAAGCCCATGTTGATCTCACTAGTGGCAATGCGGGGCAAGACGCCAGCTAGCGGAGCCGGATCCTCGCCTACGGCATTCGACGAGGCGGCCTGTTCCTCGCTAGATCGATGCGCCACGAATCATGCCCCCTCATCCAAAGTTTTTCCCATGGGATTCACCATACAACCCGTGCATGAAAAGTTGTCGGGAACGTGGCGAATTCGGGAGGTATTGCCGAACACATTTAAGGGTATTTTCGGCCACTGGAATACCGGCGCTCGGCAGTTGGTTGCACCATGCAGAAGTTAGATGTGTTTGCATATAATCCGGAGGATCCAATGAATACGCAGTTCCCTTTGCCACAAATCGGAGCCGAGACCTTCGGCGACATCACCGAGGATGCCCAGGGCAACCCGCTGAGCCATGCCCAGGTGATCCGCAATGTCATCGCCGAGGGGCAGCAGGCCGAAGCCTCGGGCCTTGATTTCTTCGGTGTCGGCGAGCACCACCGCGATGACTATGCCATCTCCTCCCCCGAAATGGTTCTGGCCGCCCTGGCCAGCACTACCCAGCGCATCAAGCTCGGCACCGCGGTGACCGTGCTCTCCAGCGACGACCCGGTGCGCGTCTACGAACGCTTTGCCACCTTGGACGCGATCTCCAACGGGCGAGTGGAGATCATCGCAGGCCGTGGCTCCTTCATTGAATCCTTCCCGCTCTTCGGCCTGGATCTTGAAGACTACGAGGACCTGTTCGAAGAGAAGCTGCATCTGCTGGCCAAGCTCCGCCACGGCACGCCGGTTTCCTGGCAGGGCAAGCACCGCGCCGCCTTGCGCAACCAGCAGATCTACCCGCTGCTGGAAGACCAGCCCTTGACCACCTGGGTGGGTGTGGGTGGCAGCCCGCAGTCGGTAACCCGCGCGGCCCGGCATGGCTTGCCGTTGTGCTTGGCCATTATCGGCGGCCAGCCCTCGGCCTTCGAAGGCTTGGCCACTCTCTACCGCCGTGCGCTGAAGGAGTTCGGCCATGGAGAATTGCCGGTCTCGGCGCACTTCCATGGCTTGGTGGCTTCCACCGACCAGGAGGCCCTGGAAACCCTCTGGCCGCATTACCAGCGCACCATGAATCGGCTGGGCGCCGAACGAGGCTGGCCGCCGGCCAGCAAGATGCGCTTGCAGGCTTCCATGGGGCCCGAGGGAGCCATGATGTCCGGCAGCCCGGAAACTGTGGCACGGAAGATGGCCAAGGTGGCCCAGCAGCTGGGCTTGTCGCGCGTTGACATCAAGTACTCTGCCGGTTCCTTGCCGCACGAGGCGATGATGAACAGCATCAAGTTGCTCGGAGAAGAGGTCAAGCCCATGGTGCACCAGCTGCTTGGCGCCTAGGATCCTGGCTGTCCCGGAAACAGCGAAAGCCACCGCATTGCGGTGGCTTTCGTTCTTGGTGGATCTTACTGGACTCGAACCAGCGACCTTTCGCGTGTGAGGCGAACGCTCTAACCAACTGAGCTAAAGATCCATCTGCGCCCTGACTTGCAAGCCAAGCGCATAAGCAATCCTACCGGGCCGTGGACCTCACTCCAAATCGGCCACCGGTTCCAGCGCCCGGATTCCGCCCCCGGAACACGCCGAAATGCCGCTACGAGCGCAGGTTCGAACAGTCGTGGTTCAGGCAATGAGTAGAGCAGAAAAACAACGCCGAATAGTTTATTTGCGATTCACCTAAAAGTACCTATTTCCACTTGTCAAAAAGGGACTTTAGACTCCATAATTTTTCTAGCTCATCGAGCTCAAACTGGACCCTACAAGGAAGTTGCCGGAAGCCGCCGGCATCGGTCCCCTCAAGGCCAACGAAACCGCGCAGTGGATTTTTCCACCGCGCAAAAGCCTCATCTTTCGTTCGTTCTTAGAATTTAGGACCGTACCCCAGTGTTTGAAAACCTGAACTTTTCCTTGTCATCCCTATGCGTTCAGCCGGCCCAGCGCGCCGAATTAGCGACCCTCTACCCCTTGGTCGACCAGCGCTGGAACCAGAAGTTCGACCGGCTCTCGCTGCTTGTGACCGTGCGCGACCAGGGCACCTTGGTTGCCGCAGGCCTCGTGCATGATTCCATCATTGCCCCGACTTCTTCGATGAATGCCGTGGAGCTCGGTTGCATGGCCGTGCGCCCGGACTACCGCCGCCTGGGCATCCGCCAGCATGCGACGTCGCTGCGCCTTGCCCACGCGCTGCGTTCGGGCAAAACCCCGATCAGCGTCATCGATTCGCAGAACCCGGCATCCTGGGCCTTCTACGAGCGCTCGGAACTGTGGCAGCGCGAGCGCAGCTTCGAGCACGATGGGCAGCTGAAGTTCATCTACCGGGCCACCGAGGCCGCATGGCAGTGGGCCGCGCAATTGCCGCAGGCCTCCGAGGACCACGTGGCGATCCACCTTCCCGAAAGTGCGATGCCAGCCCCGAGCCTCATGGCCGGCCCGGCCCCGGTCCAGGGATTCGCCGCGCAGTTCGGATCCGATGATTCGGCCTCCACCGTGCCGGTGATGTGACCGCCTAGAACAGGGCGTCCTGCTGCTCGTCCACGGAGCCGTGGCCCGGCAGCGGGGCAACTTCTCCGGCCCGGCGAGCGCGAGCGGCCTCGTGCAGGTCAATCGGGGTGACCTTCAGGACCGCATCGACCATGGCGTTGAGGAACTGCGGCGCGGCAATATCCGCTGGCACCGGAGCGTGGACGCATTTCACTTCTGGATCCTCTGCGCTCTCATCCCAATCCACCAGCAGCAGGCCGGTGGCGGTGTACCCGAAGCCGTCGCCGAAGTCGCGCAGCTTGCGGATCATGTCCACGGTGCGGCGGAAGGCGGCAGGCTCGGATTCCAGGATCGTGGCACGCTGCACGAAGAAGAACCCGACGGCTGCCAGCGGGTAGCGGGCCCGCAGGTTAGCCGCATCCCCATAGGCCTCTTCATAGCGGTTGGCCAGGTTCTTGCCGAAGGATGAGGTCATCGCCTTGGTGCTGAGCAGCAGCTCGGGACCGGTGGACCAATGGGTCATCACCACGTCGGTTTGCTTCATGTAGGCGCGGCCCAGGATGCGCGCGTCGATGCTGCCCGCCTTGCCCGCCATGATGGACTCGTGCACCTCGTCGGCCAGCCGCTCCGGCAGCTTGCGCAGCAGTTCCAGGATGTCGCTGGACAAGACCCGGGGCGCCTCGGGACGCGGCCACACCAGATCCGCATCGAATCCGGCACGGCGCAATTCATGGGCCAGCCATGCGTCCACGCCCTGGGCAAAGCGGCCCGATCGGGTGACCGCCTTGTTGCGGACCGGGATGCTCAGCAGGCGTTCGAGCACCGGGAAGGACGGGTTGAATTCCTCGGTTACCGCGCCATTGCCCAGCCAGGGCGAATCCTTCGCCGCTGACATCAACGTGGTATCGAATTCGGCAAAGGCCAAGGTCTTTTCGATCGCAGGATTGGCCACGTTCATCCCCTCACGGCTTTGCTTCTGGCCTTGCGGCGTTCGAGCATATTCATTCGCGCAGTGCGGACCGCCTCCAGCGCATCCGGCTCCAAGCCGAGCAGCTGCTCGAGCACCACGCCGTCCACCAGGTCGGTGGCCTCTTGCTTGCGCCCCTGCACCAGCAGTTCACGCACCGCCGGCTTGATGGCACGCAATTGCCGGGCATAGCGCTGCACCATGCCGATCGCCGGGACCGGCAGCTGGTCGGCTTCACGCGGTTCCAGCTTCAGGATGCCGCCGCCGTAGGAGCGGCCCACCATTTCGGCTCCGAGCATGGTCAGGGTATTGAGCGATGCCACCGGGAGCAGCTCGCGGCCCAGCTCGCGCGCATCGGCGCCGAGGTACACCCCATGGATCGAGTTGATGTGGTGCACCGCGGCCTCGTTGGCGGTCAACCGCGGGGTGTCGGCGTTCATGTAGGTCATGAACAGGTCCGGCACCGAGAGCACCGGCACCCGCCACCACGGCGAGCGCACCTTGCACTTGTAGGCCTGGTCGACGTTCTGCAGTTCACCGCTGGCCACGAAGCGCGCACCGGCGCCGCTGGGTTCCGCGCCGGGGCGGAACATGTAGGCAGCTGCCCCGTGCTCGGCGAGCTTTTCCCAGCCGTCCTCGCTCAATTCCAGCCCGCGCAGGTGGCGCGAGCCCGGAGGCGAGATCCGGATCAGGTCCTCGCGGGCCAGCCCCAGGTCCTGGATCTGCTGGGCCGAGAGGGTGAACCACTTATTATTGCCGGTGACCGCGCCCAGCGAGGTTTCGCCCCAGGACTGCAGCGGCGCCATCCGGCCGGCGGCCAGTGCCGCCGACAAGATCCCCTGGGCTTCGAGGCCGACCAGGGAACCGGTCCAGCGCTCGTTCATGCGCACCGGGGTGTGGCGGGTGCCTTCGCCCAGGGCTTGCAGATCCAGCGCATTGCGGAATTGGTGCAGGTTGAAGGAACCGCTAGCCCCTTCGCGGAAGCCCTCGGCCAGCAGCAGCACCACTTCTTCCTGCGCGTCGGCGAACAAGCGCTCTTCGAAGACGGCCAGGTGCACGCTGGCGAAGCGTTCAAGCAGCATCTGGCGGACAGGCCCGGCATAGTTCACGAACATCAGCTCTGCCGGAAGCACCAGGGCCAGGCGCCCGCCGACGGCAAGGAAGCTGGTGGCATGCACGACGAAAGCGGCCCAGATGCTGGCAAGTTCATTCAGTTCCACGCCCGAGGCTTTGGCCGCGGCGCGCGAGAGCCGCCGGTCGGCCCCGCGGTGCAGCTGGTAGCGCACGTAGGGAGGGTTGCCGATGACAGCGTCGAACTCGGCGTTGCCGGTGACCTCGAAGAAGTTGGCGTGCTCGATGCGCGCGTCGATCCCGGCGGCGCTCATCCGTTCACGGGCGGCCTGCACCGATGGTTCGTGCAGTTCCAGGCCCACCAGCTCGACCCGGTCTCGGCCATCTGCGAGCACCGGATGGGCAGCGGCAAGGAATTGCGCTTCACCGCAGGAGGGTTCCAGGACCCTGGATCCTTGCTCCCCCAGCGCCCACTGCGCCATGAAGCTGGCAACGGGTTCCGGGGTGAAGTAGGCTCCGCGCGCATGGCGGGCGGTGGCCTGATCTGTCAATTCTCTACTCAACACGCATCGATCTTTCCACGTAGGCCAGACAGTTGGGCTGGACCGGTAGACCGAGTCCGGGCGGCAACTTCTCTATTCTACGTGCGCGGGCATCTGGCTGATTCCTGTTCCTAGTGGTCTGCTTCGGCTTTGCCCTTGTGGCGCAGCTTCTGGATGCCCAGGATGATGACGGTAATCACGGTACCCATGATGAAACCGGCAAGGCAGGAGAAGGCGGTGTTCACCAGCCAGCCCAGCACGGCGCCGGCCTGGCCGGTCGCGTCGTGGACCAGCAGCTCCACGTGGTGCACGAAGCCGTACGGTGCGTGCCAGCCCAGTTCATCCATGCCGACCAGCAGCAGGTGCCCGCCGACCCAGAGCATCGCGATCACGCCGACCTTGCTCAGGATGGACATCACGATGGGCATCGCCTTGACCAGGCCGCGCCCGATCTTCTGCGTCAGCTGGCGCGGCTTGGCGGCCATGTGCAGGCCGATGTCGTCCATTTTGACGATCAAGCCCACGGCGCCATAGACCACGACGGTCATCAGGATGGCGATCACAATCAGGATCAGCGCGCGATTCAAGAACGGCTCGTGGGACACCTCGTTCAGCGAGATGACCATGATCTCCGCGGAAAGCACGAGGTCTGTGCGCACTGCCGATCCGATGATCGCTTTCTCGTCGCGCACTCCCTCCTTTCCGCCCGGAGTGTGGTGCTTGATCGCGCCCATCGCCTCAAGCAGCTTCTCGGCGCCTTCGAAAACCAGATAGGCGCCACCGATCATCAGGATCGGGGTCAGCGCCCATGGAGCGAACTGCGATAGGACCAGCGCCACCGGAAGGATGAACAGCATCTTGTTCCGGATAGACCCAACGGCGATCTTCCAGATGATTGGAAGCTCGCGCTTGGGCGAGAGCCCGGCCACGTACTGCGGGGTGACTGCCGCATCATCGATGACGACGCCTAGCGATTTGGTGCTGGCCTTGCCAGCGCCCAGCGCGATGTCATCAAGCGATGCCGCGGTGACTTTCACCAGCGCCGCCACGTCGTCCAATAGTGCTGCAAGGCCTCCGGCCATGGTCGGCTCCTTCAAATATAGGTTCTGCGCAGAATTCTACCGGCGGGATCTTTGAGCCTGCCATAGGCGCGACGCTGGCTCGGGCATGATCTGGGGCTAAAAAAAGAAACCGCGCCATGAAGATTCATGGACACGGTTCCCGTTGCTGGTCAGGACCAGGTCAGAGCCCCCTACCGGATTCGAACCGGTGACCTTCAGTTTACAAGACAGACGCTCTGGCCAGCTGAGCTAAGGGGGCGTACCGAATAAGAATATCCGAAAACCCTGCGGCACTGCGAATTGGCGATGCTCCGAGTTAAATGCCGATGGGAAGGAAGCCAGCATTGGCTTCCTTCCCATCGGTCGGGGTGCGAGATCAATAAGGATACTACCGGATCCCGAACAATTGTCCAGAGGCTACCGGTTCGACTTACTTGTTGGCAGCGATTGCTTCCTTCACTGCGGTTGGGAAGTCTTCCTTTGCCAGATCGACTACCTCGCCCTGGACGAAGATCGATGGGGTGCCAGCCACGCCATCGTACTGGCCGGCAGTAGTGGTGTACTGGACGAATGGACGGAACTTGTCATCTGCGATGCAGCTTTCAACGGACTGCGCAGCGCCATTCTGGATCGCCAGATCGGCCAGCTCGGCGTTCTTCATCTCGCCCTCCGGGTAGTGGCCCCACAGCGCCTTGACGAAGCCCATGTAGGCTTCTGGGCTTTCGTCGGCGACGCAAGCCAATGCGTTGGCGCCGCGCGAGGAGAAGTTGGTTGCTGAACCACGGTCAAGGTAGCCGACGTTGCGGTATTCAACGGTGACGTCGCCGTTGGCCAGCCATTCCTCGATCTGGTCCCCGTAGGTAGCCTCGAAGTCTGCACAGTGAACGCAGTTGGCGTCAACGTACATGGCGATGTTGATCGGTTCGCCCTTTTCAGCCACCGTCAGGTCGCGTGGGGTAGCAGGCGATGGCGCCTCGGCAGGCGCTTCGAGCGTCTTGATATCCACATTCTCGATGGACTTCTCTGCGACAGTGTCCGGCGAGGTGACCATGATGCCACCGGCTGCGGTACCGCCCTGCGGCACGGCGCCGGAGTCTGCCACCTTTGCGTTGTTGTTCTGCACGATCAAGGTAACTACCAGTGCGATGACCACAATGACTGCGGCCAATACGCCCAGCTTCACGAAAAGCGACTTGCGCTTCTGAGCGGCATCTTGAGCGGCACGCATCTGCGCCGCCTTCTCTCGGGCACTCGCGGTTCGCTCTGCCTTCGATGGGCGCGGATTATTTGTAGACATAAATTTGGCGGTTCCTTGGTCAGCGGACAACTATCATCTGGAGTCAAGCTTAGCCAACTCCGAGCGCCAATATCCTTGAAAACTCAAGATTCCCCCACCTTCACAGGACTCACATATCTTTCGCATACAGCACCCAAAGTGCTTCGAAAACCTTAAGTTGAGCGTTAAACCAAGCCATCGTCGGATATCGTTTCTTTGCTGCCCGTCCTTTGCTGACCACGCGGCACATGCGCAGAAGTAGCCCATATGACGGAGAAATCCGTCTCTTCGTTCCCTTAGCAGTCAGTTTTCACTAGGCTAAATAGCAAGAGCGAGGAAATTTGACGAGAAGTCATTCACTCAGAACCGACGAATCTGCACCACGCCGGTGAACCAGATTGAACAAACCAGGAGGTTTGCAGTGGGTACCCCAGCGCCGAGTACAAAGACCGAATATTCCTACGATTTTGTGGTTGTAGCCAACCGCCTTCCGGTGGACCGCATCACCAACCCTGACGGATCGCAAGGATTCCAGCGTTCGCCCGGTGGTTTGGTTACCGCCTTGGAACCGGTCATGGCTGCGTCCGAAGGTGCCTGGGTGGGTTGGCATGGCGGTATCGGCGAGAAGCTGGAGAGCTTCGACAAGGATGACATCCATCTGGTTCCGGTCCCCCTGGATGAGGATGACCTGACCCTCTACTACGAGGGCTTCTCCAACTCGACGCTTTGGCCGCTCTACCACGACGTCATCGTGCCACCGGAGTACCACCGCACCTGGTGGGACCGCTACAAGAGGATCAACCAGCGATTCGCCGATGCCGTACTGGAAATCGCTGCTCCGAACGCTACCGTGTGGGTCCACGACTACCAGCTACAGCTGGTTCCGCAGATGCTGCGGCTGGCGCGACCCGATCTGAAAATCGGCTTCTTCCTGCACATACCGTTCCCGGCGGCCAGCCTGTTTTCGCAGCTGCCCTGGCGCACCCAGATCTTGCAGGGACTGGTCGGCGCGGACTTGGTCGGGTTCCAGCGCGAAACCGATGCGAGCAATTTCCTGCGCTGCTTGCGCCGGTTCACCGACTACTCCACCAAGGGCGATGTGGCTTCGCCCCCAGCCGGTAACGACATGCAGAATCTCTGCCGTGCCAATGCGCATCCGATTTCCATCGATACCGAGCAAATCGCCAAGCTCGCACGCGATCCGCAAATCATTGCCCGTGCCGCCCAGATCCGCCATGAGCTGGGCAATCCGAAAACCATCATGCTGGGCGTGGACCGCTTGGACTACACCAAGGGCATTCGCCACCGCCTGAAGGCCTATGGCGAGCTGCTCTCCGACCAGACTCTGCGCGCCGGTGATGTCTGCCTGATCCAGGTAGCCAGCCCCAGCCGGGAAAACGTGGACAGCTACATCGAGCTGCGTGATCAGGTGGAGCTCATGGTCGGGCAGATCACCGGCCAGCATGACACCCTGAGCCACACCACCCTGCGCTACCTGCACCAGTCCTATCCGCTGCGCGAAATGATCGCCATGTATCTGGCAGCCGATGTCCTGCTGGTCACGGCCCTGCGCGATGGGATGAATCTGGTGGCCAAGGAGTTCGTCGCTGCGCACCAGGATGGTCGCGGCGTACTGGTGCTCTCGGAGTACACCGGAGCTGCAGATCAGCTGACCCAGGCTGTCCTGGTCAACCCGCACGATATCGACGGGATGAAGGCCAGGATCGTTGAAGCGGTTCAGATGAATGAGGCAGAGCAGGAACGCCGGATGAAACGCATGAACCGCCACTTGGCGCTCAACGACGTCTCGAAGTGGTCCGAGGACTTCCTGGCCGAGCTGGCCGAGATCAACGCGGCCACCTCCGTGCACGAAATCGTTCGCTAGAAGATTCCGACAGGAATCCTGATCTCCGATGAGGAATACCATTGCCTGACCTTGACCCTGCCCTGCAGGCCGCGCTGGCTGAATTTGCTGCCCATCAGCGGGTACTAGTTGCTTTGGACTTTGATGGAACGATGTCCCCGCTGGTTGACCGGCCGCAAGAGGCCCGGCCGCTGGAAGAGTCTGCTGCTGCCTTCGAGCAGCTGGCTTCCAGTCCCGGGGTATACACCGCGGTGGTGTCGGGGCGTAACCTGCAGTCCTTGAGCGAGGTCTATCCTGAGCCTCGTCCAGAGATTCGCATTGGTTCGCACGGCGCCGAGCGCATGGTTCCGCCACAGCTGGGCGCGATCTGGCACGATGAGCCGCTGACCGCTGGGCAGTCCGAGCTGCTCGGACAAATTACCCAGCGCCTGGAACGAGTTGCTGCGATGCACGCGAACGCCAGCGTGGAGTACAAACCGTCGGCCACGGTCCTGCACGTCCGCCAGGCAACACCTGATGTTGCTGCCACGGCCCTGGCACAGGCGCGGCAGGCGCTAGGTGATTTGGATGGCATCAAACTGCTTGAAGGCAAAGCGGTGCTAGAGGCCACCGTGCATCACGGTGATAAGGGCCAGAGCCTGCAGTGGTTGCGTGAAGTACTCGACGTCCAAGCGGTCCTTTTTGTCGGTGATGACGTGACCGACGAGAACGGATTCAAGGTTCTTGGCGCAGCGGATCTGGGCATCAAGGTGGGACCTGGACCAACTGCGGCCGCGCATAATATCCTTTCGCCAAGTGAATTACCACACCTTTTGAAAAGTCTGATTTCCATGCGACACTGAAGTGTCCCAACTCACTTTCACTACGGATCGTCGGGCACGTACCTGCCCGTGAAAGGATTGTCATCATGGCAACTGTGACCTTTGAAAAGGCCACCCGTATTTACCCGGGCGCACTTGTGCCTTCCGTCGACGCTATCGACTTGGAAATCCAAGATGGAGAATTCCTTGTCCTGGTCGGCCCCTCCGGTTGCGGCAAGTCCACCACCCTGCGCATGCTCGCGGGTTTGGAAGAAGTAAACTCCGGTCGTATTCTCATTGGCGATAAGGATGTGACCAACGTTCCGCCTAAGGACCGCGACATCGCCATGGTCTTCCAGAACTACGCGCTGTACCCCCACATGACCGTTGCCGAGAATATGGGCTTTGCCTTGAAGATCGCCGGCGTCGACAAGGAGGAACGCAAGAAGCGCGTGCTGGAGGCAGCCAAGCTTCTCGATCTGGAGAAGTACTTGGACCGCAAGCCCAAGGCCTTGTCTGGCGGCCAGCGTCAGCGTGTGGCCATGGGTCGCGCCATCGTTCGTTCGCCCCAGGTGTTCTTGATGGACGAACCGCTGTCCAACCTCGATGCAAAGCTGCGCGTGCAGACCCGTACCCAGATTGCGTCGCTGACCCGCCGACTCGGTGTCACGACCGTGTACGTGACCCACGACCAGGTGGAAGCCTTGACTATGGGTGACCGCGTTGCCGTACTCAAGGACGGCGAATTGCAGCAGGTAGGCACTCCTCGTGAGCTCTACGATCGCCCACGCAATGTCTTCGTCGCAGGCTTCATTGGGTCCCCTGCCATGAACCTGGTGCAGTTGCAGTCTGCCAATGGACAGGTTGCTTTCGGTTCAGCTGTTATCGATGCGCCGGGAGCACAGGGTGGAGTCACCTTGGGCTTCCGTCCAGAGGACATCGAGATTGTCGGTGCCGGCGAAGGCGTGGAGATTGTTGTCGACGTTGTTGAAGAGCTCGGCGCAGATGCCTACATCTACGGTTCGGCAGAGCTAGGCGGCGAAACTCAGATAGTCGTGGTTCGTGTTGACGGCCGTACGCCGCCCGCACGTGGACAGCGCATCAATATTGCACCAAATCTGCAGCACGCGCACCTGTTTGATACGGAAAGCGGTCTGCGCTTGGACAACGCCTAATACTGGCTAGCGCCAATGGCGGCTTGGAAATTGAACTCCAAGCCGCCATTGGCTTTAAGTCCGCTGCGCGAGAGTCCGGTTAAACATCGAAGGCCCCGAACAAAAGTTCGGGGCCTTCGGCAAATTATGCCCGGCGATGACCTACTCTCCCACACCCTCCCGAGTGCAGTACCATCGGCGCTGTGGGTCTTAGCTTCCAGGTTCGGTATGGATCTGGGCGTTTCCCCCACGCTATGATCGCCGTAACTCTATACCTCATGGCTAGCCATGGGAAAACTACGGTGTCATTCGCGATTGCGACAACTCCATAACTATATCAAGCACGCAGTGGATGCGCCACTTCAGAACGCGTTACCAATAGTGTCCTTCGACATACCCAGCTAACTGGGCTAGCTCCAGATATCATCCCCGCGGAGCGTAGCCTCGGCACCGCCATCGCAGTAAATCGTTTGCCCGGTGACGTGAGTATTTTCTGCACTCGTTAGCCACAGCAGTAGCTTGGCAATTACCACGGCTTCAGAGTGGTAGTTCAATGGCATCGGCACATTCTGGTCAACCATCGTTTTGCCTTCTTCTGTCGCCAATAGGTCCCGAGTCATGTTGGTGATCACGGTGCCAGGAGCCACAGCGTTCAATGGGATCCCTGCGCCGGCCCACTTCTCCGAGATGCACTCGCGGCGAACCCAGCGGCTCAGCGCACGCTTGGAGGACGGGTAATTCAGGTAACCGGATCGCGGGCCAGCGGCTTCCAAGGCTGCACCAATGGCCAGGGCTGCTTCCTCGTCGCCTGCAAGCAACGCATCAACGAGTTCAGCGGAATTCTGCTGGATCGAGGCCATCGAGGAAACCACGGCCACGCGTGGTGACTGCGAGAGTCCCAATGCAGGCAGCAGGCCTTCCAGATACCTGGTTACGCCGAAGTAGTTTACCGAGACGGTAATCGCCTTAGGAGCCGAGATGCCTGCGGCCGCGATGACCGCGTCAATCTTGCCTTCGGAATGCTCTATGGTCTGGCTGATGGCGCTTAGCCGGCCCGCCTGCGTCGATAGGTCAGCAGTTACCTCAGCATCGCGTAGATCAACTCCAATGACCTTGTGCCCACGTTCTCGAATCAATTCTGCAGTGGCCGCGCCAATACCGGAAGCAGCGCCAGTAACGACATAAGTTCTCACGTTCGGTTTCCCTCTTTCGCAATTGGAAGACGAGTCGAGTCACCGTCGATGAGTCAGTCGCAGCCTCGCTCATATCCCACACTATGCCCATTTCGAGTGACCCCTTGAACAATGATGCCTAAGTCAAGTGTTTATGGTTGCCTTAGTCGCTTAGCAGCTATCGAGGTTAAAGCAGGAGGGGAGGGGGAACCAAGCAGCACCAGCTGCCCAATTCCCCCTCCCCTTCTCGTTAAACAGGTGAGGCCCCGGCACCAAACGGTACCAGGGCCTCAAACCATCTACTCAAGTTAAGTCCGGCGGTGACCTACTCTCCCACACCCTCA
>NZ_JBIVXE010000007.1:1282-323839 GCF_044769125.1 Glutamicibacter sp. NPDC090743 | reverse complement strand
CGTTTTGGGCGGCGCAGGTTGCCGAAGAAGCTTCAGATGCCCGAAGCGGCGTGGATCAATGAGCCGGTGAAGCGGTTGGAAGGACAAGAAATGCAGGCTGGTTAACACTCATTGGTCTCACTTGACTTGAAAATTTCCGATGGTGGCCTTGAAAGTTGAGGGGAAGTTCGTTTCGTCGTATTCAACCAGAGGTATTCAGATGACTCGTCAATGGGAGAAGAAAGCTGAGCAGTATCGTGCTGTCATCCAAGCTCGTGAGGGTCAAATGCCGGCGTTCTTTGACCACCAATAGCGTGGGACAGCTACCAACAGTTCTGGCCTGTTGGTAGCTGTGTACAAAGTATTGAGATCGGTTGTCCACGAAGTGGTGAGTTTCAGTGTCCACGATGTAGCGAGATTTCACACCGACTAGGCAGAACAGCAGTACCATCTTGCAAGAACAGAAGTACCTGGAGGCGCTATTCTGCAACCGCCGCGATCATCATCGCCGAGACTTCCGGCAAGACCTTCGTTAGCACCGCAGCCTTGGCTTCCTACGCTGGCTTAGCACCAACCACGCGCCAGTCAGGGCCCTCAATCAAGTCCGAACGAGTGAGCCGCTCAGGCAACAAGCGTTTGAAACGAGCCTTGTTCCTTTAAGCGTTCGCCTCCATCCGTTTCGACCCGACCAGCCGGAGTACTACGACAGGAAACGAACCCAGGGGAAACGCCATAACCAAGCACTCGTCGCGTTGGCCCACCGACGGCTCACGGTCCTGTTCGCCATGATCCGGGACGTGTCACTCTATGATGTTCCGGAAATGAAAATTGCTTGACACCGAACATAGGGGCACCCGCGCCACCTCTGGGCTAACTTTTATCCTTAAACCTGCGGCACAGTAATCAGTGCCTCGCTCAAATAAGCAATCGACTTGTTCGCATTGAATCGCGGATAGTTGGTTTCGTGATCGATTGGAAATCCTCCCAAAAGTTTTTAGGACTTATTACAGTCCAACTTTTGGGAAGCAGTACCAAAATTCCTACATCCGAGACGACCAAAACGCAAGTGCCTTCCGTTCAGCACGATCGAAGTCTAACTCACTTATTTCATTAGCGAATAGTGTCGCATCTAAACTCATCCGCTTTTCCTGAACAAAATTCATTCCGCCAACGAGTCCGGCCCCTGCAAGGCTCAGCCCGTCGAAGACATGAAGAAGTGCGGTATCACGATGCGCTAGCGATGGCTTTTTACTTTCATCCGTAAGTAGAGCAATATTCCATTCCCGCTGACCAGCGAAATTCGCCAGTTTTCGCGCCGCAGGCGAATCGTCAGAAACAAAAAGCATCGAACTACCCGCTACTTTATTGAGCGCGACGGTCCATCGTACATTTTCATCCAGCTCTATCACATGTTGACTATAACCCGGCGAAACCTCACCTAGCCAACCACGCCAAGAGTAGTGTTCCGTGGTCGTACCAACGAATAGATCTGACAGATCGGGTGACTCTGACAATCCGACAATAGCTAAAAGCTTATTCCAGGAGTCTCTTAGTGTGATACGAGAAGAAAAATCAAAAACTAGCCGAACACCAAAATCTCGCACTACTCCTGACAATTCGTTCTCAACGTATTTCTTCCAGGAGCCATTCTCACTGTCCCATTGAATTTCGCTTTGCAGGTGGGTAACAGCCCAGTTGTAAGGTCGCAGAGATTTGAAAATCGGCATATCCGTCGAAATGACTACTCTAAAAGCTTGCGATACTTTCTGAATTTGATGCAGTTGGTCCACGGTTGCTTGCAAATTCTGGCCGAAGTCTCTGAGCGCAGGCACGAGTACAGCGGGTTTAGATTTCAAAGTGTCAGAATCGAGGCTCAACCCACCCGCGAAATTTAACGGACTACCAACGAGTTTCGTTATCGACTCAAAATCAATGCCGGCGAGAATACTTTGTGACGGTTCCCCATCGATACCGCAAACTCCTTCTGGAATAGTTGCAATCATCCTTACCTTTCCTTCGCAATCGTAGAAATATACTTTGCCGCTTTATACGCCCCATTATCGAATGAATACTCATTCATTTTGCTTATGATCATGTCTCTAATCGACCGATCAGCCAATTTTTTAATCGCTTCACTGATTCCCATATTGCTTTCCGGGGCAACTGCGAATCCTAAGCCATGGTCATGGGCGAACATTGCACGTGAAATCTGGTCATCAGTAATAGTTTTCAGATTTGGGATCCAAAGAGTAGGAACCTTGTAGGCCAACCATTCATGGTAGGAATTGTATCCGGTCGCAGAAACAACGAAATCAAACGCTTTGGCATACTTAGCTAGAGGGTAAATAGAAAGAGACCGTACGTCAGATTTATGATGATCGCTATTCGATATCAGCGGACTTGTCATTAAGATCTCCCAAGGCACTTTAAGAGCTCGTACTTCTTGAATAATTTCCGCAACATCATCGTCAATCTTGTTGATGTTTCCAGCGCCCAGGGTAATAAGCATAGCGTTGGCATCAAGGCCAATACCGAGCTCTTTTCGAGCCTCAGCCCGTGTAAGCAGTTCGGATTCGTCCATGACTACAATCGGCTCCACTTCATACGCGTCTATAGCGCGTTGAGTCGCTCCCTTATCATACTTTTCCGCCACGTCTCCGGGGGCGACTACAGCAGAAAAGTTGGGATTTCGAACCATAGATGTACTGGAAATTTCTTGTCGCCACATACCTCTACGCATCCAAACGAATTCGGCTTCGTAAGATTTTACGGCAAGCGAAATTCCTTGGTACGGCCAAGTGCCGTCGAAAACCACGACATCAGGTCGAGCACGGTTAAGCGCTTCTACGAATTTTCTATTAAAGTACTTATTCCATTCCGGGCCTTCGATTCTCAAATCGCCTTTGGACGGCAAATACTCGAAGTCAAACCCGTATTCAGAAACCACTCCACAGGCCTGTGAAAGGGATATGAAACTGGCGACAACATCCGAGTCCAGGCGCCTCGCGACTGCAAGTAATCGTGTTAGATGTCCCATTCCAGCACCATTACTGGTAACGAAACAGACCTTTTTCGGCTTCCGTTCCATTTCATTGATTCTGGTGCTATTGAACAATATGGGCGGAAGCGACTCGTCATTCTTTAGAACCTCGGCTGCGTCACTGTGTAACGGGAATCCCAGCAAATCGCATAGGTTCCTAAAATTGTTCATCCGACTACTGCGGTATTTCTCCTCTAAAAGATTATCTGCACCACTGTTCTGTTCCGGTGAGAGAATACGATCGATGAGCTCATTAGTAATTCTTCCATCAAAATAATGCGCCCGTTCCTCAACGACAGGACGAAGCAACTCAGGTATATAAATGGGAATACCAGTATTTAAACAATATGAAATTTCAGATTTCCAGTCGTTTGATTTTAACCCTGATAACGGTAATATATACACGTCTAACGAGGCGATGAACTGCTCCTTGTTGAGCGGAACGAATGGATATCCTAAAATAACTTCTTTGCCATCGCGCGGGTTTTCTAAGCGGCTGGGCAATGCGGCCCTAAGGACTAAATGCGTATCTTGACTACTTGAAATTTTCTTAGAAATCTTTTTTAATTCAACACCAAGCTCTCTGTTGGCATCGTCAAATGTAGAACCCAGCCAAAATTCCTTGGACTCGCGTACAACCTTCGTTATAGGCACCGAATCCTCGGAATTCAAAAAGTTCCATAAAGCCGATCGATGATTGGGCGCATGAATCTGAATTGCTTTGAGATCGTCATTGGACGAGCCCAAGAAGATGGTCGATCCGGTTGCGATCGCCGCAGATCTATCCAAGACTTTGCCGAACCCCGAGTCACTTCGGAACCAGTCTATATCTTCTATCAGGTACGCAATCTGTTCTGTTGAAAATTGAACCTCAACACCGTTTCTCAAAAAATTCGGGGTATCGTAAACAAACGTGCTTGATGCCAGGAATGCATCTCCTTTGCCCACGAATCGGCAACCTACTTTTAATCCGTATTCTATTAGGTCTTGAATTTTAGAGGCGTCAGCAGAGCGTGGACCAGCAGTCAAAGCAATAGCTACGCTGATTCCAGCGTTGAGAAATAAACTAATATCGGCTTTCAAATCCATACGCAACGAAGTTAGCTTTTCTTCTGATGCAATAATGAGAACGTCTCCGTTTATCGGGTTTTCTTTAGAAATAACAGCATTCACTTTGGCTCCTCTTTTTTCCTTAATTCGATATTGCGATCGAAAAAACATCTATCTTTCAAGACCATACTTGACAGCATCTTTAATTTCGTGTAAATCTTCCAGCATACGGAACCTGGCTAAAGCTTGAGATTTATATTGGACGGCACTTTGCGAATTAGTTGCTTCCGCAAAATCGATGAGCTTTTCTTCAACTCTGAGATTCATTTCGACGAGCCTACGCAATCGCAATTCATTACTGTGCTGACTTGCTTCCGACCTCTTTACTTCCTCGGATAAAGCCGTAGTGAATTCGACAAGCCGCCTCAGCCGCAATTCATTACTGTGCTGACTTGCTTCCGACCTCTTTGCCTCCTCAGTTAAAGCCGCGATGGATTCGACAAGTCGTCTCAGCCGCAATTCGTTGCTATGTCCGTCAGATAAAATTTTCGTCGCGTCTTCAGCAATTGACCTTACGGACTCACTTAAATCTTGTTGGCGCTTCACAAGCTCCAGCCTGTCAGATTTCAAACTGTCAAAGATAGGTTTCATATCTTTGAGTGCGTCATCGGAACTTCTCACCATTGCAGTACATGTGCGCATAAGATCTTTAGTCTCGTCGAAGCTAGCCGTCCTATTTCGACTCCAATCGAGCAAACGCCTGAGCCTGAGTTCATTACTATGGTGGTCTTTTCGGAGTGCGCTAAGTGAATGATCAAGTTGGTCGAGACGGCTGTCGCGTAAGCTCGCCCTGTTGCTCTGAGCACGTAAATGTTTGGTGTACTTCCGAAGCACACGCGAGTTCTGTTCTTGGGCGCGTAACAAAATAAAACCAACGAATGACGTGAAGAGAACTAGAACGTAGCTACTTCGGTCCTCCCGGAAAATGACTAGGAAAACTATCGCTAATACGGCACTTAGTGAGATACCAAAAATCATTTTCCTATGGCGGGTAATTCTCAAACCATTCACTTCCTCGATAAGATCCGATAGGCGTAAAACGACATATACTCAGGCATAGGTCGATTGCCGATTCAACTGACAGGGGAATTCAACAGACCCTTTTCAATTATATGGTCATCCGCAGTGTTTTCACGGATTTGCCGCAGAGTGGTCATCGACCGTTGTCGTATCGACTACTTATGGAAAACACACAGCGACTCGTGAGGCGAGGCTGCACCAGCGAATCGTTCATCGACATAGTCCGTATGTCCCGTCCGTGTCCGAGCCACTTCGTTCAGCGTCTTATCAAACTGTCGATCCCCACGACGATTTAGTCGGTAGCGCTCGTGTTTTCCGGATGAAGCTTGCAAAGGTGAGACGACAGCTAACGCAGCGAACGCTGCTTCCGAGTGCACTGGTCCCGGATATGAGAAGACCATCAGGATCCACGCTGTTGTGACCGGTCCTTGCCCGAAGACTTGCTGCAATTCTGGTGCGAGTTGCTCGTCCAGGTCAGACATGGCTTTGTTGTTTTCTTTGAGCAGTTGGGCCGCAGCGCGGATGCTAGAAGCCAGAAACTTGGCTTCTTCTCGGGCGAACCGTTGATCGAACGAATCGGAACTATGCTGCCGAATATGCTAATTTGTTTTATTTGTTGCGTCCTTAGACTTAGATGAGTGTCAAGTCCTAGGTCGAAAGTACGTACCAAAGCTGACAAGGAATTCCTGGTGCTCACGCGTATAGGATCTATCCGAACCCTGCTGGCGGAACAAATACTCCATGCCGCGCGGGCGCCTTCTCTACGGGGACGCAGGAGTTTGGATGTGTCTTTGCCTAGAATTCAGATGGCTGCGGCAATTGCATCGATTTCGTCGGATTTGCCACGGCCGGTCTGGTCCTTCCACCGTGGTGGCTTTGCCACGATAACTTCAATATGGGCACCGACGAGCGTGTGTGCGATGGTTGCCGCATAGGTGCAAGTTCCTTCGACTGCAGCGATTCTTTCTCCGCGGATGTTTGGTTGCAGCCAAGCCACGGATCGGTTCATTCCTGGGGTGCTGTCGGGGAAAGTCTGGCAGTGCTCGCGTGCGTCATTCGATGCGTTGATAATGGATTAAGAATGAATTCTTGCACGGGTATCTATTCCGCTGACTTACTCGCCTCTTTTCCAGTTGGTGGCCGTTTGATTGGCGGCGGTCTGGGTGGAGTGCTTGGCAGACGGGATCTCTAACGATTCGCACGTCCCAAGAAAGGGCGTGGACGATCTTCTATGGAGCCATATCAAGTCGCCTGATTGGCGACACCTGTCAAAATGGACGAGTCGTTGAAAAGTCACCCAGAATTCAGTGAAGACAATCTCTTGATTAGTCACATCATGGTGCGAGGCATCCATCTTGCCAGCAGGTCCCAAATCTGCCAATAACCATTAGAGAACTATCGAGACAAGGTCTCCACATGTGATCAGATCCTGTGTCCACAAGGCACTGAGACTATACAAAGCCTTGAAATGGGTTGTCCGCGAAGCGACGAGGTTCAGTAACTACGAATCCACGAGACTACACACCGGCTCGTTACACAAGTGCTACCAAAGACGTCTACTAAACAGTCGTAGTCCCCTCTTGAGTCTTATGAGGTTTTCAGCATCGGGACTACGGTGGCTTTGACTGCTTCATTTGTTGCCACCGGCGCTATATTCGGGCGTCGAGTGTGGTTCCAACGCTGCAGTTTGAAATTCGGTATGGGCTCATTTACGGATGTGATAGAAAGTTTTGCGACTAATTCCGTGTTTACTACAGATGACGGTAGTCGCGCATCCGAGATGCGTCTTGTGCACATCGGACGATGGCTAAGCATATTGTCGAGTTGTCTGGCTGAATTCTCACACTTTCCAGTTCATCGGTCCGAGTGCTGGCCATGAGGCCGGCAATCGGACTGTGTGCTTCTCTAGTGTTAAATCTCGTGTATAAGTATCGCCACTTTAAACATGGAAATCTCACCGATGTCTTGGGGAAACATATTTAAAAAGACTCAGCGATGCTAAATGTTTCTATAATGCATAAGTGTCGCCATGCCGTAGAGCACAGTCGCATGGTCCAACTCAGGCTGAGCGTCGTTCATGATTCTATGGCATCTATCCCAAAGGCCAGCATGCCAAGGGGAAAGGATCCCCCAGCGACCGATAGCATTCACATATTTATTGAAACCGCCGCTACCGTCAACGTAATTACTAACTAGCGTCCCCGAATCAGTATCATCTAATATATTGTTCATAAATGTGTTGGCAAACATTTTCAGGTCAGATTCACGGAATATTATTCCGGCCTTCGCCGCATCAACACACGCTTCAATCGCTATTATGGCGTGCGATATATCTTCCATCCTTGGATAGCCAATGCGTGATGTACGCCAATCCGAAACTCGTTCAGTCACATCGTACCCATTGTGATTAACTCCAGCCACCGAGAAATACGGCCAAGTATACGAGTCACCAATATCGCTCTTCGCGACGGATAAGCTGTGCACAAAATGTTTGATCATCCCTTCAGAAAGATCACGATATTTAGCCTCATTCGTTATCGAATAAAGTAAAATAAAACACCTAGCAATAGAAAGGGTATGGTTCAACGGGGCATCCGTAGATTCAAAATCATAAGGTGCATCATTTTCAATTTTTATATAAATCCCAGATTCATCCGTGCAAATATCCTTGGAGTGATAATTTAGCGCTTCAACTGATATTTCCGTGTATCTCTGAGCATAAGATTCATATTGAGATAGGTTTGCATCCATTCTTACAAGTTGACAAAATTCTAAAAGACTAGCGCAGATCTGACCGGTTTCCACCGCTGCAGTATAAAAATTTTCCTTCAATTCTATAGCTCTAGTACCTATGAAGTTCTCCCGCGAAAAATCTTGAGATACCTTGGCTGCAGCCAGCGGCTGCTTCCAATTTTGTTCGGACAGGACTTTAGTAATATATCTTTCTGATGTCTGGTCCAGGTTTACATTCTCAATTACGCCAAAACTACGATTACTCTCATCGAAAAATTCTAAGCTGAAACTTGATTCACCTTGAAGAATTTTAAGGTAGCTTGCGTTTTTAGATCTAACCTCTAGGATCCCAGGGCCGTCAACCTCTTGAATAACATTAGAGTTTGTTGTATACGGTCTGCCTGAGCTCCAGACTGGCCCAGAATACCCCTTGTAATCTTTCAATCCCATCAACGAATCACGAGACAACAAAATTTGTTCTGCATGGCCAATGAACTTACGTAGAAATCTTTCATCCTTAGTAGTTTTGAACATTAGCAAGTAGCTTCTCGCCACCAGTGCTGCACCCCAGGCGATTGAGCCTCTATTCCGCTCTTCAGTTGCAGCTTGGTACCGAGGTGAATTTTGATACGCCGGGAATAAGGCATCGCAGCGGTCAAATGAATCAACATCCGAATAGGCGATGGGCTGTTCAACACAGTCAATATATCTCTTCAACTAAAACTTCCTTTTCTCGATATATCCATGCTTTGAAGACGGTTGCTAAAATTTTGATAAATTTATTATACTTTGCGTCCATTTATATGGATATTAACTGTAAGACGGATTAGATTTAAGGGCGTGCTTTATTTTGTTTTAGGTGTTCGTGAACTATTTTCCATCATAGTCAATTCGGACTCTAGCACAAGAAGGCAATCGACAATAGGCAAATTGCCTATTTCGTCGATCGCCTTCTCGTGCATCCGATTTTACGAGAGTTACGAATTCCGTGACTTAATTATTTATTATTATAATTATCTGCATTGTTTGCGATTATCTTAAGCCACGATACTTGACTGACTTCATATTTATCCAAGGCTTTTTTTAGGTCAAAATGCTCGAAAGCGCGAATTTGTTCATCTGTCATCATTGGCAAATAACGATTAGCCGCTATTATCGTAGATGCCTGATATTTTCTTGGTATCAATCGCATAGCCGCAGGGTACCATCCAGCGGTGAAGGAGACATCCTGCTCCAAGGACGCCAGTCTCTCTTGCAACGAATTCAACAATGGATCATCGCCCTCATATGAAGCCATAACTCTGGTAAGGATTATTTCAAATCGAATCGGGTCTTTTTCTAAGAAGGGCCTAATTGTCCGGTTCGCCATCATACGGCTCACCTCTTTTTGTTCTGGCCAATCGTTGTTTAACGATGCCGCGATCAAAGATTTGCGGAAACACTTAACGCACGCTCTACAAGGTTCCCCAGGAAGCCCTCGAATACAAGACTGCGCCAAATATCCAAACTTTGATGTCTGAACAATCGTAGATGACCCAATTTCACTAATTCCAACAGTTGGCATATACATCATCAAGCCAGCAGCTTCGAAGAGCTGCTTCCAACGAGTATAAATAGTGCGTTGAGTATATTCTTCCCAATATCCTTTGCCAGTAGAGTAAGATGACTCAGCAATAGTGCCGAATGAAATAGCATCGAGGTTGAGATGATCCGCAAGTAGCATTAAAGGCACAGCTGGAGCAGGATCAACTGAGAACCCGACAGGATCTCTCACCCATTCGTGGTCAGTTTCGACCACGTGAACGCTCTTTCCAGCTTTTCGCATTTCCGATATCGAATATAGCGCCATATCTGGCTTGTACAGGGTGTGCCCACCTTCCGGCGGAGGTGTACGCAGAGTGAACACGCATTCAGTGTCGTCAGGCATTAAAGCAAGCGCTGCCATCGAATCGACACCACCGGAGAAGGACAAGCCAGGTTTTGAACCTTCGTTGACACTGCGCTTTTCCATCCAGGGAGCAACCCGAAGAATCTGAATCCGACTTGCCTTTTGGACTGAGTCGGCAAAGTGTTGGCTTACTGCAAACGGCAGTGACAACTCTTTACCTACCCACGGATAGAACGTGACGAGCGCGGCTAGAGCTAAAAGATCCGGATGCGTATTGTCATAATCGAAGTCGTCTGGGAGAGCGAACGTCGCAGTCGGTCGGCGAAGCGTTGCTTTCCCAGCAACTTTTCGATCGTCGACTTCCAGTTCCGCAGTTAGCGAAAGTCTGTTTTCAGAGTAATGGAAATCTATTTTCATTTGGGGATTGACCTCTCAATCAAGCTACTTAGCACGAACATCCCATTTTTGAAATTTGTGATGCCGGCAACCGTACCCTAACTTATCAAAGTTTTTTTATTTCCTGACATGCTGGAGCTCATGCGTAGAAGATTTTCTTCAACGCATTTTCTCGTCCCCTTAGGCGCGATCTTGATTCCAATCTTGAGGAATAAATCCCGTAAACTGAGCGTCACCGGTTCAAATCAATCTCGCGAGCAACACTCGCGCCGATAGCGGCACCTACAACGTCCAGTACGCCCTGTGGCAGTGCCGAATCGATGTTGATGACGGCCAAGGCTTCAGCCTTCTTTTCGTCGCGTGCTACCTGCATGCCGGCGATGTTGATGCCCTGCTCCCCCAAGACATTGCCGAGCGAGCCAACGACGCCTGGGCGGTCCGCGTAGCGCACGACAATCATGTGATCCGAGATTGGGATTTCAATCTCGTGGCCATTGATGCCTACGAGCTTCTCGATCTGCTTAGGACCAGTCAAGGTACCAGCCACAGCAAGCTGGGTGCCCTCATTAGTGGAGCCCTTGATAGTCAGCTGGTTACGGTACTCAGG
This sequence comes from Glutamicibacter sp. NPDC090743, assembly GCF_044769125.1. Classification (NCBI taxonomy): domain Bacteria; kingdom Bacillati; phylum Actinomycetota; class Actinomycetes; order Micrococcales; family Micrococcaceae; genus Glutamicibacter; species Glutamicibacter sp. NPDC090743. The sequence goes on along the minus strand of NZ_JBIVXE010000007.1, from coordinate 313,066 downwards.
CGAGTCAGGGGTGGTGATCAGACGGGTAGCTACGCCACGCTGTTCAGCCAAGACTGGTGCGTTAACGTAGGAAACCTGATCCGACACGACATCCATGAATACACCCTTGAGTGCGGAGAGTTCCAGAGCCTTGACGTCGAGTGCAGCGATTTCGCCGGCAACCTCAACATCAATGCTGGTCAGCGAGCCCGAAGTCAACGCATTGAAGATACGACCAAGCTTTTCGATCAGCGGGATGCCCGGGCGTACGTTCTCGTCGATCACGCCACCTGCTACGTTCACTGCATCTGGAACCAGCTCGCCGGCCAAGGCCAGGCGCACCGACTTGGCTACCGAAACGCCAGCCTTTTCCTGCGCTTCATCGGTGGATGCGCCGAGGTGAGGGGTGACGGTTACGTTATCGAATTCGAAGAATGGAAGGTCGGTGCTTGGCTCCTTGACGAATACGTCAATGCCGGCGCCTGCGATCTCTTCGTTCTTCAGTGCTTCGTACAGTGCGTCTTCGTCTACCAAACCACCGCGAGCTACGTTGACTACGTATGCGCTCTTCTTCATCTTGGTGAATGCGTCCTTGCCAAGCATGCCCAGGGTTTCCGGGGTCTTTGGCATGTGGATGGTGATGAAGTCAGCTTCGGCCAACAATTCATCCAAGGTCAGCAGGGTGACACCAAGCTGCGCGGCACGAGCAGGAGTGACGTATGGGTCATAGGCAACGATTTCCATGCCGAAGCCCTGCAGGCGTGCTGCTACGAGGGCGCCGATGCGGCCGAGCCCAATGATGCCGGCCTTCTTCTCGAAGAGTTCCACACCGGTGTACGAGCTGCGCTTCCAAGCGCCGCCCTTCAGCGATGCATTGGCTGCAGGAATGCGGCGGGCCAGGGACACGATGTGGCCCACGGTCAATTCAGCCGCAGAAATGATGTTGGAAGTTGGAGCGTTGACCACCATGACGCCAGCCTGGGTGGCTGCCTTGATGTCTACGTTGTCCAGGCCTACGCCGGCACGGGCGATAACCTTCAGGTTCTTCGCTGCAGCAATGGCTTCTGCATCTACCTGGGTTGCAGAGCGAACGAAGATTGCATCTACATCGGCAATGGCTTCGAGCAGCTGGGAGCGGTCCGCTCCGTCGGTCTGACGAATTTCAAAGTCGGGGCCGAGAGCAGCAATAGTTGCTGGGGATAATTGTTCGGCCAGAAGTACGATTGGCTTGTTGTCAGACACGGGTGTGGCACCTTTGCGATTTCTTGGGCTGATGGTGGCATGAAAGCAGCTGTTTTTCGCTGCCTACTTTTCCAGAGTAGCGCTATGCATCCCCCGTTTTCCCTTGAATTCACGCATGTTACGCAGGGAAAATCCGACTTTGTGAAAACTTTCACTTATTGGATAGGATATGACAAGCGCTATGCCGGACCGCCGAGAAATGTTTGCTTTCTCCCGCTCTCGTCAGCGATTTATCTTGTTTCCCTAGCCTGAGCAGAAAGCGGCTAGCTTCCGCGGCGTCATCCGCATGACGAACCGCCGGCCACAATAGTCTCAGCCGTCGCTCTCTCTGAACTTTCCCAATCGGGATCGAGAACAACGGCGCGAGTACAGAAATCCCACCACACCGTAGATCAAACATCGATGAACATCGAATATTGTTCGTGGACAACACGCTCTGTCGACTATACGCTCGGCTCGGTATTGCTACACGCTCGCCAGCACGCGTGGCGAACTCAAAAGTTGGGGAGATATGGAAATGCAAATCGGCATCATCGGCGGAGGGATCTTGGGGATCGCTCTTGCCCGCGCACTCGCACTCAAAGACCAGGGCCACGTCACCGTCTTGGAAAAGGAATCGACTCTGGCCAGCCATCAAACCGGACGCAATTCCGGAGTGGTCCACGCCGGGTTGTACTATCAGCCGGGGTCTCTCAAGGCAGAGTTGTGTGCACGAGGCAGGTCGCTGACCCGGGAGTATTGCCAAGAGCATACCTTACCCTACCAGGAACTGGGAAAGCTGGTAGTAGCTCTGGGAGAAGGGCAACTGGCGCGGTTGGCAGACATGGAGAAACGGGCCACTGCAAACCAGGTTCCCGGCTTAGCCCGTTTGAACCGCGAAGAGCTACTGGGCATCGAGCCGCATGCGGCGGGAATTGCCGCATTGTACTCTCCCCATACCGCCTCGGTGGATTATGCTGCCATTACGCGACGCATGGCAGAGGAAGTCGTGCAAGCCGGTGGTTGTATCCTGCACAACCACGAAGTTACGGCGATAGAAACTGTGGGCGATGCCTGCCTGGTGTCCACCGAGCACAGCACCCACCGCTTCGATCAGCTCATAGTCTGCGCCGGGCTGCAGTCCGATGTGATAGCAAAAATGGTAGGAGCGGATCCATCCCCCAAGATCCTTCCTTTCCGCGGCGAGTACTGGGTCATGAGCAAAACTTCGGCAGCAATGGTCAACGGAATGATCTATCCGGTGCCCGATCCTCGTTTCCCCTTCCTCGGTGTGCATTTCACCCGTGGAGTCGATGGCGAAGTCCATGTGGGGCCGAATGCCGTCCCCGCACTCGCTCGCGAGGGCTACGATTGGACATCGATTTCCGTCAAGGACACCGCCGAGTCGCTGCGCTGGCCCGGCGCTCCGTCCTTGGCCAAAAAGTACTGGAAGATGGGCACCATGGAGATTGGTGCGTCGTTGTTCAAGCCCTTGTATGCCAAGCAAGCCAAGGCCTATTTGCCCGAGCTCACCTCCGCTGACCTCGTACAGAGAGGCCAGGCAGGCGTTCGAGCCCAAGCCTGGAGCAAAGATGGTTCGCTACTTGATGATTTCGCCGTTGACCGGGTGGGGCCCGTGACATTATTGCGCAATGCTCCTTCTCCTGCGGCTACCTCGGCTATGGCCATTGCCGATTATGTCCTGGCGCACTATTCCGTAGGCAAGACGCAGTAAGTTTCCTGCCTCGCTGTTTGACTGGGCCTTGGGCTGGTCAGGCAATCCAGGCGCACTTCGGCTATATCCGGTGTCGTTGGAGAAATCCATACGCTTTGCAGGAGGCGCACGGCCACATGCACACCCGAGATTCTCTCGTTTCCGCGCATTCGCTGTTTCCTTGAAGCTGTCCATACTTATTGTGGGTACGGGCATGACCTGTCTCGGGTTCTGCGTGAAACTTCTTCCCAGCAGTGGGAGCGCTTCCTTTGGGGGATGCAATGACAGCGGCGCAACATGCTCTTATTGGAACCCAGCTTCGTCGCGCCACGGGTGCAAGGCATGTTCCAATAGCACTTATTGCACTGATCGGATTGCTCCTATCGCTGCTCACGGTGGCCCCGGCACGGGCCACCGTGCAGTGCCAACCCGAGGACAACCCGATTGTGTGCGAAAATTCAAAGCCGGGAGCTTACTGGACCGAGTGGGATATCGAAGGCGCTGGAGATGACTCCATCCAAGGCTTCGCTACCGACATCAGTGTGGATGTCGGCTCACCGGTCGATTTCAAAATCGACACCGATGCGTCAAAGTACACCATCGACATCTATCGCACCGGTTGGTACCAGGGTCTCGGAGCCCGCAAAATCGCTTCCGTCACTCCCAGCGCTTCCCTTCCACAAATTCAGCCCGAATGTCTCCAAGACGTAGCCACCGAACTGACCGATTGCGGCACCTGGGGTGTCTCAGCTACCTGGAACGTCCCAAACGATGCCGTATCGGGTGTTTACCTTGCCAAGCTCACCCGCAGCGACACCGGTGGCTCAAGCCACATCACGTTCATCGTGCGCAACGAATCCAGCACGTCAGATGTCTTATTCCAAACCTCAGATCCAACCTGGCATGCCTACAACCTCTATGGCGGTTCCGATTTCTACTCCGGCGCCGATAATGGACGCGCCTTCAAGATCAGCTACAACCGTCCCTTTGCCACCCGTGACGGCATTGAAGCCCGTGACTTCTATTTCGGTGCCGAGTATCCGATGGTCCGCTTCTTGGAGCGCAATGGCTATGACGTCAGCTACTTCTCTGGAGTCGACACTGACCGGCATGGTGATCTGCTCAGCAACCATAACGTCTTCCTGTCCGTGGGCCACGACGAGTACTGGTCCGGGGCACAACGAGCCAATGTTGAAGCAGCCCGTGATGCAGGAGTGAACTTGCAGTTCCTCTCTGGCAACGAGGTCTATTGGCGTACCCGCTATGAACCATCGACGACCGGTGGCAACGACTACCGCACCTTGGTCAGCTACAAGGAAACCTGGTCCAATACCAAGATCGATCCCACCTCGCAGTGGACCGGCACCTGGCGTGATCCGCGCTTCGCCTCCACGGAACAAGGTGCCGGTCTTCCGGAGAATGCCCTGACGGGCACCGCCTATGTCGTCAACAGCGGTGATCTGCCTGTCACGGTCAATGCTGACGAAGGCAAGATGCGGCTGTGGCGCAACACTCCCCTGGCCACGCAAGCACCCGGCAGCCAAACTGAACTGGCCCCGCACACCGTCGGCTACGAATCGAACGAAGATCTGCCCAATGGTTTCCGTCCGCCCGGACTGATCCACCTGTCCACCACCACAGGAGAGATCCCCGAATACCTGCAGGACTTCGGCAACAAGGTAGCTCCCGGGACAACGACGCACCACACCACCTTGTACAAGGCGCCCAGCGGCGCCTCGGTCTTCTCCGCAGGTTCTGTCCAATGGACGTGGGGGCTGGACCAATGGCATGACGGCGATGGCGCGCCCGAAGATCCGCGGATGCAGCAAGCCCAGGTCAATTTGCTCGCCGACATGGACGCGCCGCCCACCTCGCTCATCACCAGTCTCGAATTCCCCGATGCACCCAAGGACCTGAGTGCACCGAGCATCGAGGTCACCACGGCACCGGCGAGCGCCGTGCAATACGGGCAGCGCCTCACCGTGGAAGGCACAGCGAGCGATGGCGAAGGACAAGTCGCCGCCATCGAGTACTCGTTCGATGCAGGGCTGAGTTGGCAGCTGGCCGAAGGAACCACGCAGTGGTCCATCAACACGGTGCAACTGGGTACCGGGGAAAGCGATCTGCTGGTGCGCGCGGTGGATGACTCGGGGAACTACCCTGCCGACGGACTGGCAGTCCCCTATGAGGTCACCGGGCCGTACAACGTCTTCGGTGCGGTGGAACCTGCAACTCCTGATTCCAGCGATGGCTCCTCGGTGGAGCTGGGCCTGCGCTTCACCGCATCCGCCAACGGCTACATCACCGGGGTGCGCTACTACAAGAGCACCGCCAACACCGGCACCCACACCGGCACTCTGTGGAGCCTGAACGGCACCGAGCTGGCCACCACGACCTTCGCCAATGAGAGCAGCGAGGGCTGGCAGACGGCCACCTTCAGCGAACCGGTGGAGGTCCAGTCCGGGGACGAGTTCGTGGTCTCCTACTACGCTCCGAACGGGCATTACGCCATGGAAGTCCAGGACTTCGCCTACCGCGGAGTGGATTCATCCCCTCTGAAGGTGGCCGGCGGTTTCGGCACGCCATCGGCCGGCCTCTACAGCAGCTCCGCGGGCTTCCCCAGCACTGCGTGGGACCGCAGCAACTACTTTGTCGATGCGGTCTTTGAAACCGGGGCCGGCATCGGGCTCAGTGCCTACGGGCACTCCCCGCTGCCGACAGCACAGAGCGTACCGGTTGACACGCAGATCGGCGCGACCCTCTCGAAGCAAGTGGCCACCGGCTCCGTGTCCATTACGCTCAAGGACTCTGCCGGCGCCAACGTGACGGGCACGAGTACCTACAACGAGATCACCCGCCGAGCCTCATTCGCGCCGGATAGCCCACTGGCCGAAGGCCAAGACTATGCCGTGGTGCTCAACGCCACGGATCTGAGCGGCAACGCCGTGGCCACCGGAGCCAACTGGAGTTTCCGCACGATGCTTCCGGTGCCTGAAGATCCAGCGGCCTGCCCTTGCGGCTTCTACAACGACCAGGATGTGCCTGCGCAACCAGCGGTCGATGACGGCAAACCGGTCACCTTGGGCACCCGCTTCACGGCCGATGCCGATGGGGTGCTCCATGGGCTGAAGTTCTACCGCTCCCCCGGCGAGCGCGGGGCGCATGCCGGATGGCTGTACTCATCCGGCGGCACCGTCCTCGCCCAGGTCGAGTTCCCCGATGACTCGGCGTCGGGGTGGCAGTATGCCGCCTTCGATGCGCCAATAGGCATCACCTCGAACACCGAGTATGTGGCCGCCTACCGAAGCAATGGCATCTACCCGGTCAACCCTGGCCAGTTCGGCCAGCCGGTGTCCTCCGGTCCGCTGAGCACACTGCAGAATTCCGGGCAGTACAGTTATGCCGATGAATATCCGGCCACGCGGGTCTCTTCCAGCTATCTCGTTGACGTCAGCTTCAGCCCGAAGGATCCGCCGGTGAGCATCACCAAGCGCACCCCGGACTCCGGCGCCAACGGCGTTGCTGTGGACACCACGATTTCAGCCACGTTCAGCGAACCAGTTGAAGCCGGAGCCACCTTGGAGGTCAGCACCCGGCAGGGGGCGATCGCCGGTAGCAGTGCCTTGGATAGCTCAGGCACCGTCCTGAGCTTCACTCCCGACACGGTGTTGCCTGAAGCCACCGTAATTACCGTCGCCCCGAAGTCGGTGAGCGGGACGAACAGTGGAGCAATCACCGTGCCTGCATGGTCATTCAGGACCGCAGGCGAGGGCCCAGAGCTGACGACCTTCCTGGCAGAGCAGCAACCAGCGCAGCTGGATCCTGCCGATTCCGCTCCTGTGGAACTCGGACTGAAATTCACCGCGCGCAAGGATCTGCAGGTTCACGCGTTGCGCTACTTCCAGGGCCCCCTAGGCCAGGGACAGCACACCGGTTCGCTCTGGGATGCGCAGGGAACCAAGCTGGCCACGGTCGATTTCGCGCCCGCCACCGGCCAGGGATGGCAGACGGCGTATTTGTCCTCGCCGGTGTCCATTGCCCAAGGCAGCGAATTCACCATCTCCTACCAGGCACCCTCCGGAGGGTATGTTTTCGCTTCCGCGGACTTTGCCAATGGCAAGTCCAACGATGACCTCGCCCTGTCGGGCCCCAATGGGCTGTTTACCTATGGTGCCGGCAGCATGCCGGCCAGTTCTTGGAACAACAGCAATTACTTCGTGGATCTGGGGTACACCGTTGGAGGTGCCAGCGAAACCCCGGACCCTGCCGCCTCGGCAACACCTACCGCACCAAGCCAAGCATTGGAGATCACTATCGCGACCCCCGCAGCGGAATCCTCCGGCGTGGATCCGGCAACTGGGATATCTGCGGCATTCAATCAACCCCTCGACCCTTCGGCCACCCTCACGGTCAGCGCCGGCGAATCGAGCATTGCTGGGACCAGCTCCCTATCCGCTGACGGCACCACCGTCGTGTTCACCAGCAGCGATCCGTTGCCTTCCGGCACCATCATCACCGTCACCCCGTCGAAGATCAGCATCCCCGGCCAGCCCGAGAGCAGCATTGCGCCGTGGTCCTTCCGCACCGCGCCGGCCGATGTTGAAGATCCCTCTGCGTGCCCGTGCGGCTTATTCAGCCCTACCGAAACCCCCGCGGTCCCGGCCATCGATGATGGTGAGCCGGTGACCCTGGGTACCCGCTTCTCGGCTAACACTGACGGAGAGGTACTCGGCATCGAGTTCTACCGCAGTGTCGGTGAAGCCGGAGCCCACAGCGGTTGGCTCTACTCAACCAGCGGCGAGGTCCTGGCCGAGGTGCTCTTGCCCCAGGTTCCGGTCTCCGGCTGGCAATACGCGGCCTTCGATACCCCGGTATCCATCAGCGAGGGCAATGAATATGTTATCGCCTACCGCAGCAACGGCATCTATCCTGCCACCCCTGGAGCCCTTGGCACCAGCATGCAGGTTGGCCCGCTCTCAACCACCGCATCCGCCGGCCACTACGGCTACGCTGATGGCTTCCCTGCTTCAACGGTCTCCACCGGCTATCTGGTGGACGTGAGCTTCCAGCCGGCAGCCGAGCCACTGGAGGTCACCGATCGCTCGCCGGGCGCCGGTGCTAGCGACATCGCGGTGGACACCGATATCACGGTAACTTTCAACCAGCCGGTGGCCAGCGACGCCATACTGGCTATCACCGCCGGTGGCACGCCCATCGATGGCAGCACCACTGCCAACGCTGATCAGACGAAGTTGACGTTCAGCGCGGCTGACGGATTGCCGGCCGCCAGCGTCATCACCGTGCAGCCCGAGAACCTGTTCGGCGCAGAGGACCCGCAGGATGATGTGGCCCCTTGGACGTTCAGCACCGTGGGCGTTCAAACTCCATCGGTGTCCTTCCTCGGCCAGGATGCGGCACCGGCCGTGCTGTATCCCGCTGACACCGCAGGAGTGGAATTGGGTCTGCGCCTGGTCGCCGAGAGCGATATCCGCCTGCGTGCCCTGCGTTATTACCAAGGACCGCTGGGTGCGGGCACCAGAACAGGCACGCTGTGGAACTCGAATGGGACGCAACTCGCGTCCGTCACCTTTGATTCTTCCAGCACGCAAGGCTGGCATACGGCCTACCTCAGTGCCCCGGTGGATATTGCCCAAGGCAACGTATTCACTGTTTCCTATCATGCACCCGACGGGGGCTACGTCCATACCCCTGCAGAGTTCGCCGCTGGAAAGTCCAATGGCGAGCTGAGCCTGCAGGGCTCCAATGGCGTCTTCTCCTATGGCACGGGCAGCATGCCTGGGAGCTCATGGAACTCCACCAATTACTTCGTGGACGTACTCTACGAAATTCCGCAAGCTGCGGCCTCGACCGCTCCAGCGCCGGAGTCTGAAGGCAGCACTTCCACCCAGAGTCTTGCACCGGAAGAAGAACCAGCACCGAGCACACCGGCACCAACGCCGAGCACCGAATCGAGCATCGAATCCGAGGCACCCGCAAGTAGTACGCCCAAGGGTTCCGAGGCACCGGCATCCAGTACATCGCCAGGTACCGATTCACCGCCCCAGACCCAGACTCCTGCCCCGACGCAGTGAACCTGCCCAAAACCAGAAGTTCTGCCCACGGGCAGCGCGCCTCAGCCTGCGCTACGCACTACCGAGGGTGACCAGGCATGCTCCACGAAGAGCTGCGGTGTGGCATTGGCGGTAGCAGCGATACTGTACACGTTGCTGTCTCCGGGAGTGTCTGGCTGGGGCATGCCAAAGAGCAACGTCTGGTCATCCAACCATTCCAGTTGGTCATCGAAACCTTGTTCCAGCGGAATGACGACTTCTTCCCGTGTCTTCAGATCCAGGACCGCAATATCCCAGTGCGCCAGTCCGCTATGCTCACGCCGCTTCTTGTACGCAATCCGGGAATGATCCGGAGAGATCGACGGGCATTCAGCATTCTGCATCACGGAGACCAGCTCACGGCGTTCCAGATCTCCCTGGACCAGCCAGGTCTTGCCTCCAGAAGCCACCGTCGCGTAGAACTGCGATTCAGAAATGAAGGTGACACCCCAGACATTACGGTCAACAGCCGTCAGCGGCTGGCCATCGACCTGGATCGAAAAATCTTCCAAGTTCCCGTGATCCTTGCCGTCAGCGGATTTGATGGTGGTTTCCGTGGAGAAGCTATCGGCCGCGTAGGAATGACCGGTGACAAACGCGGTCGTAGCCACCAAGCCGGCCTCGGAGACCCGTGTCCGGCTCGGAATGCCCGCCAGGGGCCATTCGGCTTCGGGTTTCGTGGTTCCGGCGTAGATCCGGGTTTCGAATATCGTAGGGATTCCGCGCACCGTTCGCATGCAGGCGGTCAGCTGCGCAGTGGCATCCACCCGGTCGCAGGTGAGCTCCGTCAGTTCGCGTGCTCCTTGCGGGTCGGCCAGGTCGACCGAAGCGACTCGCCCGTACCCCTGGCCCATAGCCGTATTGCGGAAGACCAGCCGATCGCCTCCGGCCAGCTGCTCGGTCACCGCGGCTTCCGAGACCCCCGTGGTCCGCTCCTGGTATCGTCCCACGGCTTGGAAGGCATAGAGCGTGACCGAACCAAAGGCCAGCATCGCGATGATGCCGAGGATCCGCCACCGGGTTCTGCCAGGTGATCCTTGCGCATGCGTAGTCATGAAGCCAGTGCACGTTTCGGCTCGCTGCCTTTGGACAGCACCAGCCTCCAGGCGACGGGCACCAGCGCCAAGAGCAGGCCTGCGGCAAGGAGCATGGCTACGGTGCTGCCGGCAACCATCCACAGCACGCCGAAACCGGTGGACGCGAGCAGCCGGGCGACGGCCACCACGGTCTGGGCCGTCCCGATTGCAGTGGAGGTGGCTCCGGTCGGCGCCAGCTGCCCGGCCAAGGCGGCCAGCACCCCGTCGGTGGCCGCGTAGAAGGTGCCCAGGAACGCGAGCGCCCCGATCACGAAGTGCAAGGATCCGCCGGCGCTGGCGCACAGATAGGCGACGGCGAGCGCCACATGGCCCAGCACGAAGATGCCTGCCCTTGAGGTACGGTCGGCCAGCTTCCCCATGGGCACCGCCAAGACCAGGAAGAACAGGTTGGAACCGACAAAGAGCAGCGGGAACCACAGCGGTTCAAGCTTTCCGTGTTCCATCAGGGCGAGATAGATGAAGCCATCACCGATGGTCAGCAGTCCCAAGAAGCCCGCGGCCAACAGAACCTTGCCCAGCGGTCCGCGAACCATGTCCCGGATCCGCGGGATCGGCAACGCATCGGGCGCTGCCGCAGTTGCGCCGGAAGCTGGGCGTTGGACTAGTTTGCGGTTGGGTACCAGCAGGGCAAGCACTGCAACACCCAGCACTGCGGCAGCCAACGACACCACGAAGATCATGCGGTAATCCCCGGGCAGCATCAGCATTACCGCAAAGGCCAGCAGCGGGCCCAACGTGGCGCCGACGGTGTCCAGCAGGCGGTGCAGTCCGAAGGAGCGGGCCAGGTGCTCGGGTTGCGAGGCTTCTTGGATCATCGCATCACGCGGCGCGGTGCGGATGCCCTTGCCGATCCTGTCGGTCCCGATCACGGCCAGGATGCCGCCGAATCCGGTAGCGAACAACAGCCCGATGCGCGCTGCCATGGACAATCCGTAGCCAGCAACGGCTATCGGTTTGGGCCGGTTGCTGCGATCTGCCGCGTATCCGGCCCCGATGCGCACGATGGCGCTGATTGACTGGTTCATTCCTTCGAAGAATCCATAGGCCACCATGGACAGGCCCAAGGCCCCGGTGATGTACAGCGGCAGCACCGCGGCGACGGACTCCGAGGAAATATCGGTCAGCATGCTCACGACGCCTAGGGCCAGGACCGTCGGCGAAGCCTTGTAGGCGACAGTTTTGGCGTACTGGGTGCCGGTGGGCTTGCGAGAAGTCCACTCAGATAAGCTCAAGTACACGCGCTACTCCTGGACTTCAAAGACTCCGGCGGCAACGATGGACGTCGCTCCGGTCGGCAACTGGCGCACGGTGACCGTGGTGGAGTCCGAACCGAAGGATCCCGACAGCTGAGTCATGCCCTTGCCTGCACCATTCTCGGTGGTCAACCAGTTCAGCTCCGCAAAATGCTTCGCATAGAACGCCAGGACTTCGTCCACGCTGTCTTCACTGCGTGCTTCAACCCCGACGAAGACCAGCTTGGATTGCTGTTCCACGGAGGAGGTCACGATGGTCGTAGATTTGGGCAGCGGCACCGCAGCGGCCGGGAAATCCTTGGTCAGTTTGCCTTTTGCTACCCCAGTCTTCGGTGCGTGTTCCAGCACTGGTTCACGGTCCGGGGTATCGGGCAGCGAGAATTTTGCGGCTTCTGGCTTTTCGGGCACTTCCAAACGTGATTCGTTGCCGCTGGGTTCGGGATCCCATGAAGGTCGAGTCGCTTTGGCCTTGGGGCCCGCAGATTTGGCAGGTGCTTCGCCCGCAGCTGCTTTCGTTTTGCGCTCTTTTGGTTTTGCGCTGGCCTCTTTGGAGCTCTTCGAAGCCTCAGAGGGCGCAGTGGGTGTCGCCGTGTCGGCTATGGCCACTGGCGTGCTTGGCTCGGATTGCTTCGACGCGTTGTTCGGCGCTTGCGAACCGCTGAAGTCCAGGACCAGTGCGAGAACTAAGACCATTGCGGCAGCGCAGAATACGGCTACTACCAGCATCTTGCTTTTCACGATCCACCCCCAATAGAAATCATGAACGCACAGAACAGGAGACATCCCATTCACTAGGCTATACCTCGCTTTGAAGGCTGGTAAGCGGAGCTGGCAAAGCTAGATACTCGACAATTACTTGGCCTCGGTCCATCGCGTTATTTCAAGTACTCCCAATCTGCGTTAACTGGGTTTTGTCTTGGCTCACGGATCTAAGCTCGGAATAGCGGTCTATGGCATTGGGGTCCATAGCCCGAAGCGGTTCACGATGAACCGGAATTTTTGGGGGAAAATTCATGACTCACATTGAGCACAGCGCTGATGTTTCGCCTTCGGCGTCCATCGGCACCCAGAGCAGCATCTGGCATCTGGCACAGGTTCGCGAAGGCGCCGTTCTCGGCGAAAACTGCAATATAGGCCGCGGCGCCTACATCGGTCCTGAGGTGGTTCTGGGGAACAACTGCAAGGTGCAGAACTACGCATTAGTCTACGAACCTGCCGTACTGGCAGATGGCGTATTCATCGGACCGGCTGCGGTACTGACTAACGACCTGTTCCCACGGGCCATCAATCCCGATGGAACGCGCAAGGGAAACGACGACTGGGAAGCGGTGGCTGTCACCATCGGGCAGGGGGCGTCCATTGGTGCCCGCGCAGTTTGCATCGCGCCGGTGTCCATTGGCGCCTGGGCCATGGTCGCTGCCGGCGCCGTGGTCAACCGAGATGTTCCTGCCCATGCCTTGGTCGCCGGAGTACCTGCGCGGCAGATTGGCTGGGTGGGCACCGCCGGGCACCGCCTGGAATACCGCGAGGACGCTTGGTACTGCCCCGTCACCTCAGAACGGTACGAGCTGGGCCACCCAGCATCCACCGCTGCCCTCTAGCACCGCACAACACCGCACACCTAGCATTCGCTGAGCTGGCGCGTGCCGCACAGTGCACAGCAGCCGAAGGAAGCATCGAGTTTTCAAGGATTGACATGACTGCCGCAATTGAACGCGTCGACTTAGCTGGAGTAGTGGTGGATCTGCATACCGCTGCCGGAGCGATCGAAACCATCATTGGCCATGCACGCCAAAACAAAGAATCGCCACTGGGTGAATTTCCGCCGTTGTCGGTGGTCTCAGCGAATCTGGACCACCTCGTGCAATTCGGTCACGGCGGACGCTGGCAAGGGACGCTGGGCGACTCCCTTCACCCCACTTTGCCCCTGCGCCTGCACCCGGATGCTTCAGTGACCGGGCGCCCGGCTCCGATGCACTGGCTGAACCTGCTCGACGGGGCACCCTTGGTGCTTCGCACCAAGCAGCTGACCGGGCAGAATTGGCCACGGCTCGCCGGCAGCGACTTGATTGGTCCGCTGCTGGATGAAGCCGAAGCAGCCGGTCTGCGCATTGGCTTCCTCGGAGGCCATCCGAAAGTGCAGGCCACGCTCGCCGACCGGTTGCCCATAGACCGTCCGAACCTGATCGTGTCTGGATTCTGGGCCCCGGAACGGGCCGAACTCGAAGACGAGCAACGCTCACGCCAGCTGGCCGCCCAGATACGTGCCAGCGATACGCAGATCCTCGTGGTCGGTCTGGGAAAGCCCCGCCAAGAACTGTGGATGGCCTCCTACGGCGCGCTTACCGGCGCCAGCCTGCTGCTGGCTTTCGGTGCCGTAGTCGATTTCCTGGCCGGAACCGTCACCAGGGCTCCGCAGTGGGTAGCCGATGCGGGATTGGAATGGGCTTGGCGCTTGAGCTTGGAGCCACGACGCCTGGCCCAACGCTATCTGGTCGATGACCCTCCGGGGCTGGTGTCCTTGCAGCGTCGCAGCCGCCTGCTCCCGGAGCGGGCAGCCACAGCCGTTGTGGAGCAACCAGTCCCGGCAGCGCGCACCGAGCTGCTGCCGCCGGGCAAGGGCCGGTTTGTCGGTGCCGAGGCCGCGGCGGATGTCACGGTCATCGCCGTTACCTACAATAACGCCGATTCCGTGGAGCAGCTCGTCGGGTCCCTGCGCGGTGAAGCGAACAACTTGCGCTTGCGCGTGGTCATTGCCGATAACGGGTCGGCCGACAGCACCGTGGCGCAGTTGGCGGAGCATGAGGACATCATCCTGGTACCCACAGGTTCCAATCTGGGCTATGCCGGCGGCATCAATGCCGCCAGAGTACACGCCGGGCCGTGCCAGGCGGTGCTGATCCTGAATCCCGATCTGACGGTGCAGCCCGGGGCGATCCAACGCCTGCTCGACCGGATGCACCATGCCCGAGCCGGCATCGTCGTGCCCCGGCTGCTGGAGGAAGACGGTTCGACCTACACTTCCCTGCGTCGTGAGCCCACCGTGCTGCGTGCAGCTGGCGATGCGCTATTCGGCGAACGCGTAGCGCAACGACCGGGGTGGAGCACGGAAATCGAATACCAGGCAGAAAGCTATGCGCACCCGCATCGCATCGATTGGGCTACCGGCGCGGCATTGCTGATTGACGCGGCTCTGGAACGACGACTTGGCCCATGGGATGAGCAGTTCTTCCTGTATTCCGAAGAGACCGACTATTTCAAGCGGGCCCGCTTGGCCGGGGCCGCCATTTGGTATGAACCAGCGGCCGCGATGACCCACCAAATGGGTGGTTCCGGTGCCTCCGTACAGCTGGAAACGCTCATGGCGGTGAACCGCATCAGGTACGCCCGCAAGCAGCAGACACCACGAACCGCGGGGCTGTTCCGCAATGCCGTGCTGGCCCACGAGGCCTTGCGCTGCTGGAAGCCGCAGCGTAGCGGCATCCTGCGCACCGTCGTCAACGAGCAGCGGTGGTCCGAGCTGCCCGCCGCCACCCACACAGCCGGATATGCCGCAGGCTTCCCCTCCGGCACGGTAATCATCCCCGCGCACAATGAGGCGGCAGTCATTGGCGCAACACTCGCCCCGTTGGCATCGCTGGCCGCCACCGGCGCCATCCAGGTCATTGTCTCGTGCAACGGATGCACCGATTCAACCGCCGATATTGCCCGTAGCTTCTCGGGTGTCCAAGTCATCGAAACCTCGGTACCCTCGAAAGTTGGTTCGCTGAATGCGGCCGAACGCCTTGCTTCCGGATACCCGCGCCTCTACCTTGATGCCGACATCACCATCACTCCTTCGGCACTGCGCATGCTCTTTGCTCACCTGAGCAACCCGGGAGTGCTTTCAGCACGTCCGGCATTTGTCTATGACACCACCGGGGCCAGCGCGTTGGTCAACTCGTTCTACCGCGCCCGCCGTCGGATTCCCGGCACCAATGCTTCGCTGTGGGGCGCTGGCGCTTATGGCCTCAGCCAGGCTGGGCGGGGCCGTTTCGCAGAATTTCCTGCTGTGACTGCCGACGACCTGTTCATTGACCAGCAGTTCGTGGCACACGAGAAGTCAGTACTGCCGACGATTCCGGTGCAGGTGAAAACCCCTCGCTCGCTGAGCGCATTGCTGGCGATCCTGCGCAGAAATTACCGTGGCCAGCAACAGCTGGTACGTCAGGAGCAGGCGACGTCCACAACTCGTTCCACTCTGGCGCAACTTGCAAACTCGGTGTCGGGTCCGCGCTCGGGCCTCGATGCGCTGATTTATGCGAGCCTCGTGGTGCTCGCCCGCAGCAGTATGAAGCCTGGGAGCCAGCGTGAGACGGTGCGCTGGGAACGCGATGAGACCAGCAGACAGACGGCCTAGTGGCATCATGAAGCTAGAACAGGGAGCACCGGAACCACCGGTTTCTCCCTGTCTGCATTTTCTGCGCGGTGCGCTTGCATGGTGTTTGCTCAGTGCCCGGGGTCGCAATTGCTGATCGGGACTTTGTAGAGATGGATCGCATTGCCGTCAGAAAATTCATCAGTGAATTGCCCTTCATTCATGCTAAGCATGCGGTTCTCGTCAAGGACTTCAATTTCCCCGGAACCGGTGCACTGAAGGCTGAAGGCCGCTGATTGCGGGGCTGCTTGCGCCGAGCCAGCTAAGACATAGAAATGCCCGTCATGGGCCTTGACGAGCCCGTTCACTCCGTCCGCGGTGGTGAGAACTTCGCTCACGGTGACCGAATTCAGCACCGGCGCCAACCGTTGGATCTGTTCGTTCGTAGCGGCGATCGCAGCACTGCGTTCCGGCGCGCAATCACGCAAGACATGCTGGGAGGCGCAGTCCCCTGAAAAACTATGGTTGAAGTAGACAATGCCGCGGGCACCGGCAATGAGGCTTTGCCAGACTGCGGCGCGGATCTGTTCTGGAGTTGGCGTAGGTAGCGTTTCATCGCTGAAGGGACGGCCCAATTCAACGAAGCCCCACACCGGTTTGCTGCCCGCCGGTTCAATGTAGCCACGGATTTGTTCCACGGTATGCCCATAGTTGGCCGCCAGCCGGCATTCCGTCTCGGTCAGGTCGCGCGGCTGGTCAAAGCGGGTACCACCCTCGGTCTTATCGCAGATATTGGGATCGGTGAACCAGTAATTGTCAGCCGAGACAACATCAGCGTATTCGCTGGTGAAGTGGGTTCCGATCTCGCGATCGCCCCAGAAGGTCACGCCCTTGCCGAAATTCGCATACACCATCGTTCCAGCAGGTGCCTTGTGCAGCGACTCTTCCAGAACCGTATAGCCGCAGCGGCTTCCCTCCGGTTCACAGATCGGAGCTTCGCCGGGCCAAGCTCCGGTCCAGATGCCTTCCCCAGATTTGCCCCACATATCGACTTCGTCTGGGAGCACGAACCCGTTGATTCCCGGCTTGGGCGTACTGCTCAGAACATAAGATCCGGCGTCCCGGGCCAGCTGGGGCACGGAATCCGGGGTGAGTTCAACATAGGTGTTTATGCCAAAGGATCGGTCCGTCGCCACAGCTTGCGCATCCATGACGCTTTCATGCCACACCGCTACCGGAAAGTAGTTGGGATCCTCGGGCAGGGAATCTTCGAATTGCCCGTAGTACGCTGTTCCTCCGTCATTGTGTGTCGTTGCGAAATGCGGAGTGTTCTGTCCTGAGGAACCGGTGCATCCGCTGATCAGCAATCCCGCGATCAGACTCAGGGCCCAAACCCAGCTTCGTCGCACGAACCGGCTTCTGATTGGCCAGCGGGCTGCTGGCCCTTCCACTCTTTGTGCCGGACTCATGCCCATCCCGTCTTTCGCAGAACTAAATCGTGCGCCGCGGCAGCAGCCGCGATCGCCATAAAACCAAGCAACAGCAGAGCCCACTTGGTGCGCGGGTGGATCCCCATGGCGACGGCGGTTTTCGGATACACATCGGTAATGATGTGGGCGCTGTGGACCACCTTCATTTGCTTCTGGGGATCTTCGGCAAGTTCCGTCAGCTCAGCCATCGTGCGGTCCATGCGCGAGAGCACATCATCTTCCGTAGCTGCGACGACTTCGACGGTGATCGTGGCCTTGCGTTGATAGGTTTGCCATTGGCCTCCTGCATTAGGGACTCGGACGAACTCCCCATGGCTGATGCCGGTTCCATATATTGGTGCTGCGACCGGTTCCACACTCGAGGGTCCATGCAATCCTATGTAGGTTTCCTGGACCATCGAAGCGAAGGGCACTAGATCGCGAGCATCGGTACGTAAGGAGTTACCACCGACCGAGCTCGATGGCGGCAGGAAAATCAGATCCTGTTTGCCCCAATAAATGCTCGGTGTTGCTCGCACCATCTGCACGGTGGGAATCGTCAGCAAAAGGACTATGCCCGCTGCAGCAACTGCCATCAGGTGAGCTTTTTTCTTGCTGGTGATTGGCATCGAAATTTTAGGGTTAATTCGCCCTGAACTCTTCGATATTCGCCAGTAGGACGCGCTCATGCCCAGCACTAGGAACAGCACGCCAGGGGCCTGCGGAAAAGAAAAACTGTCAAAAAACGCCATCAACGTTCCGCTGGCGATGATCGAAGCCGATATCCCCAAACCGAGATGGTTGTGCAGTGAGTTGTCATTGTTGTTGCGTCCTGCGATGGCGCAATACACCCCTGTGCCCAACATTGCGGCAAAAGCAAGCGCTCCGACAATACCGATTTCAAGCAGGAGCAACAACAACTGGTTGTCCAAAATGCGATAGGCCGGCAAGAAGGTGCCGAATCCGCGTCCGAAGATTGGATTCTCATTGAAGATCAAGAATGCGAAATCCCAGCTGTCGGTTCTGGAATTAACGCTTGAATCACTGCCACTGAACATGTTCATTACGGCCCGCGCCACCGACGGGAGCGCTACTACCGTCGCTCCGGCACCCACAATGCCCAAAAGTACCGCTCGGCGGCGCAACCTCGGGCTCCAAAATGGCATCATCGGTAACACACCGAGGGCTACCCCCACGAGTGCAGATCTGGTCAGGGATAGAAAGGACACAATCATCAGGATTGCCACCGGAAGCACACGCCGAACCAGGTTTCTGCTGCGATCCCCGATGCACAATGCCAGGGCCAGCGGAGCGATGCCGCTGACAACACCAGCAAATTCCAGCGCATGCCGAGCGGTTCCTTGGGGCCGGAGATAGCCTCCACGCAGGTCCATTCCGTTGTCCACGCTAGCCAGCCCCGGCGTGGGAAGCCGATCAATCCAAGCGGTCCCGGTAAAGAATTGGATCAAGCCCAGCAGGGCCACTAAAGCGCCCACAGCGACAAGACGACGGCATAAGGTGGCTAAGCGTTCTTTGGATTGGATACCGTCGGCAGCTACGAAGAAGGCCCCGGCGTAGCTGGCAAGACGTAGTATGCCCATATCTGCCGCGTTCTGGTCTTCTTGAGGCAAATACGATGCAGCAGCAACGACCTCGCTGATCATGACGGCAACAGCAAACGCCAGAAATGTCAGATAGACCGGATTCGTGAACTTTACTCGGATAGCAACACGCGTGCGATACCAGAGCCACCACACCATCAGGCCAATGGAGAGCAGCGCCGCGGGTGTGCCGGCCCCGCCGAGCTGAGCGACGGTACGATCGCTTGGCACGAGCAAAAGCACGAAGACATAGAAAGTCAGACCAGTCACCGCGTCTACGGGGATTCGTTCCGAACGTTCAGGTTCCGTCAAACGGCGTGAACCTCTGGTATCCAGCATTCTCAGATTCCACCGGCAAAGCGAACCGGTTGGATAGCGCGCCGTATTTCTTTGTCGTCGATGCGTTGCGATGTCTCAATTTGTGACAAACCGGACCCCGACGGACCATGGTCATCTTGCTTGTTATTCGGCTTGGTGGCACCTTTCTTCGCCTTGCGTTTGGTCAAGTACTTTTCCAGCGCCGCAACGAACAACACGGTCAGTACCAGACCTGCGCCTGCCACGACGATCATGACCTGCAGCTGGCGGCGATTCTCGGTTTTTGCTTCTTGCGATTCAGCAAGCGTCATGGTGCCGATTTTGGCGTCTGAAGGAACCTTGAGCTCATCTTGCAGCGAGTCCAAAGTCTTGGGAAGCTGCTCGGTCACCTTGTTGACCAGCTCCACAGCCTGCTCGCCTGTCGGCGCTTCTACCGCGATGTTGATGATTGGGCCGGTACTCGCGTTGTCCTGTGCCAGTGTGAAACTCTGTCCTGGTTCAGAGCCAATCAGCAGCTCTTGGGAAGCTTCAGAATTCATAGAAATCACTAGGACGTTCAGTGCCTGCCCTAAACCGCCGAGGTAGAGATAGGGATTATCCCCGTCTTCGACGGACTTTTCAGGTGGCAGCAGCACGACAGTCGAGGACGCGCTGAAGCTTACCGGAGTTACTGAATACGCACCATAGACTCCGGCAGCGGTAAGGATCAACCCCAAAACCACGATGTACCACCGACGCAAAAGGCTAAGCAGCATGTCGTTTAAAACCATAATTTTCCCCCAAAAATTTGCCACCGAGGTGGCTCCCCCAAGCCATCCGACAAATTCCCGCACTGTGGAACTCGGTGCAGAATTCGCGGTAGCACTCTCCATGCTACGTGATTACTGCCCCCTTTAGGGATGTTAATTCGATAAATTCGGACGCTCTCTGCTCCCAAGAATGCGCCCGCGCGAATTTCCTTCGCTCGGCCATGTCCGCAAGCTTTGTCGGGCGCGAAATCGCATCCTTCAATAGCTGGATGACCTCAGTATTTGATGAACCGATCGACAGGTGAACACAATTCAGCCACCGCGAAGATGGCAGGTCCGTGGACACTGCGGGAAGTCCCGCAGCAAGATAGTCCAAAGTCTTCAGTGGGAAACTTGCCGCATTGAAATCCGACTTCGTATACGGAGTCAGCCCAACACGGCAGCTGGCCAGGAACTTGGGGACGTCCGTGGGCGGAATTTCGCCAGCCCAATGCACCCCCGGTGCGCTAAGCAGTTTCTTCATCCTCTCGATCCACTGGGGATCGTTGCCCTTGAGTGGTCCGGCTATGCGCAGCTGCAACCCTTGGTTGACGACCTCTTCCATCAACTCGACATCCAACCGCTCGTTGAGCTGCCCTACCAAGGCCACCGCCGGTTCATGCTCCCCGACCACCGACGCGGCGATCTTGCACCCATTGGGCAGCACCGTAGCGTGACTTTCCGGATTCAGGTCGTTGATCCGGGCGGCCAGCTGAGGCGAGACGGCAAACACTTCGTCGGCGGCCGCCAGGTTCTGCTTCAAGCGAGTGGAAACGCTGCCCGCAGGCAACCCCATCAGCGCTTCGCCAGCCACCCAGTCATCAGTGACATATAGGCATTTCTTTCCGGTGATTACTTCCGGGAAACGTGCCGTGGCCGACGAATGGATCACCAACCGATGGTCCGATTGGGAGCCTTCGGTAAGCCGCGCTACGGTGCGCACCGTGAGTCGTTCGTAAAGATTTCGTAAGGCCGCAAAGCGTACACCGGCCGGGACCACCGTTTGCACACGGGTAATGCCTGAGTCGATGAGGTCGACGTGCGTGCCCAGCATCGGCAAACTCCTGCTGTGCCCCGAGGTGATCAAGGAACGCACGGTGCGTGGAGGGTCTACCCAGAGCACCTCAGTTCGCGCCGACAAGGCGGTTGCCAGCATGTGGTCCGTCCCCTTGACATCGTCCCAGTAGGTGCCAGCGATATACACGATCTGAGTGACCCCCTGAGGCTCCGCCCTTGGGCCGAACCGGGAACTGACGGTATTCGTGTTGAAATCATCGGCTATGCTCTTGCGCGAGAGTCTTTGGCGAAGCCGCCCCAGCTTGTACTTCGCGAAGGCTCCTATTGCGCCAAGCCCGGCTGCGATCTGCCGCGAAGCAAAATCATGCTGTTGCTGCGCATGCTCATACGTCTCTTCAAGCTGTTGTGACAGGCTCTGCAGTGAGTAGCGTGACTCAACCAGTTCCCGGCCAAACTGTCCCAATTCTGCGACACGTGCAGGGTCTGCCAGGAGCGGCTGCAAGATTTCCTTGAGCAGCGAAGCTCCACCTTCGGCATGCTTTCCCACGCCGTACCAGCCTTGCCAATAGAATTCGGCAGCGGTCTGCGGCTCAAGAAGCTTCCAGTAGCCCTGCTCGCCTTGAACAACCAGGGGCTTGGCGAACGCCATGGCGCGCAGCGCAGATCCGCCCATGCCCAGGGCAATATCCGCCGCAGCGTAAGCAGGACGCGGATCTCTTAGCTCTCCGGTGAGCACAATGGTTCCTGGATGCGCTTCATTCACTTTCTCCGCACGTTCGCGCACTAGGTCCTCAGCCTGGCCGCCACCGACAATGGCTAGGCAGATCGGTTGCCGCGTGGCCAGCTGCGCAACGCAGTCGATCGCCGCAAGAACCCCCTCCAATTTCAATTCGGGAACTAGACGACCTACCACGACCAGCAAAGCAGTTGCCTCACCGATGCCATAGCTCTGGCGGAATTCTTTTCGGGATTCCTCGTCGGGGCAGTTCGCGCGGACATCCACTGGGGGTTCGAGCAGGTGGACGTGGTGGTATCCGCGAGCACGCCGTTCTGCCTGAATTTGTTCGGTGCCCACCGTCAAGGCCATGGTACGCGGAATGAAATCGGCAACCGCCATGGACATCACCGTCGCAGCATTGACCACCTTAGCCACCCCGAGGGTGGCCAAACGGCATTCAAGAGCCGGGGGCCATTCGAAGCCGTGTACGATGTCGATTTGCCGTTCGCGCACCAGCCGGCGCAAGTCGGCGACGATACCCGGAGTCGGTCTGAAACGCGGACGTGGGGATTCGATGAATTCGAGGCCGAGCTCTAGGATCTTATCGACCAGCTCGCCACACCAGCCATAGATAATCACTTCATGGCCGCGATCACGCAGGGCAGCTGCGAGCTCGATGGCATTCAGCTGACTCCCTCCCATGGCCAAGTCGTGGGGATAGATCAAGATTCTCATACGGCTGCTTCCAAACTCTCGGTACGTGAAATGCGGCGGATCTGCTGTATTTCACTACGGCAGTTCCACAGCAGTAGCAGGATCAAGGCCAGCGTCAGGGTCCCTCCCACCGCCAGGTCCACGAGGTCCAGGGCCATGAAATGCGTCGCGGCAGTGCATGCTGCCCAGGCCGCCACACCGGCCAGCAGTGGCAGGCACAGCTGTTTGAGGACCGCAGTGAAACCCACTCCGGCGCGACGCAGTTGCCACAGGTAAACCGGGAGCAAGAAGAGCACCGACACCACGGCATAGGCGACTGCGACTCCAGCAATGCCCGAGGTCCGTGCACCGATCACGAGCGCTGGTACCAACAGGCAAAGCCCGAGAGCTTGGATTGCCAGCACGGTGTTGGTGCGCCCCACTACCACCAGGTAGTCATAGACCAGCTCGTTGAAAACTTTTGCCAGGGCTACAATAACCAGCCAGCTGAGCACTTGCGCGGCTGGGATCCATTCACTTCCATAAATGAACCGCACCAAAGGTGTAGCTGCGGCGGACAGGGCTAAGAAGGCTGGGATGGTAGCGCAAGCCAAGATTTTGAGCAGACCAGTGATCGCTTCTTGCAGTCGTGGCCCATCGCTTTGCAGGGCGGAAAATACTGCCGGTGCGACTCGTCGGAGAGGCTGCGAAATGATGTTCAGCGGCCAACTGGACAGATTGAAAGCCAAGACATAGAAGCCCAGGGCAACACTGCCAAGCATGGCACCGACTGAGAGCTGGTCTGCATAGCCCACAGCGAAAACGATAAGGCTTGATCCGGCCAGGGGAAGACCGAATTTGACTAGTGCAGAAGCATATCCCCGGTTCCATCCCAACCGGTACTTTATGGGTGAAGCACGTAAGAACATCAACGCAGAGATAAAGCTGCCTGCCACGCGTCCGATGGCCAGCGCCATCGCGCCCAATCCTAAGAACACCAGCAGCACAGAGAGGATTGCGCCAATCCAGACGTTGGCTTGGTCGATCGCCATGCGCGTGCGTTCTTCAAAAGCGCGTTGCAGCAGAGCTGCGGGCCCTGCCACAATGCCGTTGAGCAGTACCGAAAGGATCAAGATCCGCACCACTGGTGTCGCCTGCGGATCCCCCATGAGCTCGCTGAATTGCGGTGCTGCCCACCACGCCAGCGCGCAGAACAGAGTACTGCCTAGAACGGACAGGGTGTTCACCGTGGAGGCAATCAACCCTGGATCCCCCGACCATCTAACGATGGCCAAGCTGACGCCGAGCTCGTTAAAACTGAGCACCGCCATTAACGCCACTAGGGCGATCGCGAAGGTGCCGAACTCTTCCGGGCCCAGGATCCGAGCCAGCACGATCCCAATGCCCAAGGTTCCCAGCCGAGAAATCATGGTGTTTGCCAAACTCCAACTGAACGCGCTTCCGGCGGACTTCGGCGCGCGATGCAGCGGATAGGACTTGCCGACACGTCGCATGGATCAAAGCACCGACAACAAAGTGTCCACCACGCGGCGCTGCTGCTCCTCGGTGATGTGCGGATACAACGGCAGGGACATGATCCGTTTCGCGGCGCGTTCTGCGACCGGGAAATCCCCGGCGCGATAGCCCAAGTGCGCGAAGGCCTCGGTCAGGTGCACCGGGTACGGATAGTGGATGCCGGCGCCGAT
The DNA here is from genome assembly GCF_044769125.1 of Glutamicibacter sp. NPDC090743. Classification (NCBI taxonomy): domain Bacteria; kingdom Bacillati; phylum Actinomycetota; class Actinomycetes; order Micrococcales; family Micrococcaceae; genus Glutamicibacter; species Glutamicibacter sp. NPDC090743. The sequence goes on along the minus strand of NZ_JBIVXE010000007.1, from coordinate 289,025 downwards.
GCCTGCTGCATTCAACTCCTGCACCACCCGGTCGCGCTGTTCGACCTGGACCACATATAGGTGCCATACATCCTGGTTGCCTTCTGCCTGCACCGGCAGCTGCACCCCGGGTACTCCGGCAAGCATCTGCCCGTAGCGTGCGGCCGCCTGCTGGCGGGCGGCATTCCATCCGTCCAGACGCTCAAGTTTGGCGCTGAGCACGGCTGCTTGCACTGCGTCGAGGCGCGAATTGCGTCCCACCACTTCATGCACGTACTTGGTCTGGCTGCCGTGGGCCGCGATCAACCGCACGCGGTCAGCCAGATCGGTGTTGGCGGTGAGCACCGCACCGGCGTCACCGGCCGCCCCCAGATTCTTGCCCGGGTAGAAGCTGGTGCCGGCGATATCGCCCATGGTGCCTGCGCTGCGCCCGTGGCGCTTGGCTCCCTGGGATTGGGCCGCGTCCTCGATGATGACCGCTTGGCACTCTTCTGCCAGCGGCACCAATTGCTCAACGAAGGCGCTCTGCCCGTACAAGTGAACCGGCATGATGGCCTTGGTCCGCACTGTGATCGCATCGGCTACAGCCTGCGGGTGAATGAGCAGGTGGACCGGATCCACATCGACCGGCACCGCGGTGGCACCGGTCAGGCTGATCGCTTCGGCAGTGGCAATGAAGGTATTGGCTGGGATGATCACCTCATCGCCGGGGCCGATGCCGGTGGCGCGCAAGGCCAGTTCCAGCGCATCGGTGCCGTTGCCGACGCCCACGCAGTGCCCGGTACCGATGAAGCTGGCATATTCCGATTCGAAGCGCGTGACCGCGCTGCCGCCGATAAAAGCGGTGTGCTCGAAAATATCAGCCAGCGCCGCGGTGATTGCTTCCTGCACTTCGCGTTGCTGCGCGGCCAGGTCCACCAGTGGAATCTTCTGGTCGGTTGGAATGTTGATCAGTGACATTGCGGAATTTCCTGCCGTAAAAAGAAAGAGGTGATATCTGGGGATGAAGCTTTAGCAGCGCGCGGGGCGCACCAGCCTAGACCCGGGTGTGCCGGGCGCCGGTCCCTGGCTGCACGCTCGTTGGGCCATAAAGCAGTTGGGCCGGGGCACCAGCCCAGGTCTGCCCTGGCGGGATGTCCTGCAGCAGGGCAGAGCCCATGCCGAGCACGCAATCATCACCCAAGGTCAGGTTCTCGCGCACCGTGGAGTTGGTGCCGATGTAGACCCGGTCTCCTGTCCTCACGTTGCCGGCCAGCGTGGCGCCGGCGGCCAAGGTGGAGAAATCACCGAGCGAATCATCGTGGGTCAGCAGCACGTGCGGCATCAGCACCGAGTGCCGGCCGATTTTCACATTGGCGGTGGCGACGCAGCCAGCCAGCACGATGCTGCCGGTACCCAGCTGCGTCGAGGCGCCTAGGAAAACCGAGGAATGCACATGGGTGGCGTACCGCGACTCGGGCAGGCCCAAGCGTGCGGCTACGGCGGCCCGAGCCACGGATTTACCCACGCACAGCAGCAGCTGTTCGGTGCGTTGTGCGGCGATGTCCAAAGGTCCAAGAACTGGAATTCCTCCGAGCTCACTGCCGTGCAGAGCTGCGTTGTCATCGAGCAGCCCCACCACCTCGTGGTCCCCGGTCTGTGCGATGGACTCGATGGTTTCCCGGGCCAGCCCGCTGACGGCCAGCAGCAGTACCTTCGCCATCTCAGGCACCGCCTGCGGCGCTGAGCACGCAGGAAAGCACGCTATTGATCACGCGGTCCTGCTCTGCTTCCTCAAGCTGGTGGTACAGCGGAAGGATCAAGGTGTTGGCGGTGAGCCGTTCGGTCACCGGCAGCTCGGCGAGCATCCCAGAATGCCCGGCGTAGGCGGGCTGCACATGCGAAGCCATGATCCCGCGCCGTGCTGAAATGCCGTCGTCCGCCAAGCGTTCGAGTAGCCCTTCGCGGTCCAAAGTGAATTCGGCGCCGAGCTGGATCCAGAATGACTGGTAGTTGGTGGTTCCGTAGGCAGGGTCCGCCACGCAGCGCAATCCCGGGACATTGGCAAAGGCCTGGTGATAGCGTCCGGCCAGGTACCGGCGGCGTTCAACCATGGTGTTGAGCTTGCCCAGCTGGACGAGCCCCATGGCCGCTTGCAGGTCGGTCATGCGGAAGTTGTAGCCCACTTCCTTGTAGCTCTCCTGCGGTGCCAAGGTGGCGCCATGGCGTTCTGCGGCCGAGACGTCCATGGAGTGCTCGCGCAGTTGCCGTGCGCGCTGGGCCCATTCCGGATTGTTGGTGGTGAGCATGCCGCCTTCACCGGTGGTCAGCAATTTGCGCGGGTGGAAGGACCAGGCCGAAACATCGGCTCCCCGCCCCACTGGGGCATCTTGATAGGTGGAGCCTGCCGCGCAGGCGGCGTCCTCGATCAGGGCCAGGCCCCGTGCGTCGCACAGCTCGCGCAGCGCAGCCAGATCCACCGGGACGCCTCCCTGGTCCACCACGATGATGGCAGTGGTTTGCGCGGTCAGCACCGCGGCGACGGTGTCGGCGGTGACATTTCCCGTACTTTCCTCGACGTCTGCGAAAACCGGCCGCGCGCCCACATAGGTGGGTGCGTTGGCCGTGGCGATGAACGAGAACGACGGAACCACCACGTCGTCGCCGGGCTTGACCCCGGCAACAATCAGCGCCAGCTGCAAGGCGGTGGTGCAACTGGAGGTTGCCACCGCGTGTGCGACTTGCTGGTGCTGCGCGAATGCTGCTTCAAAGGCGGCGGTCCGCGGTCCTTGGGCCACCCAGCCCGAGGCAATGACCTCGGCAACTGCATCGGCTTCGGCTGTTCCCAGCCATGGTTTCATTACACTGATGCGATTCATGATTTTTCCCCCAAAAAATCTTTGTTCAACTAATTGGCTGCGGCGACTGGCTTCTTCAACGCTCGTCCGGCTGCGATTTCCTCACGCAGCGGCTTCCACCACTCCACGAGCTTGCGCAATCCTTCTTCCAAACCGATCCGTGATTCAAAGCCCAGATCCCGACGCGCCGCGCTGGTATCGGCTAGCCTGCGAACCACCGAATTGACCGCCCGCTCCGGACAGTATTCAATCGGCAGCTGCGAGTCCATGGCCCGCAGCAAGGTCCGTGCCAGCTCCTCCAAGCTGGTTTCAGTGCCGCTGGCCACGTTGTACACGCCTTCGGTGATGGAACTGCCGGCGGCCAACAGGTTGGCACGGGCAATATCCTCGGAGACCACGAAGTCCATCGTCTGGCTGCCATCGCCGAAAATCAGTGGCGGCTGTCCATCGGCGATGTGTTCCATCCAGCGCACCAGAACTTCGGTGTATGCCCCGTGCACATCCATGCGCGGACCATAGACGTTGAAGTAGCGCAGCATCACGTAGTCCAGGCCGTACATGGCGCGGAAGGACTTGAACAATCCCTCGTTGAAGGTCTTCGCGGCCCCATACAACGTGTCGTTGTTGTACGGATGGTGGCGTTCGGTAGTCGGGAATTCTTCGGCCATGCCGTACACCGAGGCGCTGGAGGCGGCCACAATCTTGGGCACCCCGGCTTCCACCGCTGCTTCGAGCACATTGAAGGTGCCGTTGACCATGACATCCAAGGCCAGCCGCGGTTCCTCGGCGCACTGGGTGATGCGGATGGCCGCCTGGTGGAAGACCATGTCCTTGCCCGCCATCACTTCGCGGACCATCGCCCGGTCGGTGATGTCCCCGACGTACAGGGTGACCCGTCCGGTGGCCAGGGCATCAGCGAGGTTGCTGCGCCGGCCGCGGACCAGGTTGTCCAGCACGTCCACATGGGCTGCTCCCGCGGCCAGCAGCTGGTCGACGATTTCCGAGCCGATGGTGCCCGCACCACCGGTGACCAGGAATCGTCCGCCGGCGAGGTTCTTGATATTTTCGTTCATCGTGCATTCTCCATTGCTGCTGTGCTGTGGTCGGTGGACAGGGTGGCCGCCGCGGCGGCCCGGCTGCGATCGGCGTGCTCAAGGACCTTGAGCACCCGCAGGGCCGAGGGCCCATCGGTGGGTGCCGGGCGAGCGCCACGAATGCTGGCCGCGAATGCGGAAACCATCAGGCCCAGCGGCTCGAATTCGGAGAGGGCCGGAGACCATGTATCGCCTAGGCGATAGGAAATCGTGGCCCCCTTGCGGTCTTCTGCATCGGCGCGCATCATTTCCTGGCGTTCCAGATCGACTCCGCGGTCGAAAATGGTCAGCCGCTGCTGCGGGTTCAGGTCATCCCAGACCAGCGTCTTGCGGCTGCCGCCGATAACCATCCGGCGGATCTTGGTCGGCGATAGCCAGTTCACGTTGATGTGCGCCAGGATGCCGGATTCCAGTTCCATGCTCAGGTAGCCGACGCACGACTTTCCGGCGTGCAAGGGATCGGATCCCAACGCCGTGACGGTGCGGGCGGACAACCCGCCGGGCAGCACGAAGTCCAAGATGGACAAATCATGCGGGGCGAGATCCCAGAACACGTCGACGTCGGGCTGGACCAGCCCGAGATTGATCCGGGTGGAATCGATGTAGAGGATCTCCCCCAGTTCGTTATCAGCCAGCAGATCACGAATCTTGAGCACCGCCGGGGTGTAGCAGTACGTGTGGTCGGCCATCAAGATGGTGCCCGCCGCAGCCGCGGCTTCAACCATCTGGGCGCCATGCACGCTGTTGTCCGCCAGCGGCTTTTCCACCACGACGTGCTTGCCAGCGGCGATCGCCTGCATGGCGATCTGGTGGTGTGTCCGGGCCGGCGTGGCAATGGCCACGGCGTCAATCTGGTGGCGGGCCAGCAGCTCATCAAGCGAGCCGACCACAGACGGGTTGCCAGTCTTGCGGGCCAGTGCTTCGGCCCGGTCAAGATCCATGTCGCAGATGGCGACTAATTCCCAGTCGGTGCTTATGGCAAAGTTCCGGGCAAGGTTCGGGCCCCAGTAGCCGGCGCCGATCACGGCGACGCGCAGGGCCGGGTGGACCAGGGTCTCGGGTGCAACACTCATCAGTAAGCTCCATCGGGTTTGATCATGACGCGGAAGGTTCGCCCGATGATGCGCAAATCGCTGAGCACCGTCCAGTTCTCCGCGTAGTAGAGGTCCAGTCGTACGCTTTCGGCCCAGTTCAGATTTGAACGGCCGCTGACCTGCCACAGGCCGGTCACTCCGGGCTTGAGCAGCAGCCGGCGGTGGGTGTGCCCGCGATAGGTTTCGACCTCGGTGAACAGTGGCGGGCGGGGCCCGACCACGGACATTTCGCCACGCAGGACGTTGAGGAACTGCGGAAGCTCATCGAGCGAATGCTTGCGCAGCAAATGGCCAACGCGGGTGATCCGCGGGTCGTCCTTGAGCTTGAAGAGGGGCCCAGCTCCTTCATTCAGCTCTAGCAACGCGGCCAATTGCGCTTCTGCATCGTTGACCATGGTGCGGAATTTGAACATCTTGAAGGGACGGCCATCCTGGCCAGCCCGTTCTTGCAGGAAGAAGATCTTCCCTGGGCCATCACGCCTGATCAGCAAGGCGATCAGGAGGAAAACCGGTGATAGGGCCAGCAACGCGAGCAGCGAAAAGACGATGTCGAAGGCACGCTTGAAGAAGTATCGCGTCCCAGTGAATTTCGCCAGTTCCACATGCAGCAGGGGCATCCCATCCATTGGGCTGGTGCGCACGCGGCGGCTGGCTACTCCGATCAGCGAGGAGGCCACAATGAGCCTGGTTCCGGTGCCTTCAAGACGCCAGCCCAACTGCTGCAAGGCTTCGTTCCCACCTGGCAGAGGTCCGGCGACAACCACGGAATCGGCGTGCAAGCGCTGAATTTCCTGTTCGATCGAGCCGGTGTCATAGAGCAGCGGAAGTACCGGATCAACCTTGCGGATATCGTGTTCGGCTTCCGGATCCGCCGCGCCGTCCATCAGCACCCCAACAACGCGGTAGGCAGGTCCTGACTTCTTGGAAATCTGGCGGATTGCGAACGGGGCGTCAGCGGGCTGGCCGTAGACCAGCACATTGCTCAGAGCATAGCCGCTTCTGCTGCGCAGTCCCAGCCACTGGCGCCAGGTCCACCTGCTCGTCAGCAGCGCGGAGAGTCCCAACGGCAAGGAAAGTACGAGAAAGATCTTCAGGCTCTCTTGGCCGGTGATCACGATAAGTACTCCGATGAAGCCCGAGAGCATCAACCCCGAATAGACCATGATCTTGTATTCCTGCATGCCCACGGCAACGCTGCCCAAACGATGGGCTTTAAAGGATTGCAAGCTGGTCATCCAGGCGACGGTCAACAGAAGGCCGGCCAACGCATAGTATTGCGTGCTGCCTGCCAGCAATCGAGATATCTGCGAGTTTTGGGCTTGCGCGATTGCTGGCAAGGCGCTCACCAGCGCAATGACCAGCAGGTCAGTACCGTATAGCCGGCGCAGATAGGCGCGTCCTTGGGCACCAATGGTGCCGGTTTCCCTTTTGATTGCTGGACGCGGCAGCGTCCAGGTTCCGAGCGAAGACACATGATCTTCGCCTAGTTTGCTGCTAATTTGCGACATGGCTTGTTCCCACCCTGGCTAGCGATTCAACGCTGCAAGGGTGGTCGCTGGTCGGCAACACAAAGTCAAGCATCTGTATTCCCCCAAGAAATAAGCGAGTTCCCCAAAACACAAGGCAATCGCGCTGTCCCACCAGCCCGGCTGCCGTTCTTTACCTTGAGCCTAGGATGCGAAAGCATCCGATGCACGAGTGGAGGAACACTCAAAAGATTGCCTGCCGTACCCGCAAATACTCACGTGGCACTTGGTTCCTACTCGATCACTACTTGGAAAAGACCGGCAGTGCATAGAAAAACCCTGCACCGGCGCAGAGGGGTTGCCGGCACAGGGTCTATTCGGGAAGGAGCCGGCGGCCGCGCTGGGGGCAATCCTCGCGGATTCGCTGGCCACCGGCCCCGTTTCAGGGAAGAGCTTCGCCGCCACGGCACCGACCGCGCACCCTACGGATAGGCACTCGTTCGCAAAAGAACGCCTGCGTAAGTCTCCAGCTCCCGCAAATCACATTACCCACCTGTGCTGGGCCGGGCACGGGTGGTACCTACTCCAAGTTTGCGCAAACCGGCACGTGCTACCTGCCGGTTGTACCCGCTTCAAGCCCTGCGTGATCCAATTCCGCGCGCTCGGTAATCCCCAACTTCGAAAATACCCGGTAGAGATGCCCCTCCACCGTGCGCTGCGAGACCGTCAAGGTCCGGGCAATCTGCGCGTTATTCAATCCCTGCCGGGCCAAGCCGACGATTTCCGCTTCCCGGGCGGTCAATTCGGTCAGCGCCAGGACACGGGCGATGTACTTTCCCGGGTCCATCCCCTGTTGGTCGATCAGTTGGGCGGCCCGGCGCAGCAAGGCGCCGCAGCGCCGCTGGTCCCCGGACTGGGCGTAGCGTTCGGCCGCCCGGGCCCAGGCCTCGATCACCACCAGGTATTCTTTCTTGGCCAGGGCGTCCTGGGCCAGCTGCTCCAGCGGCTCGCCAAGCTCTGAGCCTCGCAAGTCCATCAGGCGCGCCATAAACGCCGCTCGCGATCCCTGCTGCCCCGCAGCCAAGGCACGCAGTCTTTCACCCATCTGGGAATCGGCCAGCTCCTGGTCCCCCAGCTGCCGGGTCATGCTGAAAAGGAATTCGCGTTCCACCAGCGGGAAGCACTCCAGCGACTCACCCGGATACGGATAACCCAGACCCGCAGCGAAGGCCCGTGCAAGTATCCGCTGCTTCGACGACTCCTCGCCCAGCTGTCCGTTCAGCGAAATCGTCCCGCTGGAACTGGAGGACCCGGGCCCGATCACCAGGGATTCAGGCACCGGAAAGCCCAACCGGGCAAGCAGCAGCCGGTACAGTTTATTGGCCAAGGCCAGCAGTTGAGTGGTGTCCGCAATCTGCAGTTCCGTCACGGCCTCGGCCATTTTGGCCATGGCGAGCTGGACTCTGCCTTGCAGCAGGTGGCTGACGCCGTCGAGCAGCGAGATTGCCCCCTGGTAGTACTGGATGGAACGGAGCCGGGGATGGCGGTAGGAGTCGATGAATGCCGCGGCGCGCTCGTATTGTCCCAAGAACAGCAGGTTCCAGCCAATGCGGAAGAACACCCGGACCTCGTACATGGCCTGCGGGGCCGGGTACTCCTTGAGGTCTTGCAAAGCCGGTTCCATCAGATCCAGGGCCTGCTGGCACCGGCCGGCGGACGTGTGCAGGTCGCTGAGCATCATCATGCCGATGAAGCGCACCTGCGCGGGCAGCAGCCGGTCTTCCAGGAATTCTTGCAGCTCGGAAACGCTCGGCAGTGGACCGCGGGCGGTATTGACCCTGAGCCAGAAATCCAGGACCCTGGCCCCTGCGCTATGCAGGGCCAAGAAGCTGGCTACCTCTTCTGCGTCCGCGTGCCCCAGGGCCCGATGCTTCCAATCGTCCAGGATCCGCCCCAATTCGACGCCATCGGTTCCGATATTCGTGGTGACCTCCAGCAGGTAGGCGTAGGCCTGCCCCAGCAGCGCCAGATCGGTCAGTTGATCGATCAGGCGCAGCAACAGCGCGCGCGCGGCATGGTGCCGCCCCATGCTCAGCAGCATCCGCGCTTCGAGCAGCGCTCCTTGCCCATGATGCCGGGCGAGCTTACCCAGGACGCATAGGCGCAGGGCCAACCCGAAATTCAGTTCCCGAGCGGCCTGCTCGGCCAGATCCAGGACCAACTTCATGGGCACCTGCTTACCGGTTTCCAAGGACCACAGCACCTCGCGGGCGTTTGGCTCCTTTCCCAGCGAGACCGCCGCGGTAACCCACAGGTCATGCAGCTGTGCGATGTCATGTTCGGTGGCCAAGGCGCGGACGATCCGCTGCATCAGCTTGGATTTCAAGACCATTGCCGGGCCTTGCTGCATCAGCTCACCGATTTTCAGCAGCCGCTGGTAAGGCAATCCGCACTGCTCCAGCACTTCTGGGGGCTGCGGGCCAGCCAAAGCCAACAGCAACAGCGACTGCTGCTCCTGAACGGACAGGGTCCGGGTGATTTCCCGGCCCAGCGTCAACATTGGCGTATCGATTTCCGGAAGTGCGCGGGCCACGATCCATACCGGCTCGTGGAGCCCGTGGCTCTGCAGCAACCTGTCATCGTGGAAAAGCGTGCCTTGCTCCAGGCAGGATGCAGCATAGGCTTCAACGAAGCTGGGGTTACCGCCGGTGACCACGTCGATCAGGCTCACCGTGCCCTCGGCGAGCTTGCGTCCGATCACGCCTTCGGCCACCGCGCGCACTCCTTTGCGGTCCAGGCGCTGCAGGGCCATGGTAGTGAAGGATCCCAGCTCGGCCAGCGCGCCCAGCGGGCTATCCGCTTCTAGCGACCCGCTGCCCAGGGCCAGCACCTTCACGTCGGCGTTTTCCACCAGCAGAGAGAGGATAAAGCAGGACTGCGGGTCCAGGAACTGCGCGTCTTCGACCACAACGATATGCGGTTCAACCTGCCCGCGGCTGGAAAGCAGGCTCCGATTCAGCTCGCGCAGCACGCTCACCGGCTCGTCGATGCTCTCCAGGGCCCCCAGATATGGCGACAAGGCACCATGGGCAATAGTGCTCAAGGACGGCGTGCAATACAGCGTCATGACCGGCTCGCCCATGCCCGGGGAAGCCAGCACTGCCTCCACGAGGCTGGTCTTGCCCACGCCCTGCTCGCCCAGCAGCAAGACGCCGGCAGGACCTGGCCCTTGCAGGATCTGCAGCAGCTGGTTGTATTCAGTTGTCCTGGTCTTGGCAATCAGTTGATGCTGTTTCATCGCAGCCCTGCGGTACGGCGGCTGGTGCGGTCAAGCGCAGTGAGCTCCTGGCGATTGCGGACCTGGAGCTTGGAATATACCTGGTACAGATGCCCCTCCACGGTGCGAATCGAGACGCCATTGAATTTGGCAATTTCCGAATTCGTTTTGCCAGTTATGGCCATCTTGGCGATCTGGGCCTCACGCTTGGTCAGCTCGCGCATCCAGCCAGGCTGCTGTTCGATGGCTTCAAACTGCAGCTCGTCGCGCTGCTGGATCTGCGGAGCCGAGGCCCGCTTGCGGCCGTTGACTGTCCGGGAAAGCTTGCGCTGGTCCCTGGCTTCCATTGATGCGACGAACTCGTTGTTCGATGGCACGGACATGAGCAAGTGCCCGGCCTCGACCATGCTGTCCAGAGCCGCTGCCAAGCGCGGCGAGTCCTTGGCCGCCGCCGCGTCTGCGAGCGCCTCCAGATTCTGTCCGACAAGGCCCTCGCAGCGTCTGGCGGCGCTGCGCAGCTGCGGCAGCACCAGCTGGTCTCCCAGCCGCGCGGCGAACCCCAAGGTCAGCGCTTCGAGCAGGGTGTGCTGGCCGCCGCGGGCACGCTGGGCGAAGGTTGCCAGCCGCAGCCTTGCAGCCTGCGGCGAGCCGAGTTCGGCCAACGCAAGGCAGGAGAAGACTTCTGCCGCCCAGGAGTAGAAGCTCAGCGGCATCTGCATCGCTCCGGGGGTCCCGTATTCAGGGCATACCAGTGCGGATGCCTCCACCCGCCTCCCGGAGCAAGCCAGCGCATAGGCAATGACCGACCCAATCAGCGCTTCCGTTCCCCGGTCTCCGGCCACTTGCACCTGGTGCAGGTTCGGTTCCAGCAGGCGCAAGGCAGCGTCGTAGTCATTGCCCAGTCCCAGCAGGATCCCCCGCATGATGTCCCCGTAGGAAATGAGCAAGGGACTGATGTACTGCCCTTCGGCCAGGCGCTGGGCGCGGGCTGATGCAGCGTTCCAGACTCCGGAGAGCAATTCGGCCTGGAGCAGCTGGAACTCTATGTCTGCTGCGTCCTCGGAATGGAAATTCGAGACCGTCGGGCCGTTGAAGCGGATATTGCGCAGTTCCCCGTCCACGTAACTGACCAGCTTCATGGCATCGGCCTGTCGCGACTGCGCCGCCCAGCTGGCAGCTTGCAACGACAGGGACCGCAGGTGCAATGACTCGCTCATCCAGCCTGACGAAGACAGCAGTGACTCGCTGCTGCCGGCGATGCTCGTTTCTTTGGTCATCTCGGTGCTGAATAAGGTCGCGAACGTGCTGAGCAGTTCCAGTTCCTGGAATGCGGTATCCAGGGATTCGCGCGGACCGGACTCCCTGACGGCCTGGGCCAGTCCCGCCCTGGCCAGGTCGATTGCTTCGAGTCCGTTGGACAGCTGGCCGAGCATGGCCTGCGCGCGCACGTGCATCTCCACGATGGCCACCCGGGTGCGCGGGTCAGTTGGCCAGCATTCGGCGTGATAGCCCTGCTGCTGGAAGTCTTCTGCCACCCTGAGCTGCGATTCGTAGTCGCCAAGGTCGTTCAGGGATTTCAGTTGCGCAAGGATCCGGGCAGCCAATGGGTCCTTGTGCAACTTGGCCAGCAGTTCCACACCGTGAGGGTGAGCCTGATTGCTGGATTCGGCGCGCACGAGCAGGGACAGCAGCGGATTGGATATGCCTACCTTGTAGGCGGCGCCGGGCAGGTACTTGGCCTGGCCACGGTTCAGCAAGCCGTCAAGCTCGCAGGTCAGGCCCGAACGCCGGATGCGGTTGAGTTCCACCGGCCCGCCCAGTGCCAGGGCCCCGAGCAGTTCGCGTTCACCGTCATCGAGCCCATGGGTCAGCGAAACGTGCAGGGCCTGCATCGCAGGCCCGGAATCGAGCGCGTTTATCCGCAAGGCCCAGGTACCGTTGTGCTGCAGCAGATGGCCGTCTTCGCGCCAGCTGTGCATCAACTTGAGCATCAGCGAGCGGTTGCCCCCGGCCAAGTAGCACAGGGTTGCCGAGGCGTAGGCGGAGACCCGCCCTTCCAATTCCTGCTGGACGAAAGCGTGCGTTTCCATGCTGTCCATGCGCTTGACACGCTGGTGCGCCAGCCGGCCCGAACGGTACAAGGCGAACAGGTCCCCAGGAAGATCCTGCACGTGTTCGCAGATCACGAAAAGCTTGATCTTGCCCATCGTGGCCAGCTGGGCGAGCAAGGAGCTGGATTGCTCGTCGATCAATTCAGGCCGCCCGAGCACCACCATTGACGGGCGCTGGTCGGTGCACAGCACCCGGCCCAGCTGGTGGATCAGCTCATGACGGCTCGAAGCTCCGGCCACGTCGACTTGGGCAAGCAGGAATGAAAGCACACCGAAAGGCACTTTCGTGCCGAAGTTGCTTCCGTTCAGCCGGATCAGCTTCGGCGGCTCGGCCATCTGGCCCAAGTCGGTTTCCAACTGCGCCCTTCGACCGCTGCCCACTGGTCCGGAGACCACAGCTCCGGCGCAATGCGGGTCGTTCAGGACTCTGCCCAAAATGCCTTGCGAAATCCGCGAGAGTTTCGAAGTTGTCTTGCTATCTCCCCGCTGCGCTTGAGCATTGCGAGTGCCCGCCAGCGAGAGAATTCGTGAATATTCCATTATTCAAACCGCCCCAATCGGTTCGTTCCCCCCAAATTAACCGCGAAAGAATCTGTCAGGACTCTTCCTCGTATTTCCCCATCCTAGGACTTAAAGGCACCGAGAACACTGGGTTCGGCAGGATAAATGAAGCTCAGTCACTTTTTCTTCTTTTCCCAGTGATTGCACAGCACTTCGCCTTCACTCGGGAACAACGAGTTAGTCCCCATGACTTTTCTAGTTGACTTGGAATAACTCGCACCTTGGGCAGGATTGCCGAGTCTGGATGAGGGGTTCTGGCCGTTCACCTGCCATTCACTGGGACCACACCCGATTTTTACCTACCCGGTTTTTATGGCGTTACGCGATTCGGGCCAAGGAACTGATCCATCAAGTCGGCTAACGGCTTCGGCGCGAAGCCGGTCGCTTGCAATTTTGCGGTGTCCAGCGTGCTGTTCGCCGGCCGGGGTGCCAACTGCGGCCGGCCCAAGGCATACTCCCGGGTGGAAACCGGCTGCACGGAATCCGGGTCATGGCCGCACAAGGCGAAGACCTCGCGGGCGACCTGGTACCAGCTGGCGGGTTCGCCGCCACCCTGCAGGTGATAGGTACCCGGGGCGCTGCCGGCATCAATCAAGTGCATGATGCCGCGGGCCAGCTCGCTGGCGAAGGTCAACCGGCCGATTTGGTCATCGACCACTCTGGGCGTGATTCCCTGCTCGGCGAGCCGGCGCATGGTGGACACGAAATTGTTGCCCTGCCCGATAACCCAGCTGGTGCGCACCACATAGTTTCTGGTGTGGGCCAGCACGGCCTGCTCGCCGGCGGCCTTGCTTTGGCCGTAGACTCCGAGCGGCGCGATCGGATGCAACTCATCAACCTCGCGTTGCGCGCCATCGAACACATAGTCGGTGGACACATGCACCAGCGGCACCCCCCGCTCGGCGCATCGTGACGCCAGCTGGCGCACGGCCACGGCATTGACCTGCCACGCTTCGGCACTGCCCGCAGGGGTTTGCGCCCGGTCCACTGAGGTCATCGCCGCCGCGTTGACCACGTGGCTGCAATTTGCAAGGTCCAGCGATGCCGCGAAGCCCGGGGACTGCAAGTCGGTCTGGGCGCGGGTATACAAAGCGATCCGTTCATCTGACTTCGCCAGCTGGGCGAAGGCACGTCCGAGCTGGCCGTTCCCGCCGAGCACCGCAATTTTCTTGGGCTGCACTGGTTTCGCCTGCGCCAGCGGTGGGTGCTCCTTGTCCGCCTGTGAAACTATGGCCTCATCCAAGCTGATGGGCCAGGGGATGTCCAAATCCGGGTCGGCCAGATTGACGTAGCTGTATTCCAACCGGGCTGGCTCGGTCCAGTGCTCGGTGACCAGGTAGGAGTACACGGTATTCGAGGCCAGGGTCTGGAAGGCGTTGGCCACCCCGCGGGGCACGAAGACCGCTTGGCCTTCGCCCACCTGAGCGGTGAACAGCCTGCCGAAACCGTGCCCGGGACGCAGGTCCACCCAGGCGCCGAAGATCTCCCCAGACAGCACCGAAATGTATTTGTCCCATGGCTCGGCGTGCAATCCGCGAGTGGTCCCGCGCTGGCCATTGAAGGAGACATTGTTCTGCACCGGACGGAAGTCCGGCAAACCCGCAGCCACCATTTTCTCCCGCTGCCAGTTTTCCTTGAACCAGCCGCGCTCATCGCGGTGCACCGGCAGGCTGACCACTTTGAGTCCCTGAATCGGGCTGTCCTCTACCCGTAGCTGTGCCGCGCCGCCCATCAGCTGGCAACCTTGAACGCATCGGCCTGCTGCGCATAGCGCTGCTCGGTCTGTGCCTTGGCCGGCTCCCACCAGGAGCAGTGCTGACGGTACCAGCCAATGGCCTGCTCCAGGCCCTGCACCAGGTCGGTGTACCGCGGCTGCCAGCCAAGCTCGGTGCGCAGCACCGTGGAATCGATGGCATAGCGCAGGTCATGGCCGGCCCGGTCGGCCACCGCATCGAAGTCATCGGCTTTCCTGCCCATCAGCTCCAGAATCAGGGCGAGCACTTCGCGGTTGCTCTTCTCTCCGTCCGCACCAATCAAATAGGTGCGCCCGGTCTGGCCCGCTTCCAGAATGAGCTGCACCGCCGAGGAGTGGTCGCTGGCGTGGATCCAATCGCGCACATTTGTTCCATTGCCGTAGAGCTTGGGCCGCAATCCCCCCAGGACGTTGGTGATCTGCCGCGGGATGAACTTCTCCACATGCTGGTACGGCCCGTAGTTGTTCGAGCAGTTGGATAGCGTCGCCTCGATCCCGAAGGAACGGACCCAGGCCTTGACCAGCAGGTCGCTGGAGGCTTTGGTAGCCGAATAAGGGCTGGATGGCTTGTAGGGCGTGGTTTCGGTGAAGCGCTGCGGATCATCGAGTTCCAGGTCTCCATAGACCTCGTCGGTGGAAATATGGTGCAGGCGCACGCCGTGGTTGCGCACGGCTTCCAGGAGTTCGAAAGTTCCCAAGACATTGGAATTCACGAAGCTGCGCGGGTCATGCAAGGAATTATCGTTGTGCGTCTCTGCCGCGAAGTGGACCACAGCATCATGCTGCGGCACCAGTTCGTTGACCAACACGTAGTTGCAGATGTCGCCAACAACAAGGTTGACGCGTTTGCTGTCCAAGCCTTCCAGCGACTGCCGGTTGGCGGCGTAGGTCATCTTATCCAATACGGTGATTTCACTGTCGGAATGCGCAATCATATGGTGCACGAAATTTGCCCCAATGAATCCTGCTCCCCCAGTTACAAGGATTCTTTTCATCTCACCAATGTAGCCAGTGGGCACCGCGGCCAAGCAGCTTCCTAGCAATTCTCGAGTATGACTACTCTGACAAGATCGCTGCCCGCTTCATTAGGCTCGATAGCCATGAGGGGAATAATTCTAGCTGGGGGAACCGGGTCTCGTTTGCACCCGATCACGCGAGGCATCTCAAAGCAATTGGTGCCTGTCTTCGACAAGCCGATGATCTACTATCCGCTGACCACGCTTATGCTCGCTGGAATCAGGGACATCCTGGTCATCACGACGCCGCAGGATGAGGGGCAGTTCAAGTCCTTGCTCGGCGATGGCTCGCAGTTCGGCATCACTCTGTCCTATGCCGTGCAAGCCCGGCCTGAAGGCCTGGCCCAAGCGTTCATACTTGGCGCCGAGCACATCGGAGGGGAATCCGTGGCGCTGGTGCTGGGTGACAACATCTTCCATGGACCGGGGTTCGGCACCCAGTTGGGAAGCTACGCCGACCAGACCGGCGCGACGATCTTCGGCTACTGGGTCAAGGATCCCAGGTCCTACGGCGTCGTCGAGTTCGATAGCTCCGGAAGGGCCGTATCGCTGGAAGAGAAGCCGCTGGACCCGAAAAGCCACTACGCTGTTCCGGGATTGTACTTCTACGACAATTCCGTGGTTGGCAAAGCCCGGACATTGCAGCCTTCGGCCCGTGGAGAGCTTGAGATCACCGACATCAACCGCTTGTACCTCGAAGAGGGCAACCTCAACGTCACGGTGCTGGCCCGCGGAACTGCGTGGCTTGATACCGGAACCTTCGATTCGCTCAACGACGCCTCCAACTTCGTGCGCACTGTCGAAGCGCGGCAGGGTTTGAAGATCGGTTCTCCCGAGGAAGTTGCATGGCGCCAGGGGTTCATCTGCGATGACCAGTTGCGCACTTTGGGCCGGGAGTTGGGCAAGAGCGGGTATGGCGATTACTTGCTTCAGCTGGCAGAAAACAGTTTCGTCGATCCCCATCATTCAACGCGTCCTGCCGCTATGCCGGCTATCAGCTGACATTCGAGGGCTTCGCGGCTTCCGGACGCCGTTGGCACCCGGAAGCAGTGCGCTGGCTAGCGCGTCGAGCGCAGCGAGAAGAACAGGAAGCTCAAGAACGCGTCGCGTTCACGCAAGGCTTCTGGAATCACGCCTTCGGGCGCATCCTTGGCATACGGCGGCTCCCAAACACGCTCCACCGCGAACCCTGCGGAGATCAGTGCCTTCATGGTTTCATGCAAAGGCCGATGCCAATAGGTCAGTTCGGCAGGCTTCCCCTTGAAAGTAACTTCGTCGGTGTACTGGGTGAGTTGGAAGTAGTCCTTGCCTCGGTGGTTGAACGGGTAGAGAATCGGATGGTTCACCGACATGATGAGCCGGCCGCCGGGCTTGAGGACCCGGCGGACTTCCTCCAGTGCGTAGTCCCAGTCCGGCAAATAGTGGAACACCAAGGAAGCAATGGCATCGTCAAAACTGTTGTCGGCATACGGGAGCTTCTCCCCCAATGTCGCCACTTTCAGGTCGGCATCTTCGCCCAGCCGCTGGCGTGCCAGGTCCACCATTGCCCGGCTGGTGTCGAAGCCCGAGACGCTCGCTCCACGGCTCATGAGCTGTTCCGACAGCGGGCCGGCGCCGCAGCCGATATCCAGGATGTTCCGGCCGGCAACCTCTCCTGCCAGTTCCAAGGTGGCCGGCCGCTCATAGTAGGCGTTCAGCATGCTGAATTCGTTCTCGTCAGCGTAGTCCTGGGCGAAATCGTCGTAGTTGCTTTCCTGTGGCACGGGCGCGCTCCTTTGCATGGTTTTGCCCGAGCCTAGCAAGGGCTTCAACTAATCATTGGGAAAACACTCGACTGATCGAGTAACGCTTTGACTGCATTAGCCGCAATCGATCACAATCGCGTCCAGCCATAGTTTCTATTCCCAGTCCAGATTAGAATCAGCACATGGGACCGATCAGTGCCCATGCTCGCTCGACTTTCCATGGGGAGAAATTGAATAAATTAGTTCAGCGTTCACTCGCTGTCATCGCTTCGGGAGCACTTGTATTCTCCGGTGTCTCCGCGGCCTCGGCCGCTCCGTTGCCCACCAGCATTTCATCTGCCAGCATCGTTGCTGCGAAGAAAAAGGCTCCTGCGGTAGCGATCAAGAAAATCGGCACGAAAACAGTCAAGGGTTCAGCCAAGGCAACCATCAAGCCAAGCTATTCCAAGGCAAAGAACGTGAAGATCAAGTCGGCGTTGCTGAAGGTGGCCAAGGGCAAGAAGACCGTCGCCAGCAAGAAGAAGTCCGTCAAGCTTGCAGCGGGCACCTACAAGGTCACCACCACGGTCAAGTACCAGCTCAAGGGCAAGACCTCGACCGTGCAGAAGACGCAGACCTTGCTGGTGAAGAAGGCGGCCGCCAAGCGTTCCGTGAAGATGAGCGGGAAGGCGAAGAACTGCCCTGCAGGCTACCCGGTGAAGGGCAACCGCACCGGCAGCCAGAAGGAGTGGAAGTACCACGTCAAGGGACAGCGCTTCTACAACATCACGAAGCCAGAAGAATGCTTCAAGACTGCAGCTGATGCGCGCAAGGCCGGCTACCGGGCTTCGAAGCTCTAAACCTGCCTAGCTGGTATCCGACCCAGCAGACTAAAAAAATCGACCTCGGCTGCTTCCCATATGGGAAGCAACCGAGGTCGATTTAGTGTGTGCAGATTATGCAGTCAGCCGCATGCTTAGCGGGCTACCGAACCATCTACGTAGTCATCCGAGGATGCATCCGAGATCCAGGAGAACAGCGAGCGCAGTTCGCGACCGGTGGTCTCGATTGGGTGCGCTTCGCCCTTGGCACGCAGTTCCTTGAACTCCGGAGCGCCAGCCTTCTGGTCTTCCATGAAGCGGTTGGCGAAAGCACCGGACTGGATATCAGCCAGCACAGCCTTCATGTTTTCCTTCACCTCTGGGGTGATCACGCGTGGGCCGGAGACGTAGTCGCCGTACTCAGCGGTGTCGGAGATCGACCAGCGCTGCTTGGCGATGCCGCCTTCCCACATCAGGTCGACGATCAGCTTCAGCTCGTGCAGCACCTCGAAGTAGGCGATTTCCGGCTTGTAGCCAGCTTCGGTCAGGACCTCGAAGCCGTACTGGACCAGCTGGGAGGTGCCACCGCACAGCACAGCCTGCTCGCCGAACAGGTCGGTTTCGGTCTCTTCGGTGAAGGTGGTCTCGATAACGCCGGCACGGGTGCCGCCGATGCCTGCAGCGTAGGACAGTGCCAGTTCCTTGGCGCCGCCGGTGAAGTTCTGCTCCACGGCGATCAGGTCAGGGATGCCACGGCCGGCTTCGAATTCGCGGCGCACGGTGTGCCCTGGTGCCTTGGGAGCAACCAGTGCAACGTCGACGTTGGCTGGTGGCTGGATGAAGCCGAAGCGGATGTTGAAGCCGTGGCCGAAGAACAGCGCGTTGCCCTCTTCGAGGTGCTCGGCGATCGACTCGGTGTAGACCTGGGCCTGGACCTGGTCCGGGGTCAGGATCATGATGACATCTGCCCAAGCCGCTGCCTCGGCAACGGTAGCTACCTTAAGGCCTTCGGCCTCGGCCTTGGCACGGGACTTGGAGCCCTCAGCCAGGCCGACGATAACCTCGACGCCCGAGTCGCGCAGGCTCAATGCGTGGGCGTGGCCCTGGGAGCCGTAGCCAATGACAGCTACCTTCTTGCCCTGGATGATCGAGAGGTCTGCGTCGTCTTCGTAGTACAGATCAGCCACTGTAATTCTCCTTATTTGTGCTTCTGGTAAAGAAGTCTTGTGCTTAGGCACTGTTGCTTTCTTCTAAGCTAGGTGCCAAATACCTAAATTTGTAGTTCGTGTCTCTTGAAGTCATTGTGCGCTTAGGCGGACAGCGTCTTCAGGGCACGGTCGCTCATCGACTTTGTTCCGCGTCCCACGGCCAGCGTTCCGGCCTGGACGATCTCGCGGATGCCGAATGGCTCAAGTACTGCCAGCAGTGCTTCGATCTTCGCCGCATTGCCGGTGGCCTCAACGACCAGCGAGTCCGTGGATACGTCGATCACCGATGCGCGGAACAGCTCCGCGGCCTGGGTGACCTGCAGTCGCGTCGCCGCATCGGCGCGCACCTTGATCATGATGTGGTCACGCTGCACCGAGGTTTCCGGCAGCAGTTCCACGATCTTGATGACGTTGACCAGCTTGTTCAGCTGCTTGGTGACCTGTTCCAGGGAATCCCCTTCGGCGTCCACCACCACGGTCATGCGGCTGATGCCGGCAATTTCCGTGGGACCAACGGCCAGCGAGTGAATGTTGAAGGCACGGCGGGCGAAGAGGCTGGCGACGCGGGTGAGCACGCCGGGAACGTCTTCAACCAGTACCGAAAGCGTATGCTTTGCCATGTCCTAGTCCTCCTCTTCCCATTCAGGGGTCATGCCGCGGGCAATCTGGATCTGGTCGTTGCTGACTCCCGATGGGACCATTGGCCACACCATGGAGTCGGCCGAGACCACGAAGTCGATGACTACCGGACGGTCATTGATTTCCAATGCCTTCTGGATGGTCGCGTCGATATCCTCGTCGCGTTCGCAGCGCAGGCCCACGCAGCCGTAGGCGTCGGCCAGCTTCACAAAGTCCGGAATCCGGGCGGTTCCGTGGCCGGTGTTCAAATCGGTGTTGGAGTAGCGGCCATCGTAGAACAGCGTCTGCCACTGGCGGACCATGCCCAGCGACGAGTTGTTGATGATGGCAACCTTGATGGGGATCCGGTTGATCACGCAGGTAGCCAGTTCCTGGTTGGTCATCTGGAAGCAGCCATCTCCGTCGATGGCCCAGACCACGCGGTCCGGCTGCGCCACCTTGGCGCCCATGGCGGCAGGCACCGAGTAGCCCATGGTGCCCAGGCCGGCGGAGTTCAGCCACGAGCGCGGGCGCTCGTACTTGACGAACTGCGCTGCCCACATCTGGTGCTGGCCCACGCCTGCCACGTAGACGCCTTCCGGACCGGTCAGCTCGCCGATGCGCCCGATAACATTCTGCGGAGCAGAGAGGCCGTCGTGGGTTTCGGTGTAGCCGATCGGGTAGGTTTCGCGCAGGCGGTTGAGCAGTCCCCACCAGCCGGCCAGGTCCTGCTGGGCTTCGTTCTCGAAGCGCGAGGCGCAGGCCTCGTGCAGCTGCGGGATGATTTCATCCAGCGAGCCGACGATCGGCACATCGGCCACGCGGTTCTTGGAGATTTCCGCAGGATCGATATCGGCGTGGATCACCTTCGCGTTCGGCGCGAAGGTGGAGAGCACGCCGGTGACGCGGTCATCGAAGCGGGCGCCGAGGGTAATGAGCAAATCCGACTGCTGCAGTGCCGTGACCGCAGAGACGGCACCGTGCATGCCGGGCATGCCCACGTGCTGTTCATGCGAGTCCGGGAAGGCACCGCGTGCGGTCAGCGTGGTGACCACCGGCGCGTTGATGAATTCCGCGAATTCCTTCAGCTGCTCATGGGCGTTGGCCTTGATCACGCCACCGCCAACATACAGCACCGGGCGGGTTGCCGAAGCGATGAGCTTGGCGGCTTCGCGCAGCTGCTTGTTGTGTCCGCGGGTGACCACGCGGTAGCCCGGCAGGTCGACCTTTGGCGGCCATGAGAAGGTCATGTCGCTCTGCTGGGCATCCTTGGTGATATCCACCAGCACCGGACCGGGACGGCCGGTCTGCGCCAGGTAGAACGCGCTGGCCAGCGTGCGCGGAATGTCTTCCGCGTTAGTGACCAGGAAAGCGTGCTTGGTAATCGGCATCGTGATGCCGACAATGTCTGCTTCCTGGAATGCGTCAGAGCCAATGAAAGCGCTATTGACCTGACCGGTGATTGCCACCATTGGTACCGAATCCATATTGGCATCGGCCAGTGCGGTGACGAGGTTGGTTGCGCCTGGTCCGGAAGTAGCGATGCATACGCCCACTTCCCCGCTCACCATGGCGTAACCCTGTGCGGCATGGCCGGC
Organism: Glutamicibacter sp. NPDC090743; assembly: GCF_044769125.1. Taxonomy (NCBI): domain Bacteria; kingdom Bacillati; phylum Actinomycetota; class Actinomycetes; order Micrococcales; family Micrococcaceae; genus Glutamicibacter; species Glutamicibacter sp. NPDC090743. The sequence continues at coordinate 267,868 of NZ_JBIVXE010000007.1, read as the reverse complement.
ACCCTGTTCGTGGCGGACCAAGAAGTGGTTAATCTTGGTCGAATCCATCAGTGGATCATAGGTGGGAAGGATGGCCCCACCTGGTAATCCGAAGACGTCTTTGACGCCCAGTTCTTCCAGCGAGCGGACGATGGCTTGTGAGCCCGTCATCTGTGTGGGAGCAACGATATTATTCGGACCCTGTACCGGGTTCGAAGCCTCCACGACGGAAGAGACAGCGGCGGCGGCATCCTTGGTTCGATTGATTGACTTCGCAACCGACGCCGGATTGGCGGGTGTTGAGTTGCTCATCGGGATCCTTTCCATATCTATCTCTTCGTTTGCGCATAAAAAACGCCCCGCGGCCGTCACTACTGACGAAAGGGGGCTTGCGCGTTACCGACGTACTGTCCGTGGTGTTGGACAGTGTCTCAGGCTCCGCGCCTGATAACTAGTAGTACATCGGTGTTTGTTTGCATGCCTCTAGTTTTCTCCACCTCACGGCAAAGAGCAACTAGACACCCTGTTTATCTCATTATATGAGACGGATGTCCAAACCTTGGACGCGACACCGCGAACAAGACTTGGTTATTTCGCTTCCCAGGCACCAACAGCGCCTGTCGAAACGGGATTAGCTGGAGACAAGCACCAGCTGCCTTGGACGCGCATCGCTCGCGCTGCGCACCCCTTGCTCCAAGGAAGCCACCTGCCAGGCAGTTGGTTTCGCTTGCAGCGTTGAGCCGGGAAAGGCATGAGTTCCGTCGATGGCCACACGGGCGCATGGCTTGACGACTCAATTAGCATCCTGGCTCATTAATCCCATTCTAGAAGTCAATATGACCAATCAGATAACCCATGACGTGCCGATGACACATTTCGATAAATGTTGCGACTGGTCAAATTGTCCAAAGTTATCGGTAGAGTATTGGTTATGGACAAGCGCCCAGACGAAAATCCAACCCAGCAGGTAAAGGCCCGCCTCCATGAGGCCTTCGACTCGCAGATCCCCAACTTCGCCAGCTACAATCTCGTGGCGGGCACCGGCATCGCCGGCTCCGGAGGGCTCAAGGTCATTGGATATCGGCGCCAACCAGCGGAACTGATTATTGCGCCAGTGAATGCCAGCAGCTTGGAAGCATCCGAGGATGCGATCAACATCAACAATACGAATGTGAACCAGCTCGCCGAGCTCAGCGATGGCGGCTACGAAATCGCGATCTCTTCGGGCCGGGTGTTCCGCTTCAGCATTCCCGAAGCGCCGAGCATCGACTTGCATGTCGATGATGCCATCAGCATTGGTGCCACCATTGACCAGAAATCAGATGCAGAGGACTTCGCTGATTTCATGGACCACTTCATGAACACCATCGAAGGCACCGAGAACTTCGTATAACCAGCAAGAGAATTCGCCATAGCAAAGGCCATCCCGCCAGCTAGCTCCATTACGAGCTACGCGGCGAGATGGCCTTTTCGCTTACAAAGCCCCGGGATGATTCCCGCGGTAGTCGGAGGCGAGCAGCTGCCCTTCGACGGTGAGGATCTCAACCCGGTCCAACTCGATTGATTCGTAGCCGACGGAGGTCATGACCCGCTCGGCATAGCCGGCAGCACTGCCCTCCGCGATCCAATCACTGCCCTCCACCACAATGGCGAGCACGCCCTGGACCGGAGAGAGCCACCCCACGGTGGCGTACTGGATGGAATCCTGGGCGAATGAATGGAAGCCTGCGGCGCCCTGGCCATTGAGGTACTGGAAGATCTTCTGATCCGCCCATTCCTGGCGCCCTTCGACTTCCTGGAGGTTGTCGGCATACTTCGGCAAGGCCGCGATCTGCTGGCTCACGCTAGGAGTTTGCGCGGATGCTTCGAACTGGAGCGGGGCACAGCTGGCCAGGGACGAAGCCAGCACCAGGCCACCGGCGACCACACTGGCCCTGCGTAACGCATGGATGGCCGCGCCGTGCCGCTGGATACCGGCAGAAATTACTTGAAGCACCATGCAATCGAGCATAGCCAATGACCCGGACAATTCCACAGGAATCACCCTGCACGGATTCCACGCCTGCGGCGGGCCCGGAATCAGCCTTGCTTGGTCTGGTACAGGGACATCCCTGCAGCCTGCATCACCAGCCACGGGCTGAAGGCCCACGGGGTGGCGCGCAGGGCTTCACCGAGTTGTGCCGGATCCACCCAGCAGTAGTCCATGACTTCGTCCGGGTTCGCAGAGATCTCGCTGCCGATTATCGCGGTGAAGACCGGGCAGATTTCGTTTTCCACAATGCCCGAGGCATCCACGGCGCGATAGCGGAAGTCCGGCAGCGCCGATTCGATGCGGCTGACCTTGAAGCCGAGCTCATGGGCCGCGTGGCGCGTAATGGCTTCTTCGAAGCTCTCGCCGGGCTGGGGATGCCCGCAGAAGGAGTTCGTCCAGACCCCTGGCCAGGTCACCTTGGACAGGGCGCGACGCGTCACCAGCACCTGGCCGGCTTGATTCTGCACGTGGCAGGAGAATGCCTGGTGCAGCACGGTATCCGTGGTGTGAACCAATTCTTTCGGGTGCGTGCCAATAGGCTGGCCTTGATCCGAAAGCAAAATGACGTCCATTGAAATCCTTGAATCCCCATCCGGGTCTAGTAGGTGAAAAGTGCCGAAAAGATCAGGAGCATGGTCAGCAGGAAACCGCACAGGTAGTTGATCCACAAGAATCTCTTCCATCCTCGATTAACCGTACCCGAGCTTGCATCGCTGATTCGAAGATGGGGTAGGACGTTGAGCACATAGGGAAGGGCCAGCACCGCCGCCCAGCGGCCAATCCCCGAAAGGCCCACCGCCACGAGCACTCCGGCCAGCAGGTAGGCAGCCAAGACCAAGTAGATGGTCGTGCGGGCCGACAAGGCGGTGGCGATCGAGGACAGCCCGCCTTGGCGATCGGGAACAATATCCTGGATTGCGCCCAGGGCATGGCTGGCCATCCCCCAGAGCAGGAACGCGCCGAAGACCAGCCACTGCTCGGCCTGCACGCTGGCGCCAGCCAGCACCCACCCGTAGACCGCCGGGGAGACGAAGTGCACTGCGCTGGTCAGCGAGTCCAGCCCGGGCCTTTCCTTGAAACGCAGCCGCGGCGCGGAGTAGGCCAGCACCGCAAGGATCGACACGGCCAGAACGAGGTTGGCTGCGCCATCCCCGGCCGCCACGAGCACCGCGAGGAACGGCGCGGCGCACAGGACGCAGGCGATGAGCAGCGACTTATGGCTCTGCCTGGACAGCAGCGCCCCCTCGATTCCTCCCTTGCGCGGATTGCGCAGGTCCGACTCGTAGTCGAAGACATCGTTCACGCCGTACATCAGCAGGTTGTAGGGGAAGAGGAAGAACACCGTGCCCAGGACCAAGCGCCAATCGATCCCGCCGCCGGCCAGCAGATAGGCGGCGGCAAACGGGTAGGCGGTATTCACCCAGGAGATGGGGCGTGAGCTCAATACGATTCCGCGGATCATGAAGCGTCCTTTCTGTGGCTGCGGGCACCGAGCAGCCACCACAGCCCGGGAACCAGGAAGACCGCGCAGGCGGCGTAGAAGAAGTCTTCAATCGGGGCCAGGCCCAGATGCACCCCGGACAGCGTCCCGCTGCCGTAGCCGAACAGCCCGGCGTAGATCATCAGGTTGTCGAAGATCGCGGTGAGCACGAGCATCAAGGCCATGGCAGCGCCCAGCGGCTTGGCGACCGAGCGCAGGCGTTGCTTGCTGGCGGCCAGACCGGCGGCAAAGACGGCCATGGCCGCAAATAGGAAGCAGAAGCTCAATTCAAGGAACATGGTTCTCCCCTAACGTGCGCTTGGGTGCTTTCTGGTTCCGGTTGCGCAGCATGCCGGCCAGCACTGGCAGCCCGGTGAAGGCAATCATGGCGCAATAGCACAAGAAGACCAGGAAGAAGACTTCTTCCACAGGGAACTGCTCGCCCACCATGATTCCGGTCATGAGCTCTGATTCCTTGTGCAGGAAGATGCCCTGCCTGATGGCCAGCACATCCCAGAGCACGAAGAATCCGGTGCCCAGCCCCAGGGCCAGGAGCCCGCGCACCGGGTGGCGGAAGATGAAGAGCTTTCCCTTCGCGTCCAGCAGCCCCATGCAGGCCAGCAGTGCCAGCAAGATGCCCAGGTAGATCATGTTCCTGCCTCCTGCCGCACCGTGGCCGCGAAGTTTTCGTCCATGGGCCCCGCGGCCTTGATCCCGAGCACCGCTTTGGCAGCCAGTTCCCCGCTGATCAGGCACATCGGCACGCCGATTCCAGGGCGCACGGTGCTGCCGGCATAGTGCAGCCCGCCCACCTTGGCGCTGCGGTTGCCCGGACGCAGCATGGCGCTTTGCCCCAGGGTATGGGCCAGGCCCAGCGCACCGCCTTTGAAGGCGCCGTACTGCTGGAGGAAGTCCCCCGGGCCGATGCTCTGGCGCACTACGATCCGCTCGCGAAGATCCTTGATGCCAGCCCATGCGGCCAGCTGGTCGATGGCCGCGTCGGCCACCGCTTCCACCGCGGCATCTCCTGCCCCATCGGCTGCGCCGATCCCCCATTCGGGCATGGCCGGAGCCGGAACCAGGATGAACAGGTTCTCGCAGCCTTCCGGGGCCACCGAGGGGTCGGTGGCACTGGGCTTGCAGACATAGATGCTGGTTTCCGCCTCCAGCATCCGCCCTTGGCGAATCCGCGAGAAATTCTCTTTCCAATCGGTGGTGAACAGCAAGTTGTGGTGCTCCAGCTGCGGCAGCTTGCCGCTGATGCCCAGGCACAGCAGCACCGCGCTGGGGCCGGGGTCTTTGCGCTGGAAGCTCTTGGCGGTATGGGTCTGCAGCTCCTCGGGCAGCAAATGGCCTTCCAGGTGGCGCACATCGGCGGCTGCGATCACCTGGGTCGCCGGGGTGCGCTGCTGCTTGCCGTGCGCGTCGATCCAGCGCACCGCGCTGACCCGGGGATTTTTTCCTGCGCTGGTTTCAATGGCCGTTGCGGTGGCGCCCAAATGGATGGCCGCGCCGTGTTTCCGTGCCAGTTCGGCCATGGCATCGGCAACGGCAGCGAAGCCTCCCATCGGGTATTTCACCCCGTCGGTGAGGTCCAGGTGGCTCATCAGCTGGTAGAGCGCAGGGGTGCGGCTCGGGCTGGAGCCCAGGAACACCGCCGGGTATCCGAGCAGCTGGCGGATCTCGTTGCTCGAAAAGCGCCGGGCGACATGGCTTTCCAGGCTGGAGGCCAGCAGTTGGGCCAGTTGCGGGGTCCGGCGCAGGATCCTTGGGTGCAGCAGGGAGGTGAGCGAGCTGAAATCGTCATAGAGGAAATGCTCCAAGGCCAATTCATAACCCTCCTTCGCTGTGCGCAGGTACCGCTCCAAGGCTGGGCCGCTGCCCGGTTCCAGGGCTTCGAAGAGTCCGCTGGCCGCAGCGCCGGTTCCGACATCCACCGGTTCTTCGCGGTCCTGGAAGAAGGTGCGGTAGCCGGTGGCCAGTTCGCGCAACTTCAGCTGTTCGCTGGCGCTGGTGCCCATGAGCTTGAACCAGTGCTCGAAGACTTCGGGCATCAGGTACCAGGAGGGGCCGGTGTCGAAGCGGAACCCGTCGCGCTCCAGGCGCCCGGAGCGTCCGCCTGGATGCGGCTGCTGTTCGATCAAGGTGACCTTGCAGCCGCGGGCGGCGAGCAACCCGGCGCTGGCCAGGCCGGAGAATCCGCCCCCGATGACTACGACTTCTCTTTGTGCGTGGTTCATCTGCTTGCTACTTCCATTCTTGGCTTGCGGCCGGTGGTGCCCCGGGTGCCCAGCAGCACGCGGGCGGCGATCAGCGCCTTGCGCGGGGCGGAGACCGAGATGCGGGTGCGCAGCAGCTGGGAGGCCGGGGCCTTGTCCAGCTGGGAGTTCAGTTCGCGGAACAGGTCATGGGCCAGGCGCACCGCCCGGGCAGCGGACGGGGCCAGGTAGGGCAGGCCGGCACGGGCCTGGGCCAGGTCCTGCTCGATCTGCGCAACCAGCTTCGCCTTGCTTGGCTCATCGAATCCTGCCGGGTCCAGGCCGGGAAAGTAGCTGCGTCCCAAATCTTCGCTGTCTTCCGCCAGGTCGCGCAGGAAGTTGACCTTCTGGAAGGCCGCGCCCAGGCTGCGGGCGGCGTGCTTGGCGCGCTGCGCCTGGGCAGGCGTCAAGTCCGGCGCGGTGGGCATCGCCTGGAAGACCTGCAGGCACATCAGCCCGATGACTTCGGCCGAGCCGTAGATGTAGTCCTGCAAGCTGCGCGCATCATGCTGCCCGGTGCCCAGGTCCGCGCGCATTGAGGCGAAGAACGGGGCGGTGAGCTCGGCGTGGATGCCGGTGGCCCGGGCGGAAATAGTGAAAGCGTGGACCACCATGTTGGTGCTGTACCCGCGTTCCATGGCGCGCAGGGTTTCTGCTTCCAGCTCGTCCAGGCAGGCGGCGATGGCCTGGTTGTCCAGGCCGGCCTGGCAGGCCACCCCGTCCACGATTTCATCGGCCAGGCGCACCAGCGCGTAGATATTGGCGATGTGCCTGGCGCTGGCGGCATCCAGCAGCTTGCAGGCCAGCGAGAACGAGGTGGAGTATTCGCCCAGTACCACCCTGGCGCTGCGCTGGGCGGTGCGCGAATAGTGCTCCAAGGCGGCGGTGCCTGCGGTGCTGTGAGGGGAATTGTAGGGTTTCATGGCGTTCAGCTGCTTCGATCCAGGATCAGGCCGGTGCACTCGCGCAGCAGCGTCCGGGCTTCTTCGGGCAGGTCCAGGAAGGCCGCGGAGCCGGTGGCCCGCGAGCACAGCTGCTGGGCCAGCTGCCGGGCGAAGCGCTCGGCCCCCTGCGCGGCTAGTTCCTGGCGGATCCGGCCGGCATCCACTGTTCCTTCGCGGAATCCGCCCAGCAGCTTGGCGAATTCGGGTTGCTCGCTGGCCAGGGCCAGCAAGATGGTGCTCTTGAATTCGCGCAAGTCCGATTCCACCGGCTTGCCGGTGCGTGCCGGGTCCCCGAAGGTGCCCAGCACATCATCGATGATCTGGTAGGCCACCCCGAGCTGGCAGCCCACCGCGCCGATGGCCTCGGCCTGGCCGGGGTGCGCCCCGGCCAGGAGCGCTCCGGCCTGCAGCGGCAGCTGGAAGGAGTAGGCCGCGGTTTTCATCTGTTCCATGCGCAGCACCTGGCTGGTGGTGGCTGGAGCCGGGGCCAGCGAGTAGAGCAGGTCCTCGAGCTCTCCGGCCCCTGCCTGCTCGATGGCTTGGAAGAAGGCCTGCTGGACCCCGGCTTCGCTGTCGCTTCCGGCCGCGGCCCTGGCCGCGAGCTTGATCGCTTCGCTGATCAGCAGGTCCCCGGCGATGATGCCCACGGAATTGCCCGCATGCTCGGCGTCGGCCCGGTTCCGGCCGCTGGCGATGGCGTGGTCGCGGTAGAGCGCCGAGATGGTCTTTTCCCCGCGGCGCACGAAGTCGCGGTCCACCACGTCGTCGTGGATCAGCAAGGCGGCGTGCAGCAGCTCGAAGGCGCAGCCCAGGTCGATGGCGCGGGCCTCATTGCGGCCGCCGAAGGCCCGGTAGCCGAGCATTACCAGCCCCGGGCGCATCAGCTTGCCGGTAGCCAGCCGTTCGGAGATCCGGGACCAGAGCAGCGCAGTCTGCGCGGAGTAGGCGGCGCTGCGGTGCTGGGCCTGCGTGGCCAGCAGTTCCAGCCGATCGCTGATGGCGCGCCGGGTGGGTGCATCGATGAGCCCGCCTGAGGCTGGCGCGCCAGCCGCTGCGGCCTGCGGGGCCTGGTGTGTGGTGGTGTGCATTCTCATGGTTCCCTACTGAAAGGATGTGGTGGGGTTTGCTTGGTTCTCTTCGCTGCTCACGGTGTCCCGCGTTTCCAGCTCTCGCCGGGCTTCTTCGAGCAGGGCGCCCAGATTCCTGCGGGACGGCTCGTCCAGCTGCGCGTAGAACGTGTGCAGATTGCGCAGCAGCACCTGCCCTGGCCCGGTGGACACCGGGAAATTGCTCCCCGGGGCCACCAGGGTGCGCCGCCGGTCCGCGGCATGGTGCCTTCTTTCAACCATCCCGCGGGCTTCGAGCCGGTCCAGGACCGAGGTGATTCCTGCCGATGACACTCCCAGTTCGCGGGCCAGTTCCCCGGAGCTGGGCGTTTGCATGGAACGCAGCAGGTTCACCGCACGCAAATCTGTATCGTTCAGGTCAAGGCTGTGGCGCAGGCGCGCTTCGCTCAGTGCATAGGACCGCTGGAGCTTGAGCAGCAACCGGAACACTTCCGAGGCAATCAGCGGACGTGAACAATCCATGATAACTTCTCTCGCGTAGTTGATATTTAGCTTTTCTAGATACATCATGGTTTAACTATCTCGTTTTGTCGACTCGAAGCGGGAAAATTTTCAACCGACATCAGGAGCACACGATGAGCAGTTCCACGGATTCCCCGAATTTTCCCTATCGAGCCCCCGCGTCAGCAACATCCTGGGCACTGCCGGTGTTCACGGCGATTGCCCTGGTCCTGGCCATTGCCGTTTCATTCATCGGAAGCGGGGCCCTGGGCGGAACTCCGGTCCAGCAGGCAGCCGGCGGCTATCTGGGCGCTGACTCGACGCTGCTGGCCCCCGCGGGTCCGGCCTTCTCCATCTGGAGCGTGATCTACGCCGGGCTGGCCGTCTACGGAATCTTCCAGCTCACCCCCGCCGGACGCCGCTCGGCCTGGGCTGCCAAGCTGCGGATTCCCGCGCTGCTTTCCGCATTGCTGAACGCCGCATGGATTACCGTGGTCCAGCTAGGCTGGCTGGGGGCCAGCGTCGCGGTGATCTTCATCCTCGTCGCGTGCTTGGCCTGGATGCTGACCATCATGGTGGCAGGCACCCCGGCTTCGCGCACCGAATACTGGATCATGTGGCTGACCTTCGGCATCTACCTGGGCTGGGTCTGCGTGGCCAGCATCGCCAACACCTCTGCATGGCTGCTCTCCCTGGGCTTTGGCCAGGACGCCTCCTGGGCACCAGGAGCGGCAGTGGCACTGCTGGTGGTCGCAGCGGCCATCGGGCTGGGCACGACCGCCTACTCGGGCAGGATCTTCACCGCCTTGGCCATGGCCTGGGGGCTGGGCTGGATCGGCGTGAGCCGGCTGGCCGGCAGCAACCAGTCCGAACTGGCCGGGTACTCCGCGCTGGGCTGCGCAGCAATGCTCCTGCTCGGATCCATGGTGATCGCGTGGCGCAAGCGCGGGGTTCGAACGCCATGAGCTTGATCGCAGTGACCGGAGCGACCGGATATATCGGCGGACGCCTGGTGCCCCTGCTCTTGCGCAACGGGCACCAGGTCAGGGTTTTCACCCGTGATGCGCAGCGCCTGCGCGATACCCCGTGGCGCGGCCAAGTCGAGATCGTCGAGGGCGACCTGCAAGATGAGCACGCCGTGGCCAAGCTCTGCAAGGACGCGGACCTGCTCTACTACTTGGTGCATTCGATGTCCGGGACCCGGGATTTCGCGGCGCAGGAGAAAGCGTGCGCGCAGGTCATGGCGCAGGTCGTACGCGAACAGGACGTCAGCCAGCTGGTCTATCTTTCCGGGTTGCATCCTGCAGGCGAACTCAGCGAGCACCTGGCCTCGCGCGTGGCCGTGGGGCAGATCCTGTCAGCGGCCGCCAGCACCCTGGTGCTCCAGGCGGGCCTGGTGATCGGCTCCGGCTCGGCCAGTTTCGAAATGGTCCGGCACCTGAGCGATGTGCTGCCGGTGATGCCGGCCCCGCGCTGGGTACTGAACCAGGTCCAGCCCATCGCCATCCGCGACACCTTGCACTACCTGGCGGCCTGCGCCGAACTGGCGCAGCCCGCGCAGGGAACCTATGACATCGGCGGCCCCGGCACCTACAGCTACGCGCAGCTGATGAAGATCTATGCCCAGGTGGCCGGCCTGCGCGAGCCGAAAGTCTGGCCATTGCCGCTGCTCACCCCGCGGCTGGCTTCGCACTGGGTGAATCTGGTGACGCCGCTGCCGCACACCCTGGCTTCCGCGCTGGTGCAGTCGCTGCAGCATGATTGCGTCATGGGCTCGCGGGACATCGACAAGCTGATTGCCCCGCCGGCCCAGGGCTTGTGCGATTATCCGCGAGCGGTGCAGCTGGCACTGGAGAAGATGGATGCCGACGCGGTGCAAACCAGTTGGGCTACCGCCCAGCCGATTTCGGCACCCGCCGAACCGCTGCCCTCTGATCCGGATTGGTCAGGGCGCAAGGCCTACACCGACATCCGCCGCATCAGCACCACGGCAACCGAGGCGCAGCTCTTCAGCGTGCTGCATCGGCTCGGCGGGGAATCACCGTATTTCGCCTTCCCCGCCCTGTGGAAGCTGCGCGGCTTGATGGACAAACTGGCAGGCGGCGTGGGGTCGCGGCGCGGACGCCGCTCGCACAGCACGCTGGCACTAGGAGATGTGGTGGATTGGTGGCGCGTGGAAGCCCTGGAGGAAAACAGCTTGCTGCGCTTGCGCGCGGAGATGCGCGCCCCGGGCCAAGCATGGCTGGATTACCGGATCGACAAGCGAGCTGACGGGCGAAGCGAACTGGTCCAGCGAGCGGTATTCTTCCCGCGGGGCTTGGCCGGACGCTGCTACTGGTGGGCGGTATACCCGTTCCATGGCGCCATCTTCCCGGCCACCATCAAGAACATCGTGCGCGCCGCGGAAAAGCAGGCGGCTGGCTGAGGATCCGGTACGTCCCCGGGACTACTCCGCTTCGCAGGCAGCCGTTGAATCGAGGCTGCTTTCCAAGGCATCGGAGGTCCCGGCAAGGAACCGGATCACTACGTCCCGTTCCTCGGGGCTCATCGCGTTGGCCACTTCGAATCTCTTGGCATGGTGCCGCCCCACTTGCTCGCGTGCTGCCAGATGGGTTTCTTCGATAACCTCGACGCATTGCGAACGCCGGTCGGTTGGATGCCTGGTGCGTCGCACATGGCCGTGGGCTTCCAAGCGGTCAATCATCTTGGTGACCGACGCGCTGGAAATTCCCAGATACTGGCTCAGCGCACCCGGGGTGACGGATTGGCCCGCATGCTTGGCAGAGATCATCTTGCGGATCGCCCGCATATCGGTTTCGTTCAGCTTCATGAACTGCTGGGAGCTGCGCATGATGCGGCGTTCGATCTGGCGCATCCGGCCCATTTCAGCCATGATGCGGTCGATTTGCTCCAGATTGGCAGGAGCGATGCCTGCCCTCTTGATCAGGTCCTGGCCAGGATCGGATTCAGAAAGTCCATACATGGTGGGCAGTTCCTTGGCTGCCATGGTGCCCCTCCTCCTCGGATCGCGGCCGCTTGCCTTGTTTGGATCATACGCTTGGTCAACCGCTGCGGATGCATGCAAAAACCCTGCGGCCGATGGAATCAGACCGCAGGGTTCAGTTGGTGCGAGTAGAGAGACTTGAACTCTCACGTCCGAAGACACTGGAACCTAAATCCAGCGCGTCTACCAATTCCGCCATACTCGCTAGCGCTACACCGGAAACACTGTTTCCTCGAAGGCGACCTCATTTAGTGTAGCGGAAGTTCTGCCTGATATGAAATCAGCCAAACAAGGGGTCTACTTGGGATCAATGCCCAAGTCACGGCGCAGCTTGGCTACATGGCCGGTGGCGCGAACGTTGTACTGCGCCAGCGCGATTTTGCCCTCTTCATCGAGCACGATAGTGGAGCGGATCAGCCCCTCGTAGACCTTGCCGTAGTTCTTCTTTTCTCCCCAGGCGCCGTAGGCTTCAGCTACCGCGTGGTCCTCGTCGGAGAGCAGCGGGAAGTTCAGTTCTTCCTTGGCGACAAACTTTTCCAGCTTGGCGGTCTTGTCCGGGGAAATGCCCAGAACTGCGTAACCCAGGGAGTGCAAGGATTCGAGTGAATCGCGGAAATCGCAGGCCTGCTTCGTGCAGCCCGGGGTGGATGCGGCTGGGTAGAAGTACACGATGGTCTTCTTGCCGCGGTAATCAGCCAAGGCAACAGACTTGCCAGCAGCGTCCTGCAAGGTGAAATCAGGGGCCTGGTCACCGATGGACAGACGGTTAGTCTTTTCGGAAGTACTCATGAGCTGATCCTCTTTTCTTTGCCGTATACAAAAAATCCGACCTGACGAATCAGATCGGATCTACTGTGCGCCCTCCGGGACTCGAACCCGGAACCTAATGATTAAGAGTCATTTGCTCTACCAATTGAGCTAAAAGCGCTTCCTCGCTCTGACTAGTTCTTTTTCAGAACTCGTCTTTGCGACGTAGACAATCATAGGCAGAAATGGTGCAAAAGCAAAAATCGGCCAGTACCCGACCTGAGAACATAAATGTCCAAGTCAGATTCATAATATCACTATTTGCTCGGCTTGAAAGTAATCTAAAACACACATAGTTTTCCGGTCCGGACCTAGCTATCCACCCTGGCACGGCGGGGGCAACTCCAGGATTTGCCACTCGCGGCCAGCACTCCCCCTCGGTTCCGGTCCGCACGGCACCCCGGGCGCACCTTCAGCAATGATTTCCAGGAAGCCGCAGCGTGGCGTCGCCCGAAGGTTCAGCCGCAGCTAGCCACTTTCCTGCCAGTGGCCTGGGACCCCCTTTCCCCAATCCCCTCCCGGCTCCGGCGCGGGCCAGCCTACTGGGGGCCACAGGCCAAAGTACTCCCGCGTCAAGCGCTGGCTGGTCCACCGGGACAAACAAAAAAGGCCAGACCGAAGCCTGACCTTTGTTTTGTGCGCCCTCCGGGACTCGAACCCGGAACCTAATGATTAAGAGTCATTTGCTCTACCAATTGAGCTAAAAGCGCGTATTTATTTATGAAAACAAGTTGTCTGGTGAACCGAACAAATTGTTCGTGCGCCCCCCGGGACTTGAACCCGGAACCTAATGATTAAGAGTCATTTGCTCTGCCAATTGAGCTAGAGGCGCCCGCTGCGATGTTCTAGAAGCTTTTCGGGCTTCGCGCTTTCGCAACGAGATAAAACTTTACCAGCAATTTCCCTCAGCGCAAATTCGGGGGCCAGTATTCTGCGGTGACCTTCATTACAGGACATGACTAGGGGTTACTACCAAAGCGCGGATGGGGTTTGTACAGTGTTTCCATGAGCACCCAACGAACGATTTCATTCCCGACACAAGATCTGATTGATGCGGTCGGTCCGATCCCGGAAAACCTCAAAGCTGTGCTCTGGGACCTGGAGAGCACCCCCGGAACTACGCTGGAAGAAATCGACATTGCCATCCTTCCCTATATGTCGAATCCCCAGACGCTGAAGAACATCCGCAAGGCACCGAACGTCAAGATCGTCCAGACCCAGACCACCGGCTTCGACGGAATGGTTGACCTGATTGGCGATCGCGCAAATATCAATACCGCGGCCGGCGTCCACGCGGCGGCTACCGCCGAGATGGCCATCGGCCTGGCCATCGCATCCCTGCGCGGCTACCCGCACGCGGTCCGAGACCAGCAACAAGGCCGATGGAATCCCCAGCAGTGGCCCGGCTTGGCTGATCGGACGGTGGCATTGGTTGGCGTGGGCGGCATCGGCGAAGAGATCCGCAAGCGCCTGGAGCCCTTCGAGGTCAATCTCCTGCGCTTCGGCTCCACGGCCCGCACCGATGAGCATGGCGAGGTCTTCGCAACTTCGGATCTCGCAGCGCGCGCGGCGGAGATCGAAGTGCTGATCCTGATCGTGCCGCTCAACGATTCCACCCATCATCTGGTTGACGCTGATCTGCTGGCTAAGCTTCCCGACGGTGCAACCGTGGTCAACGTCGCGCGCGGCCCGGTGGTGGATACCGAGGCAATCGTGGCAGAAGTCGCTTCGGGCCGCTTGAATATGGCATCGGATGTATTCGATCCAGAACCCCTGCCGGCCGATCACCCATTGTGGCAGCACCCCAATGCCTTGGTCATTCCCCACAACGGCGGCAACACCAAGGCGTTCTTCCCGCGCATGGTGAAGTTGCTCAAGAAGCAGGTGCAGGCCTGGGCCGCGGGCAACGACGGCGAGAACCTCGTGCACCGCAGCTAACAATTTAGCGACAGTTGAAGGCTCCGGGAGTTTTGGCTCCCGGAGCCGTGGCCGTGGTGCGCTATCTTTGATAAATACCTTTGCGCACATTTACTTGCTTGTTCCCTGCGCGAAGCAGTACCGCCTGCCATAGGAAGATGAGTCATCCCAGTGCCCGAATTGCCATTGAAACTCGTATCACGACGCGCATTGCTGACCGGTACATTGGCGACTACCGCACTGGCACTGACCGCCTGCACCGGAAACCCGGGGCCCGCGTCCTCCGCTTCGCCCACAGCCTCGGCCAGCGCACCGCGCATTCCCCGGACCCTGCGCCTGGCAGCAGCCGCTCCCCCGGTCAAGCTGGATCCGGCCATCGTGGCAGATAACGAATCCTTCCGGATCACCCGCCAGGTGTACGAGACGCTGGTCGATATCGATCCCGATACCGGTGGCGCCGTAGCCGGCCTGGCCGAATCCTGGACCGAAAGCCCTGATGGCTTGCGCTACACCTTCACCCTGCGCGAAGGCGTGCTCTTCCACGACGGCACCGAATTGACCGCAGAAGCAGTTGTCGCCAACTTCAACCGCTGGGAAAACTTGTCTCCGCAGCTGCGCGCTTCATCCAGCCAGGGCTTTGCCAATGTTTTCCACTTCGACAGCGACATCCCCAAGCTTCCAACCGCCAAGGAACTCGAAGAAGAGTTCAAGAGCGCTGCCGACGCCAGCGAAGAGGAACTGGCCACCCAGCAGCTGCGCACCAAGCAGCTTGAAGAGCTGACCAAGAAGTTCGACACCAAGCTCTTCGAGGGCAAGTCCGCAGCCGGTTCCGCAAGCTATTTCGAATCCGTCAAGGCAACCGGCAAGTACCTGGTCGCCTTGAACCTGCGCCGCCGGCTGCCAGGGCTGATCGAAGCGCTGACCTTGCCGGGCATGGCCATTGCCGCGCCCAGCGCGTTGACCGGCGGCCCCGGGCAGAACCCGGCCGAGTCGCTCTCCACCCACCCGGTGGGTACCGGGCCATACACTTTCGTTTCCCATGAGAACAATGTGGTGCGCCTGGAGATCTTCAAGGACTATTGGAATCAACCGCGGCTGTCCAATAACACCGCGCATCCCGAGGTTGCGCTGATCTCTGCTGTTCCTTCGCCCTACAATCGCGAAGGCGCACTGCTGGCCGATGAAATCGACGGCTTCGACATGGTCTCGGTGGACATCATGCGCACGCTGGTGCGCAATGCCAAGGTGGTTGTCCAGCGCGATCCCTTCTCCGTGCTCTACCTCGGCATGAACCAGCGCAATAAGTGGCTGGCCAAGCCGGAATTCCGCATGGCCATTGCGCACGCGGTCAACCGCAGCTCGCTGGCTGAGAAGCTGTTCCTGCAAGGGTCCAAGCACGCTTCGACCCTCTTGCCCTCTGCCTTGAGCATTCCGGCACCGGAAGATACGCCGAACCACGATGCGTCGAAGGCCAAGACCTTGCTGGCCGAGCTGGGTTACAAGGGCGAACAGATCGAGTTCGCCTACCCGCTGCAGGTTTCGCGCAACTACCTGCCGCTGCCTGAACGCACTTTCGCGCAGATCGCCGAGGACCTCGCCGCAGTGGGGATCCGCATCAAGCCGCGCCCGATTGCATGGACCGACGGCTACGTGCAGACCGTGCGGTCCAAGGACTTCGAGGGACTGCACCTGCTGGGCTTCTCCGGCGGCTACCGTTCGGCAGACGACTTCCTTTCCGGCATTTTGGCGGCCAAGGAGAATGAGTTCGGATACACCTCGACGTTACTTGACTCACAGATCATGCTGGCCCGTTCCATCCCTTCCGGGGAGGAACGGACCGCCGCCTATGCCGATATCCTCAAGACCCTGAACGCGGATCTGCCCGCGCTCCCACTGGTCTTTCCGATCTCTGCGCTGGCGTTTAACGGCAACGTCACCTTCTATCCGCCATCGCCGATGCTCAACGAGTGCTACGCGGATGTGCAGATGGCAAACTCGCCGTCTATCTCAAGTTAGTGACCGTTAACCCAGTTAACGATTTCTAACCCCCGGGGATATAGGTCTACTCTGGGAGAGAGCAAAGTATCACTGTCGATGGAGATCCTCGTGCCTTCTGAAACGTCAACCGAATCTTTTGACGTAGTACTAATCGGTGCCGGCATCATGAGTGCCACCCTTGGCACCATGATCAACCAGCTGGAACCAACCTGGTCCATTGGTCTTTTCGAGAACCTGGACAAGGCCGGGCAGGAATCCTCCTCCCCTTGGAACAACGCAGGTACCGGCCACTCGGCACTGTGCGAACTGAACTACACCGCTGCCAAGGCTGACGGATCGGTCGATCCGGCCAAGGCCATTGGCATCAACGAGCAGTTCCAGGTTTCCCGCCAGTTCTACTCGTGGGCCGTCGAGAACAACCGCGTTGCCGACAACAGCTTCATCAACGCCCTGCCGCATATGTCCTTCGTCATCGGCGAGGACCACTCCAAGTACCTGCAGACCCGCTACGAGGCACTGAAGCCCAATGCGTTGTTCGAGGAACTGGAAATCACCAACGACCTGGACACCATCAACCAGTGGACCCCGCTGGTGGCCAAGGGCCGCGATGCCTCGCAGAAGGTTGCCGCATCCCGCGTTTCCTCCGGTACCGATGTCGACTTCGGCCGCCTGACCCGGGACCTGACCGACTCGCTGGGCGCCGCTGGCGCCTCGGTGAACTACGGCCACAAGGTCAAGGGCATCAAGCGTTCGGGCGCCGGCTGGGAACTGAGCGTCAAGGACAACGCTTCGGGCGCAGTCAAGAACGTCAAGGCCAAGTTCGTGTTCGTCGGTGCCGGCGGTGGCGCACTGCCGCTGCTGCAGAAGGCCGGCATCGACGAGATCAAGGGCTTCGGCGGCTTCCCGGTCTCCGGTCAGTTCCTGCGCTGCACCGATGAGACCGTCATCAACCAGCACCACGCCAAGGTCTACGGCCAGGCTTCGGTGGGCGCTCCTCCAATGTCGGTACCGCACCTGGATACCCGCTTTGTCGACGGCAAGCGCTCGCTGATGTTCGGCCCCTACGCCGGCTTCTCGATGAACTTCCTGAAGTCCACCGGCCAGCTGGATCTCCCCTTGTCCCTGCGCCCGCACAACATCATCCCGATGCTGGCAGTCGGCAAGGACAACCTGGATCTGACCACTTACCTGATCAAGGAAGTTCTCAAGTCCCGCTCCAAGAAGGACGAGGCGCTGGCCGAGTACTTCCCGGATGCAGATGGTTCCAAGTGGGAGCTGATCACCGCTGGCCAGCGCGTTCAGGTCATCAAGAAGGATGCCAAAAAGGGCGGCGTGCTGCAGTTCGGCACCGAGGTCATCACCTCCTCGGACGGCTCGATCTCCGGCCTGCTCGGCGCTTCGCCAGGCGCTTCGACCGCTACCCCGATCATGGTCGGGCTGCTTTCGCGCTGCTTCCCCAAGCAGTTCGCAGGCTGGGAGTCGAAGCTCAAGGACATGATTCCTTCCTACGGCCAGAAGCTGAACGAGAACCCAGCACTCTACGCTGAGGTCAAGGCAGCCACCGACAAGTCCCTGGGACTGTAGGCACCAAGCACAACGAGAACCGCCCACCAGCTTTGGTGGGCGGTTCTCGCATATTCGGGCACTGGTCGGGCTATGGCCGGTCCAGCGGCTCGCCGTAGGGGTAGTCCACCCAGGCACCGGCGCCAAGGCCGGGGCAATGGCGTTCGGCGCCGTGGCGCGTGCACGAGGCATCGGCGGGATACCGGTGCCCTTGCAGCAATTTATCGGCCTCGGCCCAGCCCAGGCCGGAGACTTCCCGCCCGTCGGCGTAGCGCAGGGCGTAGCTGAAATAGCGGTACCTGATCCTGATTAGCCGCCGGATCCCTTGCTGCGCGGTGGCTTGCACCGCAATCGGCATCTGCAGACTCATGTCCCCAGTATTCCATGCGGCTAGCAGCCACCGCCTTCCCTTAGAATCGGGCAGGCGCTCCAGCAGCGCTGCGCGCGCCGCGGCATCGGCAGCATTGGCACATGCGGGCGGGCCCCAAGCAGCTTCGGGGTAATCCATTGGGATGATTTTGCGTGCTTTACATCTCCCGGTGACTGTTGAGCAATGGCAACCAACTAAAGTTGAGATCAGCCCCTCCCACTGCGACACAGCTAGGACCACACCCGCATGCAGCGCTTGGCCATCTTGTCATTGAAAAACCGGGCGCTCATTGCGCTCATCACGGTTTTCGCCGCCGTCTTCGGCGTGATTTCCATGGGATCGCTCAAGCAGGAGCTGATCCCCGCCCTGGAATTCCCCCAGATCTCGGTCATGGCAACCCAAATGGGCTCCAGCCCCGAGGTGATCGACGAGCAGGTGGCCGAACCGCTGGAAACCGCTTTGCAGGCAGTTGAGGGCCTGGAATCCTCCACCGCTACCTCGCAGACCGGCTTCACCC
Source organism: Glutamicibacter sp. NPDC090743 (assembly GCF_044769125.1). NCBI lineage: Bacteria > Bacillati > Actinomycetota > Actinomycetes > Micrococcales > Micrococcaceae > Glutamicibacter > Glutamicibacter sp. NPDC090743. Next base: position 249,431 of record NZ_JBIVXE010000007.1, on the reverse strand, counting down.
GCATCTCGCTGACCTTCGAATACGGCACGGACATGGACCGTGCCCGGACCCAGGTGGAACGGGCCATTGCCAATTCCAAGGCCCAGCTTCCCGAGGATGTCGAGCCTACCGCCTTCGCCGGCTCCATCGCGGACTTCCCGGTCCTGGCCCTGGCCGTCTCCTCGGACCAGTCCCTGGAAGCGCTCAACGACGACGTGGAGCGCCTGACCCTGCCCAAGCTGCAGAAGATCGAGGGGGTCCGCGAGGCCTCGGTCTCCGGTGGCGCCTCCCAGCACATTGCGGTGATCCCGAAAGACGACCAGATGCGCGATGCCGGCTTGGCCGTCACGGATCTGAAGGACGGCATCGAGAACGCCGGCTCCCCCATGCCCATTGGCAACATGGACGTCGATGGCCTGGAACTGCCGGTCATCGCCGGCTCCACCCCGGACAGTTTGGAGGCCATCAAGGAGATCCCGCTGGTCACCGATGGCGGTCCGGTGCTGCTCAAGGACGTCGCCGAGGTCTCCGTCAAGGCCGATGAGGCCACCAGCATTACCCGCACCAACGGCGAGGAGACCCTGTCCATCCAGGTCACCAAGACTCCCGATGGAGACACGGTAGCCATTTCGCACGCGGTCACCGCAATGCTTGCCGACCTGCAGTCCGAGCTGGGCCACAAGGCCACCTTGACCACGATCTTCGACCAGGCACCCTTCATCGAGGACTCGATCAAGCACCTGGCGCTGGAAGGCGCCCTGGGCCTGGGCTTCGCGGTAATCATCATCTTGGTGTTCCTGTTCTCGGTACGCTCCACCCTGGTCACCGCGATCTCCATCCCGCTGTCCCTGATGGCCACCTTCATCGGGATGAATGCCTTTGGATACACGCTGAACATGCTCACCTTGGGCGCATTGACCATTTCCATTGGCCGCGTGGTGGATGACTCGATTGTGGTGATCGAGAACATCAAGCGCCACCTGTCCCATGGCGAATCCAAGGCTCAGTCGATCCTGCTGGCGGTCAAGGAAGTGGCCGGCGCCATTACCGCGGCGACCCTGACCACCGTGGCGGTCTTCTTGCCGATCGCCCTGGTGGGCGGCATGGCCGGCGAACTGTTCAGCCCGTTCGCGCTGACCATGACCATCGCGCTGCTGGCGTCGCTGCTGGTATCGCTGACCATTGTTCCGGTACTGGCGTACTGGTTCCTACCGCACCGCCCGGGCAGCGGCGAAACCCATACCGTGCATGTGGCCGAAGACAAGTCGTGGTTGCAGCGTGCCTACATTCCGGTGCTGGAGGGGACCCAGAAGCACCCGGTCATCACCTTGCTGGCATCGGTGCTGGTTCTTGCCGGCACCGTGGCCATGACCCCGCTGCTGAACACCAACCTGCTGGGCTCCACCGGCGAGAACTCCATTTCCATCACCGCCAAGATGCCTTCGGGCACCTCCATGGAAACCACCGAAAAGCAAGCGGCAAAGATCGAGACCGGGCTCGCTGATATCGAGGGAATCGAAGATGTCCAGCTGACCGTGGGCACCGCCAGCGGCATGGCTGCCATGTTCTCCTCCGGCTCGGATACCGCAAGCTTCACCGTGATCACCGATGCCGATGCCGACCAGGAAGCGCTGACGAACACGGTTCGCGAGCAGGTGGAAGGCCTGGACCTGGCCGAGGACCTGGACCTGAGCTTCGGCTCGAACTCCTCGGCCATGATGTCCAGCGATGTCACCATCGAGATCAAGGCCCCGGACGAGGGGATCCTGCGCGAGGCGACCTCCACGATGCGCGAAGCACTGGAAGGTACCGCGAACGTCACCGAAATCTCCGATAACCTCTCTGCCGAACGCGAGCAGGTGTCCATCGATATCGATGCGCAGAAGGCTGCCGAGGCGGGATTGACCGAGACTCAGCTCGCTGGCATGGTCGCTTCGCAGGTCTCCCCTGTTCCGGCAGGCACCTTGCGCCTGGACTACACCGACATGACGGTGCAGATCGGCGAGGGGATGGATCTGGACAGCCTGGCGAAGCTGCGCGAGCTGCAGATCCCTACCGCCACCGGCATCAGGGAACTGCAGGATCTGGCCACCGTTGAGCGTGCCAAGGTGGTCCAGCAGGTCACCACCTCCAACGGCGAGCGTATCGCTACGGTCACCCTGGCTCCGGTGGAGAACATGCTCGGAGAGGTGTCCAAGGACGTCGCCGCGAGCCTGGACTCGGTGCAGCTGCCCGAGGGCGCCACCGCGGAGATCGGCGGCGCGGCAACCGAGCAGGCCGAGTCCTTCAACCAGCTGTACCTGGCGCTGCTGGCAGCCATCGCGATTGTCTACGTGATCATGGTGGCCACCTTCAAGTCGCTGATCCAGCCGCTGATCCTGCTGGTCTCGATTCCCTTCGCGGCGACCGGCGCTATCGGCCTGCTGCTGATCTCGGGGATCCCGCTGGGTTTGCCTTCGCTGATCGGCATGCTGATGCTGGTGGGCATCGTGGTGACCAACGCGATTGTGCTGATCGACTTGATCAACCAGTACCGCCAGGACAGCGCCGAGCGACCGGCCATGTCCCTGGAGGATGCCATCATGCACGGCGCCCGCCAGCGCCTGCGCCCGATCCTGATGACCGCCCTGGCTACCATCTTCGCGCTGGTGCCGATGGGCCTGGGCCTGACCGGCCAGTCCGGATTCATCTCCCAGCCGCTGGCCGTGGTGGTGATCGGCGGCCTGGTCTCGTCCACCGTGCTCACCTTGATCCTGGTGCCGGTGCTCTACCGCTTGGTCGAGTCCCGCAAGGAGAAGAACGCCAAGGCCCGCCGCGCGCGCAAGCATTCGGCGCAGCAGCATATCGCTGCCCAGGACCTGTCCCGGGCGATGGACAGCGCCAGCGCCAAGATCGTTCCGGGCGCTGCGCCAGAAGCCGCGGCCACGGAGGCCTCGAAGACCGCAGATGCCGGGAAGAGCCCCGCGGCTAAGCCCGCGCCTGCCGAAGCCGCTGGCCAGGTCGTCAACCCGTTGACCGGCCAGATCCCGGTCTCGCGCAAGGAACGCCGGGCCTTCGAAGAGCTGATGAAGCAGGCACCGCCCAAGCCCAACGACTAGGCTTTGGCGACGCCATGACTCGGGCCTGCAACCACCTTCGTGGTTGCAGGCCCGAGTCCGTTTGCGCGCTGTCCGCGGCCGCTGGCCCTAGACTAGCCGCAGCTCCGTCAGGCAGGTTGCGCTGGACTGCCCGGCGGTGGACACCGTGGTCTTGGCGCTCTTCCCCTGGCAGATGAATTCAAGGTCCACCGTGATTCCCCGCGGAACCCAGAGGCCGATGAATCCGTTGTCGAAGGTTTCCATGCCCTGGTCCACCAGCACCTCCCCGGTCTCGGCGTTCACGGCCTTGACCCCCACTTCCTTGCCTTGCAGCTGCCCAAGGCAGGTGGTGAGGCTATGGAAATGGCAGCTGTGCGTCTGGTCCACATAGGGCGCGGCCGAAAGATAGTACTGGCCTTCCGGCAGCGGCAGGTTCGCGGTGCGTCCCGACGCATCGGCCAGCACCAGCTGCGTTGGCTGCACCATGGCAGTGAAGTTCTCCGGCCGCTGCTCCTGCGGCAAGCGATCGAGCCGGTCGATGGCCGCCTTGGCGTCGAGTCCTTCCAGTCCAAGGTCGGCGAGGAACTGACCGGTGTCCTCTGCTGCAACCACCGTAGGCTCGGGCTGCGCAACGGGTGCCGCAGCGGTGCTGCATCCGGCCAGCACGGCCAGCGCGAGCAGCGAACCGGCGCCCGTGGCCGCAATGCGGGCACGGTAGCTCTTGCCGCCGGCAAATATTCCAGACATGGCCACTCCCAACCTTCCTGTCTCCAATTCCGGGCTACAGCGTCTCAAGCAGCTGCTTCATCTCATTGATTTCCTTGGTCTGGGAATCAACGATCTGCTGGGCCAGGTCGAGGGCCGCCGGGTAGCTTCCCTCGCTGATCTCGGTCTTGGACATCTCCACGGCGCCTTCGTGGTGCATGATCATCTGCTCGAGAAAGAGCCGGGCAGCGTCGGAGCCGGTCGCGTCTTCCAGCGCCTTGATCCCCTCTTCCGGGACCATCCCGTCGCCGTGGTCCATACTCCCGTGATCCATCCCGCCGGACATATTCCACTCGGAAAGCCAGCGGTCCATGCGTTCGATCTCCGGGCCTTGCGCAGCCTGGATCCTTTCGGCCAGGGATGCCACCTCGGCGGGAATCCCGGATTTGCCCAGCAGGATGCCGGACATCTCGATCGCCTGTTCGTGGTGCACCTTCATGCCCGCGGCGAAGGCCATATCGGCGTCGTTGGCCGACGCGGACTGGTCCATGGAATGCCCGGAATGCGAACCGGAGGCCGAGGCGCTCGGCGCCTCGGTGCTTGCTGGTTCCCCTGCGCATCCGGCGAGGGCGAGCGTTGCACCCAGTACGAGGGCGCTGGAAATGAGGGTCTGCTTGTTCATGGTGATTCTCCTAGTGGATCTGGAACGTGAGCGGCGTACGCCTGCGGCGGCGCCGGAACTAGCTGGAGGCCAGTGCATCGACCGGCCAAGTTCTCACGTTCGGCAGATCCCCAACGCAACCAGATCAGGTTTATCCGGCGCGATCCCCCGCAGTTCCGATGCCACGCACAAGGTCAGCGGGAACACCGCCCGGAGAACGGCTACGGTCTGCGGCGGCCGCAGGAACAGCAGCATGGCCAGCAACGCCAAGACGCAACCGGCGGCGGCCATCTCATGGCCCATCGGGCAGTCGGTACAGCCCTGCTCCCCGCCGCCCGCATCGGCTGGCGGAGCATGGTGCGCGGGCTGGGTGTGAGCCGGATGCGCCTGCGCGACCGGGGCTGGGGCCGGGGATTGCGCCGAGGCTCCATGATGCATCACATGCATCGAGAACAAGCCGAAAAGCACCGCGCTGATCAGCAGCAGCGAGCGGACTACCGCCAGGCGGGGGCAGGTGCGCCCTCCGGCCTTCGCCAGGTAGTTGCCGATGCTCATGGATCCCAGCTTAGCGACGCCAACGCAAGGGCGCGAAACATGCCCCCATCAGCCGGCGGGACAAGATCCCTGCCGGTGCTCCGGCCCGTCACTGTCCCCCGATTCCAGTGCCGGTCCGGCTCGAATTCAAAGCCCCCGTCCTGCGGTCCGCGCAGCGCCACGCCTGGCGAATCGATAATTTAAGTTGCGCACAATTGAATTGCGTGCAATCATTATTCCATGGCAATAGTTGACGACATGGTGTGCTTCTCCCTCTACTCGGCCAGCCGGGCCACCACCCGCGCATATACCGAGCTGCTCGCCCCTTGGCAGCTGACTTACACCCAGTACCTGGTGCTCGTTGCACTGTGGTCCGAAGGCGATAAGCCGGTGCGCGAAATCGGCGAGATGCTCCAGCTGGACTCCGGGACCCTGTCCCCGCTGCTGCGCCGGCTGGAACAAAAGGACTTCATCGAACGCCAACGCGATGACCAGGACAGCCGCGTCGTCAACGTCCGCCTGACCCCCGCTGGCGTATCACTGCGCAAGGAATTGGCGCATATCCCGGCGCAGATCGCCTGCGGCACCGGGTTGCCGGATATGGAAAGCGCCAAAGCGCTGCTGGCATCCCTGCACCGCATTACCGCCTCCATGCAGCAAATCCCCGCTCCGGACCAACCCTCCGGAAAATAGCTACCAGATTTCACCCTCATCGAAAGGCAGTTTCATGGAAACCCTGTACATCGCTGAATCCCTGTCCACCGGCCAAGGCCGCGAAGGCCGCGTCCAGACCCCGGACGGCAAGCTCGATCTGGCCCTGGCCTCCCCGGCAGAACTGGGCGGCTCGGGAGCCGGCACCAACCCGGAACAGCTGTTCGCCGCGGGCTACGCCGCCTGCTTCCACTCGGCATTGAATATGGTGGCGCGCGGCCGCAAGGTCAAGATCGAGGACTCCAGCGTCGGCGGCCGAGTCCACCTGAACCGCGACGGAGAGAACGGGTTCAAGCTCTCGGTTGAGCTGGAAGTCATCATTCCCGGCATGGAACCCGCACTGGCCCAGGAACTGGCCGATGCGGCCCACCAGGTCTGCCCCTACTCCAACGCCACCCGCGGCAACATCGATGTCCTGGTCAGCGTCAGCGATGACTAGGTCCCCGGCGGCGAAGCCCCTGGGAATTGCCCGGCACGGCGCACGGATTGCGCTCGGGGCATTCCTGGGCTTCGCCGGGGTCAGCCACCTGACCTTTGCCCGCGAGGAATTCCGCGCCCAGGTCCCGGACTTCGTCCCGCTGGATCCGGACCTGACGGTCATCCTTTCCGGTGTCGCCGAAATCGGCCTGGGACTTTCCCTGCTGGCGCTGCTCAAGAAGCGGGTCGCCGTGGGCTGGATCGCCGCGCTCTTCTTCGTCGCGGTATTCCCCGGCAATCTCGCCCAGTGGCAGGAGGGACGCGACGCGTTCGGCCTGGACACCGACGGGAAACGGCTTGCCCGGCTCTTCTTCCAGCCAGCGCTGGTAGCGCTTGCCCTATGGAGCACCGCCGCATGGCGGGACCGAGCCCAGCTTCGGTCCAAGGCCTAGCAACGCCAGCCACGTGCGCACAGCGGGGTATCGGGCATCATGCCCGATACCCCGCTGTGCGCTGCCTGCGGCTAGGCGTCGCGCCGCTTCAGCGAAACATATCCGGCTCCGAGCAGGGCCACGGCCCAGCCTGCCAGCACCAGCAGCGCCACCGTCGGCCCATAGGGTTCGGTGGCGCCGGTGGCCATGAACGTCGCCGCATTGCTGGGCAGGTAGTCGGCCACCGTCTGCACCCATGAGAAGGGAATCAGCTGCAGGATCTGCGGCAGCCCGGTCACCAGCATGATCGCCGAGACGATCGCCTCGGCCGAGTTCCGGCACAGCAGCCCGAGCCCGAGCACCATCAAGCTCAGCAGCGCCAGGTAGGTTCCGGCGCCCAGGCAAGCCGAAACCAGGTCGGAGAAGGTGAAGGTACCGTACGGCCCCGCGCTGAGCGCTGCCGGGATGGTGCCCACGCCGATTACGGCCACCCCGGCAGCGAAACCGAGCCCGGAGAGAAGCAGCGACTTCGCTGCCAGCAGCAGCCCGCGGCGCGGTACCGCTTGCAAGGAGGTGGTGATGGTGCCGCTGGAGTACTCGCTGGTGATGTGCAGGGCCGCGGCGGCAGCGAAGAACAGCTGGCCGAATTGCAGGGTTGCGAAGACCATCAGCGGGGCGGGCATCGCCGTGTCGAAGCCATTGTCCCCACTGGCTTTCGCGCTGGCACCCAGCAGCCACCCCAAGGCGATGGACAACGCGATTCCCGAGCCATAAAGCCAGAGCAGCGACCGCAGCCCGAAGAATTTAGCGGCCTCGGCGCGCGCCGCCGCCAGCAGCCCTGCGCCCGGGTATCCGGATGCGGACTCTTTGATCTGCAGCGTGCTCATTTGCTTCCCGCTCCCCTAGCTGATTCGGCGGAGTACTCCACCATGCCATGCGTCAATTGGTTGTAGGCGTTTTCCAGCGATCCGTGGGCAACGCTCAGTTCATGCAGCTCGATGCCATGGGCGAAGGCCAGCCCACCGACATTTTCCAGCGGCAGGCCGATGACCTCCAGCCGGTCCTCGCCAGCGTTCAGCTCGATGCCCGGTCGCTGCAGGAGTCCGGCGAGCGCCGCGAGCTGCGGCGAGCGCACCGTAATGACCTGCTGGGTGAATTGCCTGATCAGCTCCCTGGTGGGGGCTTGGGCGATCAGCTCTCCACGGCCTATCAGGATCAGCTGGTCCGCGACCTGCTGCACCTCGCTCATCAGGTGGCTGGAGACGAAGACGGTCCCGCCGCGATCCGCCCGGGCGCGCAGCAGCTGCCTGATCCAGACGATCCCTTCGGCATCCAGCCCGTTCATCGGCTCGTCCAGGACCAGGATCTGCGGATCGCCCAGCAGCGCCGCGGCAATGCCCAGGCGCTGGCGCATGCCCAGCGAGAATCCGCCGATCCGCTGGGTGCCCACGGACTGCAGCCCGACGTCGGCCAGTACCTCATCCACCCGGGTTGCCGGGATCCGGTTGCTTTGCGCCAGGGACGCGAGGAAGGTGCGCGGGGTGTGCCCCGGGTGCCCCGCCGTGCCGCAGATGTGCGCTCCGATAACCTGCAGCGGGTAGCGCAGCTGCGCGTAGGGAACCGAATTGACCAGTGCCCGCCCGCTGCTGGGCGCGTCCAGTCCGAGGATCATCCGCATGGTGGTCGATTTGCCGGCCCCGTTGGGTCCGAGGAATCCGGTCACCTGCCCGGGTTCTATGGTGGCGGTCAGCGCATTGACGGCGCGGGTGGCGCCGAAGTCCTTGCTCAGCGCTTCAAGTGCGATCATGGTGTGCTCCTTTGGTTCTGCGCTCAACCCTAGGATTCGCCCGGGCCGCCGCGCACCGGCTGGAAGTCGGCCAACGCGCGGCCCCGAACCCCTACCTTGGTCGGTGTCTGGCTGCGCCGATTCTGCGTAGCATGTTGATCATGACTACCTCGTGGAAGCAGCCGGTCCTGTTGCTGCTGCTGGCACTGTGCGCCTATCTGGTTCCCATCTCCACGAACGGGGCCTGGGTTGTGCTCGCTCCCCTGGCCGCGGCCTGCAGCTACCTGGCCGGACGGCATGTTTCCGCGCTGGCCCATGGATTGCTGGCCCTCGGGGCAGGGACGCTGGCCTCCGGGGTGACGCTGGCATGGTCCTCGCACCTGAGCCTGCTGGCCTTCGCACTGAATATCCTTACGGGCCTGGTGCTTTTCGCGCTGCTGCCCTGGTGGGCGGGCCGGGCGCGGCGCAATGCGGTGCTGTTCCGCAGCCAGGAGCGCCGGCATGTGGTGGTGCAAGCCGAGCTGCGGGAAAGGGCGCGCATTGCCGAAGCCATGCATGACCAGCTGGGCCACGATCTGGCGCTGCTGGCACTGTCCACCGGCGGGCTGCAGGTGTCCTTGGAACAGGGGACGCCGGCCTACGAACAGGCAAAGCGGATCCGCGAGCAGGCCGATGAGTCCATTGAGCATCTGCACCAGATCATCGGGGTGCTGCACGAGGACGGCGAACAAGCGCCGCTGGGCCCGGCAGGTTCATCGCTGGAGCAGCTGGTCGAACAGGCCCGGGCCAAGGGCATGAAGATCAATTTCTCCCGGAAGGGCCCCTCGCTCCAGGCCCCCGGATCCATCCGGTGGGCCGCGGTGCTGCGCCAGGTGGCCCAGGAGGCGTTGACCAATGAGGCGAAGTACGCGCCGCATGCCGAGGTGGACCTCGAGCTCGATACGCGCTCGGAGCAGGCGGTGCTGAGCATTTCCAATCCGCTGCATGGCCCCCTGCCTCCCAGCCGGGTTGGGGCCACCGGGATAGCTTCGCTGCGCGGCACCCTCGAAGCTGCCGGAGGCTCGCTGGCGGTGCACCGCACCAAGGAGCGTTTCGAACTGCGCGCTTCCATTGCCCAGGCATCCCCGCACCCGGCGCCTGCCGGGGTGCAGCCGCCGGTGAAGCGCACGAGCACCTCTATGCTGGTGCTGATGCCGGTCCTCGCCGTCACGGTGATTGCCGCGGCCCTGCTGCTGTTGCAGCATGCCACCTACCAGGCCACCGCCCTGCACCCCTCGGACTTCCAGAAGCTCTCGGTGGGCATGGACGCACGGCAGGTTGCTTCGCTGGTCCACGCCCCAGGCCTGGATGAGCCGCTTCCCGTGATCGACGAGCCGGCACCGCCAGGAGATGCGCAGTGCCGCTACTACGCGGCCCGGACCGGGCTGCTGGATCTGGGCAGCGAGATGTTCCGCCTGTGCTTCACCGAAAACGTACTGGTTTCCACCGACCACCTCTACCCCGCCGGCTAGCCAAAGGAACTGCAGATGAGCATGGATACCCCCGTCAGCGTCCTGCTGGTGGATGACGATGCGCTGATCCGCGCCGGGCTGCGCGCAATCCTGTCCAGCGACCCGGGCATCTTCATTGCCGGGGAAGCGGAGAACGGGGTGCGCGCCATCGAACTGGCCGCGCGCCTGGACCCCTCGGTGATCCTGATGGATATCCGCATGCCGCAACTCGACGGACTGGGAGCCATGGAAGCAATCCTGGGCCAGGCTCCGGAAACCAAGGTGCTGGTCCTGACCACCTTCGGCGAGGAGGAATACATCAACCGGGCCATGTCCGGCGGAGCCTGCGGATTCATGCTCAAGAGCTCGGGACCCGAGGAACTGCTCGGCGCCATCCATGCGGTGGCCGAAGGCGCCGCGGCGCTCTCCCCGCGCATTGCCCGGAGAGTGATCGACAAGGTGCGCGGGATCGACACCGCCGCGCAGTCCCGGGCCCGGTCCCTGGTCCACGGCTTGACCGTGCGCGAACGCGAAGTCCTTGCGCTGGTGGGCGAGAGCCTGTCCAACGCGGAGATCGCCGCCCGGCTGGTGCTCACCGAGGTGACGGTCAAGGGGCATATGACCGCAATCCTGCTCAAGCTCGGTGCGCGCAACCGCGTGGAGGCCGCCCTGATTGCCTATCAGGGCGGAATCGTCACTCCACGGCGCCGGTAACCCCGTGGCTGGAGTTCGCATCGAGTTTGCGGATCCAGCGAGAGCCTTCGCCTTCCGCGGCAGCCTCGTCCCCGGGGTTGACCAGCGAGCAATTCTTGATCGACAGGCATCCGCAGCCGATGCATCCATCCAGCGAATCCCGCAGCGATTCGAGCTGGAGCATGCGGCGATCGATGATCTTCTTCCAATGCGTGCTGAGCTGTTCCCATTCGTTCTGCCGTGGCGCCCGGTCCTCGGGCAGCTCGCCCAACGTGCCGGCGATTTCAGCCAGGGTCAGGCCCACGCGCTGGCCAGCAGCGATAATCGCCAGCCTGCGCAGCGTGTGCTTGGGGAACACGCGCATGTTCCCGTTGGTCCGCGTGGAGAAAATCAGGTTCCGCGACTCGTAGTACCTGATCGCGGCCACTGATACTCCCGCGCGCCGAGCGAGATCCCCGATGCCTAATTGGCTTTTCCTTGTTGGAACTGCGGACTGGCCGGAGGATGTCATATGAGAAATTATTCAGGTCCGGCCGCTTGACCTCAAGTTAGCTGGAGCCTGTTGGCTGTCGTATGAACTTCTACGAAAGGCCAACTCATGAACGCAACCCAGATTCCGCCATGCACCATCCTGCTCGCTCGCATCCAGGAGCAGCAATCCGGTACGGATACCGGATCCGCGCTGACCGCGCGCCAGCTGCGACGGGCTTTGCGCCAGTTGCGCAAGCACAGGCGCAATTGCCGGTGCGCGCCAGGGCAGCCCTCTTTGGAACCGTCCCACGAGCAAGGCAACTTGTTCTGGGGTGCAGGTTTCATCCCCACCCGCCGTTGACTTATTGCCCATTGACTCATTGCACGTTGCCGGCAGTGTGACGGGCACCCGCCGGCCGGTTCACCCCAGGAAGAAAGATCTCCGAGGAGCCCGGGAATATTTGACGCATCAACTTGTTATTACATGCATACGCATATAAATTGGTGGCAGGACATAACGCTTGCACCAGGAAGACAGGAGTGGACATGCAATTCGGAGTATTCTCAGTCAGCGACATCACCCGCGACCCGACTACCGGCCGCATCCCTACCGAAAAAGAGCGCATCGACGCATCGGTGGCGATCGCCAAGAAGGTCGAAGAAATCGGCATGGACGTCTACGCCATCGGCGAGCACCACAACCGCCCGTTCTTCTCCTCCTCCCCTACCACCACACTGGCCTACATTGCCGCCCAGACCGAGCGCATCATCCTTTCCACCACGACCACGCTGATCACCACCAATGACCCGGTGAAGATCGCCGAGGACTTCGCCATGCTCCAGCACCTGGCAGATGGCCGAGTGGACCTGGTTCTGGGCCGCGGCAACACCGGGCCGGTCTACCCATGGTTCGGCAAGAACATGCAGGACTCGGTCAACCTGACCGTGGAGAACTACCACCTGCTGCGCCGCCTGTGGGATGAGGACGTGGTGAACTGGGAAGGCAAGTTCCGCACCCCGCTGCAGAACTTCACCTCCACCCCGCGCCCGCTCGATGACGTGGCACCATTCGTCTGGCACGGCTCGATCCGCACCCCGCAGGTAGCAGAAATCGCCGCCTACTACGGTGACGGCTTCTTCGCCAACAACATCTTCTGGCCAAAGGAGCACTACCAGCAGCTGATCAACCTGTACCGCGAGCGCTACGAGCACTATGGGCACGGACGCGCCGACCAGGCCGTGGTTGGTCTGGGCGGCCAGTTCTACATGGCCAAGGATTCCCAGCAGGCAGTCAAGGAATTCCGCCCGTACTTCGATAACGCCCCGGTCTACGGCCACGGCCCGTCGCTGGAAGACTTCACCTCCCAGACCCCGCTGACCGTTGGCTCCCCGCAGCAGGTGCTGGAGAAGACGCTGTCCTTCCAGGAGTACTTCGGCAGCTACCAGCGACAGCTGTTCCTCATCGACCATGCCGGCCTGCCGCTGAAGACCGTGCTGAACCAACTGGACCTGTTCGGCGAGTACGTGCTGCCTGAACTGCGCAAGGAAATGGATTCCCGGGCACCGAAGGACCTTACCCCGGCTCCTACCCATGCGGGATTGGTTGCTGCTCGCGACGCTAAACTGGAAGCTGAGCAAGCAAACACCAAGGAGCCTGTAGCAAGTGACCGGGACCAGTAATCCAGCAGCCTCATTGAAGGTCGCCACCGATGCCTGGGAGGCTCTTTTCCGGGCACAGGTGGCGGTCATGCGCCAGATCACCGCAATGCCGGAGTTCGGCAAGCTGTCCATGCGCGAGTACGACGTGCTGTTCAACTTGCGCACCTGCCCCGGCGGCAAAAGCCGGATGGTCGACCTGAACAAGCAGTTGCTGATTTCGCAGCCCAGCCTCAGCCGCATGGTCACCCGATTGGAAGACCAGGGGCTGGTAGTTCGCGAGGCCGACCCGGATGACCACCGTGCCATGCAGCTCTCGCTGACCGAGGCAGGCCGCAAGCTCCAGCAGGAAATCGGAAGGGAGCACGTCAAGCATCTGCACAATTTGCTGGGCACCGCACTGACCGAAGAAGAATTCCATGAGTTGGAACGCTTGAGCACCAAACTGCGTGAAGCGGTGCAGTAGCTTTTGCCCCAGCCCGGAAGGACATGCCATAGGCAGCTCCTTCCGGGCTCCCGGGCATTCCATGGGATTAAATTGATTCAGCATCAACTGTTCAATCACGGCGCACAGAAGGCAGAACACTCTTGAAGGACGAAAAGCTATTCAGCTTGGAAGAAGCTGCCAGCACCCTTGGCGTAGAAACCAAGGAGTTGCGCAGCTATCTGCGCCAGCATCGTCCCAAGGGCGCCATCCAGAAGCCGCCTCAGCCAGGTGGCAATTGGCATGTCTCCGCCGCTTTGCAGACCCAGCTTCAGTTCGCCGGCGCGCCGGGGCTGGAAATTTCCCTCACGCCCATTGACGACCAGGTCATTGAATCCCTGGACTGGTCGCCGTGGGACTCCTTTGAAGCCACCGCCGACTCGGCGCCAGTGGCCCCGGGTGTCTACATGTTCCGCCGCGCGGGCGCCTCGGAACATGAGCCAATCTACGTGGGCCAGGCTGGCGAACGCAGCGGAAAGGGACTTCGCGGAAGACTGAAGATCTATTCCAGCGGCAAGGGCGCGACCTCCGGCATGGGCAAATACGCTTTTGACGAAGGACTAGCGGATCCCCAGTGGCTGCGGGACCTGGCAATCGAGGCGGACCGCGGTGAATCCCGCTCAATCCAGCAAGTGGCACGCCTGGCCATTGACCGCTTGAACCTTGAAGGCCGGTGGGTCACCTGCATCCACCGCAAGGCGGCCCTGCTCCTGGAAGCAGCGCTGATCCGGAAATACCACTTGTCGCTGTGGAATGTTGCCGGTGCGCCAAAAGACGTGGAGAGCTAGGCGTCCGGGTGCATTGTCCCGGACTTGGGCTTGATTCTGCCTCCGGGCAGGTTCATTGTAGGAGTAGCCACTCTCCCGCCGGCATGTAGGTTGAATCGAGGCATTTGCCATGGGCTCGGTAGTTTGCGATGTCACCGTCTCCCTGGACGGATTCTGCGCTGGACCCCATCAGAGCATGGATAATCCGCTGGGCGAGGGAGCCGAAGCCCTGCACCGCTGGCAGTTCGAGCGCCTCGAAGAGAACCAAGCGGAAATTTCCGCTATTACCGAAGCCTCGGCTTTCATCATGGGGAGCAAGATGTTCGGCCCTCCAGCCGGTGAGGAAAACGCCGACTGGATCGGGTGGTGGGGAAAGACCCCTCCGTACCATGCCCCGGTCTTCGTGCTCAGCCACCATCCGAAGCCGATGCTCTGCCTGGAGGGCGGGACCAGCTTCCAATTCGTCCCCGATGGGATCGAGGAAGCCCTCGCCGAAGCCCAGGAAGCGGCGGGAGAGAATCCAGTGGCCATCGCCGGTGGAGCAAACACCGTTGTGCAGTTCTTGCGAGCCGGCCTCATTGACGAGCTGCGGCTGCATATCGCGCCCATCCGCCTCGGGCATGGCGAACCGATCAGCGTTGAAGATATAGAAACGCATATGGACCGCGTGTCACGGCGCGAAACGACGCTTGCCACGCACGTCTACTACCAGCGCCGCCGCTAGCTGCCGATCCCGGCTATTTGTAGAACCCCTCGCGGAGGTTGATCCCGTATTCCAGCCACGCCTTCATCGCGGCCAGCATCCCAGTCCAGCCCTCGCAATTCCCAAAGGCAGCCTTGGCTCCTTCGGAGGTCGCCACCCAGCTGGCCTCGCTGATGGTCACCTTGGTTCGGGTGCTGTCTTCCAGTGAAGCGAATTCGAACGTCACGGTATTCATGCCATCGGCAGCAGTGGATTGCTGGCCGCCCCATTGCAGGACAATACGCTTTGGCTCTTCCACTTCCACGATCTTGACCGGGAACGGGCCGGGGAAATCATGGAAGTCCCAGGTCACGGTGGCACCGTTTTCCATGTGCCCGGATGCTCCGCCGGTAGTGAAGTAATGGGAAAGCTGTTCTGGATCAGCCACAGCTTCGTATACTTGCCTGATCGATTTGGAAATGATTCCCGACACGGTGAAGGACAGTTCGCGAAGCTCTTCATGTGGTTCCATAAGACAGGTTTACGCCCGAAGAGCACTAGTGACAATAGATATGGGAAAATTCCCAGCGAAAATTAGCGCTTAGACGCCAAACGGCTTGGCATAGCGGTAGTTGCCGCGCGGCAGGCGGTTATCGTCGAAGACCCGCACCATGAAGTGCTCGCCCCATGAGGTGCGCGTAGGCAGGATCCCGCGACCTTGCGCCGCTTCGTAGCCGAAGCGGCGGTAGTAGCCAGGGGCGCCCAGCAGAACGATACCGCTGATGCTTTCCTGCTCGGCCTTGTCGTGAATTTCTTGCATCAGGATCGACCCGACACCTCGGTGCTGGTATTCCGGGGCGACAGCTAGCGGGCCAAGTCCCAGCAACGGTTCCCCGTCCACTTCGCCCCATGTAGCGATGACGTGCCCAATGACCGTTGTGTCATCCAGGGCAACGATTGAGAAACGGTTATCGTACTGGTCGCAGTCGAATAGACGCTGCAGCAGTCCGACTTCCTCAGGCTCAACCATCGGATCGATGCCGGAGAACGCAGCATGGGTTATTGCATACACCGCAGCTCGGTCATCGAAGACTTCTGGACGGATACGCATGCACGCAAACCTACCAAATCTCGCCGAGCTAGAAAAATTGGCCCTTCGCGTTCTTCCACCAACTTGACTCCAGGAACGGGGCATTGTCCAGGCGGCTGGCGTGAGGATTGCGACTTCTTGCAAGCAAAGTTCAGCGAGCATTTTCCCAGGCCGCGCTCCTTGCGGCACGCCTGGCCGACTGGAAAACCCAGTGGCGAAGACCCTGCGGCCACGGCCCATGGAATACTTGCGGTGCCTCAAGTGGGAGGCCGTTTATCCATATCCGCACCGCCAGCAGCCACTGGTTGCCGGCCTCTGGCGCCAAGGGCGGAACTGCCGCGCTAGTTGATTCAAAAGATTGGCCCAACGAGACCATTCCTTCTCTAACGTTTGCAGTAACGTCTTGAACGAGTCATGGATAGATGATGGAATGATGGTCGCATCGCTTGTCACCTCTATCGGAGAGTTCCATGAAACTGCCTCGGGCGTTCAAGACTTCAATGGCTGCCGTCCTGTCGGCCGCACTGCTTGCAACAGTGCTTCCGGCAACCCCGGCACTAGCCACAGCCCCTGCTCCAGCAACTTCAGCGGTACAGGCTCAGGCACTGGCAGTTGATAGCGGACTGCAGATTGCCGCCAAGAGAATCCAGCGCAATCCGAGCAAGGATGACGTCTTCGTCAACAAGAAGTACCCGCTCAGTCCCGTTAAGTACGCACCGAAGACGGTAGCGGTCAAGGGCACCAACGTCCGGCTGAAGTCCTCGGCGGCCAAGGCCTACAGCAAGATGGCCAAGGCAGCTGCGAAGGACGGTGTCAAGATCCGGGCTGTCAGCGGTTATCGTTCATACAACCGCCAGGCTGAGCTGTTCAACTACTACACCCGCATCTATGGCAAGAGCTACGCTTCACGCATCTCCGCTGTACCGGGCACCAGCGAGCACCAGACTGGCCTGGCCATTGACGTGGGAAATGCCAACGGCGCTTGCGGTTTGCAGGCCTGCTTCGCCAACACTCCTGTGGGCAAGTGGGTCGGCAAGAACGCACACAAGTACGGCTTCATCATGCGCTACCAGAAGGGCCAGGAATCCGTCACGGGCTACTCCTACGAGCCGTGGCACTTCCGCTACCTGGGTACCTCCTTGGCCAAGAGCGTGAAGAACTCCGGCGCCAAGAGCCTCGAAGCCTACTATGGGGTTTCTGGCAATAAAGCCAAGAGCACTCCCAAGCAGACCAAGGGCACAGCGCGGACCACCGCGAATCTGAATATGCGCACCGGGGCAGGCGCCGGAAACCGGCTGTTGCTGACCATCCCGAAAGGCAAGAGCGTCCAACTGACCGGATCCAAGAAGTCCGGTTGGTACCAGATTCGCTACAGCTCGAAAACCGGTTGGGTATCGGGCAAGTACCTGAAGAACATCTCGATGCCGGCAGCACCGAAGAAGGATTCGAAGAAGAGCGCGCCTCAGAAGAGCACCAGCAATGCCAAGTCTGCCAAGACCACTGCGAACTTGAATATGCGTGCCGGGGCAGGCACCAGCCATCGCGTCGTGCTGACTATTCCGAATGGCAAGAAGGTCGCCATTCGCGGCGCAAAGAAGTCCGGTTGGTACCCGGTGAAGTACGCAGGGAAGAATGGCTGGGTCTCGGGCACCTACCTGAGCAATTTCTCCTCCTCCGGGACTGCACCGAAGACCACCAATCCCAAGAGCTCAAAGTCCTCGTCTAAGAAGACCATCGCGAACCTGAACATGCGCAGTGGCGCGGGAACAGGCAAGCGTGTCATCCTCACTATTCCCAAGGGAAAGACGGTGACCATCCGCGGCTCGAAGAAGTCCGGCTGGTACCCGGTGAAGTATGCCGGGAAGAACGGCTGGGTCTCCGGCACGTACTTGCGCTAGCTGGTTGGACCACACCAGCGCATCCGCAGATTGAGAGATAGACGATTCATTTTCGAATGAATCGTCTATTTCTCTTTTACCGTTTTCTTGGGCTGCGGTGCAGCAACCCCACTTCTAAGTGCGGGCCTCCATCTGTTGTGTCGAACAACGGCAGGTTCACTGATCACCAATTCGCAGGTGGTTTCGCCGCTTCATGGTTCCCCTAGGATCCTGCTTTCTGGCGCGTATTGGATAAGCTGTGAGCGACTCGCCTACACTTCGCACCGCTGGTTTCCAGCACATACATTTGGGGGAAATAGATTGCAGGAGAATACGAATGAGAAGCCGGATCTTGCCAGCCAGCAGGAGGCCGAGCTAGGCATTGCTGATCCAAGTGCTACGCAGTCTGGTCCAGAAGCTGACGAGACCCTTGCCAGCATGCTCAAGGATCAAAATCTGGATGCCGAGCAATTCGCTACCGTTTTCCTCAAGAAAGTTATCCGGCTCAGGGGTGTGAAAATCGACCGCGAGCACTTTCTCACTGCAGAGCTCCACAAGAGGGGCTTGAGCCGCGAGCAGATAGAACGCGCAGTCTCGACCAACCCAGCCGCAGCGGGGATCGGGCCAGAGATCCTTGACGATATTGCTTCCAATTCCATTGATTTCGAAACTCGCAAGTCCACTGCCTTGTCATTTGCCAGTGGATTGCCTGGCGGGCTTTTCATGTTCGGTACGATCCCGGCGGACATCACCCAGTTCTACATCCATGCATTCAGGGTCATGCAGAAGATCGCCTACACCTACGGCTGGCAATCCTTCCTGGACGACGTGGAACACATCGACGATGAAACACTGGGAAAACTCGCCGGTTTCCTCGGCGTGATGATGGGAGTCAGCGGTGCGTCTACCACGGTCGGCCGGTTTGCTTCCCAGGTAGCTGGACCGGCTATCCAGAAGAATCTCGCGAAACAGGCTCTAACTAAAACAGCATGGTACGGTCCGATGAAACAAACGCTGAAGTTGATTGGCGTCAATGTCACCAAGCAAAGCTTCGCCAAGAGTGTCAGCAAGATTGTTCCCGTCGTTGGCGGGGTGGTCTCCGGTGGGCTGACTTTTGTCACGCTCAAGGTGCAGTCCAGTAGGCTCAAGCAGCATCTGCGCGAACTCCCGCCACCGCTGGTTGACGCGGCAGAGTACTTGGCTGCGCTGCATGATTTGGACGCGGCCGAGGCTGAACACGGCCTTTCCACGACACTGACCTCAGCAGGCGCGTCCGCCCTCGACAAGGCACAAAAGGTGGCGGGTTCCGTGCGCGATAGCAACTTGGTGAAAGGCAGCCTGTCCGGGGCATCAGCTGGCGTATCCAAAGCGAAGAATCTCGGCTCTTCACTGGCCGGTGCCGCTAGCGGACGAATGGCAGGATTGAAGCGCGCCGAACGCCACCGGGCACTACCCGCAGCTGCCACCGGCGATCAGCCAGAGACAGACGACTGCTAATCAGGCGAACTCGGATATTCCCCATTAGTTGGAACTTGCCTTCACAGCTTTTGGGGAATATTCCGTTCCCGAAGCACTAATGCACGACCATATGCGAAGAGAACTCGCGGCATATTTGCTGCGGCTCGCAGAATTAATCGAGCCTGCAGAGATTATCGAATTGGCTACTTCAAGAGCCCGGAGACGCAGGAAACTACAGCCGAGGCCACCTGGCTGATCTCATTTTCTTTCGCGGTGCGCGTGAACGAAAGACGGACAGCAGTATGAGCCAGTTCTTCTTCATAGCCCATCGCAGTGAGCACCGCCGAAGGATCGGTCGAGCCCGCTGCGCAAGCAGAACCTGAAGAGCACAGGACTCCCCTGCGGGCCAATTCAATCAGCACAGTTTCGCCTGCGGTCTTCGGGAAAACGAAGGAGACTATGCCTCCAACACGATGTTCCGGATCCCCAGTCAGCTGGACGCTGCCCGGATGCTTGGCATTGAGCTCCTTGAGAATCCGTTCAACCAAGTACGGGCCAAAG
The DNA here is from genome assembly GCF_044769125.1 of Glutamicibacter sp. NPDC090743. Taxonomy (NCBI): domain Bacteria; kingdom Bacillati; phylum Actinomycetota; class Actinomycetes; order Micrococcales; family Micrococcaceae; genus Glutamicibacter; species Glutamicibacter sp. NPDC090743. The sequence goes on along the minus strand of NZ_JBIVXE010000007.1, from coordinate 229,901 downwards.
CTCGCGCCCAGTCCTGCTTCGCGCTGTGCGGTCGCTGCCTGCAATGCCACAGTTATGCCCACGGCAGCGGCCGGGTTCTCGGTTCCCGAACGCATTCCGCCCTGCTGTCCGCCACCGTGCAGCAGCGGCACAAAGCGATGCGTGGCGGACAGGTACAGTGCTCCGCTGCCCTTGAGGCTGCCGAGCTTGTGCCCGGAAATGCTCAATGCGTCCACAGCGGCGCACAACGGCTTGAGGTCAATCCAGCCGGCGCCCTGCACGGCGTCCGTATGCATGATCGCCCCAGCGTTGCGGGCCAGTTGGGCAACCTGCACTACCGGTTGAATGGTGCCGACTTCATTGTTCACTGCCATCACCGAAACCACGGCAACAGCTGCATCGATCAGCTGGCCGGCCGCATCCAGATCGACCAGCCCCGTGGCCGATACCGGGATGATGCGGTGTTCGAATCCGTGGAATTCAACAAGGTACTTGCAGGCTTCCAGTACCGCTGGATGCTCAATGGAACTGGAGACCACCACGCGTCCGCGGGGGTTGGCCAAGGCCGCCCCGATCACGGCAGCATTGGCCCCCTCGGTGCCGCCGGAAGTGAAATAGATTTCCTCAGCTGCCACGCCCAGCTGGCTAGCCACCTGGGTTCTTGCCCAGTCGTTAGCCCGCTTGGCCTGCTGGCCTGCTTCATGCAATGATGCCGGATTGCCGAAATCTTTGGTCAGCAACGGATTGAGCATGTCGAGTACATCTTGGCGAGGCGGCGCAGTGGATGCGGCATCCATGTAGATCATGCAATAACCATATCCAGTCCAAGGTCAATCGCTTTCACCGAATGCGTGATGGCCCCCGAGGAAATGACATCAACACCAGCTTCAGCGACAGCCACGACTGTTGCGGCGTTGATATTTCCGCTGGCTTCGACCACCGCTTGCCCGTTGATCAGTTCAATGGCTGCGGGAATGTCCGCCGGATCGAAGTTATCCAGCATGATGATATCCACGCCGGCGGCGAGCACTGCTGGAATCTGCGCAATCGAATCCACTTCAACTTCCATCGACGTGGTGTGCCCCAGCCGCGCACGTACGGATTTCAAAGCCGCCGTAAGCTGCTCTCCGTTATCCAGCAAAGCCAGGTGGTTGTCCTTGGCCATGAAAGCATCCGACAGGTTGTCACGGTGGTTGACTCCCCCACCGCAGCGCACTGCGTAGCGTTCAAGGACGCGAAGGCCTGGCGTAGTTTTCCGGGTATCGACAATGCGGGCTTTGGTATGCGCAACCAGGCCGACGAGCTCAGCGGTCGCCGTGGCGATGGCACTCATGCGCTGCAGGAGATTGAGCCCCACGCGTTCAGCGGTCAGCAAGCTCGCCGCCGGCCCGGTGACCTTGATCAGGCTGTCACCGGCGGCAAACGTGTCTCCGTCGGCAATCAGCTGTTCCACCTCCAGCTGCAGATCCACTAGCTGCATTGTCCGGGTGAATACCGCACCTCCGGAGAGTACGCCTGGCTGGCGGGCCTGCACCACAGCAGTCGCTGTCGCACCTTCGGGAACAATAGTCAGCGCGGTGATGTCGCCGCGCGGATTGTCCTCGGCGAGCGCCAGCTCGATGATGCGGTCCATGGCGGCGTTCGGTACCGGATGGGTCGAAGTGTTCACGCGTTCAATTCCTTGCTCAAAAGATTTTCATTGTCCAGCTCGCTTGGGTGCAGAGTCCAGCCATAGCGCACACCCTCATCTGGCTGGCTGCTGGTGAATTCCGTTGAATCCAAGCGATGGTGCGCACCCAGGCTTTTGGTGCGTGCCATGGAACCTGCGGCGATGATCCGTGCGGTGGTCCACAGGTTGCGCAGTTCCGATTGCTCGCGGGCAGTGGCAGCTACAGGCGCGCTCGTTGCTAGCAGCTGGACCATTTCTTCGAGCTGCACGCCGGTGCGGTAGACACCAAGTTTGCTGCTGGCTGCCGTTTGCAACTGTTCAAGATCCAGAGGTGCTTCCGGGCTTGGCGCGCTGATCTCCTGGACCACCAGCCCGCTGATATCGCACCCGGTGTCGGAAGCTTCACCGGCCATGGCGGCAACCGCGTTCCGCGCAAAAACCATGGCCTCCAGCAACGAATTGCTGGCTAGGCGGTTGGCGCCGTGAACTGTCGTGTTGGCGCATTCGCCGGCCGCATAAAGACCGGGGACAGAAGTTCGTCCTGACGTGTCGGTGTAGATCCCGCCCATGAAGTAGTGCTGGGCCGCTACCACCGGAATCAGGTCATGAGCCATGTCCAGGCCGGAGCCGCCCGCGGTGCAATTCGCGAGCTTGGCGGTGATGGATGGGAAACGGCGAGCGAGGAATCCTGCGCCGCGCGTTTCTTCCACGGCCCGCGCATCAAGGTACACATGGTGCCCGGCTTGGATCTGCTCATGGATGCCTCGGGCCACGACATCACGAGGTGCCAGCTCAGCATCCGGGTGAATTCCAGGCATGAACCGCTGCCCTGCGTCATTGACCAGGATGGCGCCCTCGCCACGGACGGCTTCGGAAACCATTCCGGCTTCGGGATATCGGGCAGGGTCAACCAGCGTTGGGTGGAACTGGACGAATTCGGCATCCGCGATGACAGCACCTGCCCGGGCGGCCAGTCCCAGGCCGTCGGCGGTTGCTCCTCGGGGATTGGTGGTCGCTGAGTACAACTGGCCCAGTCCGCCGGTAGCCAGCAGCACGGCGCTGGACGAGAGCAGCTGCATTTCATCGTGGCGCAAGTAGTGCACCCCTGAGACTCTTCCGTCCTGCAGCTGCAGTTCGGTGGCAAGCGCGTCCTCGATAATACTGAGCTTCTTGGCAGTCTCCTGCTGGCGCACGGCACCAACCAGGGTTTGCACCAGTGAAGCGCCGGTGGCATCCCCGTTGATATGCAGAATCCGGTGCGCGCTGTGCGCGGCTTCAAGGCCAAGCTGGTAGGCACCGTCTGCATCGCGGTCAAAGGCCACTGCATAGGATTCCAAAGCCTGCACTAGCTCGTCGCCTGAGGTACACAGGTGTTCCACCGGTCCCACGCCGCAGTGGCCAGCGCCAGCTTTGAGCGTGTCGGCAACGTGTTTGGACACGGAGTCGCCTTGGGCCATGGATGCTCCGGTAACAGCTGATAGCCCGCCCTGCGCGAGCTCGGAGTTCGAGTCCCCCAGTTTGCCTTTGGTCAGCAATACCGGCTGGATGCCCAGCTCTACGGCTTGCAAGGCAGCACACAGGCCGGCCACACCGGAGCCGACGATCACCAGCTTCTTCGGTTCTTGTTGCCCCTGGCTCATGGCTTGGCAGCTAGCATGCGCTCCAGGGCGATCTTTGCATCCCCTTGCTGTTCCTTCGGCACGGAAATCTGGTTGACCACTCGTCCGGCAACCAGCTCTTCGAGCACCCAGGCAAGGTAGCCCGGGTGGATTCGGTACATCGTGGAGCAGGGGCAGATCACCGGGTCCAGGCAGAAGATGTTGTGCTGCGGGTACTGGGCAGCCAAGCGGTTGACCATATTGATTTCGGTGCCGATGGCAAAAGCAGTTGGCTCGGTAGCAGCGGCAATAGCCTTTTGGATGTAGTCGGTAGAGCCTGCTTCATCTGCCGCGTCCACAACTTCCATGGGGCATTCGGGATGCACAATCACGCGCACGCCGGGGAAATCCTCGCGCGCCTTGGCGATCTGCGCGGGGTTGAAGCGCTTGTGCACGGAGCAGAAGCCGTGCCACAAAATGACCTTGGCATCGAGCAGGGTGGTGGCTTCGTTCCCGCCTAATTCCTTGCGCGGGGTCCACATCGGCATCTGCTCCAGGGAAATGCCCATCGCCTTGGCGGTGTTGCGCCCAAGGTGCTGGTCCGGGAAGAACAGGACACGGCGTCCCCGCTCGAAAGCCCACTGAAGAACAGTTGCAGCATTGGAGGATGTGCAGACCAGTCCTCCGTTGCGACCGACAAAGGCCTTGAGCTCTGCAGAGCAGTTCATGTAAGTCACCGGAATGACCGGCATCCGCCCGTCATCGGCTTCATCCGCATACAGGGCGGTGAGCTCTTCCCAACACTGTTGCACGCTCGGACCGTCTGCCATGTCCGCCATGGAGCAGCCTGCAGCAAGATTCGGAAGGATCACCGACTGGTCCTCACGGCTGAGTATATCTGCCGTTTCGGCCATGAAGTGCACCCCGCAGAACACGATGGCTTCGGCCTTGTCGCGGGTCAATGCGGCGTTGGCCAGCTGGAAGGAGTCACCCACGAAATCTGCGTACTTCACGACTTCATCGCGCTGGTAGAAGTGCCCGAGGATCACTGCCCTGTCCCCCAGGGTTTCCTTGGCCGCCAAGATGCGGGTATCAAGCTTAGCGTCGCTGGCCTCCAGGTATTCCTCCGGGATCGAACCCTGCACCGGGTAACCCGTTGGAACCGAATCCTCCTGGGAGGCACCTGGCCCGTAGCCTGCGGGGGTGTCCCACGGGTTGGAGGCCAGGTCGGTGGAACAGGTGGAAGCCGGAGCCAGCAGATTGAGCCGAGCGATGTTCTGGGCTACCGAGGCGTTGGCGTTGTCAGTGATTTGGGTGCTCATGGGTTCGTCCGTTTCTTGCAGGATGACGGTGAAAAGTATGGATGGTGCTTGCTAGTCGTGCAGCGGGTCGACTTCCAACGGGTCAGGTCCGTGGCCAACGTAGCGGTATAGCCGTGGTGGCCGGTGCTGTCCGCCAGCCAGATATTCGTCGGTCTCCTCGATGGATGCCGTGCTCTTGAGCGTTCGGCGGAAGTTCGCAGGGTCCAGACGGCGTCCGAGGATGGCTTCATAGACTCCGCGCAGGGCCGCCAGGGTGAAGCGTTCGCCGAGCAGCCGATGGGCTATCTGCCCGTATTCGGTTTTGTTGCGCAGCCTCCACATGGCGTAGTCCAAGATCTTCCGGTGGTCGAAAGCCATCTGGGCAATCTGCGGATCATCGATATCGAACCAGGCCACGTTGTCGTCTTGGACGGTGGCGCCCACTTGATCTGCGTTCAGCAGCGCAAAGTAGGCGATGGTGACTAGGCGGTGGGTTGGCGAGCGGTCGATATCGCCGAAGGTGTAGAGCTGTTCCAGATAGGTGGGGCGCAGGCCCGTGGTTTCGGCAAGGTTGCGCCCGGCCGCTTGGCCGAGGGATTCGCGCGGATCAACGGGTCCGCCTGGCAGCGCCCACATTCCGGTGTGGGGTTGGCGAATGCGGCGTACCACTGGCAAGCAGAGCTTGTCGGGTCCGCCATCTTTGCCTTCACGGATTCCCAGGATCACAGTGGAAACCGCAAGAGCGGGCGGGAGGTTGCGGCGTTCGTCGACGTTCGCCCAACCCGGTACGGATGACATTTCTTATTTGCCTCGTTTTCAGCACATTCGGATTCGTTAGAGTCATTCTGACATTAACGCTCTTCAGGCGCTAGCCCAGATCACATTTCGAGGGTGAATGGCCTATGATCAATGGCATGACATTGGATCTGAATCTTCGAGTGGTTAGCGCAAACGCTGAGGTGAAAAGCCCATCCGTGCTTTTCATCCACGGCTTCGCCTCATCCGGCGAACTGAATTGGGACCGCTCGCGTTGGCTGAAATATTTCACTGATGCAGGACGAGATGTCCTTCTGGTTGATTTGCCCGGCCATGGAGAAGATCCTCGCCGCAATGACGGCAGCTGGGCGCCAAGCCAAATTCGCCAGGCCCTGGCTGCCATAGTGATGGATCTGGATGATGGTCCCGTGGACGTCATCGGCTACTCTTTGGGTTCCCGGCTGGCTTGGGAGTTCGCCGCTTTCAATCCGGATTTGGTGAATCATTTGGTCATCGGGGGTCCAGGAGCCGGTGATCCGCTGGCCGCCTTCGAATTGGGCCAGGCCCGTGCCTACGTCGAGACGGGCGAAAAGATCCATGACGACTACACCGCCGCCATCATGCGGATTGCCGAGGCTGAACCGTTCAATGATCTATCAGCGCTCTTTGAGCTCATAGAAGCAATCAAATCCGAGCCTTACGATCCGGCAGCCAAGGTGCCGTCAGTTCCAACCTTGCTGGTCGCCGGAGACCAGGACGATCTGGCGACCACCATGCCGCATTTGCGTCGCCTTCTGAAGGACGCAGGAACACGCAATGAAGTGCTGTGGCTGGCAGGTCGCAATCACGCCAACGCTGTGACCAGCCGGGAGTTCAAAGCGAGAGCGCTTGAGTTCGTGAGCTTTTAGCTCCGGCCACTCCTTTAATGCATGCCTCCGCTGCCTTGAGCCTACTCAACTATCCGGGCTAAAGCTCGTCCGGGTTTCCAGACGAGCCTTAGCCAGCTCAGCGCCGACTATTGCATTTCCGAACTGGAACCGAAAATGGAAGTGCTCTTGTTCGCTGCACGTTCCGATCAGCGCTGTGGCCCTTAGCGGTTAAATGATTCGATGCGTACAAGCCTAGCGATCTCGAATCTCTTCCGATTCCCTGCCGCTACTTCGGCGAGCCCACCTGCGCTAAAGCGGCGTGTACATCAACAGGGTCAAGTCCGTGGCTTCGGTAGGAGTCAGGTTGTGCTGCTCGTAGCGCGTCAGCCCCAATTCAGGATGCCGGAACACCCGTTCACCGGTGCGGAAACCTGCAACGTCGCGTTCATTCCAGATCGCGGCAAATTCCGGGGAGGCCGCAGAGACCCGCGCAACGATGCCGCTCTCCCCCGACGGGCTGAGCCATCCACGCGTTTCGGCACGGAAGCTTCCCACGAAACCGCGGCTTTGCACTTCCCAATCCGGGAGCATCTCACGCAATTGCGCATCGGTGAAAACGAGCCACAACAGGTTCCGATCTTCGCTGTCCAATGAAGCCACCCGCGGATACAGCTGTTCATAGGCCTCATTCCAGCCCAGGATGGTCCAGTCGGCGGAGAGCAGGAAGGCCGGGAACTGCAACGCATCGAGCAAACGCTGCAGGGCTGGAGTCATGCCGCCGGTGCCAATCGGGTCAAGCTCACCGTGCCCTGCCAGAGAAAACAGGTACGAGGATTCCACCGGGGTGAGCCGGAACAGCCGTGCCAAGGACTGCAGAACCTGGCGCGAGGGATTGATGTCGCGGGCCTGCTCAAGCCAGGTGTACCAAGTAACAGAAACACCGGCCAAGGTGGCGACCTCTTCGCGGCGCAGGCCGCGCACGCGGCTGCGTCCGATCTCCGGCAATCCATGGGAAGCCCTGTCAGCCCGGGCCCGGCGGTCCTTGAGGAACGCGGCGAGTTCTTCGCGACGTCTTTGACTTGGAGTCACAGGGTAAACCTCATTGCATGGTAGTAGTACTACTAGTATCGTCACCGTCTGGGTTTGAGGGCAAATATATGGTGAGATTTTAGGTATGACCACACTTCGTTCACACACTGTCACCCATGGCCGCAATATGGCCGGCGCTCGCGCACTGTTCCGCGCAGCCGGCGTGAACGGCGCTGACCTCGGGCGCAAGCCGATTATCGCTGTCTCCAACAGCTTCACTGAATTCGTTCCAGGGCACACCCACCTGCAGCCGGTAGGCCGCATTGTCTCCGACGCCATCACCGCCGCCGGTGGCATCCCCCGCGAATTCAACACCATTGCCGTGGACGACGGCATCGCCATGGGCCACGGAGGCATGCTCTACTCGCTGCCATCGCGCGACCTCATTGCCGACTCCGTGGAATACATGGTCAATGCCCACTGTGCCGACGCACTGATCTGCATCTCGAACTGCGACAAGATTACCCCGGGCATGCTGATGGCCGCATTGCGCCTGAACATCCCTACGGTCTTCGTCTCCGGTGGTCCGATGGAAGCCGGCCGCGCCACCCTGGTAGATGGCACCGTGCGCACCTTGGACCTGGTGGATGCCATCTCCGAGGCCGTGAACGAGAACGTATCGGATGCAGACCTGCTGCGCATCGAAGAGTCGGCCTGCCCGACCTGCGGCTCCTGCTCGGGCATGTTCACCGCCAACTCGATGAACTGCCTGACCGAGGCCATGGGCTTGTCCCTGCCGGGCAACGGCTCCACCCTGGCTACCCACACGGCCCGCAAGGACCTGTATGAAAACGCCGGCAAGCTGGTAGTCGATATCGCCAACCGCTACTACGGCGAAGACGACGAGACGGTGCTGCCACGCAGCATCGCCACCAAGAAGGCCTTCGGCAACGCCATGGCGCTGGATATCGCCATGGGCGGTTCCACCAACACCATCTTGCACCTGCTGGCCGCCGCCCGCGAGGCCGGCGTGGAATTCGGCCTCGATGAGATCGATGAAGTGTCCCGCCGTGTCCCGTGCCTGGCCAAGGTTGCACCCAACGCTGCGGGCAACGGCACCATCTACTACATGGAAGATGTCCACCGTGCCGGTGGCATCCCCGCAATCCTCGGCGAGCTGCGCCGCGGCGGCCTGCTGGATGAAACCGTGCACACGGTTCACTCGGCAACCCTGGGCGAATGGCTCGATGACTGGGATATCCGCAGCGGCAAGGCCAAGGAGGAATCCTTTGACCTGTGGCACGCGGCCCCGGGCGGCGTGCGCTCCTCCACCGCCTTCTCGCAGTCCGAGCGGTGGGCGGCGCTGGACACCGATGATGCAGAAGGCTGCATCCACTCGGTTGAGAACGCCTACTCCAAGGACGGCGGCCTGGCCGTACTGCGCGGCAACATCGCCGTGGACGGTGCAGTGGTCAAGACCGCTGGCGTTGACCCTTCGATCTGGACCTTCTCCGGCCCAGCAGTGGTCTGCGAATCACAGGATGAAGCCGTCGAGAAGATCCTGAACAAGCAGGTGAAGGAAGGCGACGTAGTAGTCATCCGCTACGAAGGTCCCAAGGGCGGGCCGGGCATGCAGGAAATGCTCTACCCCACCTCGTTCCTCAAGGGCCGCGGCCTGGGCAAGGCCTGCGCACTGATCACCGATGGCCGCTTCTCTGGTGGTACCTCGGGCCTGTCCATCGGGCACGTCTCCCCCGAGGCCGCGTCCGGCGGCATGATCGCCCTGGTGGAAGATGGCGATACCATCTCCATCGATATCCCGACCCGCGAGCTGACCCTGAACGTCTCTGACGAGGTCTTGGCAGAACGCCGCGAGCGCTTGATCGCTACCACCGGGTACCGCCCGAAGAGCCGCGAGCGCGTGGTCTCCCCTGCGTTGCGGGCCTACGCCGCCATGGCGTTGTCCGCTGACAAGGGTGCGGTTCGCGACGTGGATCGTGTAGAGCGTGCCATGCGCGAAGCCGATGAGCGTGAAGCCGCAGCCCAAAGCGCGGCCCAAATCTAGCCAGAAGGCTTGACCACGGCAACAGGCCCGGACCACTTATGCGAATAAGCGGACCGGGCCTGTTCTGCTTCCAAGGCACTAGCCCTGAAGCAGCAGGGATTGTTCCCCCGCACGCCGAATGCCGGCCCTGCCGCGAGAGGCAAGGCCGGCATCCAACTGGCGCGCGGACTATGGGTTCCGGCGACGGTACCGAAGCAGGATCAATGCTCCGGCGATAATCACCATCCCTGCAGCCCCTGCCAGCCACAACGAGCCCTGGTCAAGGCCGGTTGCCGCAAGCGGTGCTGGCGGGGCAGGTGGTGCTGCCGGCGCTGCCGGCGCTGGCGGAGCCGGAGGAACCGGTGGTGCCGGTGGCGCTGCCTGCGGAGCCTCGGAGCAAACTTCCACGTCCGCCGAATCCGAATTGTTCCCATCCTCGCCGGACTTCTCCGGTATCGAGGCCGTATTCGTCATCGTCTGGCACTTGCCGGCTACGCCGTCCAAGACCAGTTCGTACGTGAACTTCTTGCTCTGCTCTTCGGCCTTGACCGTGCCCAGTTCCCGCGGCTGGCCGGGACTGGTGTAGTCATCGAAGACCGTCACCATTTCATCGGTGGCCGTTGCCGCTTCGAATTCCAGCGGAGCCTTGGCAGTGACCGTGCGGGTTGTCCCTTCCACGTCGGTCCAGCTGGCGTTCACCGTGTTCTCGTGGCCGGTGTAGTCGGCCTCGGCAACAGGTGTTTCGAAGGTGCAGCTGTACTTCACGGTGCGGGTTTCCCCGGCCGCAAGCTCCAGCTTCCCCTCCGCCAATCCTTCGATGGAGCAGCTGGCCCCGGCGATGGATAGCTTGTCTTCCAGGAGCACTTGCGTGTCCTTGAAGTCATTCGGATTGGCCACGGTGATCTCACCGCTGACGGTGAAGTCCTGGTCTTCGTAGCCCTCCAGCATCGCCTGGACCGTGTACTTGGCCGTGGCCTGCCCGTCCGGGTCAACCTCGAACTTCGTTTCCTTCGCCTCCTTGCGGGCCGACCAGTCGTAGTCCCTGACGTACTGGGCGTCGGCGCTCTTGGCGATCATCAGGCCCTGCTCAATGCACAGTTGCAGGTCCACCGAGGATTCGTCCTTGCCGTTGCCGTCGGTACTCTCATGCACTGCCGCGGTATTGGTGTATACCGTGCAGGTTCCCGCTTCGGGTTCCAGCACCTGTTCGTATTCGAACTGCATGGGAGCTTGCGGGACGTGGACTTCTCCGAGCACCTTCGGTTCGGCGCCAGGATCCATCATGTCGTCGGTGACTCTCACCGATTCGTCCGTGACTGCGTCGATCGTGAAGCCGATCGGTGCCTCGGCACGCACTTCGCGGTCATCGAAGGTGGCAATCACCGTATTGACTGCTACTTCGAAGGCATCGGTGGTGAGCCAGCTAGCGAGGTCGCATTCATACCGGGCCCCCAAGTTCTCCCCGGCATCGAGCACGACCTGCAATCCAGCGGCCGCTTCATCGGCATCCTCCAGATCGATCCGGCAGCTGGTGCCAGCGGTATCGATCCGGTCTTCCAAGGTGGCGGTGATGGAACCGAAATCATTCGGGTTCTGCACCATCACTTCACCGGCCAGCCGCAAGTTCTGCTCTACGGCTGCGGTGTTGCGAGCCTGAACCCAGTAGTGCGCGGTGAAGGTTCCATCCTCGTTCGCGGTGAGCTTGCTCTGGTCGATCCGCTTATCTACCTCCCATTCGTAATCCAGATCCACCAGTCCCTGAGCGGTCTTCTGCAGGCCCAGGGCCTTCTGTCCGCAGAGGGTGACGGTGGTCGAATCCTCGGCCCCGGTCTGCTGGATCACCGCGGTGTTGGTGAACTCGGTGCAGGTGCCGGCCTGGGCCTGGTGGCGCAGGGTGTAGTCGAAGTCGACCGGGGTGCCTTCGGCATTCCAGATCGCTTCGCCCAGCACTACCGGCGACTCGGGGTTGGTCTTGTCATCGATGACGGTGACCTGCTGATCGGTTTCAGCATCCAGCAGGTAGTCCACCGGTGCGGTTGACGTGGCCACCGAACCCTCGCCCCAGGTTGCGGTGGCGGTATTGCTGCCGTGCAGCTGGGCGGGGGTACCCGAGCAGCTGTATGGCAGTTGCACCGTGGCTCCGGCTCCGTCGCTGCCCACCGGGACCGCGACTTGAAGACCCTCGGTTTGCGGATCGGCGTCCTCGGCGTCGATGGTGCACGTGACCCCTTCAATGCTGATCTCATCGGTGATGGTGGCTACCGTCGAGGCTGCTGCGAAGCGGTTCGGATTCACCAGCACGATCATGCCGTGCACTTCATGGCCGGAATCCTCCGCTCCGTCCGGAATGGCCGAAACGGTGTAGGAGAAGTCGGCGGTGCCGTCCTCGGCGACAGTGACCTCGGTGCGGTCTACCTTCTTCTCCAGGTCCCAAAGGTAGGTCCGATCGAAGCTGGCTTCGGCATCCTTGGCAATCATCAGATCGAGCAAGCCGCAGAGCTGCACGGTCGCCTCATCCCTCGGATCCTCCCCTGCCTGGGTATCGACCCAGGCGGTGTTCGTGTAGCTCATGCATTCACCGGCCGGAGCATCATGCTCCAGCTGGTACTCGATGAGCACCGGCGAATCATCGATGTCCACGGTGCGCAGCAGCACCGGCTCCTGGGGATTCGACTGGTCATCCCAGATCTCGACCTGCCGATCGATGCGGGAATCAATGGCGAATTCGATGGGCACCTGCGTGCTCGATGCCCGGTCATCGCCCCAGCTGACCGTGGCGGTGTTGGTGCCGCCGCTATAGGAGCCGGGATCGACTCCTGCGGAGACATCGCAGCTGTAGCCGACGGTGATTGTCCCGTTGGCCGGGATGCCCACCAGCGATTCAGAGGTGGTGCAGGTGACCCCTTCCAGATCGACCACGTCCTGGATCGTGGCGTCGATGCCCGTGTACTGGTTCGGATTGGTGATGGTGATCTGGCCTTCCAGCACCCATCCCGAATCCTCGTACCCGGTGTTCTCCACCTTGACCACGTAGTCCACCGGTTCGCTGGCCGCCCCGTTGGTGGTGATCTCCTGGTCCTGGCCTTCGGCCAAGACCTTGTCGATCTGCCATTGGTAGGTGCGGTCGTACGCGGCTTCGACGGTCTTGCTGATCTCCAAGGCCGCTTCGCGGCAGGCTTCGGCGAGCGCATTGTCCGTCACGGTGAAGCCGTCATCGCCGGTGAGCGTGGCGACGTTCTCGAAGACCTGGCAGGTGCCTGCCTCCTCCACGGTCCACGTCAACGAGTAGTCCCGGCTTTGCGGCCCATCGGCCACATCCACTGTCCACGCCGGATCGAACTCGTGGGCGCTGTCCGTGATGGTGACCGTGTCGTTCAGCGGCGTCTGGTTCCAGTCCTGTTCCGAAATCCCCACGGTGTCCGAGTCCTGGCTATTGGCCGTGCTCAGCGCCTGGGCGTCCCAGTCCACGGTGGCGGTGTTGCTGCCTTTGTAGTCCGGCTGGGATGCGAAGGTGCACGAGTAGGCCATCACCCATTGGGCCCCTGCGGGGATCACCGTCTGGAAGCCGGCTTGCTCGGCGGACATGTCCGCCACCGCTTCGCCCTGCACCCCGGTGATCGTGCAGGCCGCGTCTCCGCCGACATCGGCGAAGTCCTGCACCGTGACCGGCGCGTCCTGCCAGTCGTTCGGGTTGGCCAGCGTGATTTCTCCGCTCATTGCCCAATTGCCGTCCTCGTGGCCTTCGGGGGTCACGGTGATCCGGTAGTTCGCCGTGGCTTCGCCGGTATTCGGGTTGGCTGCCAGCGGTTGCCCGGAGAGCAGTTCCTTGTCCAGCGACCACAGGTAGGAGCGGTCGAAGGAGGTCACGACGTTCTTGGCGATATCCAGATCTGCTCCGGCGCACACCGTGGTGCTGGCCGAAGCTGTGTTCTCCTCGCCCTCGCCGTTGGCCTCATCGAGCACCGCGGTGTTGGTGTACTCGGTGCAGGTTCCGGCCACGCCCTGCAGTTCCAGGTCGTATTCGAAGGCCTTCGGCGATTCCCCGGCCATCGCGGTGCCCAGCACCACTTCCTGGCCTTCAACGGTTTGGTCATCGGTGATGGCGACTTCACCGTCGGTCAGCAGGGCCTGCTCGAACCCGAAATCGACGTCCGTTTCAGCCTGGCGCTCCTGGCCCCAGGCCACGGTTGCCGTGTTCGTGTACTGGGCGGTGATGTCGGTGTCCGCCGGGACCTGGCAGTTGTAGCCCAGGGTGGTGCTTTCCCCGTCACCGAGCACGAGCTGGAAACCGCCGGCGCTTCCATCCGCATCGGTGCCCTCGATGGTGCAGCTGGCCGACGGGATGGAGAGCACATCGGTGACCGTTGCCACCAGGTCCCCGACTTGCGTGTTCGGGTTGCTGATGGTGATGGTCCCGGACACCTGCTTCGCGCTGTCCTGCGCTTCGCCGGCGGTGGCCACTACCGTGTAGTGCGCGGTGACCGTGCCGTTGCCGGCGACCGTGAATTCGCTGCGGTCCACGTGCTTGTGAAGCGACCAGTCGTAGTCGCGTGCGTAGCTGGCGTCCACGTCCTTGGTGATAACCAGATTCTTCTGGTCGCAGATGCCCACGTCCTGCGAGTCCTCGATGTCCTCGCCGGCCAGATCCACCCACGCGGTATTCGTGAAGACCAGGCATTCATCGCGCGGCACTTCGTAGGTGATCTCGTAGCTGAAGCTCTGCGGGGCGTCGGCGTAGTGGACCGTGTCCAGCAGTACCGGGTCCCCGGAAGGATCAGCCTGGTCATCCCAGACGCCAACGGATTCATCGGTGCTCTCATCCAGGGTGAAGTCGATGGGTACCGGCTGGCTCTCAGCCTGCAGCCCATCACCCCAGGTGACCACCGCCGTGTTGGTGTGGCCGGTGTAGTCGGCCTCCGCCACGGCCGATGCATCGCAGTTGTAGTCCACGGTGATCGAGCCGCTGCGCGGCACCACCTGCTGCATGCCTTCCATCCCCGGATTCGAGTCCTCGGCCACGATGGTGCAGGCGGCCGAGAGGGTATTCTCGTCGCTGATCGTCACTTCGATGTCTTCGAATTCGTTGGGATTGGCCACGGTAATGGCTCCGGAAAGCTGCTGCCCGGAATCCTCGTAGCCGGTGTTGTCCACCAGCACCGTGTAGTGAACGGTAGCGGTTCCGTCTTCCTCGACGACGGCATCTGGCGATTGGCCCTCGGCCAGCTGCTTGTCGATGCTCCACAAGTAGGTGCGGTCGTAGGAGGCCGTCACGTCCTTGGTGACGGTCAGCCCTGCCTGGCGGCACGCTTCGACTTGGGCGTCATCGCTCTTGACCAGCTGGTTGCTTCCGGTGATCGTGGCGGTGTTCATGAAGCTCTGGCACTTGCCGGCCTCCTCCACCGTCCAGGTGTATTCATAGGTCCGACTCTGCGGGCCATCGGAGTAATTGATGGTCCAGGCCGGATCGAACTCATGCAGCGGGTCGGTCACGGTCACCGTCTGGTTCAGCGGTGTCTGCGTCCAGTCGCCTGCATCCACCGGTACAACTTCGGTGGCGCTGCCCGAAGCGGTGGAGGCCTCGCTGGAGGACCACGTCACTTCGGCGGTGTTGCTGCCCTCGTAATTCGGCTGCGATCCGAAGGTGCAGCTGTAGCTGAAGGTCAGTGTTTGGGAGGCATCCAGTGTTGCCTGGAAGCCCGGTGCCACCGGATCGGCGTCCAGCGTGTCCGGTTCGCCGGCAATGCCGACCACCTGGCAGGTTGCGTCCCCGCCCACATCGACCTGGTCGGTGACGGTCACGTCAATGGCTTGCCAGTCATTGGGGTTGGATACCGTGATGGTTCCGCTCATGGCCCAGTCGCTGTCCGAATAGCTTTCGGGAGTGACAGTGACGGAGTATTGCGCGGTGAATTCGCCGGTTTCCGGATCCGCGGTGAATGGCTGCTCGCCTACTGCGTCCTTGGCGATGCTCCAGTCGTAGCTGCGGTTGAAACTGGACACGACCAGTTTCTCGATAGCCAGGTCCTGGCCGATGCAAACTTCCACGGTGGCATTGTCGGTCAGCGTTTCACCGTCGTCTGCGGCGAGGCTGGCGATGTTCTGGTAGTCGGTGCATTCTCCGAGCACGCCGTCCCACTCGATGGTGTACGCGAAGGTCTTCGGGCTTTCCCCCGCTGTAACGGTGTTACCGCCGGCGATGCCCGAAAGGTCGATTTCGCTATCGGTGACGGTGACTTCATCGTCGGTCACCGTTGGCGAGACGGACGCGAAATCGTAGTCGGCCGAGGCGCTGGCTTGACCAGCGGTGCCATAGTAGACCTCCGGGTCCCAGGATACGCTCACCGTGTTGGTACCGGCGCTGGCGGCACTGGTTCCCCCGGGCAGGTTGCATTCATAGGTGAAGGAATTCTCGCCGGGCTGGATGGTCACCGGATTGGCGATCGGCGATCCGCCAGCGGAGATGACGCAATTGGCGCCATCGAGCTGGTCGGCCAGCGTGATCCCGGACATCTCCGTGTCGTTCGGGTTCATCACGGTAATGGTGCCGGAGAGCTGGAAGTTGCTGTCCTGGGCCTCGCTGGCGGTGGCGACCACGTTGTAGTCGACGTCCACTCCGGTGGCCGTGGCCTTCACTGTGGCTTGCTGGCCCTCGGCCAGCGACTTGTCCAGATCCCAGTCGTAGTCGCGGTCATAGGATGCCTGCACATCCTTGTGGACCGTGAGCTCGTCGTAGGTGGTCTTCGTGTTGGTGAAGGTACAGGTGACTTCATCGTTGTCGCCCAGGTTGAAAGTGATGGCCGAACCGCTGCGGATAGCCGAGGCGCCGGTGCAGGCGATCGAGGAAAGATTCCAGCCAGCTGGCAAGTCCTCTTCGGTGACGGTGATCGTAGCTGGCGCCACGGTGTAGGTGACGCTCTGCGGCAAGCTCGCGCCGGTATCGGAATCGGCACTGTCATCGAGGTTGAATGATGTCGAGTCGCCGAAGCGGTCCTCGGCGAGGGTGAAGTCGAAATCCGTGCCGTCGGCAGGAACCGCGTCCTTGATGACGGTTACGGAACCGGCTTGGACCGCACCGGCCTGGATCTGGTTGTCGCGTTGTCCAATGGACTTGCAGTTCAACGACGAGATCAGGACGTGGTACGGCGAACCGTTGATTGAGGAAGCACCGGTGCCCGGGCCGTGATCCAGCTCCGAGGCGATATGCGCATCGAAGTAGAGGGTGACGCTTGACTCGTCGCCTTCTTCTCCGTCGACCATCAATGTGATGAAGACGGTGTCGACGCGGTCGTTCCCGGCGCCTTCATCGACAGTCCAGCCGGTGATGTTCGCACCGTCCACTGTCTCGTTGAGCAAATAGTCATAGGCCCATTTGCCGGCCTGCTTGACCTGGTACTCGATGACCAGCTCGTTTTCGCCGGCGGGCAATGTCATTTCCAAGCGCTGGTGGACCACACCGCCCTCATAGAGCCCTTCGTGGACATTGCCGTTGGCATAGGCGGGCATCTCATCGGACTTCTGCATGAAGGTGTCGACCGAGCCGTCTCCTTCGTTGTACTCGCAAATCCGCGGAGCACCTGACTCAAGGGCAGCGGCCGTGATCGGCTCGCGGGCCGCTGTCGAGGACCCGGTAGAATCTTCCGATTCCGAAACTTCGGCCTTCGGCTGCGCAAGTTCCGGTGAAGCCTTGTCCACTGGCTTCTTCTCTGTCTTGGGCGCAGCTGATTCCACAGGTTGCGCTTCGGGTGCCGGCTGCGTGGTTTCCACAGCTTTTGGCTTTTCTGGCTTCTGAGTTGCCGGTGCCGGTGCAGGGGCGGACTCGGGTTCGGCCGCTGCTTCTTCCTCTGGCGCCGAGGTCTTGGCACTGACTTCTGCTTTAGCAGCAGGCTGTTCTTCCCCCGTGTCAGCCGTGGACGATTCGTCGGCTTCGGCCTTGGTTTCCTCGGCCGAGCCGGTGGCAAGGACCGATTCAGAGTTCTCCGGTTCAGTCCCCTGCTGTGTGGCCTCGGCTTCTTCCCCAACAGAAGTTTCGGCAGCAACTGCCATGCCCGGAATGGTCATGGCAAAGCACAAGGAAATCGACGAAATTATCGCCAAGCATCCTTTTAATAATCTGTTTAAAGCTGTTTTACGGCGCAAATTTGGCACAAAAGTGCCACGCCTTTGATGCCTAGACATTTCTCCCCCATACAAGAATGTCCTGAGTGGATCGCGCGGCGTGCAGGAGCGATCCACCCGAAAAAGAGCGAGCTATAGTAAGGCTTTGACCTCAGATAATGAAAGCCTGGCCCATGATTCAGCCACCCCATGTGGCTCAACTGCTCAGGATAAGTTCCCCAATGCATCTAAAGATGCGAAATGAATGCGAGTGTTTCAATTCGTCTTTAAATCCCCCAATTCAAGACAACGATATGCCGACATCCTACGCCGGCATTCGGCTTTGTGCCAGCAAATAGAAGGAAATAAACTTGGCTGAAAATGAAGCAATCGGTGCACTTCTTTGCCCATGGATTAAACGTGCTTGTCACCTGCCAAATTCACGATTCAGGCCCTAGCGGACAGCAATGAAGGTCGATGCTCTGCGACAGCGGCTTTGGCACCCCCGCTCGCCCGCGGCACCCGAAAGGCTTGGCAGAAACCGGCCTGGAACAATCCTGCCGACCCCGGCGCCAGTACAGAAGCAATGGCACTATGCCTCGGGAGCTCCACATCCACCGAAGAGCTCCGCGGCATCGAGCCCCGGAGACTGCCCCGCTTCACCCCGGGACGTCGAGAAGCTTCACTACGACCTTCAACTACTAATTTGAGTACCCGGTCTGACCTGCAAAGTAAAAATAAATCTCAATCTTATAAAGGTTGCGTGTTTTCTCCGTTTGAGCTTGGTAGTTGCTGAACACTTTGGTAATCATTGAATGGTGAAAAGAGCAACCCTATGAGCCAACGACGCGCGTTCCGTCGCATATTCCTTCCCGCTGCATGGCTAGTTATCGGCGCCTTGATCGCCGTCAGCCTCGTGAAACTCGCGTTTGCCGGCGGCACTGCCAGCGCCGACGATGACCTGTTCCCCACCGGAGAGATCCCGGCAGAGACCATCTTTGCTGAGAAAGCCACGGTAGAGAACAAGCTGTCCATTCCCGGAACCATTAAGCTCACCGAATCGAAAGAGCTGAATGCGCCCGTGGACGGCGTTGTCAATTGGGCTTTCGTCAAGCCAGGCGACAATGTCTCACTCGGCGATCGAATCTTCCAGGTCCGCGCCGAATCCCAGCCAGAGAGCGTTGAGGCCAACGACTCGGATAGTGAAGGTTCACAAGACGAGCAGCAACCGCAGGAAGCTGCGCCAGTGGTGAAGTACCACGACGTCTACGCAACGGCCACAGGCAAGGTCGGCGCTTTCCAGATCGAGGTTGGCGATGACGTCACCAAGGGCACAGGACTCGGCGCGATCCAGCCCCAAGAATTCTTGGCCGCCGGTTCGATCGATCCGCTGGACCGCTACCGGTTGCTCGATGAAAGCCTCGAAGCAACGATCACCATTGACGGCGGACCGGAGCCATTCACCTGCAAGGACCTGTCTGTCGGTGACAGCGCTTCGAAGAAAACCAGCGCCGGCTCCGCAGACCAGGACATGGAATCGCAGATGGATCCAATGGCATCCGGAGAATCCACGGAGAGCTCTTCGGGCAGCGAGATTTCTTGTGCCGTACCTGCAGACATCGTGGTTTTCGACGGCCTGAGCATGAACATGGAAATTGATGCAGGCACCGCCGAGGACGTATTGACCGTACCGGTATCGGCTGTTCGCGGCCTGGTTGGCCAGGGTGCGGTGTGGAGGCTGGATGAAAACGGCAAGGAAATCCGCACCGAGGTAGAGCTTGGCGTGACCGACGGAAAGGTCATC
This sequence comes from Glutamicibacter sp. NPDC090743, assembly GCF_044769125.1. Lineage (NCBI taxonomy): Bacteria > Bacillati > Actinomycetota > Actinomycetes > Micrococcales > Micrococcaceae > Glutamicibacter > Glutamicibacter sp. NPDC090743. The sequence goes on along the minus strand of NZ_JBIVXE010000007.1, from coordinate 210,758 downwards.
GAGGTGATTTCAGGACTGAAGGATGAGACGGAAATTCTCCGCTTCGTCCCAGGATCCACCCCGGCACCTGAAGAAATGATGGATATGGAGTCCTACTCAGATGAGTGGTGAGCCATTGCTGAAGCTCGAGAATGTCACGCGCAGCGTCCTGCTGCCCGATGACAGCGAGCTGCATATCCTCAACGGGATTGATCTCACGGTGTCCGAAGGCGATCACATAGCCATTGTCGGCCGTTCGGGTACGGGCAAGTCCACGCTGCTGAATATCCTTGGCCTGCTTGATCGGCCCACCAACGGCAGCCTGCTGTGGCGAGGCAAGGATGCGACCCGGCTGAGCGCCAAACAGGCGGCCCATGCACGCGGGCGCGACCTCGGTTTCGTTTTCCAGCAGTTCAACCTCCTGCCAGGACGCACTGCCCTGGAAAATGTCATGGCTCCACTGATGTACGCCGGTGGACGCGACTTCTGGAATCGGCGCAAGCTAGCAACAGAGTCCTTGGAGCGCGTGGGACTGGGCAAACGCTTGGATTCAATGCCCCAGACCCTCTCCGGTGGTGAGCAGCAACGTGTGGCCATCGCTCGCGCGCTGGTCCGCCGGCCACGAGTCGTACTGGCCGATGAGCCCACCGGTGCCTTGGATGTCACTACCGGACGTGCGGTGATGGATCTCTTGGATTCCGCCACGGTTGATTCCGGCGCTGCCCTGATCACCATCACGCACGACAGCAATGTTGCGGCCTTGGCCCGAGAACAGCTGCAGTTGGATGGCGGGCGGCTGCATCCGCTCAGTGAGGTGGCGGCAAGATGAAATCCTTAACTCGCTTAGGAACCGGTTTTGTTGCTGCGCTGCTGGAGGCATGGCAGGAACTGCGTATTCACAAGTTGCGCGTCTTGCTCTCCTTGGTTGGTGTCACCATTGCGGTGGCCTCGTTGACTACGGCATTGGCCGGAGCTGGCATGGCGCGTCAGATGATGACCGAAAGCCTTGAAAGCGAGGGTCGGCCAGCAATGATTGTTGTCTACGCCTACGACCCGAACTCGGATGCTGGTCCTGCGGGCAACGACCAAATCGATGAGGCCTTTCAAAAGACCAGTGACCGGTTCAAGGTCGAGTACACCACCATGATGGGACGCAGCTACGACCAGAAAGCTTCAGCCCAAGGGCTGAGCCTTGATGCCGAGATCATGGTGGTTGATCCCGACTACGCTCCAATGCACCGGTTAGTTGTTACTGACGGCCGCTGGCTGGAAGCCGAAGATGCACAGAATCTTGCCCCAGCGGCGGTGGTTGACCACACCTTCATCAAAGAATTGGGACTGGAAGGCCAGCGACTGCCTTTAACCGTGGATTTGATGAGCAATGGGAACACCGTCTCAGTTACGGTCATCGGAACCACCAAAGCATCTAGCTACGGCATGGGCGGCAAGCTGTGGATGCTGCCGGCCACCTATGAGCACTGGTTCGGCATGCAAGCTCCGCTCAATGAGGTCAGCTACAAGCTGTGGGTGCCCATCGAGGGATCCGAAGAGCTGGCCATGCACTTCGGCCAGCAAATGCAGGCAGAACTTCCTGGTCTCACAGTTGATGCGCACCGCGAAGATTATCTGATGTGGGGTGCTGATGAGAGCTTGAAGATGTTGACCATGGTGGTTGCCGGGATCGCAATCATCATCTTGCTGCTTGGTTCCCTGAGTCTGCTCAATGTTGCCATGGTGACCATGAAGCAGCGTATCCGCGAAGTGGGTATCCGACGCAGCTTCGGTGCAACAACCGGACGCGTATTCTTCTCGGTGATGATGGAAAGCGTCGTGGCCACGGCCGTAGCAGGTGGCATTGGCGTGCTCATCTCCGTTGCCTTGGTCTCCAACGAGAATCTGCTGAATATGGTGATGGCTACCGAGCTGGATCAAATGCCGGCATTCCCTATCGGTGCGGCCCTACTTGGCATGGGAGTTTCCATCGCCGTAGGCGCACTGACCGGTGTGCTTCCCGCGCTGGTGGCAGCCCGAGTCAAGATTGTGGATGCTATTCGCGTCTAATATGCAGATGCCGCTAAGGCGCTGGAACGGAATCATGACTTCCGTTCCAGCGCCTTCTGCGTACCCCTGGTGAGTCGGCTGATTAACTGCGGTAGCCGAGGACCGTTGAGAAAGCCTCCGTCGCCGAGGTCTCAAACCAAGAGGTTCTTCTCCAGCTCAGTGGCCGCGAACTGTGTTGAGCTGATCTGTTTATCCCTTGTTCACGGCAGGGAGGGATTCGTCGCTGCGCGATGCGCTCCGGACGCGCGTTTTCTATCCTTCTTCCTCTTTCCATCTTCCGTCTTCATCCAAGCAATCAGCCCGATAGTAGTGACAGCAGCGATGCCGATCCAAATAGTTCCCCAAAGTGTGGATAACTGGATCCCCAGACCTCCGGTAACGGTGAAAATCAGTGTGGCCGGCAGGAATATAAACGCAAAAATATTCACTCGGTGACTGAACTTCTCACGCTTAACCGCCTCTTCGCGCAGTTGTTCGGCTCGTTCGCGATTTACCTGCTCTTCTTCGGCGCGCTGGTTGGCTTCCAGATAATCCATGATGGATTTCTGCTCGATAAGTGAATGCTTGATTCTTTCTTCCAGCATGCGCACGTTCTGCATGGCTTGCAGCACCCGAGTTGCAGATTCACGTCCGGGTATCTCCTGCAACCAGCGCTTGCCGTGGAACTCGATAAACCTTTTTTGAATGTCCTTGTATCGCTTAAGCGAAGCAGCGGAATCCTCAAGGTTTCCGGTTGCCGCTAGATTGGCCAGGTGTCCCGCGCGCTGGGTCAAGAATTCATCTTGCTGCATCGTCAAGACCGCCAAATCGACGAAGACTGAATGCGCTAAGGCCACCGTATGCCCAGTCTCTGCGATCCAGTGTTCAGGATCGCCATCCGGACGGGACTGGGCAACAATCCCCATCCGGACGGGACTGGGCAACAATCCCCATCCCCCGATCACTGCACCAACCAATTGACGGGCCAAGGGAGACTTGGGCTTTGCTAACTCCGAGGTCGGACCAGTCGCTCAAAGTTGGCTTAGGCGTGGCGGTTTGAGCAATGCTCAGTGCATGCGCCCAGCGCACTGCAGGGTTGTCCATCGCGCTCGGTCCGTGCGAGTGTTTTTGGCACTGAGGAATCTTGTCTTGCGGAATAAAAGTGGAGATCGTATAGATGTTCCCCCATGGATCCTGCTTGTCTTTTGATTGCAGAGCGCCGCCATTATTCAGTTCTACTGCCAAGCCTGCTGAACGCAAGGCGTTGTTTACACCCGCTCGCAAGTCCTTGCCATCGATGTTTGTGCCCGGCAGTAGCCCAGCACGAGTCGGCCGGTGCAGCGCAGAGGTCACCCAACCGGGGGTTTGCAATGCCTCTTTCGAAAGCTTCAGGTGCAAGGCGACGTATTCAGCGTTGCCGGCTCCTGTTTCCGCCTCACTACGAGAACGTGAAATTCCAGCGATCCGGATACCGGCGCCGGTCAGCTTGCTGATTTCCTTCTGGTTGTCGAAAGCAAACGTTGGAGCACCCGATAGTGCTTGCTTCGCGTCGGCAGTCATGGCCAGGAAATGAGGTCCGACCGAAGTCTTGTCGAACCAGCTTTTTGATGCTTTATGCAGATTTCCCGCGTCGTTTTGGAGAAACTCAGAGGTTTCGCTATGCATGTGACCGTTAACTTCGTTTGGCGGCTAAATCACAACTTGAACTGGCGGTTTGCATCGTCCCGTTTGTTGAACGCCATGCGGTGCATGTTGCTCCATCGATTCCTTCCGATAGCGTCGGGGTTCATACAGGTTCATTCGTGCGAGCATCGCGACATTGCTACAGCCTTTCCCACGACGCAACGGAGCTGATGGATAACTTCAGTCATCCACCAGCTGGGGCCAGTTGCTGGCGAAGTAGGTCACGAACGGCTCCGCCAGTTTTTCCACGCGGAGGTGGTCCCGTGTCACGGGGAAGGACGGAGGACGATAGCCGGGGTTGGCAATTGCCCTGCGCGCGAAGGCGTGGTCGGAAATAGCGGCTTTGCCGATGTAGGCGAGGTCGGCCCCTTGGTCGAGTACCCGCTGCACCGCCGCGGCGTCAGCTAGGTGTCCGGAGACACCGAGGGCTGTTCCGTAGCGTGGCAGATCGAGGAAGTGCTCGAGGAGTGTTCGGCTGCCTTCGGGGGCGTTAGCGGGAAGCTTTGCCACGTCCCATAGCGACAGGTCAAGGATGTCGATGTTCCCGCCGGCGAAGAGCTCGCCGACGAGCTGGACCATGTCCGCCAAGACCAAACCGTAACGTTCAACGGACAATCGGAGCCCGATGTGAAAGTCCGGGCCGGTGCGTTCCCGGATCGCCTGCACAACTTCTTTCGCGAAGCGGCTTCGCCCAGCGGGGTCACTGCCATACCCATCCGTTCGGAGATTGTTCGAGGCGTCGAGGAACTGACCGACTAGGTAGCCGTGGCCTCCGTGCACTTCGATACCGTCGATTCCGGCTTTCTCGGCGCGGGCGGCGGCCGCGGCGAAGTTTTCCACGGCTTGCTGAACTTCACCTGTCGTCATGCCTCGCACGCCGGTCTGCGCATCATCCCACGGACCCACGACTTCCTGGCTGGTGAGTGTCTTCTCCGCACGCACGCCTCCATGATGGAGCTGCACAGAGGACCGGGCACCAGCGGCGGAGACAGCGGCGGCAAGGCGCTCGAGGCCGGGCAGATGCTCGTCGGAGGAAATACCGAGCTGGCCGGGCCAGACCTGTCCGCCCCGGTGCACATAGGCGGCCGCGGTCTGTAAAAGGCCGAACTCACCTTCAGCGCGGGCGACCAGCCAGGCAAGTTCGTCATCGGAGAGGGTACCGTTCGAATTGCTCTGCTGGTTGGTCATTGGCGCAAGGACCAGGCGGTTGGGCAGAAGGTGCCCATGGCGCAGGTCCAGCGGGTCGGAAAGATTCGTCATGCGGCTCCTATGGAATACGGATTTGGTTAGGCGGGTAACGGAAGTGGTCTCGTCGTCGACAATGCCGATGCTGTTCATCGAACAACATCCACACTCTGGAATGTATGCCTCGCAACACATGTGTGATGCAAGGCAATCGATCAAGACACTTAGGGGCCTTGCTTGTGAATTGCAGTGCTACGTGGCGACTTTTGACGACGCTCAGCATCATGTGCGAGCCGTCAATTGATTCTGGCCGAGATACAGTGACTTTGCGTTCTCCCGGCAGGTCAGGGCGTGAAAGCCAACGTGTGGTGTCGGGATTCTTTCATAGCTCCCCGTTGCAGGCTATTTGTCCAGGCGGTGGTTGGCGATTGCAGTTGAGTCCACGGAAGTTGTCTCCGCGCTGTGTGACATGGCCCAGTTAGCCAACAGTTGCAGCCCCTCGTGGGAGGCGGAGCCTGGTTCGGCGGAGAACGCCAGCATTTGGAGCCCCGGCTCGGAGGTGAGATCCAGCCCCAGGAACGTCAGGTCAAGGTCTCCGACGATGGGGTGGTGGATGCTTTTGAGGCCGGTGCGGTGTTCGCGTACGTCGTGCGCTCCCCATAGCGTGCGGAAGAGGTCGCTGCGGGTGGAGAGTTCCCCGACGAGGTCGCTGAGTTGGCGGTCATAGGGTGAGCGGGCCGCTTCGACGCGCAGGAGCGCGACGATCTGGCGGGTGTTGTATTCCCAGTCCCGGTAGAACGTCTGCGCCCGGGGATCGAGGAATATGAACCGTGCGGCGTTCACCGGCGCTGTTGCGCCGTCGAACATCGGCGAGAAGAGCGCACGGCCGAGACGATTGGTGGCCACTGCGTCAAGGCGTCCGTTTTGGACGAACACCGGGACGCTGGACATGGCGTCGATGGTTTGCTGCACGCTCTGATTGATCTGCGTCTTGCGGGTGGGGTATCTGCGTTGCGGGTGGGTTCCGGCGTTGGCCGTGCGGATCAGCTCGTGCAGATGCGAGTGTTCGGCCGCATCCAGTTGCAGGGCCCGGCTGATCCCGTCAATCACGGCTTCCGAGACGCCCTTGGCGTTTCCGCGTTCCAGGCGCTTGTAGTACTCGGAACTCATTCCCGCCAGCAGGGCAACCTCTTCCCGCCGGAGCCCGGGCACGCGGCGGCGTCCGCCGAAGTCGGGGAGGCCCGCCTGCTGGAGGTTGAGCTTGGCCCGGCGTGAGGTGAGGAACTGGCTGAGGTCGTGCTGGTTGTCCATGTTTCCGAAGATACAGCACCCTGGACGTTGTAGCGGGGCCCTGCCAGGGAACCCATAGACAGGGTCTGGCTCACTTGGCTGCTGGCCTGTTGACTTGAAACATCGGCTTCCCGATTGGGCGGTTTCAACGACAGAAAAGGCATCATCATGAGCAACGTTTGGTTCATCACCGGAGCAGCCCGCGGCATGGGCGTCGACCTGGCCAAGGCCGCACTGCATGCAGGCCACCGCGTGGTGGGCACCGCCCGCGACGCCGCCAAGGTCACCGCCGCCCTGGGCGAGCATGAGAACCTCCTGGCCCTCTCGCTGGACGTCACGGATGCCGAAGCATCGGTTGCCGCCGCCCAGGCAGCTGTCGAGCGCTTCGGAAGCATCGATGTCCTGGTGAACAACGCGGGCAACTTCTACGCCGGCTACTTCGAGGAAATCAGCGATCGCCAGATGCGCCAGCAGATGGAAACCAACTTCTTCGGCCCGCTCAATGTCACCCGTGCAATCCTGCCGGTCATGCGCCAACAGCGCAGCGGACACGTTTTCACCATCACCTCCGCCGCCGGGCTCATCGGCCAGGAATTCTGCGCCGCCTACGCCGCAACGAAGTTCGCCCTCGAAGGCTGGATGGAGTCCCTGCGCTACGATCTGGAGCCATTCGGCATCCACACCACGATCGTGGAGCCCGGCTTCTTCCGCACCGAGCTGCTGGTCGAGGGAGCGTCTTCCATCTGGCCGGAACTCTCTATCGAGGACTACCAGGAGCGCACCACCGCGACCATCGCCGCCTGGAAGAGCATGAACGGGCAGCAGGGCGGGGATCCCGCCAAGCTCGGCGCGGCTCTGGTCACCTTGGCTGCGCTGGAAACCCCGCCGCTGCGATTCGTTGCCGGAGCCGATGTCGTCGCCGGTGCCGAAGACAAGGCCCGGCTTCTCCTGGCCCAGGTCGAGGCCCACCGCGAGTTGTCCTCCGACATGGCCCTCGAGAACGCCTAAGAACCCATGAAGAAGCCATTGCTCCTTGTTGTCCTTGCCGCCGCGGCCGCGGTCGCTCTCACCGCATGCTCTTCACCTGCCGCCGAGGAAACGCCGGCCACGACCACGCCGGCCACAGCCGCCGCTCCGTCCACCACCACCGCGCCTTCGGCACCCGCCGAGGCTGCGGCCGACGGGACGCCGATCACCATCACGGCCGGCGACGTGGTCCTCACCGCGACCCTCAACGACACCCAGGTGTCGCAGGACTTTATCGCCACCCTCCCTGCAACCTTGCCGTGGTTCCGCAACTACGGCATCGAGTACATCAGCGAGCTTTCGGCACCACTGACCGAAACCGGTCCGTTCTACACGGACGTGCAACCGGGCGACATCGTCTACTACAACCCGGCCGACAGCATCACGATCATCTATGAGGAAACCAGCTCGGTTCCCACCCTGACGAAGATGGGTGAGATCACCTCCGACCTCAGCATCTTCGAGAACCTCCCCGACAACGTGGAAATGACCGTCGAGCTCCAATAAGACCCCCGTGGCCTCGTCCAGACGCGCCAGCCGGCGCGTCTGGACGAACCTGCGCCACACCAAGAACCAAAGGACATCCCACACGTGGATTCATCATTGACCGGCACCACCGCCATCGTCACCGGGGCCAGCAGTGGCATCGGGGCGGCCATCGCCCGAAGCCTCGCCACCCACGGTGCTTCCGTCGTCCTCATCGCCCGACGCAAGGACCGGCTCGATGCCCTGGCCGCCGACATCGAGGCCGCCGGCGGCACCGCCCTGGCCATCGAAGCCGACATCACAGAACGCTCCCAGGCCGAACAAGCGGTCGTCAGGGCGCTGGACAGCTTCGGAAGGCTTGACGTCCTGGTCAACAATGCGGGCCTGATGCTCATCGGCCCGATCGTGGGGGCGGAGATTGACGAGTGGGAGCGGATGATCGCCGTCAACCAGAAGGCCCTGCTCTACATGACCCACGCAGCACTGCCGCACCTCCTGGCCGCCGCTGAGGACGACCTACGTCAGGTCGCCGACATCGTCAACATTTCCTCCCAAGCCGGACGGACCGCCACCAAGGACTTCGGCGTCTACAACATGACCAAGTTCGGGGTTAACGGCTTCACCGAGTCTCTGCGCCAGGAAGTCACCAAGAAGAACGTACGCATCGGCGTGCTCGAACCCGGTGCCGTCGACACGGAACTCATCTCCCACAACACGGAGGAGATCCGCGAGACTCTCAAAACCACGAACCTGGACGCGATCCCCGAACCCCTGCAACCGGAAGACATCGCGGACAGCGTTGTCTTCATGGTGACCCGCCACCGCCGCGCAACCATCGCAGAATTGTGGGCCATGCCCACCTCCCAGGCATAGTCTCCACGGCCGGCACCGAACCCCGAAGAGGAATGCCAACACTGCATCCCCTTCGCCCCCCACATAGAAAGAACGACATCATCATGACTGCATGGTCCACCGAACAGCTCAACACCATCGAAGCCCACGAAGGCTTCTACGTTTCCCCCTACCGCGAAGACGGCATCACCCCCGGCACCCCCACCGAAACCTGGGCACTGGTCATTGACGGCAAGGTCTATGTACGCGCGGCCAACGGAAAGGACTCACGCTGGTACCAGGCCGCCATCACGCAGAAGGCCGGGCAGGTCCGCGTCGCCGGCGTCAGCTACGATGTCGTTTTCGAGGACGCCGGAACCGACGACGAAGCCCTGATTGATGCGGCCTACGAGGTGAAGTACGGTAACGCCACGGATGCCTTCGCCATCCCCATCATGCAGGGAGAGGTGCCCAAGGCCGCTGCAGTGCGTGTCTCCCTGCGCTAACCAGGGCTCCGGACAAGACCTACCCGTGTCCACTTGATGCCCAACATATTCAATTGAGTCGGGGGAAGCGGACCGGGCCATCATGCCACCCCTCACTGACCCACGGCTCCGACCACCCCCGATGCGGCCGGAGCCGCCACGCAAAGGCCGATCGACACAAATGCGCATTCAGCGTCCGCGCACCAGCCAATTGACTGGTCTCAAAAAACAAAAGATTATTGAGACACTCTCCTCAGCCCGGCCATGCCGTCTCAATATTCCGTAACGGCAAGGAGTCCAACCGTCTTATAAAGTCGTCCCAACGTAAAACGTCTTACCTGCTTGCCGTGCAGGGTTTTTGAGCCACACTGGGGCAGGTGAGACATTTGGGATACACGCGCGTGAGCACTTCGAGCCAAGACGCGGCCTTGCAGCTCGATGCCCTGGTTGCTTCAGGGGTGCAGAAGCGCGACGTGTTCGCCGACGTGACTTCCGGCAGCCGCAGCGCGATCGATCGGCCCGGGATGAAGAAGCTGCTGGACTATGCCGAAGCCGGCGACACCGTCGTGGTGTGGCGGGTTGACCGGCTGGGTCGCTCCCTGATCGATGTCTTGAATACCGTGAACCTTTTGCGGGAGCGCGGGATTAATGTCCGCTCCATTTCCGATGGCATCGACCCGGCCACATCGACCGGTCGGATGATGCTGAACATGCTTGCTTCGTTGGCCGAATACGAGCGCGAATTGATCATTGAACGAGTCAACGCCGGCATTGCCGCCGCCCGGTAATCCGGAACCCGTTTCGGCCGGCCGGTCTCGGACCCGGCGGTGATTGCCGACAAGCTCGCGATCGCCAAAGATGCCCGCACCAGGGGACGCACCGCCGAAGACGCAGCACGCCTGGTTGGCTGGAGCCGCGCAACGTTCTACCGCCACTTGGGCCAAGAGCCCGCATCTTCCAAGAGTCTGTGATCGGCCGTGTCCCTGCGAAGCGAAACGCGCAGGGACGTACCGCTGGGGCAAGACCAGATTGGCAGCAGTACCGAGAAAGCAGGAACTCCTCGTGACTACCTGGCTAAGGCAACAGCACGTTGGGAAATACTGCGGCAACACGTCGAAGACGGAGTGCCGTTGACGGTTCTGGCAGGGGAACACCATATCGGCCTGAGGACACTGCAGCGATGGCACCAGAGCTTCAAGCTCCACGGGAAGCCCGGTCTGGAACCGGTGGCACCGGGCAAACGCGGACGCCGGATGCCCAGCGAATTCGTGAACCTGGTCGAAGGCCTCGCCTTAGCTAAACCGCCCAGGACTACGGCAGCCATCCACGAACAAGTCAACAAGGTAGCGCTCCACCAAGGATGGGCACCGGTTTCCTACTCCACCGTCCGCTCGATCGTCGGCGCGATAGATCCGGGGATGATGACGCTGGCGCAGCAAGGTACGGCGGTGTACCGCGATAAATATGAATTGGTCTGGCGCCGCCGCGCCGAACGTCCGAACGCGGTGTGGCTGGCCGATCATACCGAGCTCGACATCCTGGTTTTTGACGCTGGCCACCAGCCGGTCCGACCGTGGCTCACCACGATCATGGATGATTACTCGCGAGCCCTCTGCGGGTACATGCTCTTCACCGGTGCTCCCTCATCCTTGAATACGGCATTGGCGTTGCGTGAGGCGATCTGGCCCAAAAAGACAGCAGATTGGGCGATGTGCGGAATCCCTGATGTGCTCTATGTAGACCACGGAACCGATTTCACGAGCCACCACTTGGCGCAGGCCGCCAGAGACCTGCACTTCGAAATCATTTTCTCCGCTGTGGCCCGGCCGCAGGGCAGGGGAAAGATTGAACGATTCTTCGGCACCCTCAACACCGAACTCTTAGCCCGGCTGCCCGGCTACTTGCACAATGTGCGCAACCCCAAGCCGGGGCTGTCCATCGGTGAACTGGACATGGCGCTGGGTGAGTTCATTGGGCAGAACTACCACCAGCGCGAGCACCAAGAGATCAAGGAAACGCCTCAAACAGCGTGGCAGGGCAACGGTTGGTTACCGCGTCTGCCTGAAACCATCGATGAACTGAACCTGCTGCTGCTCACGGTCGCCAAGCCACGGATCGTCCACCGCGATGGCGTGCATTTCCAAGGGCTACGCTACATTTCCCCGTTCCTGGCTGCCTACGTCGGAGAATCCGTCATTCTCCGCTATGACCCGCGGGACGTTGCCGAGATCCAGGTCTTTCACCGTGGCCAGCACATCTGCAAAGCCGTGGATCCCGCGCATGAACGAGCCACAGTGACGTTCAAGGACATCCAGAAGGCACGCTCCGCACGCAAGCGTCAATTGCGCGGACAAATCAAAGAACGAATCGCCACCGTCGCAGAATTTCTACCGGCCGGGCAACCAGCAACGGAGGTATCCCAGCCTGATCCGGCGGTCCACCGAGCGCAGAAAACGAAGTTGCGCACCTACGCAGAGGACGAATAATGGCACCCTCAACTTTTATCGCAACAAAGGAGCATCGCCGCTTCACTGAGTTCGCCAATGCTGTGCGCCGGCAGCGGACCATCGGGATCTGCTACGGACAAGCTGGAATCGGCAAAACCCTCTCGGCTAAACGCTATGCCAACTGGAGCCCGAAAGCCGCGGCGTTAGTAGAGGAATGGGGTCGCCGGGAGGACAGTGACCTCCAAATCTATAAGGATCTAGCCAAAACGCGGACCGTCTTCTTCACCCCAGGGGTATTGACGACGCCTAAGCAAATCAAAGAAGAGCTCTCACTGATCACTAATCGGACCTCGATCTGCATTCACCAACATCTCGATACTCTAGGCGTCACGAACGGTCCGATGAATCAAGACAAGCATGTGGAGCTGATCATCGTCGACGAGTCGGAACGACTCAACGCCACTGCCTTGGAAGTGCTGCGAGATAGGTATGACAGGAACAATATCGCTCTGATGCTGATTGGGATGCCCGGCATAGAAAAGCAGTTCAGCCGATATCCTCAGCTCTATAGCCGTGTCGGCTTCGCCCATGAATACCGTCCGCTTGCGCAGGATGAAATGCATTTCGTCCTGCAACGAAAGTGGCGTGCCCTCGGCAAAACCCTGGATTTGGAGGACTTCACCGATACGCAAGCTGTCGTGGCGATCGCGCGCATCACGCGCGGTAATTTCCGGCTGATTGATCGGCTCTTCGCACAGATGCAGAGGGTAATGAAGATCAATGAGCTGGACACTATTACCGATGACGTTGTTGAAGTTGCGCGTTCCACGCTCGTTATCGGAATCGGTTGAACCGCCCTGAGTAGCTGCGCGAAAACCGCCAAATCAAGCTAACAGTCACAGCTATGCAGATCTTTGCAGAACATCTTCCACGTGATATCCGCGGCATTCGACGGGACCCACCACAAGTTTCCATCAGGTTCCGTGATCGAAGATGCCGGAACTCTGGCGACCAACGCCACGGATCCCCACATCCAGCTATTTGCGTGGACCTCGGTGGGGTGCAACGGCAGCGTCGAATCAATCACGCCTGTGTTTTGACCTGAAGACATCTTTTTCCTTGCGCTCTCATCTCAGCGAGTTTCGGATATTAAATACACTCCCCATAAATACAGGCTATCTACAATTACCCGGCATGCAGGAGGAAGCAACGGAATATTTCTCGTGAACAATCCATGACTCCACTTGCCCTCACCCTCAGTGAAATGGCCTATTTCCACGATCGGCAAAAGAGCGCCTGCCGTAGCTCGGCTTCGGTTCGCGAGCGAGCTTGCCCCTGCCGCCCAGCTGGCAAGAGGATAGCGCCGGTCGGGCATCCTTTGCCGACTACAGGGCAACGATGGCCATGCAGGGAATCCGGCATCAGATCGACTGGCTAGCCAGGATTCCAGCTATCGATTGTGTGCTGCAGTACATCCATTCCGGCGCCCCGCAATTGCCCATTTCGAAACATTCCCGCTCCCGGAGAATTCGGCGTGATCTTGCGGATTCCCAGGCCTTCACGGTAATCATTTCCAAAGATTTCCAAAGCCCGCTTGACACCGTTTGAGATTCGGCGCACACTGATCGTATACGATTTGATGTACGAGATGATGTTCGATGAAAGCAGGCCGATCAACGGTGAGCAATATTGTCCCAGTAACCGAAGAGACCTTCGCGCAGGCAGGCAAGATCCTGGCCGTACACCTTAGCTACTCCTCGCGTGCGGCGCAGCGCGGACGCACCCCGAAGTTCCCCAGCTACTTCATGAAGGCCACCAGCTCGCTGGCCGCCAGCGGTTCCACCGTGGAACGCCCAGCTGGCACCGAGCTGCTCGCCTTCGAGGGCGAGATCGCACTGATCATCGGCAAGACCGCTCGCCGCGTCTCGGTAGACGAAGCCTGGGGCTACGTCGGGCAGGTCACCGCATCGAACGACCTCGGCGTGCACGACATGAAGTACGCGGACAAGGGCTCGAACATCCGCTCCAAGTCCGGCGACGGCTACACCCCGGTGGGTCCCAACGCCCTGGATGCTGCCACCTTGGATCCTGCCAAGCTGCGCGTGCAGACCTGGGTCAACGGCAAGCTCGCCCAGGACGCCGACACCTCCGAGCTGCTCTTCTCCTTCGCAACCATCATCGCCGACCTGTCCCAGCAGATGACCCTGCAGCCAGGTGACATGATCCTCACCGGCACCCCGGCCGGCTCCACCGTCTTCTTCCCCGGCGACGTTGTCGAGGTCGAGGTCACCGATCTGGTCTCCGGCGCCACGACCGGCAAGCTGGAGACCACCGCCGTCGAGGGCACTGCGGCCTTCGCCGCTTTCGGCAACCAGCCAAAGGTCACCGACAAGGACAAGGAAGATGCCTACGGCGATCGCGAGACCGCCGGCATGGCCCCGATCATCACCGGCAAGGACGTGCTGACCGACAAGGTCCGCGAGCAGCTGGCTTCGGTGGCTACCGCCACCTTGTCCGCCACCTTGCGCAAGCGCGGCCTAAACAACGTGAACATCGAAGTCCCCGGTGCCACCAAGGGCATGCAGCGCGTGATCGGCACCGCCCGCACCCTGCGCTACATCCCCAACCGCGAGGACCTGTTCAAGGCCCACGGCGGCGGCTACAACATGCAGAAGCAATCCATCGACTCGCTCAATGACGGCGAGATCCTGGTCATGGAAGCCCGCGGCGAGACCGGCTCGGCCACCCTGGGCGACATCCTGGCCCTGCGCTCCCAGCAGCTCGGCGCCGCCGGCATCATCTCCGATGGCGGCGTACGGGACCTGGACGCCGTGTCCAACCTGCAGATCCCGGTCTTCTACAACGGCGCCCACCCAGCGGTTCTCGGCCGCAAGCACGTGGCCTGGGACAAGGACATCACCGTGGCCTGCGGCGGCGTATCGGTGCAGCCAGGCGATGTGATCGTGGCCGACTCCGATGGCATCGTGGTCATCCCGCCAGCAATGGTGGCCGAGGTGGCCGCTGAAGCGGCGGTGACCGAATCCAATGACGAATTCATCTTCGCCATGGTCCAGCGCGGCCACGGCATCGAGGGCCTGTTCCCGATGAATGATGCGTGGAAGAGCAAGTACAACGCCTGGAAGGACGCAGGCAGCCCGGATCTGGACTCATGGTCGCTGTAATGACCGCCTCCAAGTCCGAAGCCGCCTACCAGCTGGTTTCCGAGCGCATCGTCAACGGGGCATACTCCCCCGGCTACCGGCTGGTGCTGGGCACCATTGCCGATGAGCTGGGCTGCTCCGTGGTTCCGGTGCGCGAGGCGATCCGCCGGCTGGAGGCCGAGGGCCTGGTCCACTTCACCCGCAACGTCGGGGCGACGGTGGCCCACGTGGATTCCACCCTGTACCTGCACACCATGCAGACCCTGATGGTCATCGAGCCGGCCGCTACCGCGCTGGCTGCCGATGCCATGGATGCCGCCTGGCTTGCCAAGGCACGGGCGCTGAACGAGAACATGCGCCAATGCCTGGCGGATTTCGATCCGGTGGCCTTCACCCGGATGAATACCGAATTCCACCAGCTGCTCTACGGCCAGTGCCCCAATCCGCACATCCTGGACCTGGTCCAGCGCGGATGGCGCCGGCTGGCGGCCATGCGGGCCAGCAGCTTCACCCACATTCCCAACCGGGCTCGCGCCTCGGTCCAAGAGCATGAGGCGCTGCTGGATCTGATCGGCAACCACGCCACCCCGGCGCAGATCGAAGCCGCCTGCCGGGACCACCGCTCGAATACGCTCAACGCCTATTTGAAAGCGGCCGGCATGGCACCTAGCGCCATCTAGCCAGCAGCACCGAGAACTTTCATAGATTTGCCACAACCCATCCGGTGAAAACACCGGAACAGCACGAAAGGAACTGCCATGAGCAAGCACTTCGTACCGGAAAACCTTCCGACCCACCTGCAGCACTACATCAACGGCGAATTCGTTGACTCCATCGGCGGAGCAACCTTCGACGTGCAGGAACCGGTAAGCAACACCAACTACGCCACCGTGGCTTCGGCACAGCCCGAAGACGTGGACCTGGCAGTTGCCGCCGCCAACAAGGCCTTCAAGGAAGGCCCTTGGGCCAAGATGCTGCCACGCGAGCGTTCCCGCGTGCTGCACAAGATCGCTGACATCGTCGAATCCCGCGACGAAGAGCTCTCGCTGCTCGAGTCCTACGACTCCGGCCTGCCGATCACCCAGGCCAAGGGCCAGGCCCGCCGCGCCGCGGAGAACTTCCGCTTCTTCGCCGACCTGATCGTCGCGCAGGTGGATAACTCCTTCCGCGTCCCAGGACGCCAGATGAACTACGTGAACCGCAAGCCCATTGGCGTCGCCGCGCTGATCACCCCGTGGAACGTTCCGTTCATGCAGGAATCCTGGAAGCTGGCTCCGGCCATCGCCACCGGCAACTCGGTGGTCCTCAAGCCTGCCAGCTACACCCCGCTCTCCGCTGGCCTGTGGCCAGAAATCTTCCGCGAAGCCGGCCTTCCAGAGGGCGTCTTCAACCTGATCTTCGGTTCCGGCGGCGTGGCCGGCGACTACCTGGTCAAGCACCCGGATGTGCCGCTGGTGTCCTTCACCGGCGACTCCTCCACTGGCGCCACCATCTCCACCGCGGCCGCGCCATTCTTCAAGGGCCTGTCCCTGGAGCTGGGCGGAAAGTCCCCTGCAGTGGTCTTCGCCGACGCTGATCTGGAAGCTGCCCTGGACGCCACCGTCTTCGGCGTGTTCTCGCTGAACGGCGAGCGTTGCACCGCCGGTTCCCGCGTGCTGGTCCAGCGCGATATCTACGATGATTTCGTAGCCAAGTTCGCAGAACGCGCCAAGAACATCCGCGTTGGCCTGCCGAGCGACCCGAAGACCGAAGTCGGTGCACTGGTGCACCCTAACCACTTCGAGAAGGTCATGGGCTACATCGAGATCGGCAAGACCGAAGGCCGCTTGCTGGCCGGCGGCGGCCGCGCCGAAGGCTTCGAAGAGGGCAACTACGTTGCTCCGACCGTCTTCGCCGATGTTGCCCCGGATGCGCAGATCTTCCAGGACGAGATCTTCGGCCCGGTTGTTGCCATCACCCCGTTCGACACCGACGAGGAAGCACTAGAACTGGCCAACAACACCAAGTACGGCCTGGCAGCCTACGTGTGGACTTCCAACCTGAAGCGCGCGCACAACTTCGCGCACCAGATCGATTCGGGCATGGTGTGGCTGAACTCCAACAACGTCCGCGACCTGCGCACCCCATTCGGCGGCGTGAAGGCTTCGGGGCTGGGCCGCGAAGGCGGCTACCGCTCGGTGGACTTCTACACCACCCAGCAGTCCATCCAGATCACCCTGAACGAAGCGCACTCCCCTAAGTTCGGCGTCTAGGAAGCACGCGCTTCCCGCCCCTAGTTTTCTTGCTTGCAAAGGAGCAAATCATGAGCAAAGAGATCGCAAACCCGATCCCAACCCCTTCGGTTCCAGCACCGGATATCCTGCGCTGCGCCTACGCTGAACTGGTCGTCACCGACCTGGAGCGCTCGCGCAAGTTCTACGTGGACGTACTGGGCCTGCACGTATCCTACGAAGACGAGAACCAGATCTACCTGCGTTCCTTCGAGGAATTCATCCACCACAACCTGGTGCTGACCAAGGGCCCGGTGGCAGCACTGAAGGCCATGGCTTTCCGTGTGCGCAGCGCCGAAGAGGTCGACAAGGCCGAGGCCTACTACAAGGAACTGGGCTGCCGCACCGAGCGCCGCAAGGAAGGCTTCGTCAAGGGCATCGGCGATGCACTGCGCGTCGAGGATCCACTGGGCTTCCCGTACGAGTTCTTCTTCGAGACCACCCACGTTGAGCGCCTGCACATGCGCTACGACCTGTACTCGGCCGGCGAACTGGTCCGCCTGGACCACTTCAACCAGGTCACCCCGGACGTGCCTCGCGGCCGCGCCTACCTCGAGGACCTGGGCTTCCGCGTCACCGAGGACATCCAGGACGACGAAGGCACCACCTACGCAGCCTGGATGCACCGCAAGGGCACCGTGCACGACACCGCTTTGACCGGCGGCAACGGCCCGCGCCTGCACCACGTGGCCTTCTCCACCCACGAGAAGCACAACATCATCCAGATCTGCGACAAGATGGGCGCACTGCGCATCTCGGACCGCATCGAGCGCGGCCCCGGCCGCCACGGCGTCTCCAACGCGTTCTACCTGTACATCCTGGATCCAGATGACCACCGCATCGAGATCTACACCCAGGATTACTACACCGGCGATCCGGACAACCCGACCATCACCTGGAACGTGCACGACAACCAGCGCCGCGACTGGTGGGGCAACCCGGTTGTTCCATCGTGGTACACCGAAGCTTCCAAGGTCCTGGACCTGGATGGCAACGTGCAGGAAGTCATCGAGCGCACCGATGATTCCGAGCTGGAAGTCACCATTGGCGCCGACGGCTTCTCCTTCACCCGTGCCGGTGACGAAGACGGCTCGTACCATGGCCAGGCTTCCAAGGGCTTCAAGCTGGGCAACCAGCTCTAAGCCAGGCAAGCTCTTCTAGACCCAGAGCTTGGCAGCTTCCCTGAGCTGCAACACAAGAATCCCGGGGCATCAGCGAAATTCCGCTGATGCCCCGGGATTCTGCTTTTGCTGGCCACGCTAATTCCTAGTCCATCGGCGAGACCCTGATCAGGTTGCCACCTGCCCTTCAGCGCGTTCAGCCCCGGGCTGTGCCCCGTTCCCGCACGGCCTTGCGCCAGCCGTCAACGATATCCCAGCCAATGCCGGCCGCGATTCCGCACCCGAGCAGCACGGCGAGAATGCGGAAGATGCCGCCATTGCCAGCGGCCTGTGCGTTGCCGGCGGCGAACCCGTCGCCTCCGGCAACCGCAACGAACGAGAGGAACTCCGGGTTGACGAGCTCGCCGCGCAGCAGCAGGATCAGCGCCCAAGCCGCGAAGGCCAAGGCGAGCACGGTGTTCAGCACCGCCATGGCAGTTGTCCAACGACGCAGGCGGAACAGCGCGACGGCGAAGACGGCCTCGAGGATGATCAGTGCGAACAGGACGACGATCCACCACGGCCACAGCCCCGGGTTGAGGATCGGGATCGGTTCACCGCCTGTCGGGAAGAATCCGCGGACCAGGTCCCACACCACCGCGCCGGCGGCGACGCCCAGGAATACCAGTGACGCGATCAACTCGCTGCGGCCCGCGCCATCCTCGGGAATTTCCGGCAGCTGGTCGACATCCCACTTCACGCCAGTGTCCGCGCCAGTGCGCTCGAGCACGACGAACACGAGCGTGGTCCAGAAGCCCACGTGCACGATGACCTGCAGCCCGACGGAAAGCGACTGGACGATGCTTTCGCCCACGTCCTGTCCAGAGACCAGCAAACCCAGCGCCATTGCCCCTGCCACGCAGAGCGGCACAATCCACAGCAGCAGTTTCAACAGGCGCCACCAAGCCAGGTAGTACTTCGGCCCGATCAGGTGCAGCGGCCGGTCTGCGTAGCCGGCGGCGAGGATGCCGGGGTCGCCGAGTTCGGCCAGGACTCGGCGTTCCGCCTGCTGCGAGGCTTCGCCTTGGGCTACGCGCGCCTCGATGGCGTCGGCAATGGAGGCTTCGAGCTCTGCGCGGATGTCGTTCCGCATGCCGGGCTCGAGGCTGCGGATCGTGGCCGAGATGTAGCGTTCGGTCAATGTGGCAGTCATGTCAGTGCTCCTCTTCGGTGAGCGAGGCGATCGCCGTTGCCAGTGATCGCCATTCCGTGGTCAACGTGTCGGCGAGACGGATACCGTCAGGCGAGGTTCGGTAGAACTTGCGTGGCCTGGCCTCCTCGGTGTTCCACTCGCTGGTTAGGTAACCCTGCTTCTCCAGACGCCGCAGCAGCGGATACAAGGTGTTGGCATCGGTGGAGAAACCGTGGTCGTCGAGCTGCTCCAGCAGGCTGTAGCCGTATCCTGCACTGCGCAGCAGCTGCAGGCAAGCGAGCACAACGGTGCCGCGTCGCAACTCTTGCAGTTGGGTGTCGAACTCTTCCATGCCGCTCACATTACCGTGCGCCGCACACTATCGTCAATCACACATTACTGTCACAAGATGAGAACAGGTGTTCAATGCTATTCGTTGCAGAACTGGGGGCTGCAGCCGGAAGTGAGCGGTGGCGCTGAGCCCGCACAAGCAAACCAGCAAGTAACGCATCGCGTAGCGGCAGGACTGGCGACTGGACTGGAGTGCCAAGATCCGTTGAAGGCGGCAGGACTTCCCTATCTGGTCTACCTGCGCCATCCCACCACCGGCGGTGTCATGGCCTCCTGGGGCTCTTTGGGGCACATCACCGTTGCCGAACCAGGGGCGCTACTGGGTTTCCTGGGTCCACGGGTCTACCAGGCGCTCTACGGACAGGACTTCCCGGAGGGTGTCCAGGTCTCGGAGAACCTGTTCCGCAAGGGCTTGATCGACGCGGTTGTCCCGCCGCAGGACCTTCCGCAGCTAGTGGACCGGGCACTGCAGATCCTGCAGCCGGTACGAGATTCCGGCGCTTTCCCGGCACCGGTGGGCAGCATCTCGTGCAGTGCGGACGAAGACGCCTGGCGCTCTGTGCAGGCCAGCCGGAACCCGCGCCGACCGGACACCCGGATGCTGCTGGCCTCAGCTGACGACGCGCTGCCCTTGAACGGAACCGGACAGGGAGAGAAGGACCCCGGACTGATGCTGGCGTTGGCGCGGTTCACAGGACAGCGCTGCGTGGTGCTCGGCCAGCAGCGGACGCGGCACCCGGACACGGCCAGCCTCGGGCCCGCTTCGCTGCGCGAGGCCCGCCGCGGGATGCAGCTGGCCCAGGAACTCGGCCTGCCGCTGGTCACCATCATCGACACCACCGGCGCCGAGCTCTCGGTGCAGGCAGAGGAAGGCGGGTTGGCCGGAGAGATTGCCCGTTCGCTCAGCGAATTGATCGGCTTGCGGTCCCCCTCGGTGTCGGTGCTCCTCGGCCAGGGTACCGGCGGTGCCGCACTGGCGCTGCTGCCGGCGGACCGGACCATCGCAGCCCGCAATTCCTGGCTCTCGCCGTTGCCGCCCGAGGGCGCCAATGCCATCATGCACCGCAGTACCAGCCATGCCCCGGATATGGCCCGCCAGCAGAAGATCGGCGTTGCTTCGCTGTGCGCCTTTGGCCTGGTGGACCACGTGGTGGACGAGTTCGATGACGCTGCCACCCGGCCGCGCGAGTTCTGCCAGGAACTCGGAACGGCTATTGCTGCGGAAATCTCCCTGGCCCTTGCCATTCCCGAGGCAGATCGGTTGGAGCGCCGGCAGAAAAAGTTCCAGAACTTGGGACAAGCCTCCAGCTAGTTCCGCACTGGGACACCGGGCCGGTCCGGCAACGGCTGCTGGACCGGCCCTTGGCTTGGCTGCCCTCGCCACTGCCGCCCCGCCGCGGGCGGCCGGCTGCACCCTGCAGGCACGTGGAAGATCGAGGATCAGGCTTCCTCCCCAAATGCCGGCCGCCCTGCGTAGAGTGGGACTCGACAGGAACTACCCAGCGAGGCGGACTATGCGCGAGCGCGAATCGATGATCGATACGGCCAAGGACATCGCGTCCGGCGCCCACGAAGGACAGGTCGACAAGCTCGGCGCCGCGTATATCGGGCATCCGGCACGAGTGGCCGGGCACGCGCGCGACCTCGGCGGTTCGCCAGAAGCCATCGCGGCCGCCTGGTTGCATGATGTGATCGAGGATTGCGACGTGAGCGCGGCGGACCTGCGTGCCGCAGGCCTTCCCGATACGGTCATCGTGGCGGTGGAATTGCTGAGCAAGCGGCCCGGGCAGAGCCTGGAAGAATATTGCGCCGGAGTGCGCGGCAATGCGCTGGCCTTGCTGGTCAAGCAGGCGGACCTGGCCGATAACACCAACCCGGAACGCACAAGCCAGCTGGATCAGGCTACCCGGCAGCGGCTGGCCGAGAAATACCAGCGCACCCGGTCCCTCCTGGGTCTCTAGCAAGGCACCGAGTCCTGGGTTCACCCCGGGTCTGCCCGGAAATAGCTCCTTGCCAAGATCCCCGCCACGCACGGCCAGCACTTCTTCGCCGGCATCCGGTGGCGGCACCTGATCACCGCGCAGAACTCGGAATGCTGGATATTTCCCGCAGCCCCCTTGCAATCGGGCGCCATTGGGCAAGACTTGAACTATGGCAACAGGCAGAAGCACAGTGTTCGAAAACCGCAGCCATGCCGGCTCCGCGCTGGGCATGAAGCTATCCACCCTGCTGCCCGCCGGCGAATACACCGTGCTGGGTTTGCTGCGCGGCGGAGTGCCCATCGCTCATGAAGTGGCCAAGGCCCTCGGGGCCACCCTGGGCGCGGTGGCAGTGCGCAAGCTCGGGGTGCCGCGCAATCCCGAACTGGCATTCGGCGCCATTGCCCGGTACGGGATTAGCAGCGCTCGCCACATCAACGAGGCGATCTACCGCCGGGCTCTGCAGTATTTCGGCAAGGACGAACTCGAATCCGTCGAACGCGGCACCGGTGCCGACCTGCGGGCCCTGGCCGGCACCTTCAAGGACTACTGCCCCGATCTGGCCGAGCGCGACCTGCTGCTCTGCGATGACGGAATGGCCACGGGCGCCACGATGAAGGCCGCGCTGGATCTTATCCAGGACCTGGATCCCGCCTCCATCACGCTGGCAGTTCCGGTGGCTTCGCCTGGAACGGCTGCCGAATTGGCACCCTGGTCAATGGCATCTGCCAACTGCTCACCCCAGAAAATTTCACTGCCGTCGGAGCCTTCTACGAGGACTTCGGGCAAGTGGGCCAGGACCAGGTCCTGGAAACGCTGCGCTCCGCGCGGTGAAGTCCCAGGACCTAGTCAGCCAAACCGGTCTTCCTGTTCAGGATAGACAGGCCTGGCCAACCGGCGGATCAACCTACGGCACCGCTTATCGGGACGCGCCTGGTTTCGGTGACGACCCCAAGAGGAACTTCTGAGCGCAAAACGGCATCGATGTTGTCCCAAACTGTGGCCAGCCTCCGCTGCACATTCTCCCAGCCCACCCCCGCCATATGGGGCGTGCAGATCACCGAGTCCAGGCTCAATAGCTCGCTGCCCAGTTCCAGCGGCTCCAGTTCGAAGACATCCAGCCCGGCACCGGCAATGCTCCCGGTGCGCAAGGCGTCAATCAATGCCTCTTCATCGATGACCTCGCCGCGACCGACATTGACCAGCACGGCGGACGCCTTCATCATGGCCAGTTCCTCGCGTCCAATGAGCTTGCCGGTCCCCTGATTCAGCGGAAGGCTTACGCAGACCACATCGGATTCGCGCATCAGCGTCTCCAAGGACACTGCCTGTGCCGAGATCAGCTCGGACACTGTCAGCGGGATCTGGGCATTGTCGTAGTAGACGACGTTGGCACCGAAGCCATGGTGCACCACCTTGCCAACCCAACGCCCAATATTTCCCAGGCCTACGATTCCCACGGTCTTGCCATACAGTTCCGCATAGGAGGCTTCATCCAGGTCCTGGCGCCATTTGCCCTCGCGCAAAAGCTGCATCGAGGACGGAATACGGCGCAACAAGTTAAGGATCAGGCTCACCGCGTGCTCGGCCACCGAGATCGAATGGGTTTTCATTTGCGCCACCGGAATGCCCAGGTCGTTGAGCACCCCCAACGGCAGCTGGCCGTAGCCCGAGCTCATGTACTGGATGAACTTCGCGCGGGTGGCTGCACGGAAGACTTCTTCGGGGACCTCGATGCCCGAAATGATGAAGTCTGCGTCAGCTGCCTGGGCTACCAGCTCCTCCACGCTGGTGCCAGCTGGCAATACCACCAGCTCGAACCCTTCGGGAGTCGATGCTTTCAGGCCGTCGATGTAGTCATTTAATGGGTTGATGAATAGGACTTTCCAGGTCATGATTATCCTTTCAGGATCCGGCCGGGATACTTGCGGAGGCTTGCAGGGCGCGGAGTACCGCGTCGGTCACTTCCCCGGTGCTGGCATTCCCGCCCAGATCGGCCGAGCGCGGACCGGTGGCGAGCACCTCTTGGACAGCGGAGTTAATGCTGCGTGCAGCGCAGACGAGCGCTTCATCCTCGCGTTTTTCTCCCAGCCAGTCGAGCATCATGGCGGCAGAGAGGATCATTGCTGTGGGATTGGCCTTGCCAGTGCCGGCGATATCCGGCGCGCTGCCATGCGACGGTTGGAAGACCCCGTGGGTCCGGCTCACATCAGCCGAAGGTGCCACGCCCAGTCCGCCAACTAGACCGGCGGCAATTTCCGAAGTGATGTCGCCGAAAATGTTCTCGCTGACGATCACGTCAAACCGCCCCGGATCAGTCACCATGTACATCGAACCGGCGTCAATATAGTACTTGCTGCTATCGATGTCGGTATTCTTCGCTGCGACTTCGTCGAAGACCTTTTCCATCAGCACGTTGCTGCGCAGGGCATTGGACTTATGCAGCAGGGTCACCCGGCCGGGGGTGCCGCGCTTGCGGCGGGACCGGGCCTGGTCGAAGGCCTCAGCAAAGAGCGTTTCACAGGTCGCCCGCGTGATGGTCATCCGGTCGGTGGCTTCCACATCGCTTGGTTCATGCTTGTCGTGCAGACCTGCGAACATGCCCTCGGAGGTCTCACGGATCACCAGCATGTCTATGTTCTCAGCCCGTACCGCGTTCGGAACACCCTTGGAGAGCTTGACCGGACGCAGGCTGGCGAACAGCTTGTAGTGGGCGCGCATCTCGACCTGCGCTCCAAGTTCCAGGCCTTCTTCGTCTCGCACGTCGGGCAGCCCCATGGCCCCGAAGAGCACTGCGTCGCTCTTTCCAATCTCGTCCATGTCGGCAGCGGTGATCTTGCGCCCGGTGCGCCGGTACAGGTCAGCTGAGAAATCGTAGGTGACGTAGTCAAGGGTGAACCCGAACTGCTCCTGGACCTCTCCGAGCAACTTCAGCGCCGAGTCGACGACTTCCGGCCCGATCCCGTCACCGGGAATGACCGTAATCCTGTAATTGGCCATGACAACCTCCTGATATTCCTATGTAGTGGGATTCAATTTCTATTCTGCGGGAATACAATATCAGTACGTATCGAGGATCACTAGACCCCAGGGCAGTGTTCATTACTGGCCAGCGAAATCCACTTCCCATACAGTAGGAATCACTGATTCAATCCCCGAGCACCGACCACGCCACCGCCCGTTTACCCGTTACCCTGAAAGGCCCGCTCCATGACAGAACCCACGACCAATCGGCAGCTGGAACGCATCTGCCAGCTCCTCGACGCGCTCGAATTCGGTGATGCAACGGCCAGCGAGCTGGCCCGCCAAACCGGACTGTCCACTTCCACCGCCCACCGGCTGGCACTGAGCCTAGTCGAGTACGACTTCCTCAAGCGCGAGCCGTCGGGCAACTACAGCCTGGGGAGGCGGTTCGTGCGCAGCCGGCTTGAACTGGTCGGACTCGGACACCTCACCGAACTGCGCGATGCGACCGGTGAGACGGCGCAACTATGGATTCGCCGCGGCGATCATCGGGTTTGCATCAGCTCCGTGGATTCCCGGCACGAATTGAAGGCGACCTTGCCCCCAGGAGCAAGCCTCGCCCTGCCGCATGGTTCCAGCGGACGGCTGCTGGCCTTCGACCAGGAGGCCATGGCCTCGATCGAAAGCCACGGCTGGGTGGAATCCGTGGGGCTGCGCACTCCCGGGCTGGGATCGGTGAGCGCACCGGTACTCCAGAGTGATCACATCGTTGCTTCGATCTGCCTGGCCATGCCGCTCTCGCGATGCGAAGTCTCCCCCGGCACCGATCACGGCCAGCTGGTAGCGGGCACCGCAGCGAGGATCTCCGCGGCCTTCAGCTACCAGAGGTAGCGCCACCCCGGCAATCACCAAAAGGATCCGGCCCCGCCATCGATGCGGGGACCGGATCCTTGGCGAGCACGCCGCGGTTCGCTAGCCCATGAATGGCACCAGCAGTGTAGTCAAGAAGAGCACGAAGGCCCCTCCGATGCGGTTGGAAAGGGCCGCGAACGGCATCAGGTGCATGCGCTCCGACGCGCTGAGTACCGACACGTCGCCCGAACCGCCGGTGTCGGCCATGACCAGGCCCGGGGTGATGGCCGCTTCGACGAAGTTGAACTTCAGCAGCCAGCCCACAATTCCGGCGCTCAGTCCGGCGATCAGCACGGTAATGACCACCAGCACGATGAACATCGGGTCGCCCAGCGAAGCCAGGACCTCGTTGATGTCGATGTAGGAAATGCTCACGCCCAC
The DNA here is from genome assembly GCF_044769125.1 of Glutamicibacter sp. NPDC090743. Taxonomy (NCBI): domain Bacteria; kingdom Bacillati; phylum Actinomycetota; class Actinomycetes; order Micrococcales; family Micrococcaceae; genus Glutamicibacter; species Glutamicibacter sp. NPDC090743. Next base: position 184,996 of record NZ_JBIVXE010000007.1, on the reverse strand, counting down.
CAGCAGCGCCGGGACCAGCACCGAGGTGATCATCTCGCCCCAGTCGGTGGTGGCTTCCTCGATATCCTTGGGTAGCAACCCGAAGATCTTCAGCGCGGCCACAACGATGATCATCCAGGCGTAGGGGTGCAGGAATGCGAAGAACCCGCCGAGCAGTTCCCCCAGCACGTAGAGCCCTGCCGTCAGCACCAGTCCCTTGCCCAAGGTGAGGAAACTCGCCATGGTGCGCTTGGGCGGGTTGGACAGCTCCTTGCTGGTTCCCTTCACGCGCATCAGGTCGCCGTCGCCGCTGAAGCCGATAAACAGCTGCTTGCGCTTGCCCAGTCCGTTGAGGATTCCGGCGAAGAGGATGCAGAAGACATTGGCGACGACCACAGCCGACATCAGGTCGCCCATGAATGCCGAGGAATCCTGCCCGGTCTGGGCGCCGTACATTTCGCTCATCGGCACCGCCCCCAGGCCCAGGCCGCCAGCCATGATCGGGGCCGCTACGGTGAGCATCGCGTTCCAGAAACCGAATCCTGCTACGGCTCCGATCAGTCCGATTGCAGCAAAGGAGATCAGGATGCAGGAAACCAGCGGGATCGCAAAGCGCGGACCTGCCTTGAGCAGCAGGGCGCGCGGCGCGCCGAGGATCGAGCCGGCGATCACCGCGGCCACGAAGAAGTCAAGGAACCCGTGGGTGGTGATGAAGTCAGTGACCACGGTAACGATCGCCTCCGGCATGAACCCGTAGAACATCACCAGCGCCGGGACGAAGGTGCACAGGATCGTCGGCAGCCCGAAGTCACGGACTATCGGGAACAGGTTGCCGAACCAGATCAGCAGGCCGCCCAGCAGCATCGCGACGGCGAAGCCTGGCAACATGCCGCCGGGAAGCTTGCCGGTCACGGCTGCGATGAGCACTACTGCGGCCATGGTCAGGTAAAGCCAGATCGGCAGGCCCGAGATGGCGAAGTGCCGGGGGTTGGCGTGGTGGGCGCCCTTGGGCAGCTGGGCCTTTTCGTTCAGCCGCCGCAGAAGGTCTTGGTCTTCACCCTGGATGGAACGCGGAAGCTGGGCTTCCTGGTTGGTCTTTGACATCGTATTCTCCCGATGTTTCGTGGCTTGCAAGGCTACCGGCGTCTTTGCGCGGAAGGCCGTTGCATGGCCAGCCGTGAAGGCAGGCCTGGTTGCCTAGTGGATGGAGAGGGAATCTGTTTGGACAGGTGGTGCGTTGGAGATCGTTGCGCGGGCCAGATCGGTGGCCTTTGCGAGCCCTGAAGGATCAATTCCTGTGATGTGCCCTTCGGCGTGCAGAAAATCCACGAGCTCTTCTGTGGACAGGTTTCCTGCCGCGCCCGGAGCGAATGGGCAGCCCCCATAACCGCCCAGTGCGGCATCGAAGCGGGTAATGCCCGCATCGATGGCCAATTTCACCGTGTCCAGGGCCAGGCCGTGGGCATTGTGCAGGTGCAACGAGTAGGCCAGGTCGGGTTCAGCGTCCTGGATGTGCTTCACGCTGTCGATCAGGCGTTGCGGTGGCGTGGTTCCGAGGGTGTCAGCCAGCCCGATGTCCGTGATGCCCATGGACTTGAAGGCGCGTACCAGTTGCAGGAGACGAGAGGGGTCGATCTCGCCCTCGTAGGGGCAGGTGAAGGCGGTGGAGATCCCGGCGTGGAATCCGGTTTCCGGGTGGGCTGCGACATCGCCCGCGAGCGAGGCCAGTGACTTCTCGATGCCAGCACCGGCGTTGGCATTGCTGTGCGCCTGGCTGGCCGACGCCACCACCTGGACTTCGCGCGCTCCGGCAGCTGCCGCCCGGGCGATGCCCTGGCCGTTCAGGGCCAGGACCGTGAAACGCACCCTGGATTCCATGGACAGCGCGGACAACACGTCGCTGGCGTCGGCCATTTGCGGCACGCGCTTCGGGTTGACGAATGACGCGATCTCCATGCGCTCGACACCTGCGTCCATGGTGGCTCGGGCGATCTTCACCTTGCCGGCCGTGGAAACGATGACCGGTTCGTCCTGCAATCCGTCACGCAAGAACACGTCGGTGATTTCGATCCGCATCATTTCACCGCCTTGTTGCCCATGGCCCGGATCTGCCCTTCATCGAAGCCAGCCAGGTCCTTGAGGACTTCCTCTGTATGCTCCCCCAGGTCCGGGCCGACCCACTTGACCTCGCCCTGGTGGCCGGGAATCCTTGGCACCACGCCCGGGAAGCGGATCAGTTCGGGCTTCTGGTCGACCTTCACTTCGTGGGTCTCGATCATGCCGCGGGCAAGGTAGTGCTCGTCCTGGGCGATGGAGGCAGCGTCGTAGACCGGAGCCGCCGGAACCCCGGCCGCATCCAACGCGTCGAGCACCTGCGGCAGCGGCAGGTATCCGGTGAATGCCTCGATGGCTCCGTTGAGCTCTGCCTCGCGGGAACCGCGAGCCTCGGTGGTTAAAAACGACTGGTCGCTGGCCAGGTCCTCGCGCCCGACAGCGCGCATCAACCTGGTGAATACCGAGTTGGAGTTCCCGCCGATAACCACCTCCAGGCCATCCTGGCAAGTATAGGAGCCGGTAGGCACCACTCCTGGAAGCCGGCCGCCGGTACGCTCGCGGACCATGCCGTAGGCGTCGTAGTCCGGGACCAGTGATTCGAGCAGCGAGAAGACACCTTCATACAGTGCCACATCGACGACGTTCTGCTCCTGGTTGCTCCCTCCCTTGGCCTTGTTGAGCATCAGCATCAAGGCGCCGATGACTCCGTAGAGACCTGCGACGGTATCACCCAAGGAGGCGGCGGCCCGTCCTGCGGGACGGTCGGGTTCGCCGGTGATGTAGCGCAATCCGGCAAATGATTCAGCAGAACTGCCGAATCCGGCGCGGTCCTTATAGGGTCCAGTCTGACCGTAGCCCGAGATACGCACGATCACCAGTTCAGGGTTGATTTCACTGAGCACCTCGGGGCCAAGCCCCCACTTTTCCAAAGTGCCAGGACGGAAATTCTCGATCAGCACATCTGTGGTCCTGATGATTTCCTTAATTGCCCTCGCACCTAGCTCGCTGCGCAAATCGAGCTCGACAGATTTCTTGTTGCGCGCGATAGTGCGGAAGAGCATGGAGGTTTCACCGCGGGCCTTGCGCCAGTCGCGCAGTTCATCTCCCCCATCAGGCCGCTCGATCTTGATTACTTCCGCGCCGAAATCGCCAAAGATCCGGGCAGCGAAGGGAGCAGCAATGAAGTTTCCAAGTTCCAGCACGCGCACGCCTGCTAACGGAAGGTTGTTCTCGCCGAGGTTCAGCTGATCGTCCATCAGAATGATCCCTTTTCATGTTAATCTGAAGGTAAGTGTTCCCACTGAATGGGATCGGAATCCCTTTCAGCGGTAAGACTGTAGCAAGTGAGCCACAACACAGCAAGAAATTTTTGAAATAAGCGGATTCATCTCACCGTCCCGCGAGACACGGCAACCACCGTGTCATCGGCGCCCGTGCCTCGCCAGCTAGTAATTGGCCGACCGGCGGTGGCAGGATGGGCGCACCGCTCCGCCGCTGTTCGGTACTTGGAACACGATCCACCGGCCTGTTGCCGTGCAGCCGCGCATAAATCCCGAAGACGACAGCTCAAGAATTGGCGTTGGGTATCGGATCAGCACGGTGCGCCGAAACCGTTTCCGGGCGCCACGAGGCAAATGCCAGCACCGTACCGACCACTCCGATGCCGACCAGGACCAGAGCCGCACCCCACAGGCCGATCGAAGCGCCCAGGACGCCGGCCACCGGATAGGTCAGCAAGAAGCATGCATGGGACAAGGAAAATTGCGCGGCAAAAACACCGGGGCGGTTTTGCTCGGTGCTGTTGCGGCGCAGCAGTCTCGACGAGGGCGTGAGGATGGTTGCGGTCGCCGCACCCAGGGCCAGCCACAGGCCAAGGAGCCCGGCCCATTGGCCAGAACCCTCGCCCCAGCCGATCACAGCGGCACCGATGAACAGCAGCAGCGGCATCATCACGGCGCCGGCGAGCATCACGCTGCGGTCTTCGAATCGCTCCAGCAACCCCGGCATGCCCAGTGCCACCGCCATCGAACCTGCACCGTAGGCTCCGAGCAGCAGCGCCACATCCACCTGCGAACGGCCCAGATCCCCCTTCACCAGCACCACTGTGTTGACGATGACCATGGCGGAGATCGCGGCGACCACCAGATTCAGCGCCATCAGGCTGCGCAGTTCCCGTGCCGCCCAGAATGCCCGGGTTCCCCCGGTGAGGCGATGGAAGAAGAGCGACTTCTGGGGCGGCGGGATCGCCGGGAAGCGCGTCGCGGCAACAAGCAGAGCAGACGCGGCAAAGCCGAGCACGGTCCCGGCGAAGAGGTTGTGGTAGCTGGTGACGGTCAGCAGCGCGGCCGCCAGCATCGGGCTGGCCAACGCCTCCATGTCATAGGCCAGCCGCGACAGCGACAAGGCCCGGGTGTAATCCCGCTCATCGGGCAGGATCGAGGGAATGACCGCCTGGAACGCGGGGGTGAAGGTCGCCGATGCTGATTGCAGTACGAAAATCAGCACATAGATCTGCCACGCTTCGCTGGCGAATGGGAGGCAGAGCGCCACTAGTCCACGAATGATGTTGGACCCGATGAGCACGGGTTTGCGCGGAATATGGGAAACCAGGGCATTGGCCAAAGGCGCAACGGCCACATAGGCGACCATCTTCACAGTCAAGGCCAGCCCAAGCACTAATCCCGCGTTGCTGCCGGCAATATCGAAAGCCAGCAGGCCCAGGGCAACGGTAAGCAGGCCGGTACCCAGCAGCGCAATCATCTGGGCGCTGAAGAGCTTGGCGTACGCCTGGTCCCTGAGTACTGCGAGCATCTTTGCCGACTCCCGTATCTTTTGCCGCTAGCCTTGCGGGGCTTCGTGGTGCAACGGCAGCTGTCCGTTGGATACCGAATGCTCCGCCTGCTTGATCGCTTCGCTGACCAGACGCACCGGGTGCTCATCGGTGAGGCTGTACAGGACCTTGGTTCCGTCCTGGCGCGTGGTCACCATGCGCGCCATGCGCAAACGGGCCAGGTGCTGGGATACCCCCGAAGGGCTCTTCTCGACCAGCTCTGCGAGCGCGTTGACCGAGAGCTCACCGGCACGGCGCAGATGCAGCACAATCCGGATCCGGGTGGCATCGGACAGCAAGCCGAAGACTTCCGCGGCCAGCTCCACGAAATCCGAGGAAGGATCCGGAGCATAAATCTTATTATCTGCATGCATGCTAATAGACTAATGCTCTCGCCCGGTATTGCCTAGGGCACACCGGAAATATTCCGCGTCCGACTGGAACTAGAATTGGAGCCATGACTGCAACGCTCGTGGCCAAGGACCTGACTGGCGGCCACGCCCACCGAACCCTCTTCTCGAATCTGAACTTCACCGCCGCACCCGGTGATGTCTACGGCGTAGTGGGTGCCAACGGCGCTGGCAAGTCCACATTGCTCTCGCTGCTTGCCGGGGCCGCGGCCCCGCAGGCCGGAACGGTGAGCACCGCCCCGGATTCTGCGTTCATCGGCTGGATGCCCCAGGAACACGACCGCATTCCAGGTGAAACCATCACCGCGTATTTGTCCCGCCGCACCGGTTGCGCCGCCGCCACCACCGCCATGGAATCCACCGCCGAAGAACTTGGCAGCGGCAAGCCCGGTGCGGATGACGCCTACACCGCTGCATTCGACCACTGGATGGCCTGTGGCGCCATGGATCTGGAAGACCGCATCCCCGAGGTGCTGGCCAAGCTCGGCTTCACCCTCCCGGTAGAAACCGAGATGACTGCCCTGTCCGGCGGCCAGGTAGCCCGCGTGGCTCTGGCAGCCCTGCTGCTCTCCCGCTTCGATGCGGTGCTGCTCGATGAACCGACCAATGATCTCGATCTCGAGGGCCTGGAGCATTTGGAGCATTTCATCAATTCCCTGCGCGCACCGGTGATCCTGGTATCGCATGACCGCGAGTTCCTCTCCCGCTGCACCACCGGCATCATCGAATTGGACCTGGCCCAGAACCAGGTAGCCACCTATGAAGGCGGCTACGACTCGTACCTTGCCGAACGGGCCATCAACCGCACCCATGCCCGTGAGGCCTACGAGCAGTTCGAGAACCAGAAAGCCGATCTGGTCTCCCGCGCCCGCACCCAGCGCGAATGGTCCTCGCAAGGCGTGCGCAACGCCATGCGCAAGGCGCCGGACAACGACAAGATCCGCCGCCGGGCCAACTCCGAGTCCTCGGAAAAGCAGGCCGCCAAGGTGCGCCAGATGGAATCGCGCATCGCCCGGCTCGACGAAGTGGCCGAACCGCGCAAGGAATGGGTCCTGCAGTTCTCCATCGCCGCGGCTGAACGCGGGTCCTCGGTGATGTGCACGCTCAACGAGGCCTCGGTATCCCACGGGGACTACGCTTTCGGACCGGTTTCGGTGCAGGTCAACGCCGGGGACCGGATTGGCATCACCGGCCCGAACGGAGCAGGCAAGTCGACCTTGCTGAACCTGCTGCTGGGCAAGCTGGCCCCGCACAGCGGCTCGGCATCCCTGGGCAGTTCGGTGAATATCGGAGAAATCGACCAGGCGCGCACCCAGCTGCCCGGCGACCTGCCACTGGGCGAAGCCTTCGAATTGGAAGTGCCCGAGTACTCCGCAGCGGAGGTGCGCACCCTGCTTGCCAAGTTCGGCTTGAAGGCCGACCAGTCCTCGGCCCTGGTGGATTCGCTCTCCCCCGGCGAGCGAACCCGCGCATCCATGGCGCTGCTCCAGGCCCGCGGGGTGAACCTGCTGGTGCTCGATGAGCCGACCAACCACCTGGACGTGCCGGCCATCGAACAGCTCGAAGAAGCCCTGGAAGCGTACACCGGAGCACTGCTGCTGGTCACCCATGATCGGCGCTTGCTGGAGAATGTGCGACTGGACGCCCGATGGGAAGTTGCACAGGGTCAACTAACGGCCCATTTCTAGGGCCTCACTTGGGCACTTATTGCACTGGCAAGTTCACAGCTATCCAACGTAGGATTGGCACTATGGGAGCCGAGTTTTTCAGTTCTTTCGACTGCGAGGTCGACGCCTAGTACCCAAGGATATTTTCTTGAGCAGCACTGCAACACTCCATCCCCAAGGGCCAACGGTCAAGCCGGGCGATCCCAAGAGCTTCTTCCACGTCAAGAAGTTGGTCACCGAAGCTGGACTGGTCGGACGCCGCCGCGGGCACTATCTCGGGTTGGGCATCGTGCTGACGGTGCTGCTAGCCGGCACCGTTACCGGTTTCATCCTCCTAGGCGACAGCTGGTTCCAGTTGCTGATGGCCGCAGCCTTGGGCCTGCTGCTCACCCAATTCGCGTTCCTGGCACACGAGGCGGCACACCGCCAAATCCTGGCTTCGCACAAGCGCAATGACAAGCTGGGCCAGTTCCTGGCCAATATCGTCGTGGGCATCAGCTACCAGTGGTGGATGAACAAGCACAACAAGCACCACGCCACCCCCAATACCGTGGGCAAGGATCCGGACATCGAGTGGGACACCATCTCCTTCCAGACCGAGGACGCCAAGCGCCAGCGCGGCCTGCTCAAGTGGATCACCAACCGCCAGGGCTACCTGTTCTTCCCGCTGCTCACCCTTGAGGGCTTGAACCTGCATATGCATTCGATCAAGTACCTGTTCAAGGCCGGCCGGGTCAAAAACCGCAAGCGCGAAATGACCGGCATTGCACTGCGCATCGCCATCTACCTGGCGATCGTGTTCTACTTCCTGCCAGTGGGCATGGCTTTCGCCTTCCTCGGCGTGCAGCTGGCAGTCTTCGGCATCTACATGGGTGCCTCCTTCGCCCCGAACCACAAGGGCATGCCGATGGTTCCCCAGGACGCCCGCATCGACTTCTTCTCCCGCCAGGTACTCACCGGACGCAATGTCATGGCCAAGTCCAGCTGGGGAAACCGCGTGCTCTCCCACGTCTACGGCGGATTGAACTACCAGGTGGAGCACCACCTGTTCCCGTCCATGCCGCGCGCCAACCTGGCCGGCGTCTCGCGCATCGTGCGCCAGTACTGCGACGAGCACCAGGTGCCGTACACCGTGGCCAGTGTCCGCGAATCCTACGCACAGGTGATCACCTACCTGAACAAGGTCGGGCTATCGGCCCGGGATCCTTTCGAGTGCCCGATGATCTCCGGATACCGCGTCAGCGCATAGTTCAGGCTGAAGCAGCAAAGAGCTAGGATCCCTTGCCACCAAAGGCAAGGGATCCTAGCTCTTTCCCGTCTGCGTCAAGAACAAGCATCTTTCCGCCGTCCTCCAGCTTGGCGGAGGCAGCGCGCGAGAGCCAGTCATCCACGCCTTCGCAGAACATCTTGGTCGAAGCCAGCGTGGCGAATTCCAGGTCCTCGGATGCACTCCAGGTACCGGCGAGGCGGTTGCAGCCATCGCTGCCGGTGACCTTGCCATCCTCGGACAGCTCCAGCCACGGCTGGCCCTGATCCTTGCTGCCCCACAAGCCGACCGGATCCTGGAGTATCACGCTGGTCTCGCTTTCAGTTGGCTGGCTGGCGCCCGGCTCGCCCGGGGTCGCCCCGCAGGCGGCAACGCCAAAAGCCAAAGACAGTGCCGCGGTGCGCAGGAAGAATCGCTTCATATCCCCCAGCCTAGGTCTTCGGCCCACCCGCTGGCCAGCACCGGATTACGGCTGGGAGTCTACTGGCTGGGTAGGCTCCTTCGGCCCGACAACCTCGATTGCCCCGGTCACCGTACGCTGCACGCCGGTGCTGACGTGAACGACTTCTTCGGCAACTGGCTTGCTGCGGGCAGCATGGCTATGGCGCAGATCGAGGATACCGACCAGCAAGGTGGCCAGGACCAAGAGGGAAATGGCAGCGAATGAGAGCGCCATGGCGATCGAGTACCCGGCTACGTGGTTCATGCCGTAGAAGACAGCGGTAATCACCGCAATGCCCACCGCGGTGCCCACGCGCTGGGAAGTCTGCATCAAGCCGCCAGCGCTGCCGGAGTTGGCCACGGGAACTTCCATGAGGGTCAGCGCCTGGTTAGGCGAAATGATGAAGCCCTGGGCTACGCCGATGAAGGCCAGCGAAAGCAGCATCCACCAGATGCTCAGCAGCCCGCGATCCTCCAGGACCACCACGGCAATGGTGGCCAGCAGGCCGAACAGGGCGCTGAGAATGCCGCCAATGACCATTTTTCGCCCCACGGTCATGACATAGCGTCCGGCGATGTCGGAGCTGAAGGCGGAGAGCAGGGCCGCGGGAAGGCAGATCAGCCCTGCCTGCAGGGCACTGAAGCCCTGGGATTGCTGGACGTAAATGGCCACCAGCACCCAGACGCTGGAAACACCCATGAAGTACAGGCCAGCGATGAGCGTGCCGTTGGTGAAGCTGCGGATCTTGAACAGGGCCAATTCCACCATTGGTTCGCGCCCGAGCTTCTTGTACTTCTTCTCCCACCAGACCCAGAGCACCATGACCAGCACTGCCAAGGCCAGCAGCGACCAGAGCCATGGGGTTTCGCGGCCCTGGACGAATGGCAGGAGCAGGGCGAAAATGCCAACCGCCAGCAGGAGGCCGCCAACCGGGTCCAGATCCACCTTGCCCGCTGGCTTGTTGAACAGCGGCTTGGGCAGCCACAGCAGCGCCAGGACAATGGCCAGCACGCCGACCGGGACGTTGATCAAGAACGTGGCGCGCCAGCCGGCGTCTTCGCCAAACCAGTTGATCAGCAATCCGCCCAGCACCGGCCCAATAGCTACCGAGAAGCCGACGGCGGTGCCCAGCAGCCCGTAGGCCCGGCCGCGGGCCGCGCCACGGAAGTGCTGCTGGATCATGCCCATCACTTGGGGGTTGAGCAGGCCCGAGCCAACGCCCATGATGAAGCGGGCAATGTTCAATACCAGTGGATCCGCGGCCAGCCCTGCGAGGATGCTGGCGGCTGTGAAGATCGCCAGGCCTGCCACGAACATCACGCCACGGCCCAGCAGGTCGCCGGCGCGTCCGGCAGCAACCAGCACCACGCCGAAGGTCAGCGCATATCCTGCCAAGACCCACTGCAGGTCCGCTTCGGTGGCGTGCAGGGTGGAACCGATGGCAGGAAGAACCACGTTGACGATGCTGACCGAAACCAGCGACATGAACATCGCTGCCAGCAGCACGCCCAGCAATCGCCATCGTGCTCCGGCCGAGAGTTCTTCAGCAACTGGTACCGGATGCGGCTTGCTCTGGGACATGGGCCAACTTTCAAACGAATTCCAGGCCGCACAATCCTGCGGTCCTTCAACCTACAGCGTTGGCCAGCTGGCTAATATTCCCTGTCGAAGTGCTTATTTCACTCTTTGTGGTCTTCGGCGGCCCGGTTGAGCTCGAGCATCTGCGCAATAGCCAGCAACCGCAACTCGACGACTTCCCCGAAAAGGTCATCGCTGTCCTGCTGCGGCAGCTCGAGCGCTTGGCGTGCCAGCGGTGCCGGAACTTCCGGGTAGGCGTCAAGCAATTGGACCGGCACCAGCGAGCTCACGTAGTCCGGGCTGTCCTTCGAGCGGCGGTCATAGTAGTAATCCACATGCATCACGAAACCCAGGACATCCCGTTCCAGGGCGCGGACCATGGCCACTGCCTGCTTGAGCGTCAGGCCGATATCCACGAAGAAGGCGAGGATCCGTTCCATCAATTCATTGCGGAACGGGCCGGGCTCCACCTTGAGCTTTTCGTCGAGCGTCAATTGCGAGGCCCGGGGGTAGGCCCGGTAGGCCCGGCGCGTCGCGTTGTACGCTTCGGTCACCCCGAGCTTCCAGTCGTTGCAGTCGAACTCGATCAGCGGATTGATCGAGATGAAGCGCCCTACCGCCAGGTTGATGACTTCTTGGCGATCCGCCACGTAGTTGTACAACGCCCGCGGGGTGACATTGAATTCGGCCGCAAGACGGTGCATGGTCAGCGCGTCGTAGCCCTCGGCACCGGCGATTTCCAGAGCCTTCTGGGCCAGCTGCTCTTTGCTCAGGGACTGGAACTCAGAGTCCTTGCGCGGGCGCCCGCGACCACGTTTTGTCGGTTCAGGAGAGGAATTTTCCTTATTCTCGGCCATGTCACGAGGATATACGCATTTTCTCTGTAAATTCCCATTAAGCGCCTACAAGTATTAAAACTCCTAAAACAGGGCCAGCAATTTCCTGGCTCGCTCGTGCCACATGCCGGCAGCTAGCGCAAGATGTCCTACGGCGAAGCTCATGCCGCCAGCCAGCCACGGCCACGCCAGGACCGCCCCGTAGGTTCCTGGCAGCGCAGCGACGAATCCAGCGGCCATCACCAGCAGGCCGGCTGCGACCAGAGCAAGATGAGCCAGCTTCCAGCGGAAGGGCAGCAGCATCGCCAGCACGGCCAGCAGCGCGGCCGGAGCCAGGATCAGCCATGGCGCAGCGCTGAAGCTGGCCAAGCCTTGGTAGCTGGCAAACCCCAGGACCAGGATCAGCAGCACCGCCGCGCACACCAGCCAGCCGGGCCCGGGGCTTGCCATGGAACCGCGCATCATCAGCAGCGGGGTGAAAACCTGTGCCCAGAGCAGCACGGTCACCGGAATGAAGAAGAGCGAGAGCTGTCCGCCACCGGCCGCGCAGATAACGGTCATGATCACAGCCCCGAGGATGTGGATGGTAGTGCCGGCACTATTGGGCAGCCACAACGGAACCAGGCTGAGGATGACCGGAATGAACGCCAGCCAAATCAGCTGGGATCCGATCAGCAATTCGAGTTGCCCCAGCAGGCCGCCGACTCCCCCGGCAACAAAGCCGAAGCTCTGTTCGTTGGCCAAGGCGGCTTGCGGCGGGGCGAAAAGCACCACCATCAGGGTCAGCAGTGCGAGAGCGAATATTGGCCACGCCAGAATACGCGTCAGGAAGTACTTGCCGCTGCCCACTTCCAGGGCTTCGGGCTCATGGCGTTCGAATTTGAGCGCACGCGAGGCAGGCTCGCCGAGCAAGCGGATCAAATCGCTCTTGCGGCGTCCGCCGCCAGGCAGGCGGAGAATCTCCTGCTTGGTGGTTTCAATGACTTCGTTGCGTTCTTGCAAAGACAAGAAATCCAGCGCACGGCGAAGTTGCTCCAGGTAGTTGCGGGCGGCGCGCGGCAAGTAGGGCTTCATGCCTTTTACTCTACGTGCTCCGGCCCATGGGCTGACGCAGGCAAAATGGGGCAACGCCAGTGGCGTTGCCCCATCTGCCCGAAGCGGTCAGCTGCTGCCGGCTACTTGCCTGCGCCGGCGGTCAGGCCGCCGACAATGTACTTCTGCAAGAACAGGAACAATGCCATCACCGGGATCGCTGCCAGTACCGCACCGGCGGCGAAGACCGACCAGTTGGAGGTGAACTCCTCCGAGACGTAGGAGTACAGGCCCACAGCCAACGTCTGGTTCTCCGGGGAGACCAGGATGACCGAGGCGATCACGAAGTCCGAGGTGCTGGAAATGAAGGACAGCAGGCCCACGACGGCCAGGATCGGTGCCACCAGGCGCAGGATCATGGTGAAGAAGATGCGGGCATGGCCAGCACCATCGATCTTCGCCGCTTCATCGATTTCCACCGGAATGGTGTTGAAGAAGCCGTACATCAGATAGGTGTTCACACCCAGTGCCCCGCCCAGGTACACCATGATCAATGCGATCTGGTTATCGATGCCCAAGACCGGGAAGACATCTCCCAGCGAGGTGAGCAGGATGAAGATCGCCACCACGGCCAGCAGCTGCGGGAAGATCTGCACAATCAGCAAGCTGACCAGGCCCACGCGGCGGCCGGTGAAGCGCATCCGCGAGAAGCTGTAGGCAGCCAAGGCGCCGAGGAACACCGAAGCGGCCGCCGTGGTCAGGCCGATCACCAAGGTGTTGATGAACCAGGCGCCGAAGGGACGCTGCTGATTCTGGAACAGCTCCACGTAGCTGTTGAAGCCGATGGTGGTGAACAATCCATTGGAAGACAGCAGGGTTCCATTGGGGTTCAGCGAGGCCGAGAGCACGTAGAGCAGCGGGAAGGCCGCATAGATGCACAGGGCCACGCCGATCAGGTGGCGCCACCCGGTGGAGGCGAACCATTTGCCCAGGCCCTGGCGCCCCGCGCGTCCCTTGGGTGCGCCGGCTACCGGCCTGCCGGTGATTTCGGTGCTCATTAGTTCAGCTCCTCCAGTGCCTTGGTCTGCTTGAAACTGATAATCGAGATGATCGCGACGATCACGAAGATGATGATGGAGAAGGCGCTGGCCAGGCCGTAGTCGCGCTGGGAACCAACGAACGCCACCTTGTAGACCATGGAAATCAGGATGTCGGTGGATCCCACGTTCAGTCCTGCATCCTGCATGCGCGGCCCGCCTTCGGTGAGCATGTAGATCACGTTGAAGTTGTTGAAGTTGAAGGCGAAGGAGCTGATCAGCAGCGGAGCCACCGAGACCAGCAGCAGCGGCAGCTTGATCAACCGGAAGATCTGGAACGGCTTCGCCCCGTCGATGGTGGCCGCTTCGGAGAGTTCATTCGGAATGGACTGCAGCGCCCCGGTGCAGACCAGGAACATGTACGGGAATCCGAGCCACAGATTCACCCAGAGCACGGAGAACTTCGCCAGCCACGGGTCGGTCAGCCAAGGGATCTGCGCTCCGCCCAGGAGCACCTGGTTGACGAACCCGAAGTCGCGGTTGAGCATGCCGGCCCAGACCAGCCCGCCCAGGAACGCAGGGAATGCGTAAGGCAGGATCGAGATGACGCGGTAGACCTTCCGCCCCTTCATGCGCAGGTCGTTGAAGACAATCGCCAGGAACAGCCCGAGGAAGAAGGTGGTCGCCACCGACAGGAAGGCGAAGGCGAAGGTCCACACGGTGACAGAGAACAGGGCGTTGCGGATCGAGGAATCGGTGACCGCACGGGTGAAGTTCTCGAAGCCCACGTTGATGGACCAGCCGGGCATCAGCTGCGAGCCGTCTTGCGCGGTATACGCGCCCACGCCGGTGTCCCGGTACACCACGCCGGTCTTCTGATCGGTCATGGTGTCCGCGGCTTCATCATGCTTGATGGAGGAAGTGTACTGGTAGGCGGTGCGGCCATCGCTGGTGCGCAAGGTGCCATCTGCCGGGTTCTCGGTGAATGGAACGGCCAGCGAGGTGACTTCCTGCTGGCGGCCCAGCAAATCGGCGAAAGCCAGTTCGGAGTAGTCCCCCAGGCCAGCGGGGTCTACCGGGACGAAAGGATCATCCGCATCGCCGAGCAGCTGCTGGCCATCGCGCTCAATGAGCATCGCCAGCCCGTCTTGTCCTTCGAGGATGGACACCGGGTAGCCGGCTGATCCCTCGACGCGGTTCTGGTTGGATTGCAGCAGCGCGTTGATCGCGTCATCCTTATCCGAGTTGTGCCCCGAACCGTAGTTGGTGAAGGCGATATACCCGGTGTAGCCGATCACGAAGACCTGGAAGATCAGCAGGAAGATGGTGCCCGGCAGCAGGTACTTTGCCGGCAGCCATCCGCGCTTGAAGTAGACCACGTTGATCAGCACGGTAATGGCCGCGATCACCGCGGCGATCGCCCAGGCTTCGCGCCCCAGTGCGGTGAAGACCGCGAAGAGCGCGGTCGCATCGACGATCGCCACCAGGATGATCTTGGCGAGCATGGCCCCAATGGAGGTGCTGGTGGCATTCGCGAAGCGCCTGGCTGCCGGTGACAGCTTGGGCTTCGTCTCCTCGGTGCCGGGTTGCGGCCCTTGGCGGGCGGTCTTTGTCATCTTCCAGATATCCCTGTCGATCAAGTGCAGTTGGCGCTGGTGAATTGCAGGCGCTGGGGCCCGGAAGAGTTCCTCCCGACCCCAGCGCCCACCGTTGTGCCTGGTGGCAGGTGTTCCTACTTCGAGATGGCCTTTTCGATATCCGAGGTCATCTGCTTCCAGCGCTTGGCTGGATCAGCCTTGCCGGTGATGATCTCGGCCTCGGCTACGCCCCAGAACTCCCATACGGCAGCCATTTCCGGGATGTTCGGCATCGGCACACCGTTGGCGCCGACCTCGCCGAAGGCAGCGATGGTTTCATCGGCCTTGGCCGCTTCGAATGCCGCGTTGTTTGCCGGCGGGCGGTTGCCTACCTCGTACAGTTCGGTCTGGACTTCTTCGGTGCCGATGTAGTTGGTCAGGAATTCGGTAGCGGCCAGCAGGTTCTCGGTCTTCGCGGAAACGAAGAAACCCTGCACGGCGACGAATGGCTGGGCCTGTTCTCCACCGGCCGATGGAATCGGGTCGATTTCCAGGTTGATCTCAGCTTCTTCCACTGCTTCCACGTTCCATGGACCGGTCAGGAAGAATGGCGAGTCGCCGGAGACGAACTTCTCCTTGGCAATGTCCCCGTCGAGGCTGGTCTTCAGGTTGCCTTCTTCGCCCTCTTCAGCCAGCCACTTGGCGAACTCGATGCCGCCCTCGTTGCCGATCTGCAGATCTGCCGGGTCATAGGCGCCCGTATCATCGGTGCCGAACACCGGTGCGCCGAAGGAGGTCTGGAACGGGTAGGCGTGGAATGGGTCGCCGACATCAGAGACCTGCACCAGGAACGGGAATTCAGTGCCGGCCTTCTCGCCGGCGGCAATCATGTCATCGAAGCTCGTCGGAGCTTCCTTGACCAAATCCGCATTGCGCAGCAGGGCCAGGTTCTCCGTGGCGTAGGGAACGCCGTAGGTGTTGCCCTCGTAGCTCATGGCGTTGACGGCGACGTCCTGGAATTCGCCGGCCTTGTCGCCCAGCTCAACTGGCTGCACGACACCGTTGTTGACCAGGTTGCCCAGCCAGTCGTGGGCGCCGATGGTGATATCCGGGCCCTTGCCGGTAGGAACCTGGCGCAGGAAGTCTTCCTGGATCTTGGAGAAGTCCTTGATCACCAGGTCCACCTTGACCCCGGACTGCTTCTCGAAGTCCGCCGCGGCCTCCTTCAGCACTGGTTCGCGGTTGGCATCCACCCATACGGTCAGTTCGCCGCCGGAGGCGGCTGCCGGGGAGGATTGCGCCGCTGCGGGGCTGGAAGAAGCTGCTGGCTCGCCGGTGCCAGACCCGCCGCAAGCGGTGAGCGAGAGTGCGGCAATGGCCGTCAGTGCTCCGCCGAGAAGCCAAGGGTGCTTATTCACCTTCATGGGATGTCCTTTCGTGACAACTGTGTCATCAGGGACCGGGTCGGCCGCGATTTCCGCTGAACCTGCCGGTCGGGTCTTTAGTGGTGCGAGTAACACATTGATTGTAAGCGTTTACAGCGTGGCACAGATCATGAAAATTGACAACAATGCCGATAAAATCAGTTTTATCGGCCGAGGCGCGAATTCTGACCTCGCCATGGAACGAAGGCTTTGAAGCATAATTGCAAGCGTTTACAAACTCTGGTGAATCATTTATCGTTACCGTCATGACTTCAATTCGTTCAGCAGCTGATTCCCTTGTGCAATCCGAAGACTCGCAGTGGTGGCGCTCCTCGGTGATCTACCAGATCTACCCGCGCTCCTTCGCCGATTCCAATGGCGATGGGATGGGCGATCTGCGCGGCATTACCCAACGCCTGGAAAGCATCGCTCAGCTTTCGGTCGACGCGATTTGGCTGTCGCCATTCTTCACTTCCCCGCAGAAGGACGCCGGATACGACGTATCGGACTACTGCGATGTGGATCCGCTGTTTGGAACCCTGGAGGACTACGACGCGATGGTCGCCAAGGCCCACGCATTGGGCCTGCGCGTCATCATCGACCTGGTTCCGAACCACTGCTCGGACCAGCACCCGTGGTTCCAGGAAGCGCTCAAGGCGGCGCCCGGCTCCCCCGAACGCGACCGCTTCATCTTCAAGGACACCCCGGCAACCGGGCGCCCGAATAATTGGGATTCGGTCTTCGGCGGCCCGATGTGGACCGAAACCAGGAATCCTGATGGCAGCGCCGGCCAGTCCTACCTGCATATCTTCGACTCCTCGCAGCCGGACTTCAATTGGCACAACGAGGAAGTGCGCGCGATGTTCCGCGACGTCCTGCGCTTCTGGCTGGACCGGGGCACCGACGGCTTCCGCGTTGACGTGGCCCACGGGCTGATCAAGGCCGAGGGCTTGCCGGACTTCACCCCGGACCCATCCGGAGCTTCCATGGGCGGCACCGACGAACTGGCTCCGTGGTGGGGCCAGGATGGCGTGCATGAGATCTACCGCGACTGGCGCAAGGTCATGGACGAGTACGACGGCGAGCGCGTGCTGTGCGCCGAGGCTTGGGTCAATCCCCTGTCGCTGATGGCCAAGTGGGTGCGCGAGGACGAGATGCACCAGGCTTTCAACTTCCCTTACCTCTCCTGCGACTTCGATGCCCAGCAGATCCGCGAAACCATCGACCAGTCCCTGGAGGAGTTCGGCAAGGTCGGCGCCCCGAGCACCTGGGTGCTCTCCAACCATGACGTGGTGCGCCATGCGACCCGCTTGGCGCTGACCGATGAGAACCCGCAAGGCGAGGGCATCGGCCTGAACACCCCAAACCTGCCGGAGGCTGCCGTGGGATTGCGTCGCGCTCGTGCTTCCAGCGCGTTGATGCTGGCCCTGCCAGGTGGCGCCTACATCTACCAGGGCGAAGAGCTGGGCCTGCCAGAAGCCGTTGAACTGCCAGATGAGGCGCGCCAGGATCCTACTTGGTTGCGCACCAATGGCGAGCGCTACGGACGTGACGGCTGCCGGGTGCCCTTGCCCTGGGAAAGCGGCAAGCCCGCTTTCGGCTTCAGCGCGACCGGTGAAAGCTGGCTGCCGCAGCCGGAAGGCTGGGATTCCTATGCCCGCGATGCGCAGGTCGATGACCAGTCTTCCACACTGAACCTGTACCGCCGCCTGTTGCAGCTGCGCCAGGATCACGCACTGGGCACCGGCACCCTGGATTGGGTCGAAGGCACTGCGGATGATGTTCTGGCTTTCACCAACGGCACTGTGCTGGTCGTGGCCAACTACGCTGCAACTGCACAGCCCTTGCCTGCCTGTGCGCAGGGCGCCACCGAACTGGTGCGCAGCCAAAGCGAGATTTCGGCGGAATCGGGAATGATTCCGGGCGAAACCACGCTCTGGTTCCAGTTGCCGTAGCCGGCAATCTGCTGACCGGCTGCAGCCGCACCGGGTAATGTTGGGCAGGAGCCGTGGCCAGGGGAAGGAATTTCCCCTAGCCATGGCTGTGCCCATGAAGGAAGGAAGAGAAGTGGCCGGGATCAAAGACGTCGCACAAGCCGCTGGCGTATCCATTGCCACCGTCTCGCGCGCATTATCTGGCCGGGGTTCTGTCTCCGCGTCCGCGCAGGAGGCTGTGCAGCGCGCCGCCACCGAGCTGGGCTATGTGGTCTCATCTTCCGCGTCCGGGCTGGCCTCGGGACGCACCCGCAACATCGGCGTGCTCGTTCCGGTGATCAACCACTGGTTCTATGCCTGCGTGCTGGAAGGCATTTCCAGCCGCTTGATGGACGAGGGCTATGACACCACCCTCTATCAGCTGACCAAGGACCGCACCCAGCGCGAGAAGATCTTCTCCGATTTCCTGCTGCGCCAGCGCGTGGATGCGGTGATCGCGGTCAACGTCGAGTTGGCTGGGGACGAGGTCCAGGCGCTGCTGGCCATGGACAAGCCCCTGGTTGGCGTGGGAGGACCGCTTCCCGGTGTGCCGACCCTGCACGTGAATGACGAAGCGATTTCTGCCCTCGCGACCGGGCACCTCATCTCCCTGGGCCATGAACGCATTGGCTTCATCGGCGGCAACGCGGAAACCGATGTGGATTTCATGGTGCCCACCCACCGCCGCACCGGCTACGAGCGGGCGCTGGCCGAGGCTGGACTTGAACTGGATGAGTCGCTGTTCGCCAGCGCGGACTTCTCCATGGCCCAGGGCTACGCGGTGGCCAAGCAGCTGCTGGGCAACCCGGCATCCCGTCCGACGGCAGTGTTCGCAGCCAGTGATGAAATGGCCATTGGCGCGATCCTGGCCGCCCGCGATCTCGGTTTGCAGCTGCCCCATGACCTGTCGGTCATCGGCGTGGACAATCACGACCTGGCCGAGCTCTTCGGCTTGACCACCGTCGAGCAGCGTCCGCGTGAGCAGGGGCAGCTGGCGGTCGCCATGCTGCTGCGTGCTATCCGCGGCCAGGAACCGGCGCAAGCCCACGAGTTGGGTCATCGGCTGATCGTGCGCTCCTCCACCACCCGCCCCGCCCAATAACCGGCCCAGGAATTCCCCGGGCCCAAACGCCGGCGGCCTAGGTGCAATCGATGGCGGTGGCCGGAATTTGGCCGTGCAGCAAACTGCCCGCTGCATCCGCCCACTGATCGGCAAACCACCGGTCGCCAGACGCGCAAATGCCCGCGCGGGCCAGGATCGCTTGATCGCTTGCCTGCGCGGGCATTGTACTGCCGCGAAACTAGTGCGCCACGCGCGAGTCGGCCTGTTCGCCCTCGATTTCTTCCACGTGCAGGTTGCGTCCACGAGTCTCGCCCACCCAGAGCACCGCTGCCACGGAAATGATGGTCAGCACCATGATGTAGATGGCAATCGAGATCGAAGAACCTGTGGTCTCCAGCAGGATCTGCGCAACGGTGGCCGCGAAGGCACCGCCCAAAATAGCGCCAATGGCGTAGCCAATGGAGATGCCCGAGTAGCGGATCTGCGCCGGGAACATCTCCGCGTACATCGCCGACTGCGGGCCGTAGGACAAGCCCAGGCCAACGGTCAGCACGAAGATCGCAATGGTGTACAGCACGATGTTTCCGGTGTCGACCATCAGGAACATCGGGATCATCCAGATGAACACCAGCGCGTAGCCGATCACGAAGGTATTGCGGCGCCCGATCTTGTCCGAGAGCCAGCCGCCGACCAGGGTGAAGATCAGCCAGCCCACCGAACCGATGGTGGTAGCCAGGAGGATCGGCGCCACCGGCATCTCGAGGACCTTGGTGGTGTAGGAAATGAAGAACGCGATCACCAGGTAACCGGCGGCGTTGTTCGAGATGAAGATCAGCGCTGCCTGCAGGACCTGCTTGGAATGGCTGGTCATCAGCTCGCGCAGCGGGGTGTGCTCGGAAGCCTTGCGCTGGGCGAGCTGCTTGAAGACCGGGGATTCCTCGACCGCACGGCGGATCATGTAGCCCACGAAGATCAGCGCAATGGAGAGCAGGAACGGAATGCGCCAGCCCCATGCGGCGAACTCTTCCGGGCTCATCGCAACGCGCAGGATGTAGAGCAGGCCGGTAGCCAGGATCATGCCGATGGGCACGCCGATCTGCGGGTAGGCGCCGAAGTAGCCGCGGCGATCCTTTGGTGCGTGCTCTACCGCCATCAAGGCCGCACCGCCCCATTCGCCACCGGCCGAGAAGCCCTGGACCACGCGCAGGAGCACCAGCAGGATTGGCGCGGCCACGCCGATGGACGCGTAGGTTGGCAACAGGCCAATGGCCGCGGTGGCAACGCCCATGAGGATCAGGGTGAGCACCAGGATGCGCTTGCGTCCGTAGCGGTCGCCCAGGTGGCCGGCAACCACTGCGCCCAGGGGACGGAAGAAGAAGGAGATGCCAATCATTGCGAAGGAAAGGATCTGCGCGACACCCGGATTCGACTGCCCCAGGGGCTCGAGGAACAACGGGGTCAGCAGGGTCGCGGTGAGCTGGGCGAAAATGAAGAAGTCGTACCACTCAATGGTGGTGCCCACCAGGGTGCCGGCAAGAACCCGGCGCTCCTCCTGGGTGCGAGTGACAGTCGATGACATGAGTTGGCCTTTTTGCGAGTTGTTTACCGACCGTTCGGACGGTTTATGTCGCACACCATCATATGCCCACAGTGAAGCAGATCACAAGATCTATCCAAATCGTGACCAGCTCCAGCCAGGCACCCTCTCCCGCACTGGGCCGGGAATTCGGTGTTCTAATAGAGAACGACTAAAATCGGATATAGATCACCGACCGCCAGGTCCCCCCGGTTCACTACGAAGGCCCTCGACGACGTTCCAGCAGCGCCGCACGCCAGATTGAAGAACAATGCCTACCTCCCAGACGCTTTCGCGTGGAATCCGCGTCCTTGAAATCGTCGCCAATTCCCCGGTCAATCTATCCATCGCGGAAATCGCCGCGAAACTGGAAGTCCACCGCTCCATTGCCTACCGCATCATCCGCACCCTGGAGCAGCATCACCTGCTCAACCGCGATGAGGCCGGGCATATCCGTTCCGCTTCCGGCTTGGCCGTGCTCGCCCGCTCGGTCCAGCGCGACCTGCAGGCGGCCGCCACCCCGGAACTCACCGCGCTGGCCAACGAGCTGTCGATGACTGCTTTCGTGGCCGTCTGGGAACACGACCTGTGCACCACCTTGCAGTCGGTCTCCCCGTTGAACTCCCAGCGCGCGATCGTCCACCGCCCGGGCTCGGTGCACGGCATGGATGTGGGAGCTGCCGGCATCGCGATCCAATCGCGCTATGCCAAGGCCGAGTGGGATGCCCTGGACACGGGCATCGAGTACCGCGAAGCTGCCGTCGCGGCCCGGGTTGACGGCTATGCCACCAGCGAGAATGAAGTCATCCAGGGCGTGACGTCCATTGCCGTTCCGATCCAGCATTCCGGGCAAACCCCGGCGGCCTTGGCCGTCGTCTTCGCCGCCAGCACGGTCGGCGGGTACGAACGCATGATCGAGGAACTCAAGCACGCAGCGGCGCGCATCAGCGAAAAGCTCGCGCACTAGCAATTCCCGGCGGGGAAAGAAGCATCCCGCTGCCTTTCGCCTGCTGGGCGAGGTGCAACGGGATGCTTCTTATCCAGCTTTGCTGGCCGGCCGCAAGATGCGCAGAGTTCTTGCCCTAGCGGACGCGGGCCAGCGACGGGGACTTCGCGACAACGATCTTCATCGCCACAGCGGCCAGGAAGATCACCAGTGCGCCACCGGTGGAGACCCAGAAAGCGCCGAGGTAGCCCAGGGTCTCGGCGAAGACGCCGGCCAAGCCGTTTCCGATCGCGGTTCCCACAACAATGCCGGCAGAGAGCATGGTCATCACGGTGGACAGGCGCTGCGGCGGAGCTACTTCGCCGCCCAGGGTCATGACCGTGACGATCACCGGCCCTACCGCAAATCCTGCGATGAACAGGGCAACCAGCATCAGCGGCACATTGCCGGCCACGTGCAGCCCGAAGCTGAGCACGGTCAATGCTGCGCCGCACAGGATCCAGCGGTTGATCTGCTTGAAGGCCTGCGGCCAAGCAGCCACGGAAATCGCGGCAATCGCGCTGGAGAACCCCATGGCGCCATAGAGCAGGCCGCCGGAGTTGGAATCGCCCTGCGCCCCGGCAAAGGCCAGGGTACCGGCCGCCGAGGAACCGAAGACCGTGCCCAGCGCCATCATGCCCAGGACCAGGGCACCAATTGCGGCAACCTGCGCGCCGCTGATCGAGACCTTGGGAGTGTGCTCGGCGGTTCTCGCCGGCTTCACCGCATTGCCGGTACGGTGCGAAGCGAACACCGGCACCAGCACCAGGGTCAGCAGGGCGGCAAGGTAAAGCGGCAGCACCGGATCCACCAGGGATGCCAGCAGGCCCACGGCAACCGGGCCGAAGACGAAGCCCAGTTCATCGAACATGGACTCCAGGCTCAATGCCGCCGAAAGGACCTTGTGGTTCTTCTTCTGCTGGCGGGTGATCGCAATCCAGCGGACGCGGGACATCGGGCCGACCTGCGGGCCGGTAGCACCGGTGGCCAGGCACATGATCGAGAGCAAGGCCGCGGACATGTCCGGTCCCGAATCGGCAAACAGCGTCAGGGCAACCAGCAGGATGGTGTGGATGACCGCGACCGTGGTCAATACCGGGCGCTGGCCCACCCGGTCAGCCAGATAGCCGATGCTCGGACCGCCAATGGCGGACCCCAGGCCAACCATGGCCGCGGCCAAGCCGCCCATGGCATATGAGCCGGTGGTAGCAGTTACCAGGGTCATGGACCCGATGGTGAGCATCGCCAGCGGGAGGCGTGCAAGGAAAGTAAGCGGCAGGAAGGGTGCTCCCACCAAAGGAACTAACGCGGAGTATCCGGACATCTTCTCGGATTCCTCACTGTTTTCCTTCGACAAAGTAGGCTGAGTCAACAAAACTCCATGACGAAGCGTGCGTCGTCCCACACCCCCCGACGCACAAAATTTCCCAGGCATGCCTGATGGCACTACTTTCAAGATAGCTACTGCCCTGGGGCAAGTCCAATCTATCCAGCCAAGATCACAGTGCCATCGCGTTCAATGGTGGAACCGTGCTGGGTCTTGCTGACCGAAATCCGATTGGTGATGCGCTGCTTCATTTCTGCCACGTGGGAGACCAAGCCGATGGTGCGGCCCCCGGCACGCAAGTTTTCCAGCGCCTGCATGACTTCTTCCAGCGTCTCGGCATCCAGCGAACCGAAGCCTTCATCGACGAAGAGCGTCTGCATGTCCACTGCCCCGGAATGGTGCGAAATGACATCCGCCAGGCCCAGTGCCAGGGCCAGCGAGGCCATGAAGGTCTCGCCTCCGGAGAGCGTCTGGGTCTCCCGGCGCTTCCCGGTCCACGAATCGAGCACCTGCAGCCCCAACCCGGACTTCGAATTGCCCTGCTTGGAATCATCATGGTGCAGCGAGTAGCGGCCGCCGGACATCATGCCCAGGCGCTGCGTTGCGGCGATTGCCACTTCCTCCAGCCGGGCAGCGAGCACATAGGTGCTCAGCGTCATCTTGTAGAGGTTCTCTCCCCCGCCACGAATCACTTCAGCCAATCCGCGCAGCCGGCGGTAGGCTTCGATGACCGGGCCTGCCTCGGTCCGCTGGCGTTCAAGATCAGTGGCTGCTTGCTCGTGGCGAGCGAGCTGGGTCTGCGCCAGCACTTCTTGTTCCCGCGCCGCTTCGAAGCGTTCTTCGGCAAGGGAAGAGCGCAGCTTCGCTTCGGCAATCCCTTCTTCGCTTGGCCCTTCAAGGCCCTGCGCGGATAATTCCTGGGCCTTGCGGCAGTCCTGCGACGCTTCAAGCGTGGCAATGGCACTGGCCAGATCGGCATCGGCACGCTGCAGCTGGCGCAGGCGCTCGCGTTCGGCGCTGTCCAGCAAGGCGGCCTCGAAGGCAGCCGGATTCTCGAAACCGGCGGCCGTGCGCTGGCTATTCCAGTTGGCCTCGGCCTTCTCCAGCGCCTCGCTAGCCTCAAGGAAACGGCGCAGGTTCTGCACCGCGCTGGCCAAGCCCTGGGACGTGGCGGACAGCTGCGCCACAAGTTCGGCCAGGTTCTCCCGGCCTTGGCGCAGCTGCTCCAGCTTGGCATCGAGTTCTGCCAGCTGGGTTTGCAGGGACTGCGCCCGCTGCTTCGCGGTGGCGTGCTCGAGTACTGCCTGGGATGCCCGCGCGTTCTGCTGCTCGGTACGCTGGCGCACCGCATCCAGCTTTGCCACGCGGGCAGCGATTTCTCCTTGCTGCTTCTGCTCCCGTTCCAGTCCGGCCCGCGCCGTGGCAAGCTCCGCCCGCAGGTCCGCGACCGGGGCATCGCCGGCAGCTTCCTGCGCGGCCTGGAACTTGGCCACCAGGGTGTCGCGCGCCTGCGCGGCCCGTTGCCCGGCAGCTCTTGCCACAGCCACCGCGGTTTCCAGCGTCTGGATCTGCTCATCGTCGATCAGCGGCGCATCGGCATCCGCCCGGGCCGGGGCGGGATGCTCTTGCGCACCGCAGACCAGGCACGGTTGCCCGTCTTCCAGCGCGGCAGCCAATCGCAAAGCGCTCTGGGCCAGCTGCTCGGTACGCAGGTCAAGCAAGGTATTGGCTACGCCTACAATCTCCAGCTCTTGTGCGCTGGACTGCTCCCGTGCGGCCAGCGCCTGCTTCTCCAGGGCGTCGCGCTCGGTGGCATGCTGGATCCTGGTCTCCAGCCCCTTCACCTGTTCCTTGGCCTGCTGGACCTTGCCGCCGGCGGCTACCTGGTCGAGGTCCGCGGCTTCCAGCGCAGCACGTTCGGCCTTGAGCAAGGCAACTTCGGCTTCGGCCTGGGCACGGGTCTCTTCCTGCGCAGCGGCCAGTTCGGCGGCTTTGCGTGCCTGGCCGGCCAGGACGTCGCGGCGCTTTTCATCGTCCAGGCCCGCCTTGGCCACCGCTAGTTCTTCGGCCGCTTGCTGCGCCGGCAGGCGCAGCTGCTCCAGACCGGCAGCGTCGGCACTGGGGTCCAGTCCCTGTTCGGTTTCAAGCCACAGCTTGCTGTCCAGCCAGGTGCCCTTGGCCTGCTCCTGGGCAACGGATGCCTCCTGGAGCTGGGCCTGGTAGGCACGCACCGCGCCTGCCTTGGCATCGCTGTCCAAGCGCGCGGCAGCCGCTGCGGCCGCTTCATGGTTCTGGGCATAGCCGGCCTGCATGCCGCGCAGCTCGGCCAGGCGCGCGAAGATCCGGCGGCGTTCCTCCAGGGCCTGCGCCTGCTCGCGGGTGCGGGTCATCTCGGTGCGCAGTTTGGCCGCTTCTAGGGTCGAGTCCCGGTGAACCGCCGCGATCCGGCGGTGATAGCCGGCGAACTGCTCGGCACTGCTCAGGTCCCCCGCAGCGGCCTGTCCAGCGCCTTCGCCGTCGGTTTCGGCGTTCGCTTCTCCGCCGGCCTCAGCGGACTCATCGATGGCTTCGCGGCCGGCGAGGAACGCCCGGGCAGCGGAATGGATGGCCTCTTCACTGGCGCTCAGGCGTGCTTCCAGGCTCTCGGTTTTCTTGCGCTCTTCGGCCAGCCGGGCGGCGAATTCATCCTCGATCCGCGCATAGCCGCTGGTATCGAAGAGATTCGCCAGGAGATCTTCGCGGTCCTTGGCCTTGGCCCGCAGGAAGTCCGCAAAGCCGCCCTGCGGCAGCATGACTACCTTGGTGAACTGCTCGCGGTCCAGACCCAGCAGGCTGCCCAGGACGTGGCCCACCTCGTCGTTGCGGGTGGACAGTTCCTTCCAGCCCGAACCGGTGAACTCGCGCAGGAAGCTGGCGGCCTTCTGCTCGGTGGTCTTGTTCTTGCCGCGCTTGGACGGGCGCATCCAGGCCGGCGAACGGGTGACCTCGAAGCGCCGGTCGCCGATGGTCAGCTCGCAGACCACTTCCGGAGCCAAACCGGCCGGGGCATGATCCGAACGGATCTGCCGGCTGCCGGCACGGCTTCCGGGCAGCGCGCCGTACAGGGCGTAGCAGATCGCATCCAGGATGCTGGACTTGCCGGCACCGGTGGGGCCATCAAGCAGGAACAGCCCGCCTTCGGCCAGTTCATCGAAGTCGATCTCTTCGGTGCCTGCGAAGGGCCCGAACGCCTGGATCTGGAGTTTGTGGATTCTCACTGGCTGGCCTGTGCCTCTCGGGTGGCTTGGATGACGGCGCCGATGACTTCCCGTTCCAGTTCATCGGCCGCGCGTTCGCGGACATGTTCCATGAAGTCCCCCACCACTTGTTCGGTGCTGGCGGCCTTGGCCATGCGCTCGGCATAGCTCGCCGGCTTGGCATCCCCGCCGGCGTGATCGGGGGCGAAATTCAGCACCACAGTGTCGGGGAAACGGGTCCGAATCGTTGCCATCGCGTCGGCGGGGCGCTCGCTATCGGTCAGCGTGACCTGGCACCATGCATCGACGGCGGATTCCAGTTCCGGATCCGCCAGGAGCTCAGCGAGCTTGCCCTTGAGGATGGCCAATTTCTTCGGCACCGGAAGCAGGACTTCCTGCACGGACTCTATGCCCCGGGCGTTGGTGTCGATCAGCCATACGCCCTTGCGCTGCGTTGCCTCGGAGAAGGAGTATGCCAGCGGAGAGCCCGAATAGCGCACGTGCTCCTTGACCTTCTGCCGTCCATGCAGGTGCCCCAGCGCCGAGTAGTCGAAGCGCTCGAAAAGCTCTGCCGGAACCACGTCGAGGTTGCCGGTGCTCAGCTCGCGTTCGGAGTCGCTGCCGTAGCCGCCGGCGGCGAACAGGTGGGCCATCGCGATGGAAACTACCGGTTTTTCCCCTGCCCGCAGTTGCGCAAGATCTTCATCGATCTGCGATATGGCTGCACGCACGACCGCTTCGTGGCTGGCCTTGGCCACGCCCAGGCGTTCCATCACCATGCGCGGTTCCAGGTACGGGATGCCGTAGATGGCTACCTGGTGGTCGCCGGCCTCGCGGATGACCGGCAGCAGCATGCGTTGGAGGTCGGCGATGATGTGCACCCCGGCGCTGTCCAGGAGCTCTGCGCCGAAGCCCAGACGGGAGGCCGAGTCGTGGTTGCCGCTGGTGACCACGACGGCGGCCCCGGTGGCGCGCAGCTCGCGCAGCACCCAGTTGCACAACTGGACGGCATCCACATGCGGCAGCGCGCGGTCGTAGATGTCACCGGAAATCAGCACCGCATCAACCTGCTGATTAATCGTGATATCGATGATTTCCTGCAGCACTGCGCGCTGCGCTTCGATCAGGGAGGCCCCGTGGAAGGTCCGTCCCAAATGCCAGTCCGAGGTGTGAAGCAATCGCATGTGTCCAACCTTATGCAATGCCGCGGACAACTTGGACATTAGAATGGTGATGTGAATGAAACCGGTGAAACTGCACTCCTGCCAGAGAACTACTCAGACAAGGTGTTTGCGATCCTCCTCGGCCTAGCCGATGGCGCAACCCACGCCCGTGACGAAATTGACCCCGGGGCCACCGAAATCCTCCCGCTCTACCTGGCCGACGGCCTGCTGGAAGCGCTGGAATGGGCCAACGACGGTGTCGCCAGCGACGAAGCGGCCTGCATGTGGCTTGCGGCCCTGCGCGGCTACAGCAAGATCGCCGGCTCCTTCCCGGAACGCGCCCCGCAACCGCTGGGCCGCTGGATCGACAAGGAATTCGCCAACGTCGAGATCTTCGAGAAGATCCTGGACGGCGATCCGCAGAACCTCGCCGGCCTGGACAGCCCCGACATGGGACAGCCAGGGCGTCCCACCGGCGCTGGCGCCGACTCCACCGGCGTGCTTCCGCGTGCCGCGATTGCCGCGCTGCTGGCTCGGGTCCCTGTGGGCACCACCGAGACCCTGGCCCGTTCGGCCGCCTTCCTGACCCACGACGACCAGGCGGCCAAGACCGCCATTGCCGCGGCGAAGATCATCCGCTCGGCCATGGAACGCTCCGAGGCCGCCACCGGCGAATGGGCCGAGCTGCTCGTTGGCCTGCAGGGCCCGTCGGCCGATGCGCTGCGCGAGGTGGCCACCAGGATCGCCGAGAACATCTCGCTGTCCCCCGAAGAGGCCTACGCGGCGTACTTCGGCGAGCATGCCGCCGAGCAAGACGCGGAATCGGACATCGAGGCCGCCCCGGCGGCAACCGCCGAAGAAGAAGCCAGCCGAGATCCCGAGGTCGACGCCTACGCTGTAGCGCTGCTGGCTGCCATCTACGGCACCGAAGCCGTCGGCGAGCGCCCCGCGAGCGCACTGGATGACATCATCTCCGAGCTGCATGACCGCTGGATGGCACTGCTGGTCTAGGAACCGCGCCCAGAAAAAAATGGCAGAAGCCCGGCCGGCACAGATTCGATCTGTGCCGGCCGGGCTTCTGCGGTTTGCTAGGCGGTCAGCCCGAACCCGCCAACCATCTGCATGAACTCGCCTTCGGAGATGATGCTGACCCGCTGGCCCTTTTCGCGCAGCCGGAGTACGTGCTTGGCCTTGTTGGTCAGCCGCCCGTTGGCCAGATCCTCCGGGACGAAGCCGTCTCCGACGACCAGCGCCGTGGTGGCGCGGGTGACCCGCGAGGCGGTCTGCGCGCCGTGTTCGGCGGCCAGTTCCTTGGCCTTGGGGCGCGGCATGGACAGGTTGCCGGTGAACACCATGATCTGGCCGAACAGCGGATGGCTGGGATCCGCGTTGTCGCTCGGCTTCGGGTTCGGCCCTTCCTGCGGCCAGTTGTTGAAGGAATCCTGCGGCGGCAACGGGTTGCCAGCAGCCAGCCAGCCCTGGGCGTCGCGGGTGGCGCGGGACAGTTCGTGGCCTGGCTGCCACGGCTGGGTCAGGCTCAGCCGGACGCCATAGTGGTCTGCCGTCTCCAACACGGACTGCTGTCCGCTGCGCCCGGCGATATCGATCATTGCCCAGGCACAGGCCACAGCGTCAGCCAGAGCCTCGTGGTGGTTTTCGATAGGGTGCCCGGCTTCTTCGGCAACGAACGGCAGCGAGTAGCTGGGCAGATCATAGGCCTTGCGGGAGAGCTTGACGGTGCACAGGTGCGCAATTTCCGGTACCGGCAGTTCGCCGGCTTCGCACGCCGCGCGGATCACTCCGGAATCGAACGAAGAATTGTGGGCCACCAGCACGTCGGATCCGATGAATTCCAGCAGTTCCGGAATCCTGTCGGTCACCCGTGGCGCGGCGCTCACCATGTCGGGGGTGATGTGGTGGATCGAGACGTTGCGCGGGTCGAAGTGGTCGAAGCCTGCCGGCGGCTGCATGAGCCACTGTTCGGTTTCGACGATTTGCCCGGAGCGTACCTTGACCAGGCCCACCGAACAGGCGGAACCAATAAAACCGTTTGCTGTCTCAAAATCTACTGCTGTGAAGTCCAATGCCACGCCCAATAGCTTACTCGCTTAATCGCTGGCACCGGCATGCGTGACATTCGCGCACCGCGGACCGCGCGGTGACCGCCGGGCGATAACGTGCCAATAATTCGCTGCAACCCGATTTTGACCTGTATCGATCAAGTTATCGGCGGCCTGGCTGGCTTGGGCGCAAGGCAGGGCATCTCACAATCATCAGCCGGCCGCATTGAGCGAGTCGAACCCTGCACGCAGGGAACTCAGCGCCCGAACAGCTCCTCGTAATGCTCGCTGAGCGCCGGATAGTAATCGGCCTCGAAGTCCACGCTGTCGGCATCGGCTCCGTTCACCACGGCTGCCAGGCGGTCCAGGTAGTAGTCCCAGCCCGGCCCGACGGAGCCGGCGAGCTGCGGGTCAAGGCCCGGCATCCGGAAGACCAGGGAACTGCCCTCGCCGCAGGACTGCACCGCGAGCTCCAGCCGCCAGGCCGAGGGGCCTGTTCCAAGTTGCACCTGCAGGTGGTGCATGCGCGGATCGCAACGCAGGATTTCGACTCGTTCGGTGGGTGAACCGTCCTCGAGCAGCATCACCACGTCCACCGCGCCGCGCTCCGGGTCCCCGTGCCATGGGCCATACCAGAGCGCCAAGCACTGGGAGTCTGCCAGATAGCGCCAGATCCTGCTCGGGGATTGGGTGAACTCGCGGCGCAATTCCAGCGCTCCGTCTGCGGTTCGAATTCCGGTCGGCGAGGCGCTCATGATTTCTCTCCTGGGTTGCTCCCCTGCCGCCGCGGCACGGGCGGCTCCAGCGCCTTCACCGGCAGTCATTGAAGAATAGCAAATCGCGGTCCCGGGCCGCTGGGCGCCTTCTTGCAAAAGCAGGCACCGGTTCCCTTCCCCCAAGGGGAAAGGGAACCGGTGCCCTTATGTTCTGCATTTCCGACCCGGGCTAGGCGGTTGCCTTGCGCAAGGTGAGATAGGATCCTCCTGCCATCAGCAGGGCCACCAGGCCGCCCCATAGCGTGATCCCCGCGGCGGTCCAGGTCAAGGCCCAGCTCCAGAACTGGTCCCAGTAATTGCCGAAGGTGAACAGGGCGATGATTCCCAGCACGACCACACCCAGCAGGGTGAAGAAAACCACCATGCCCGTGGTGCGCCACCTCATGTAGATGGTCGCTATCAGGAAGCCGACCATGAACAGCAGCACCATCAGCACGAAGTAGAACAGGATCTGGACCAGCCAGTTGTTATCCGCAATCCATTGCAGGGCGAAGAACTGGCCGCCCATGCCCCAACCACCGGTGGCGACTTCCAGCAATCCAATCAGGTAGTAGAACACCGACAGAACCAGTGCGCAGACGGAGAACAGTGCCACGGTTCCCAGATAGAAGGTACGCCGCGAAATGCTCATGGCCATGGAGAACGGGAAGGTCAGCGTCAGCGCCTGGATACCCAGGGCCAGAAAATACCACATCGGCGCTTGGGCGCCGCCGCTGTACAGCCCTTCGTCGCTGCCGTTGCGCCGGACCAGCCACCAGATGGCCAGTGTGAAGAGGAAGGATGCGCACAGGATCATCAGCGGGATTCCGATGAAAGTGGCTTTGTTGATCAGTTGCATGCGGGCGACTTTGATGATGCGGTTCATTTTCTTGCCTCCGTCCGTTCGTCGATCCCTGTTTCGGTGGTGCTGCTCAAGGCGCTGCGGACTACCAGTTGCTGCAGCGACACCGGACTCAGGTCCAGGCCCATGAGCTTCGCTTGTTCGCGCTGCTCCGAATCCAGCTTGGCCTTGATGGTGACGCTGGCCAGGGCGCCGAGTGCATCACGATGGATTACCTGCGCGGAGCCGATGAATTCCTGGACCTTGGCGTCCTCGCCAGTCACCGTTACCGCGGTGCCGCGCAGCTCTTCGGCATCCGAGTCGACGACGATTCGCCCCTTGTCGATCACGATGACGTGCTCGAGCAGGTTAGCGACTTCATCGATCAGGTGGCTGGAGAGCACGATGGTGCGTGGATATTCCGCGAAGTCTTCGACGAGGCGGTCATAGAAGATCTGCCGCGCTACCGCGTCCAGGCCGAGGTAGGGTTCGTCGAAGAACGTGATGTCCGCCCGCGAGGCCATGCCGATGATCACGCCCACCGCAGACAGCTGCCCGCGGGAGAGCTTCTTGATCCTGCGCCTGGTCGGCAGCGCGAACGCCTCGACGAGATCCTGGGCCAGTTCCTCATCCCAGTTCTCGAAGAACAGGGCTGCGGATTTGAAGGCCTGGTGGACCTTGAAGTCATCGGGGTACTTCTGGGATTCGCGGATGAAGCAGATGCGCGAGAGCGTAGGATCATGCTCGAAGGGGGCGTGGCCGAAGATTTCGGCGGTGCCTTGGTCCGCATAGTTCTGCCCGGTCAGGATGGACATGAGCGTGGTCTTGCCGGCCCCGTTTCGTCCAAGCAGCCCGTAGATACGGTCGGGTTCCAGTTCCAGGCTGACGTTGTCGAGCGCTCGCACGTCCTTGTAGGTCTTGCTCAGCTCGCGTGTGGCGATTGCTGTCGTTCGTGGCATGTCGTTCCTCCCTGCCTAGTAGAGATGTTTCAAGAATCCGAACCGGTCTTGATCATGGCGACCAGCTCATCCAGGCCAATGCCCAGCTTGGAGGCTTCTGCGGTCAATGGGGTGATGAATTGCTGTTGGAATTTCTCGCGGCGCTGTTCTCGCAGCCGCCGCGGTGCACCTTCGGTGACGAACATGCCGATCCCCCGCTTCTTGTAGAGCAGTCCGTCTTCCACGAGCCGGTTGATTCCCTTGGCTGCTGTGGCCGGATTGATCCGGTAGAACGCTGCGAATTCATTGGTTGATGGAACTTGCGCTTCTTCTGCAAGAACACCAGAGATGATGTCGTTCTCAATCAGCTCAGCAATCTGCAAGAAGATCGGTTTTGAATCATCAATCATGCTGGCTCCTCTCCGTGCTCATTTCCACTAGGTTAGTTAGTGGGTTAGTTACTCATGTAACTAACCATAGAACCTAGTTCGGTTCTGTGCAATAGCGGGGCGGCAAAATATCCACGGAAAATCCGGTACCCCAAACTGTCCGCCTTGCTATCTATGCTGGGAACTGTCGACGGGGCTGCCCGGAACGGGCACTGGCGATGGTGCGTTCACAGTGGTGAGCACGGAAATGGAGCTGCAGACCGAGACAACGCATGACCCAACCCGAAACCGGGAAGGGCTGGCGATGGCTACGAATAATTTGCAGTATCTGGTCCAGGAAAATAGTGATCGCACGCTGGGCAATGACCGCAATCCACGGGTTGCAGGCCTTTATGGGAGGGACCATGCAAGAACTTTTCAATCGCCTTGAGGCGCCGGATCCGATTCTCGGAGCATTGGATCGCCAGATCCTGCTCGGGCTGTACATGGTGCTTTTCACCGAATCCACCGGTGAAGAAATGGCCCGCGCTACCCGGCGCGAGCTGATCGCCAGGATCCAGGACTCGCGTGCTGGCACCATGCAGCGTCCCGGCCGCAATATCCTGGACTACCCCTTGCGCCGCCCGAACCAAGCGGCATTGAATCGCGCACTGCTCACCGGCACGAAGGGCCAGCCGGTATATTGGTGCCGCCAGGCAAATGCACTGGCTTCCGCGGCGGCCCTGGGTCAGGAGAACGAGTCATTCCGCTGGAATTTGGAGGAACCCCTGCGGGCAGGCGATCTCGTCCTGACGGCATTGGAGGGCACTCCAGCGTTGATGGCCAGCCTTGAAATCACCGAAGCGGATGAGGCGGAGCGGCTCACCTTCACCAATTTGGCGACCTTCACCGACCCGATCTCCGTGGCTGAGCTCGAGTCCATGATCGGCGCAGAACTTCCAGGACGCTCGCAGTATTTGGCAGATTCCCTTGCCCAGAAGCTTCTGGGCAGCATCGGGGATCTTCTCGAACGCCCCCGCCCGATATTCGTCACCGCCGGACCTTGCACTCCCTCGCAGCCTGCGAAGGCCAATGAGGTGCTGGGCGTTGTGGCCATCCTCCAGAAGGCTTCACCGTATGAACCGCTTGCTTGCGAAATCTGCGATCGGGATATTTCTGCCAGGCCCGAGGTCCACCTGCCGCAGAGCCATCACAACGGCCTGCGTTGGGAGATCCAGGACCATGCCGATGAGGTGGTGCTGCTTTGCCGTGGCTGCCACGACATGGCCCACCAGCCAACTCTGGAACAGCTCCGGAAGTTCGCGAAGCCTGCCTGCCCGGAATGCGGGGAACGCAATCCGCTGAAGATCATCTGGGGAATGCCAAGCTTCATGCCCGATGACGACGAGTACGTCACCGCTGGCTGCATGATGCCTGTGGGGCCTCCCGCACAGTGGCAGTGCCGCGCATGCGAAACCCAATACCTGGTGACCGAGTTCGACGAGCGGCCCTACCTGGCCCTGGCACGGTCCGGCGAGAACTTCCCGCACTAGCGCAAGAACGCCAGCAAATCCGTTTCAGGATTTGCTGGCGTTCTTGTTCTATCCGGGATTTGGAGGCTACTTGGCCAAGGCCTTGGTGACCTCGTCGATGATGCTGGGCAGCAACGCGGCGAAGGCGCGAGCCCGGTGCGAGATCGCGTTCTTCTCCTCCGGAGTGTGCTGGGCCATGGACTTGCCGGCGCCGGCAGGTTCGAAGATCGGATCATAGCCGAAACCATGCTCGCCGGCACGCTCGGTGCGCAGCACGCCTTCGACCTTGCCCAGTTCCACGTGCTCGGCACCCTCTGGGGTAGCCAGTGCCGCGGCGCAGACGAACTGCGCTGCGCGGTGCTCGGCTGCAATATCGCCGAGCTGGCCGAGCAGCAGATCGATATTCGCTTCGTCATTGCCGTGCACCCCGGACCAGCGCGCCGAGAAGATTCCCGGCGCTCCCCCGAGCACATCCACGCTCAAGCCGGAATCATCGGCCAGCGCCACCAGGCCGGTGGATGCCGAGATCTCGCGGGCCTTTTTCAGCGCATTGCCCTGGAAGGTGACCTGGTCTTCAACCGGATCGGCAGCCCCAGCGGTGGCGGCGTCGATGACCTGGCTGTCAACATCCAAGCCCGGCACCTGCCCGCGCAGCAATTCGCGCAATTCGCGCAGCTTGCCCTGGTTGCGCGAGGCAAGCACCAGTACCGGCTGGCTCATTTGGTGCTGCTCAGGGTTTCACGCTGGATCTCGGCCAGCTCGTTGGTACCGCCAAGGGCCAGGTCCAGCAGGGCATCCAGCTCCTCGCGCTTGAATGGAACCCCTTCGGCGGTGCCCTGGACCTCGACGAAGTCGCCGGATCCGGTGACCACGACGTTCATGTCGGTCTCGGCGCGAACATCTTCCTCGTAGGGCAGGTCCAGCATCGGGGTGCCATCGATGATGCCCACCGAGATCGCGGCGACCGAGTCGGTGAGCACCTTGGCGTTGGCCTTCACGATGCCCTGTGAACGGGCCCAGGAAATTGCTTCTGCCAGTGCCACGTAGGCACCGGTGATGGCGGCAGTGCGGGTGCCGCCGTCGGCCTGCAGGACGTCGCAGTCCAGCACGATGGTGTTTTCGCCCAGGGCCTTGGTGTCCACGACGGCACGCAGCGAGCGGCCGATCAGGCGGGAAATCTCATGGGTGCGGCCCGAGAGCTTGCCCCGGACCGATTCGCGGGAGTTGCGGGTGTTGGTAGCACGTGGGAGCATCGCGTATTCAGCGGTGACCCAGCCGGTGCCTTCGCCCTTGAGCCAGCGTGGCACGCCCTCGGTGAAGGACGCGGTGCACAGCACGCGGGTGTTGCCGAATTCGATCAGCGCCGAGCCTTCGGCCTGAGCGGACCAGCCACGGGTGATGGTAATGTCTCGAAGTTGCGCGGCTCCTCGGCCGTCAGCGCGTAAAGTCATGCTTCCATCCTAACCACGCGCACCGCGCGATCTGTACGGGTGAACCCGCGAGTTACGGTGAAATGCACCTCGTGGCGCATCCTTGGCAGCTACTGCGGATGCACCACAACGCAGCATCGCCCGGGACGCGGGCTCAGCTCGGCCCGGCTGCAATCCAACTGGCACCCCTCCAAGACGCCTGAAACCAGTTCATAGTTCATGGAGCAGACCAGTTCGGTCTGCTGCTGCGCGACCAGATGGAAGGGGCAGTTCCCCATGGAGATCTCTCCTCGCTCGTCTGCTTCAGGCGCATAGCCCAGCTCGTCCAGCAGCGGCACGAGCCCGCCACTGCCCTGCCCCAGGTTCTGCCCTTCGCCTCGTGCCGCCTGACGCAGCGCCTGGAGCACGACCCCCGAGGCATCGGCACTGGCCGCGTTGGCCAGCAAGCTGCCCAAGAGGCGGTAATTGCGCGCTGGCAAGCTCACGGCGACTTCTTCTTGGGCGAGCGCGTAAAGTTTCGCGGTGCGCCCGGCCCCCGGTCCGTTTTTGCCCTCCG
The DNA here is from genome assembly GCF_044769125.1 of Glutamicibacter sp. NPDC090743. Taxonomy (NCBI): domain Bacteria; kingdom Bacillati; phylum Actinomycetota; class Actinomycetes; order Micrococcales; family Micrococcaceae; genus Glutamicibacter; species Glutamicibacter sp. NPDC090743. Next base: position 149,059 of record NZ_JBIVXE010000007.1, on the reverse strand, counting down.
GCCGTGCGAAAGTCACCGCCAGCAATCCTGCGCTTGCCAGCCGGTCCAGATGGTAGGCGGCCAGGGTCCGGCTGATTCCTGCGGCCTTGGATGCCGCGTCGCGTCCCGCCGGTTGCGGGCTTTGCGAAATGAATTCGAATAGTCGCCGCCGAACCGGATCGTTGAGCGATTTGAGGACCGCATCTTGTTGCAAGCTCAGTTTTGTCGACATGCCAGAATTCTATCAACAATGGATCTTGACAAATAGGCCCGAGAGGCGAATTCTGGGTATACGTTCAAACCTTTGGAGGGTGATCGCCATGAGCGCCTCATGGAGCGAGAAGCATCCGGTCTCGCACATACGGGCAACAACAGCTGCATGAGTCAACACCGACCCGTCGTTGAGCGCATTCTGGATCCTGCGCATTGGATTTGTCGTCCTTCCCCTGCTGATGGGACTGGACAAGTTCGCGAACGTGATGACCTACTGGCCGGAATACCTGGCCCCGTGGATCATTGCCATCGTGCCGTTTTCCGCGCAAACCGCCATGCATTTCGTTGGCGTGGTGGAACTGGTTGCCGCCGCATCGATGATCATCAAGCCGCGCTACGCGAGCTATGTGCTGTCACTGTGGCTGCTGGGCATCATCGTCAATCTGGTCTCGATGGGCGTCTTCCTCGATGTCGTCCTGCGCGACGTGGGACTGCTGCTCGCCGCATTGGCCCTGACCCGACTGGCCAGCAAATTCGACAAGCCATGGGGCGCCAAGCACGGCGCCGGCTAGGCTTCTCCCGGGAAAGCGAAAAGCACCGGCGGAGAGGATATTTCTTCCTGTCCGCCGGTGCTTTTCTCCGGTTCCGTGTGCCTACTTCTTGCGTTTGAGCAAGGGGAACTTGCGGGTCTTCTCGTACTTGATGGTCGGCATGGTGCCGGTACGGGTCTTCAGGTAGTCGGTACCGCGCTCCCCCTTGAACAGGGCCGGGTCCTTGTCTTCCTTCAGGCTGCCGGAGTACACGCCGTAAGTCACCCCGGAAACGGCAACAGCGATCCCGCCGTCGTAGGTTTCCTTGGCTTCCTCGACCACCTTGTTGATGTCGGTCCAGACCGGAATGTGCGTCAGCAGCATGCGCTCGGCACCGGCCGCGGTCGCCATTTCGCCAGCACGCTTGCCTGTCAGGTGCACGCCGTCGATATGGTCATCGCGGCCCTCTTCGAAGGCCGCTTCGCACAGGAACATGTCCGCGCCGCGGGCGGCCTCAACCAGGCCATCGCAGCTGTCGGTGTCCCCGGAATAGGTCAGCACGCTGGTCAGCAGCTCGCCGTCGGGGCCCGGCTCGTGCGCTTCCACGCGCAGCGCATAGGCTTCCTTGATCGGGTGGCGCACCGGGTAGGGCGTGATGGTGAAGGGACCGATGTTCACCGGCTGCAAGGATTTCCAGACCTGGAAGTCGTAGTCCTTGGCCATGGTGTCGCCATCGGGCAGGGAGTAGGCCGTTTCGATGCGTTCGGCGGTATCTTCCGGACCGTGCACCAGCATCCGGTCCCGGCCCCAGCCCGTCGGATCCCAGCGAATCGCCACATGCAAACCGCAAAGGTCCATGCAGTGATCCGGATGCAGATGGGAAATCATGATCCCGTCAATGTCTTTTAGATCGGTGTAACGCTGAAGCACGCCCAATGCACCGGAACCCAGATCCAGCAGGATCTTCCAGTCGCGCGTGCCATCAAAGGCCGACACCAGGTAGCAGGAAGCGGGCGATCCCGGCCCTGGGAATGACCCGGTGCATCCAATGATGGTCAGCTTCATTCGTTACTCGCTTTCGACGCGGCAATCATCTGCGGGGTAATCCGCGAAATAGCTCCGGTCGGATAGTGGGCGGCTACATGGTCCACGTGGCGCACCTGCAGCACCTCGGGTCCGAGGAATCGGCGAGCCAGTACACCAAAGCTATCAGCGTTGCCTGTGGCTAGGAACTCATGACGCGCCGCGGCGCCGTCGTTGCGCACCAGGGCATGGCGGGTCAACGCCCGGAAAACGTCCTTTGCCGTTTCCTCGGCACTCGAAACCAAGCTGACCGAATCCCCCATGACATAGGAGATCACGCCGGTCAGCAACGGATAGTGCGTGCATCCCAGAACCAGGGTGTCTACATCGGCGGCCTGCAGCGGCGCCAGGTATTCCTGCGCGATCTCCAGCAGCTCGGCACCGGCGGTAATGCCGGACTCCACGAACTCCACGAAGCGCGGGCAGGCCACGGTGGAGACCTGCAAGTTCGGCGCGGCCGCAAAGGCGTCCTCGTAGGCGCGTGAACCAACAGTCGCCTGGGTGCCGATGATGCCGATCTTGCCATTCTTCGTGCCGGCTACCGCACGGCGCACCGCCGGCTGGATGACCTCGACGACCGGAATGCCATAGCGCGCGGTATAGCGCTCGCGAGCATCGCGCAACACCGCGGCAGAGGCCGAATTGCAGGCAATCACCAGCAGCTTCACGCCACCATCGACCAGCTCATCCATCACCCCCAGCGCATTGGCCCGAACCTGGGCAATGGGCAACGGGCCATAGGGAGAGTTGGCGGTATCCCCCACATAGATCAGCGATTCGCCCGGCAGCTGGTCAATGATCGCGCGGGCCACGGTCAGTCCGCCAACGCCCGAGTCGAAAATGCCGATGGGGGTATTGGCCTCCGGGGCCGAGACCTGCCCGGTAGCAAAGTAGGAATTCATGGATTAGAACTCCGCATCCATCAGTGCAGCCATCAGGGTATCGAGTACCCATGAAATCAGGTTGTACACCAAGGACATGTATTCTTCCGGAGTGTTCACCTCGGATGCATCGAGCACCTCTGCGACCCGGGCTGAATCCTCTTCACTGCGGATTTCCAGGCGCTCTGCGAGCACCAGGCGCACGTCGTTCAGCGCTTGGGCAAAACGCGTCGCGGTGTCCTTGTCCAAGACCAGCTTTTCGGTGTCCAGCAGCATCTGGGCCTCGCGCAGGCGGCCAACCTTTTGCGCGATCAGGTCGGCTTCGGTCAGCCGGCGATGCTCGGCGGCGGCCACTGCGTCATCGCTGGCATCCGGCAGCAGCCTGGCCAGCGCAGGATCAGAAACCGGCGGCAGGTCCATGGACTCGGGCCGCATCCCGGTCAGGGCGTAAAGCGGATCAACATCTTCGGGCAGCTGGTGCAGCTGCGCGCGCTCCTCGAGCATTCCAATGACATCGCCGAAGAGTTCGCGGATCAGTTTTCGTTCTGCGGAGTGCAGTGTTCCGGTAATGCCCTTGGAACCGTTCTTGAAGGCCTTCGCCACGTTCAGGCTCCCTGGGTCATCGTTGCGTTCAGGCCGAATCCGTGCATTGCCTGCACATCGGATTCGATAGCTTCGCGGCTGCCGCTGCGCACCGTGCAGAAGCCGTCATGGTGCACCTGCAGCATGAGCTTCTCGGCTTTTTCCGCGCTGAAACCAAAGTAGGAACGGAACACGTAGGATACGTAGCTCATCAAGTTCACTGGATCATTCCACACGACCAAGCGCCAGGGCTTGTCTTGGGATACCAGGGTTTCAAATTCGGAAAGTACATCGGGCATTGCGGTCATGGCTTCCATTTTACGCTTGGAAGCTGAACGCAACACCGGACACGGCAAATATCACCTTGAGCGTGAGCCGTTATACAGTAAAACCGGTCTGCTTTCCCAAGCAGCACCGTATAAGGCCTTTTCCGATCATCAGGAGCGTCACATGCGCACCAGTCTCTTCACCGACCACTATGAGCTGACCATGCTCCAAGCAGCGCTGGGATCCGGTGCAGCTCACCGCCCGTCTGTCTTCGAGGCATTCGCTCGCCGCTTGCCCGAGGGCCGGCGCTATGGCGTGGTCGCAGGTACTGGTCGCGTGCTCGAAGGGTTGGCAAACTTCCGCTTCGATGACGAACAGCTGCGTTTCCTCAGCGACAACAAGGTAGTCAACGCGGAAACCATCAAGTACCTGGAGAACTTCCGCTTCACCGGCAGCATCTCCGGCTACGCCGAGGGCGAGTTGTACTTCCCGAATTCGCCACTGCTGACCGTGGAGTCGACTTTCGCTGAAGCCTGCGTTATCGAGACTTTCCTGCTCTCGGTCATGAACCATGATTCGGCCATCGCGTCGGCGGCATCGCGAATGATCGCCTCGGCCGGCGAACGCCCATGTATCGAGATGGGCTCGCGCCGCACCCATGAGGAATCAGCAGTGGCTGCCGCGCGGGCCGCCATGATTGCCGGATTCACTTCAACGTCCAATTTGGAAGCCGGTGCCCGCTATGGCTTGAAGACCGTTGGCACTTCGGCCCACTCGTTCACCCTGCTTCACGACACCGAGCGCGCCGCCTTCGAAGCGCAGGTTGCCTCGCTGGGCAAGGACACCATCTTGCTGGTGGATACCTACGACGTGGAGAAGGGCGTACGCACCGCGGTTGAAGTTGCGGGTCCGGAACTGGGCGGAGTCCGGCTGGACTCGGGCGACCTGGTGCAGCAGGCAGGCTGGGTTCGCGAGCTGCTTGATGACCTGGGCAACTGGAACACCAAGATCACCGTGACCTCGGACCTCGACGAGTACGCGATCGCCGCCCTGGCCAGCGCCCCGGTTGACGCCTATGGCGTCGGCACGGCATTGGTCACCGGCTCCGGCCATCCGACCGCGTCGATGGTTTACAAGCTGGTTGCCCGCCAAGACGATTCGGGGCAATGGATTCCGGTCGCCAAGGCCGCGGCGAACAAGGCCAGCGTGGGCGGGCGCAAGTACGCGGTGCGCCAGCTCAATGAGCGCAACCGCGCTGTCGCTGAAATCGTCTCCACTTCCGAGTACACCACCGGCGGCCCCGAGCGGGATCTGGTGGTCCCGTTGGTGCGCCATGGCGAGATCGATCCGGCGTACGTGGGTGCAGCTGGCGTCAAGCTCGCCACCGAGCGCCACTTCGCATCGGTCCAGGAACTGCCAGGCGTGGCACGCAAGATGCAGCGTGGCGAACCGGTCATCCCGACCGTCATGATCCAGGACTAGTCGAACACACGAAAATCCCAGCTGCGGGACGTAGGATCCAGATTCAAGGATCCTGCGGTCCGCAGTTTTCCAATCTCTACACTTCCCCCAGCCAGGAGGCAGCGATGAGCAGAGCCCTGTTGATCATTGATGTCCAACCCGACTTCTGCGAAGGCGGAGCCCTGGCCGTGACCGGCGGCAACGCCGTCGCAACGGCCATTGCCGCGGATATTGCCGAACGCCGCGATGCCTACTCGGCAATCGTCACCACCCAGGATTGGCATATCGAGCCGGGGAATCATTTCTCGGAAACCCCCGACTTCATTGATTCCTGGCCGGTGCACTGTGTCGCCGGAACATCTGGCGCCGCCCTGCATCCGCAGCTCGCCGAGGTGCCCCTGGATGCGCACTTCGCCAAGGGGCGCTTCACCGCAGCCTATTCGGGTTTCGAAGCCAGAGTGCTGGATCCATCGGCTGACCAGGCTGATGAAAGCGGAGAACTGCTAGGTCCATGGCTCAAGGCCAGAGGAATTGACTCTGTAGATGTCGTAGGGCTCGCCGCGGATCATTGCGTAAAGGCGACCGCCTTCGATGCAGCTGAAGCAGGATTCACCACGACCATCATTTCTCCGCTGACCGCAGCAGTCTCACCGGAGAATCTGCCGGCGATACGCGAGGAACTGAGGGCAGCCAAGGTAACGGTGATTTCGCTGGGTTGATGATCCCCCGGAAAGCAGAAACGGCTTTGCTCCTGACCGGATTTTCCGGTCAGGAGCAAAGCCGTTCTCTCGTGGAGCCTATTTTCGCCCGACGAACCAGTCCTGCAGCTTGTCAATGCGCGCCTGCAGCTGGTCAGCAGTAGCCTGCGGCACTGCAGGCCCGCCGCAGACGCTGCGCAGCTTGTTGTGGATCTGCCCGTGCGGGGTGCCGGTGCGGGCAGCCCATGCCGAGACATTCTTCGACAGCTTGGTGCGCAGCTCCATCATGCGGCGGTGGTCGGAGACCGGCTCGGGCTTGGTGCCGCCCTTGGAAATCTGCTTGTTCTGCTGCTTGCGCAGCAGTTCGGAAACCTGTTCGGTGTCCAGCAGGCCCGGGATGCCCAGGAAGCCAAGTTCTTCTTCACTGCCGATGTCGGCACCGGTACCGAATTCGCCACCGTCAAAGAGCACGCGGTCAAAGGAGGCCTGCGAGTTCAGCGCTTCGAATTTATTGCGCGTCAGCTCGTCGCTGGCCTTGTCTTCCTTGTTCGCCGCTTCCAGCAGCGAATCGTCCAGCCCGTCTTCGTCCTTGGAACCTTCACGGTCCAAGGCGTGGTCGCGTTCGACTTCCATCTCGTTGGCCAAGGCCATCAGGATCGGCACCGAGGGCAGGAAGACCGAAGCCACCTCGCCGCGCTTGCGGCTACGCACGAAGCGGCCGACCGCCTGGGCGAAGAACAACGGAGTGGAGGTGGACGTCGCATAAACGCCCACGCAGAGACGCGGAACGTCCACGCCTTCGGACACCATGCGCACCGCAACCATCCAGCGCGCGTCGGATTCGGAGAAATCGTCGATCTTCTGCGATGCCTTGGGGTCATCGGAAAGAATGGTGGTGACCTTCTCGCCACAGATCGCTTCGAGCTGGGCCGCGTAGCCGCGCGCGTCCTCGTGGTCCGTGGCGATGATCAGGCCGCCGGCGTCCTTCACGGTGCGGCGGACCTCCGAGAGCCGCCGGTCAGCGGCCTGCAGCACCGACGGGATCCAGTCGCCGTGCGGATCCAGCGCGGTACGCCAGGCATGGGCGGTGACATCCTTGGTGAAGCCTTCGCCGAGGTTTGCTTCCATCTCCTCGCCGCCGGAGGTACGCCAGCGCATATTGCCCGAATAGGCCATGAACAGCACCGGACGGACCACGTGGTCGGCCAGGGCGCTGCCGTAGCCGTAGGTGTAGTCCGCCTTGGAACGGCGAATGCCATCGCCCTCGTCCACATACTGCACGAAAGGAATCGGGGCCGCATCGGAACGGAATGGGGTACCGGTCAGGGCAAGCCGCCGGGTAGCCGGTTCGAATGCTTCACGAATGCCATCGCCCCAGGACAGGGCATCGCCGGCGTGGTGGACCTCATCCATGATCACCAGGGTGCGGGCATCTTCAGTTTTCGCGCGGTGCACCGCGGGCTTCAGCGAGACCTGGGCATAGGTCACCACCACACCCATGTAGTGCGAGCCGTGCCGGCCGTCGGAGTTCTTGTAGTTCGGGTCCAGTGAGATGCCCACACGCGCCGCCGCATCCGCCCACTGCTTTTTCAGGTGGTCGGTGGGCGCGACAACGATCATGCGGTTGATCTTGCCCGAGTCGATCAGCACTTTGGCCAGGCGCAGCGCGAAGGTGGTCTTACCTGCGCCAGGGGTCGCCACTGCCATGAAGTCCTTGGGCTCCGTATCGAAGTACAGAGCCAAGGCCTCGGCCTGCCAGGCACGCAGCTTCGGCCCAGTCCCCCAAGCCGCACGTTCCGGATACGCTACCGGCAGCTTGTCTTCTAGTGGAAGCTTGTCGCCAAAATCAAAGAGTGTCTCGGTCATTTACCTTTTCCCGGCCGCGTGCATTGTGTGAAGTAGTGCTAGTTCATTCGCAGCACTACCCCATCATGGAGTCGTAGACTTCCTTGCACTCGGGGCATACCGGGAACTTCTGCGGATCTCGGCCTGGCGTCCAGACCTTGCCGCACAGAGCGATCACTGGGTCGCCGGTCATTGCCGACTCCATGATCTTTTCCTTCTGCACGTAGTGAGCAAAACGCTCATGATCTCCGGCCTCGACACTCTGGGTTGTCTCGGTACGTTCAATCGTGGCAGTGCCACCGCGGGTTTCTTCAGACTGTTCCACCATGCCTCCAAGTCTAATACGGATTGCCACTGCTGTCCGCGTGGAAAGCATGGGAGCTTGTCCACATTGACTTTGCCGCGCTGCACTAGGCCGCCCCATCGATTTCTTCCTCTCTGCAAGTCAACAACCATTTTTCAGTGGTCTTCCGATGCGTTGCGGTGCCCTTGGAAGTCAATATTGAGCCAATTGGTCGCGACCCGATCAATATCCTGTGAACCTCCTTGCACCCAAGGCAGGCAAACGGCCGCCTAGCGGAAAACAGCGTCCCGCTAGACGGCCGAAGGCAGCAATTCGGCTGCTGCGCCTACTTATTGAGGATGACCGACTGCATCAGCTCAGGAGTGCGCTTTTCGTACCATTTGCCACCGAGGGCAATGCCGCCGAGCATCAGCCCGATACCCACGACCAGGCCCGCGCCCAAGGTGATGAAGCCGAAGGACTGCGACTGCTTCACCCAGCCGATGATGTACGGAATGAGAACCGGGATCAGCAGGAGGCCCATGGCAAACATGATTCCCAGCTGGGTCAGGGCAATGCGCATGCCATTGCCCGGAGGGGTCTTCATCGGGTTATCACCCGGCAGCGGCACCGAATAGGTGTAGCGGGCCGAGGACACCGACGCGACGCCCAACGCGATGAGCAGCCCAGCCAGTGACAGGCCCAGGTCTCCCGGGATGCGCCACAGCGCACCGGAGATGAGGCCCGGCAAAATGGCTGCCGCCAGGACCGGAACGATGGCAATCAGGAAACAGGACAGCACTCGCCCTGCACGATCTGCGCGTCCGGAAATGCCGGTCAGCGCGTGCAGCGCAAAGGCGGTGTTGTCATAGGAAATGTCGGCCGAGATGGAGAAGCCCATCAAGATGCCGATCAACGGGCCCAGCAGGAACATCATCACGTAGCTGCCGGTCTGGTTGCCGGTGAACCAGAAGAGCAACGGCAGCATCGGCACAATGAGCACGCCAATGGCATAGCGCGGATCCTTGAACCAGTAGGTCAGTGCGCGGGCAGCCACGGCGCCCGTTGGCGTGGCCGGCATCAACTTGAAGAAGCCCAGCCCCTTGGCCGTGGCAGCGCGCTGCTCTGGCGGCGGGGTCACCGTGGCTTTGGCGGTAGCCCGAGCCAGCAGGAGGTACAGTCCGCCAAGGTAGAGCAAGCCCAGCGCCAGATGGATCGCCATCTGGCCGTATTGCGCCGAGGCAAAAGCCCCGGGAATCGCGGCAAAGGCACCCAGCGGGGTGTACCCCAAGACCGAGGCAATCGGCTGGATCCAGTCGCTCATACTCTGCGCGGCAGCCAATGCCGAGGTCACGATCGGCCCCAAGGCGATGAGCACCACGAACAGCAGCACGAAAGTCAATTCACGGAATCGGCGCTTGGCCCGCAGTGCGGTCGCCATGATCACCAAATACTGGCAAAGCAGAATCGCCATCACCGCGGTCGCCACCGCTGCCAGCAGTGCCAGCATGAGCGCGCCCGCATCGAAGCGCCACATCAGCGAGGCGCCGAGCAGGCCCGCAATGGTCAGCACCGCGGGAATCGAGATAAAGCCAGCCAGCACCAGCGCTGGCCCCAAGGTCTTTTCCGGAATCCCGAAGTGGACAAAGCGTGAAGGTTCCAGGGTGAGGTCAACACCGGTCAGCAGCGGCGGGATAATGGCCCAGCCCAGCACCACGGCCGAGCCGATCAGGGTGAAGATTTCGCCCTGGAAAGGAATATCGCCGGCGGTAAACCACATGGCCATGGTCAGCATGGTTATCATACCCAGTGCGTACAGGCCACCAATGATGACGCCAATGAGCTGGCCGACGGAGCGCTTGAAGCCGTTGGCGAGCAAGCGCAATTTCAAGCTTAGGACGTGCGCAACCATGACAGCCCCTCATTATTGGCGCGGCCGCCCACCAGATCGACGAAGCGATCTTCCAGGCTCATGCCACCGCGGACTTCATCCACGGTGCCCTGCGCCTTGAGCATGCCATCGGAAATGACCGCGACATGCGTGCACATGCGCTGGACGAGGTCCATCACATGCGAGGAAACGATGACGGTGCCGCCGAATTCAACGTAGTTATTCAGGATGTCGCGGATATTCGCCGCCGATACCGGGTCCACCGCCTCGAACGGCTCGTCCAGAACCAAGAGCTTTGGCGAGTGGATCATCGCGGTAGCCAAGGATATCTTCTTGGTCATGCCGGCCGAGTAGTCCACCACCAGCTTGTCTCCGTCATCGAGCAAATCCATCACGCGCAGCAGGTCTTCGGTACGCTGGGCAACTTCTGCGCGTTCCATGCCGCGCAGCAATCCCGAGTAGGTCACCAGCTGGCGGCCGGTCAGCCGGTCAAACTGGCGCACGCCATCAGCCAGGACTCCCAACGTGGCCTTGGCCGCTTGCGGATCAGCCCAGATATCCACGCCGTTGACCAGCGCTTGGCCTGAATCCGGGCGCAGCAATCCAGTGGCCATGGAAAGCATGGTGGTCTTGCCGGCACCATTGGGTCCGACAAGACCGTAGAAGGAACCCGCAGGAACTTGCAGGCTGACGTTGTTCACGGCAATCTTGGCGCCGAATTGCTTGGCAAGACCCCGAATGTCCAGTGCGATCTGATTCATAGCTCAAGGCTAGCAATGCCCCTAGTCAGAACGCATCATCCTTTGGAGTTAAACCCAGGTATAAGACAACCGCCGCGACCCTGGGAAAAACCCTGGGTCGCGGCGGTTGAACTGCTTGGTCCAGTCCCTGGACGTCAGCCTAGAAGAGTACGCGTGCCAGTTTCTGCCGCGAGGCAGCTACGCGTGGATCGCTGTTGCCGATTACCGCATAGAGCTCAATCAGGCGACGGCGGACCCGCTCGCGGTCTTCATCAGCCAGGCGGGAGATCAGCGAAACCAGTCGGGCGAAGGCATCTTCAACATGCCCGCCCACCACGTCCAGATCTGCTACATCCAGCTGGGCTGCGATGTCTTCAGGGTTCTGCGCGGCTTGCTCGCGGGACTTGTTCAGATCCAGGTTGTGCGTGCGCGAGAGCAGTCGAACCTGGTACACACCGATCTGCGCGTCCTTGTCGTTCGGCTTCTCGTTCAACGCTTCCAGGTAGGCGGCCTCGGCGGCGGCGTAGTCCCCGGCATCGATGGCGTCCACGGCCTTCTGGTGCAGCGGCGGCAGCTCTGGCTCAGGCTCGCCGGCCTGCCCGGAGAATGCCGGGGCGGTACCGCTCATGCCCTGCTGGACTGCGAGCTGTTCAAGCTGTGCGAAAACCTGGACAATCTGCTGTTCATCGGCAGGCCCCTGGAACAGCGGCACCGGCTGGCCCTTGATCAGCGCAACCACCATCGGGATCTGCTGCGCCTGGAAGGCCTGGGCGATCTGCGGGTAGGTTTCTGCATCCACCAGGCCGAGGATGAATTTGCCGCCCTTGGCATCCACCAGCTTGCGCAGCGTCGCATCCAGGTCTGCCGAGACCTGCACGCGAGGCGAGCCGAGGGAAACGATGGCAGGTACCTGCTGGGACATGCCGACGAACTGCTGGAACGCAGCCTCATCCAGATTGGTGGTCCAGCTTGCCGGACCAGCCGGCATGCTGCCGGAAGCTTCCGGGCCTTGGCTCGCCAGGGCGGAGAGATCTACCGCACCACGGGTTGAGGGAATGTTCTGATCAGTCATGGGGGTTAGTCAACTTCCTTCACATCGAGCAGGATCTGGCTTGCAGAGATCAGCTGGATCTTGTCCTTGGAACCGTCGGCTGGCAGGTAGAACATCACCGGCTCGGCGTAGGTGCTTTCCACGTCGCCGTTCGAGGAGCTGGATCCCAGCAGCTGTTCGGTCAGCTTGTCGGTGCTCTTGAGCGGGTCAGCGTCTTCGGTGCGCACGAAGAGCGCCTTGTTGTTCAGCTTGCCGGTAACAATCGCTCCGCCATCCGGGGTGGAAACCACCTTGGTGTCGCCCTTGGTGACCGTGCGCTTGTACTTGACGTCCGCCTCGTTGGCTTCCTTGGACTCATCCTTCTGGGCTGCGTGCACCGCCTTGATGAAGTCCGATTCGGCAAACTTGTCCTTGTCCTTGGCTTTGCCATCGGTCAGCACGTTGCCCAATGCTTCCAGAGCCTTCTCCGGGGTCATCTGCAGGCCCTCGGCGTTGGCAGCCAGCTGCTTGGTCGACGGGTCGCCAACGGCGATGCCCGGGAAGGTGGAGTTCGGCAGCATCTGGCCGGCGAAGACCACCTTGAAGTTATCTCGGGCGTTGGCCTGCACCAGGGTCAGCGCCTGCGGCAGGGTGTCGGCATCATTGTTCTTCGCGGTCACCACGGAGATCACGCGGGGGAACTTGGCTTCATTCGCATTCGGCACAGCGGCCGAGCGGATGACCTGGGTAGTGAGCGCCAGCGGCTTGTCTACCTCGAACTTCTCCTTGAGCATGTCGTAGCGCTTATCGCGCAGGTACTTGAACGCCCCGGCGCTGCGTGGTTCCAGGGCTTTGGCATCGCTCTTCTCATCGGCCTTGGCTACCTGCTTCTGGGCATCAGCCAGAACGCGCTTGAGCTGCTCTTCGGTGATGACCGGGAAGCTGGATACTTCTTCAACCGAGGAAGAAGCGGACTCGGAGCCCTTGGCATCATCGGACGCCTTGGCGTCCTGCGACTTCTGCTCGGATTCCGAAGGCTTGGCGCTGGACTCGTCGCTTGGCGCCATGGGCAGCGAAACACCGGAGATCGCCAGGGCCACCACGGCCACGGCGGCGACCGAGTGCTGGGTGTTCGACCCGCTCTTCGGCTTGCCCGGGCGCATGACCAGCAGGGCCAGTCCGAAGACCAGCAGCAGCGAGCCGGCAATGATCAGCGGCAGGGCAAATGGCATGGCGTCGTCGTTCGCGTAGGTTACCGAGATATCCACCGGAGCGGCATCCTTTCCGCCTGCGGCCAGCAGCAGGGACCAGTCGCCGGAATCCGGAGCGGTCCAGCGGTAGGTCATGGTCTGATCCGCGGTCTGCGAGTCGAAGAAGATGTCATCACCGGCGGGATCAGGCGCATCGGCCTTGCCCTTGGCGTGCTTGGCGATCATCTTGTGGTTTTCGGTGTCGATGCCGGTGACCGATACATGCGATGCATCGCCGATCCACGCCTCGACGTCATAGTCGCGGCCCAAGGAAGCAGTGAATTCGCCCTTCGACTTGATCACCAGTTCCACCGGGTCCAGCTTGGGGTCGTTGACCGAGGATTCAATCAGGGTCAGCGGTGCCTCATCAGCTAGTTGCGGCATGCTCGCGGTCACCGTTTCGGGCGGGGCCCAAAAGGTCTTCTGTCCGATGCCGACTACCAGGGCCGCGGCCCCCAGCAGCATCGCGATCACGGAGATTACTTTTCGCACAAGTTCACCTATTCGCCTACGTCTCACAGCTGTTCTTTGACAAGTCTAACGAGTTGCGGCCGATCATGGTTCCGATCCGCGCCTGTGAACTGGCTCAACAACGCAACAGCACGGTGTCTTGAACCACTTAACAGTGGCCGATGCGCGATATGCTCTGACCCATGGAGCCTGATCAGCCGCACCCGCATCGCGATAAGCACGTACCCGAGCCGCGTTCCGACGCGTCGGATCGCTCTTCCGGGCCGGCAACCTCCGGCCCGGAATCCACAGCGCATTCCCAGCCTCATGAGGGCAATTCCCAATCGGAATCACCTGCGGCCGCCAGCGCGCAGGCCCGTTATCCGGGCGCTGCGCCGACGGGCGCTAATGCATCCCGCGAGGGCTGGACCAAGAAGATCGCCGAACGCGTGGGCAAGATGCTCAACACCCCGCAGCGCAGTGCGGCCCTGGGCGAGGAACCGGAGCATCCGCTGGATGGCTCGCCGGAACCGATTCCGGCGCTGCATCCTATTTCCATGGGCTTCTTGGGCACCATTGGCGTGGGCATCGCCCTGGGCGGCTACTACCTGCTGACCAACGTCGGTTCGCTGATGACCTGGATTGCCATTGCGCTGTTCATCGCGCTGGGCCTTGATCCGATTGTGCGCTTCATGATGCGCAAGGGATTGACCCGTCCGCTGGCTGTGGCCGCGACCATGGTCAGCTTGCTGGCGATCTTCGGCGGCTTCATGGCCTTGATCATCCCTACCCTGGTCAACCAGATCACCGCCTTCATCACGCGGGCGCCTGAAATCGTGGATGATTTCCTCAATAGCGATTGGGTCCGGGAAATCGACCGGCAATACGCGGTTTCCCAGCGCATCACTACCGAGGTCGACCGTTTCTTTGGCGATTCGGGCGCGGTGACCAATGTGTTCGGCGGCGTCCTGGGCGTATCGCAGACCGTCGCCCAGTCCATGTTCGGCGTGCTGATCGTGCTTGTGCTGGCCATCTACTTCCTGGCTTCGCTGCCAGGGATGATGGGCTTCTCGCTGCGCCTGGCCCCGCGCTCCAAACGCGACCGCGTGGCCGAATTGACCGTGCGCATTACCCGCTCCGTGGGCAATTACGTGATGGGCCAAGCCACCGTGGCCATACTGAACTGCCTGGTGGCGCTGGTGCTGATGAGCATCCTGGGTGTGCCATTCACCGCGCTGCTCACCTTGCTGGTGGCGATGCTGGCCTTCATCCCATTGGTCGGCGGGGTGATCGCCGGCGTGCTGGTCACCTTGGTGACATTGTCATTGGGCTGGCAAACCGCCCTGATCTACGCGGTGTGCTACTTCGGCTACCTGCAAGTCGAGGCGTATTTCGTTTCGCCGCGCATCATGCGCCGTGCGGTGGCAGTGCCCGGCGCGGTCGCGGTGATCTCGGTGATTGCCGGCGGCACCTTGGCCGGGGTCACCGGTGCGCTCATGGCCATCCCGGTGGCAGCCAGCGCCATGATCCTGCTGCGCGAAGTCTTCATCGCCCGGCAGGACCGCCGCTAGCACCTGCCCTTTAGGCAGCTGGCCTAGTAGCGGTAGGAACGGGTTTCCCAGCAGTGCGGATGCCAGTGGCGGCGCGCGTTGGCCGCGGCGTCATCGCCCGACCAGTGGTCCGCGCGCCAGGCGACCACATGGGCAACTCCAACTCCGATGGAACGGTGGCACCCCGGGCAGGAATAGGGCTTATTGGCGTTCATCGGCGCAATCTTGCGCACATGCCATTGGCCGTCGGGGGCATCCTGGCGCAGCACCACGCCGAAACGGGCACGCTGCATCCACTCTTCCTGGCCCGAACCGTAGCCCTGCTCTTCATCCCCGGATCCGTAGCCGGAGCCGGAGTTCCGGCCTTGGGCGGGTCGGGAATTCTTGGAGCGGCGCGGGCGGTTGGAACGTGGCATGTCTTTAATCATGCCGTATCTCCCGGCACAAGTCGCAACCAGCTAGTAAAGTGTGTGGGGTGCGTTTAGTGGTAGCGAAGTGTTCAGTTGATTACGAGGGCCGTCTTCGAGCCCACCTTCCGTTGGCGACCCGCTTGATCATGGTCAAGGCCGACGGCTCGGTACTCATCCACTCGGACGGCGGCAGCTACAAGCCGCTGAACTGGATGAATCCGCCGTTGATCCTGCGCGAGGCAGATCCCGATGAGGACGCCGCGGCATTGGGTGCCACCGCTACCTGGACCGTGTCCAGCGCGAAGACCGATGACAAGCTGACCATCCACTTCCATAGCTTCGAGCACGACTCGGCCCACATCCTGGGCACCGATCCGGGGCTGATCAAGGATGGCGTCGAAGCCGACCTGCAGCGCCTGCTGGCCGAGCAGATCGAGTTGCTCGGCGCCGGCCACCAGTTGGTCCGCCGTGAATACATGACCGCCATCGGCCCGGTGGATATCCTGGCCCGTGATGCCAAGGGCGCCACGGTTGCCGTGGAGCTCAAGCGCCGTGGCGATATCGACGGCGTGGAGCAGCTGACCCGCTACCTGGAGCTTCTGAACCGCGATCCCCTGCTCAAGCCGGTTACCGGCATTTTCGCCGCCCAGCAGATCAAGCCGCAGGCCCGCACCTTGGCCGAGGACCGCGGCATCCGCTGCCTCACCTTGGATTACGACGCAATGCGCGGAGTCGACGACTCGGCAGGACGCCTCTTCTAGGGTTGCGGGTCCTCCCCGAGCTGCCTGGCCTTGGCGCATCCGCTGCTGGCCGGATGCTGCTGCCTGGCAGCCTTAGCTTGGCCCTGCAGAAAACTGCATCCCGACTGCTAGTCTGATCTCCTCTACCAAAAGCGCTCGGTGCCGCACGGTCCGGGCCGCCAGGCTCGGGAGGTCCATTGGATCCGCTGACAGCTTCGCTCATGGCCATTGGCAGCGGTTCCGCTGCGGGCCTGCGGCCGTATTTCACGGTATTGGCCCTGGGCATCGCGGGACTCGTGATCCCCGATACCGCACCTGACATGATCGCTTCTGCGGCACGGCAGATTCCTGAAAGCATCACCAATCCGTGGGTCCTGGCGATCTGTGCCGTACTTGCCATCGGCGAGGCCGGCCTGGATAAGATCCCTTTCCTCAATCTGTCCATGGAAACCATCTCGGTGTGGCTGCGGCCTGTTTTCGGTGCTCTGGTTGGCATCGGCCTTGGCGCCAATTCGGGAGTCGAGGTTGCCGTCCTCACCGGACTGCTCGGTGCGGGCTCCGCGCTGTCGGTGAGCCTGGGCAAATCGTCGATGACCGCGGCGACCAATGCCGTGCCCGAACCCATCACCCAATGGGTGCGCAGCCTGGCAGAAGATCTTGGCGCGCTGGTTCTCGTCTTCGCAGCTGTGCTGGTTCCCGTACTGGCTGCCGTGCTCGGACTCGTTGCCATTGCCATCGGCTTCTTCCTCTACCGCATGTTCCGCAGGGTCTACCGGTCAATGAAGAACCGGGTCGGCAGCATCAGGCAGAACCGGGCCGCCGCGCACTCCGCGCGCGAAGCGCAGCTGGCCTCCGGCGCGAAGACCAGCACGCTGCAGGCCCTGCAGGCCCTGGCCACCGGCAACGCGCCGGCTTCCGAAGATCCTACGGGCAAGGACAGCTAGCGCCTCGCCTTGGCCAGGAGCCCGACGCACTGGGGCCGTTGCGTTCCCGATTCGCTAAATGCCAAGTCCGCTGAGAAAATAATCCGTCGAGTCGGTGACTGGACGCGTTCTCTCTTCTAAGCTGGGAACATGACTACGACGCGCTACGCCCTTCATGCCACCCTGATTTCCGATGGCCTCAAGGTCACCGATGGCGTGCTCGCCGTGGAAGGCGACCGCATCCGCTTTGCCGGCAACCGCGATGACTTCGACGCGCTGGCCGATGCTGCCGATTACCCGGTACGCGAGGTAGCCCCCGGATCCATCATCATCCCGGGCCTGATCGACCTGCATTGCCATGGCGCCCTCGGCGCGGACTTCTCGGCACCGGATCATTCGAGCGTCACTGAAGCGGTGGAGTACCTGCACCGCTCGGGCACCACTACCCTGCTCGCGTCGCTGGTCACCGCAGAGCCCTCGTCCATGATCGAGGCCGCCGAGCTGCTCGCCGAGCTGGCGGAGGCCGGCCAGATTGCCGGCATCCATGCCGAAGGCCCGTTCCTCTCCGTAGCCCGCTGCGGCGCCCAGGACCCGCGCTTCCTGCAGGATCCGGATCCGGAATTCGTCAGCGAGCTGGTGGCTGCCAGCCGCGGCCAGCTGCGCACCATGACCTACGCTCCGGAATTGGCCGGCAGCGAGGAACTCGTTGAGCAGCTGGTCTCCCACGGCGTGGTTCCGTCGCTGGGGCACACCGATGCCAGCGCCCAGATCACCGCGGATTCCCTGCGCTTTGCCCGCGAACAGCTGCGCAGCGCCGGGGTGGACGGCTTCACCGAACGCCCTACGGTCACCCACCTGTTCAACGGCATGCCTTCGCTGCACCACCGCGAACCCGGTCCGGTGGCCGCCTGCCTGGAAGAGGCGGTGAACCGCAATGCGTTCGTGGAGCTGATCGCCGACGGGGTGCACCTGTCCCCCGATACCGTGCGCCTGGTCTTCCGCTTGGTCGGTGCGGAGAACATCTTGCTGGTCAGCGATTCCATGGCGGCCACCGGCTTGGCCGATGGGCAGTACACCCTCGGCCCGCAGGATGTGAATGTGGCCCTGGGCCAGGCACGGCTGGCCAGCGACAATTCCCTGGCCGGCGGCACCTGCACGCTGCTGGAAATCGTGCAGCGCGCCGTGCAGGCCGGGGTCTCACTGGTCCAGGCGGTCAACTCGGCTACGTCCATCCCCGCCTCGCTGATCGGCCTGGCCGACGAAGTCGGTTCCCTGCACTACGGCTTCGCCGCCGATGCACTGATCCTGGATGCCAATCTGCAGCTGGTCCAGACGATCCGCAACGGGGAATACCTCTAGCCCACCGAAAATCCCGGACTGCGCTAGCCCTGCCGGATCCGCCCGAGCTGGCCGAGCAGCTCAAGCTCCTCGGCCCGGCTCAGGCCAGCATGCCGGGACCGGTCCAGTCCGCGAGCCCGTTCATCGGCCAGCACGTCGCCAAGCAAGTCCTCCAGGTCCCGCTCCGGGCCACCGG
This sequence comes from Glutamicibacter sp. NPDC090743, assembly GCF_044769125.1. Lineage (NCBI taxonomy): Bacteria > Bacillati > Actinomycetota > Actinomycetes > Micrococcales > Micrococcaceae > Glutamicibacter > Glutamicibacter sp. NPDC090743. The sequence goes on along the minus strand of NZ_JBIVXE010000007.1, from coordinate 130,719 downwards.
CCAAGGCGTACCGCTGGTTGCTGCGCTGGGCGAAGCCGTGGTCCTCAAACGCAAGCCACAGCGGCAGCGAACGCGCCCCGGCCCAGTAATTGACCTGGCGTTCGCGCAGCCATGCGTCCTGGGCGGTGACCAGTTCCCCGCTGAATCCCGCAATCCGTGCGGCCGTACTGAGGAACTGGGCGAAGCCATGTGATGTTCCGGCCACGTTGAAGGTTCCCGTGAGCGAACGCGCGGCGGCGTCGATAATCCACGCGGCGGCATCGCGCACGTCGATGACCTGCACATGGCGGCCCGCGGTTGGCGGGATGAGGACCTGGCCGGCACCGGCCAAGGCCAAGCGCGAAACCCAGTAGGAAAAGCGGTCGCTGGGATCGCCAGGTCCGGTCATCAGCCCCGGACGGGCAATGAGCAACCGGTCGGCAACCATCGCTGTGCTGGCCCGTTCGGCAAGGACCTTTGCATGCCCGTAGTCGCCGGGATCGGACGGATCATGCAGTTGCGCGTCTTCGCCGGCACCGGGCAGCTGCGAGCTGGCATACACCGAGATGGAAGAAACCAGGGTCCAGTGCCGCGCAGTCGAGGCCAGGGCCGCCAGCGCTTCGTGCACCCATTGCGGCTCATAGGACAGCTCGATGACCGAGTCGAATCCGATGCCCTGCACGGCGTCATAGGCCCCGGGCTGGCTCCGGTCGGCACGCACCAGCTGCGCGCCTTGGGCAACCTCGCCGGAATTTCCGCGCGCCAGGCTAGTGACTTCGTGGCCACTGCGGATCAGCTGCCGCGCCAGCTCGCCGCCGAGCCACGCGGTCCCGCCAAGGATCAAGGTTCGTTCCATGCGAACAGTCAACTACGTCCTGCGCCGCGGGCCCAGGCTTTTCGCACTCAGCGCAGTTCCTGCCCACCGTTTCCGAATCGGCGGCTGCGGTGCCCGGGATCCGGAGGTACTCCCCCGAGCCGCCACGCGCAGCTGAGCAGTGCGCCGAGCACGCAGGCGATACGCAGCGGCTTCCCCAGCCTGCCAACGCTGCCTGCCAGCATTGCCCGGCCAGGGAACGCAAAAACCGCCGCTGCATCTGCAACGGCGGTTTTGCTTTATCAAGTTCTAGATCTGCCAGCTCCCGGCGATCGGTCCGGCTTCGAGCCAGGCCGAGAAGCCGGTGTAGTCGCGGTAGTCCATGGCCAGCAGCAGCTCATCACCGCTGCGCACCAGCATCACGATGATGAATCCTGGCGGGATCCGCGAGGTTTCCTCATCGGTGGGCTGGCGTGTCCCGGTGATATCCAGGCCACGGCGCTCGATCACGAAACTCGGGACCGGGGAGACAGAGAAAAACCGCAACAGGTCCACATGCGCTCCGCCGTAGCGGCCGATGACCATCATCCATTTGCCCGAAGGCGCCAGGATGGATGCATCGAAGGTGCCCAGCGTGCGCCGCAATTGGATGCGGCGCACGGCCATGGCCCCGAAGAACATGGCGATGCCGATCAGGATCAGCAACGCGATCAGAACTGGTGCGGTTATCTCAAACAATTCATCGCCTACGCTGCGGTACCAAGCACAGCGTTGTCAGCAACGATCACTACGCGATCCGAATCAACAGAGAAGAAGCCTCCGTCGATCTGGACCGAGAAGCGGGACTCGGAAACCGGTTCGATTTCCAGGTCCCCAGCGGCAAGCACGGACAGCATCGGAACGTGACCGGGCAGAACACCGATCTCGCCGTCCACCGAACGAGCCTTGACCAGCTTCGCAGCGCCCGACCACACGAAGTGGTCAGCCGCGACGATTTCGACCTGAAGCTCAGCCATAATTAGCTGGCCTTCTGGATTTCGGCCCACTGGCGCTCGACGTCGTCAAGACCGCCGATGTTGAAGAACGCCTGCTCTGCAATGTGGTCCAATTCGCCATCGCAAATGGCCTTGAAGCCTTCGATGGTGTCCTTGATCGATACGGTCGAGCCCTCGACACCGGTGAACTGCTTTGCGGTGTAGGTGTTCTGCGAGAGGAACTGCTGGATACGGCGTGCACGGGCAACGACGATCTTGTCCTCTTCGCCCAGCTCGTCGATACCGAGGATCGCGATGATGTCCTGCAGTTCCTTGTTCTTCTGCAGAATGGCCTTCACGCGGATGGCTACATCGTAGTGATCCTGGCCAATGTACTGCGGATCCAGGATTCGCGAGGTCGAGGTCAGCGGGTCGATCGCCGGGTACAGGCCGCGCGACGCGATTTCACGCGACAGCTCGGTGGTTGCATCCAAGTGGGCGAAGGTTGCTGCTGGAGCCGGGTCGGTGTAGTCATCGGCCGGGACGTAGACAGCCTGCATCGAGGTGATCGAGCGGCCCTTCGTCGAGGTGATGCGTTCCTGCAGCAGACCCATTTCATCGGCCAAGTTCGGCTGGTAGCCCACGGCGGAAGGCATGCGGCCCAGCAGGGTCGACACCTCGGAACCGGCCTGGGTGAAGCGGAAGATGTTGTCGATGAACAGCAGCACGTCCTGGTTCTGGACATCGCGGAAGTATTCCGCCATGGTCAGAGCCGACAGTGCCACGCGCAGACGGGTTCCAGGAGGCTCATCCATCTGGCCGAACACCAGTGCGGTGTCCTTCAGGACGTTTGCCTCGTCCATTTCGACCCAGAGGTCGTTGCCTTCACGGGTGCGCTCGCCAACACCGGCGAATACCGAGGTACCACCGAAGTTACGTGCAACACGGGTGATCATTTCCTGGATCAGCACGGTCTTGCCAACGCCGGCGCCGCCGAACAGGCCGATCTTGCCGCCCTTGATGTACGGGGTCAGGAGGTCGATCGACTTGATGCCGGTTTCCAGCATTTCGGTCGAGCCCTCGAGCTCCGAGAACTTCGGAGGCTGGCGGTGGATTGGCCAACGCTCGGTGACCTGGATCTCCGAGTTGTCAACGTCCAGGGCGTCGCCCAGAACGTTGAAGATGTGGCCCTTGACGCCGTCGCCTACTGGGACGGAGATGGCAGCGCCGGTATCGGTCACCGAAGCACCGCGGACCAGGCCGTCGGTGGCCTGCAGCGATACTGCGCGGACCAGGCCCTCACCGAGGTGCTGGCTGGTCTCGAAGGTGATCTTCTTGGTTTCGCCGTTGAGGGTCAGCTCAGCGGTCAGTGCGTTGTAGATAGCAGGCAGTGCGTCGGCTGGGAACTCGACGTCCACGACCGGGCCAGTCACGCGCGCGATGCGACCGATGGCCCCTGCGGTAACCTGCTCGTTGAGTTGGGCAGTCATCTTTCTCACTTCTTGTCTGGTCGGAGTATCGGTAATTAGCTGTTCAGCGCGTCGGCGCCGGCGATAATTTCCGAAAGCTCCTGGGTGATTTCAGCCTGACGGGCATTGTTGAGCAATCGGGTGTACTTCTTGATCAGTTCACCAGCGTTGTCGCCTGCGGCCTTCATGGCGCGCTGGCGGGCAGCGAGCTCGGAAGCAGCGGACTGCAACTGGCAGTTGAACAGTCGAGAATCGATGTAGCGCGGAAGCAGTGCGTCAAGCACTTCTTCCGGCGATGGCTCAAACTCGTACAGTGGCAACAGCTCGTCGGTTGGAGTCTCGGATTCATCCTCGACAACCTCCAACGGCAACAGACGGATGACCGTCGGTTCCTGCGTGACCATCGACTTGAACTGGGTGTAGACGACATGGATCTCGTCCACGCCACCCTGCTCGAAATCGGTGTCGAAGTCCTCCAGGAGGACATCGCGCAGCTCGCGTGCGGTTTCGAAACGCGGGGAATCAGTTTCCCCGGTCCACACTCGTGCGTACTCGCGTGAACGGAAATCAAAGTAAGCCTGGGCCTTGCGGCCGACCAAGTAGGTCTTGACTTCCTTGCCTTCTTCACGCAGGAGTTCCACGAGGTGCTCTGCCTGCTTCAGAACGCTGGCGGAGTAGGACCCGGCAAGTCCTCGGTCCGAAGTCATCACCAAGACCGCGGCGCGGCGTACCTGCGCCGGCTCGGTGGTCAGTGGATGCTCGACATCGGCCTGGGACGCGACGGCGGTTACTGCACGGGTAATCGCATTGGCATACGGCAACGAGGCCGAGACACGCGTACGTGCCTTACCAATGCGGGATGCAGCGATCAGTTCCATCGCCTTGAAGATCTTGCGCATCGACTTGGTCGATCCGATCTTCTGGCGGTAGACCCGAATCTGGGCTCCCATGTGTGTCCTTTCCTTATCCCCTACTTCGGGAGGGCGGCGCCGTTACCGGCGCCGCTCCCCCTCGTAAGGAAATTGTCAGCGCTTCTGCTTGACGATCTGTTCCTGGTCAACGGACTCGGAATCGAGAGCGTCGTGCTCTTCGTGTCCGGCGGCGACAAGCTTGTCGTCACCTTCGCCGAAGAAGCCGGCCTTGAAGTCCGCAACAGCGGTCTTCATGGCTTCCAGAGTCTCGTTCTCCAGCTTGCCGGTCTGGCCGATCACGGTCAGCACGTCGGTGCGGTGGCGCAGGTAGTCGATGAACTCGCCCTCGAAGCGGCGTACATCCTCAACCGGGACATCGTCCAGGTAACCGTTGGTGCCGGCCCAGATCGAAACGACCTGGTCTTCGACTGGGTATGGGGTGTACTGGCCCTGCTTGAGCAGTTCCATCAGGCGTGCACCACGGGTCAGCTGCTGCTTGGAAGCAGCATCCAGGTCCGAAGCGAACATCGCGAATGCCTGCATGTCGCGGTACTGAGCCAATTCAAGCTTCAAAGTACCGGAAACCTTCTTCATGGCCTTGACCTGAGCCGAGCCGCCAACGCGGGATACGGAGATACCCACGTCGACTGCTGGACGCTGGTTGGCGTTGAACAGGTCCGACTGCAAGAAGATCTGGCCGTCGGTGATCGAGATGACGTTGGTCGGGATGAACGCGCCCACGTCGTTGGCCTTGGTTTCGATGATTGGCAGACCAGTCATCGAACCTGCACCCAACTCGTCCGACAGCTTGGCGCAACGCTCAAGCAGGCGGGAGTGCAGGTAGAAGACGTCACCTGGGTAAGCTTCGCGTCCTGGCGGACGGCGCAGCAGCAGGGACACGGCACGGTAGGCTTCAGCCTGCTTCGACAGATCATCAAAGACGATCAGAACGTGCTTGCCACCGTACATCCAGTGCTGGCCGATGGCCGAGCCTGCGTATGGTGCCAAGTACTTGAAGCCTGCTGGGTCAGATGCGGGGGAAGCCACGATGGTGGTGTATTCCAGTGCACCCTGCTCTTCGAGGGTCTGGCGTACGGCAGCGATGGTCGATGCCTTCTGGCCAATTGCCACGTAGACGCAGCGAACCTGCTTGGTCTGGTCGCCGGATTCCCAGTTGGCGCGCTGGTTCAGAATGGTGTCAACCGCGATAGCGGTCTTACCGGTCTGGCGGTCACCAATGATCAGCTGACGCTGGCCACGGCCGATCGGGATCATGGCGTCGATAGCCTTCAGACCGGTCTGCATTGGCTCGTGCACGCTCTTGCGCTGGGTGACGCCTGGTGCCTGAAGCTCCAGGGCGCGGCGGCCCTCGGAAGCGATTGGGCCCAGGTTGTCCAGTGGCTCGCCCAATGGGTCAACCACGCGGCCGAGGTAGCCGTCGCCAACTGGAACCGAAAGGATCTCGCCGGTGCGCTCTACCTTCTGGCCAGCTTCGATGCCGGTGAAGTCACCAAGCACAACGACACCGATTTCGCGGGTATCGAGGTTCTGGGCCAGGCCCAGGGTGCCATCTTCGAACTTCAGCAACTCGTTGGCCATGACGGAAGGAAGGCCTTCCACTCTGGCGATGCCGTCGCTCGCGGCGACGACGCGTCCCACCTCGGTGCGCTCTGCCTTACCCGGTTCGTAGGAAGATGCGAACTCGTTTAGGGCATCGCGGACGTCGTTGGCATTGATGGTCAAATCGGCCATCTGCAGTCCCTGCTCTCCTAAATTGTGATCCGGTCCATTGGACCGAATCGAATGTGAATGAAGTCTGTTGTGGTCCTGGCAGCCAGGAACACCAGGCGAAGGATCACTCCCTAGCCCAATGAGTCCTAGCTGGCCAAGGCGCGGCGCAACTCGGCCACGCGTGATGCCACGGAAGCGTCGACAACTTCGTCGCCAACCTTGACTACCAGTCCACCGACCAGCGATGGGTCGGTAGTGGCGTTGAGCTTGAGCTGACGACCGTATAGCTTGTTCAGGCTGGTCTCCAGGCGCGAAAGCTGGGCTTCGGAAAGTTCTACAGAGCTGGTTACCGAGGCAATCCAGCGCTGCTGGCGCTTGGCCACGAGCTCTACGAAACGTCCAACCAAGGCTGCTGGCTTCAAACCGCGGGGGTTCGAAACTGCCTGGGAGATCAAAACCTGCGAGGTCTGCGACGCGTTAGGCACGAGCTTCAGCGCGAGAGTGCGCTTAGCCTCGACTGGGGCCTGTGCATCATCCAACGCACGCTGCAGTTCGTGATTGCCACGCACTGCCTCGATGAAGGAGAACAGATCCTGCTCCAGCTTGTTCAGCCCCGAAGCGCCGTCCTGCTGCTCTGCCACTGCGGTGACCGCAGTGACAGCCAGCGATTCGAGCGCATCGCTAATGTCGCGTTCCGAGCTCCAGCGGGTAGAAGCCAGCTGTGCGACGACGTCCTCGGCGTCAGCCGAGACCTTACCGTGCAGCAGCTGAGCCAAAAGGCCTGCCTTGTCGGCATTTCCACGGGCTGGGTCAGTCATTGCGCGGCGGAGACCGGCATTTGCATCCAGTACTTCCAGGACCGCGAACAGTTCCTTAGGCAGCTCAATAGATGCCAGTGCCAGCTTGGGTTCCAGGAACGCCAAAGCCTTTGCCAGTGACTCGCTCGATACACTTGCCATTAGTTCGATGCACCTGCGTTCTGCTGAGCTTCCAAATCGGTCAGGAACTTGTCAACCACGCGCTGGGCACGGGCATCGTCCTGCAGAGCTTCGTCAACAACCTTGCTTGCAAGCTCGGTAGCCAATGCGCCCACGTCGGTGCGGAGCGAAGCCAGAGCGGATACGCGCTCAGCTTCGATCTGGCGGTGCGACTGCTCGGTGATACGAGCTGCCTCATCGGTTGCCTTGGTCTTCAGATCCGCAAGGATCTGAGCACCTTCGCTACGAGCTTCCTCACGGATGCGGTTTGCTTCGGTGCGTGCTTCCAGAAGCTGGGCCTTGTACTGTGCCAAGGTCTCCTCTGCTTCCTTCTGCGCTGCTTCAGCCTTCTCAAGGCCACCTTCGATCGCGGTGACGCGATCTTCATAGGACTGCTCGAACTTTGGAGCAATTACCTTGATGACGATGAACAGAAGGACCGCGAAACCAACACCCGTGACGAGAATTTCCCACGGGTTCGGCAACAGCGGGTTGACCGATTCGCTCGCAGCGAGGATGAAATCAGTGCTGTTCATTCTCACTATTCCTTATCTACTAGTTTCCGCTTGTGTGTACGCCTCGCGATAGTGGCGAGGCCACTACAGTTGCGAAAAGACTAGGCGCCGATGACGAAAGCGAAGACCAGGCCCAGGATGGCCAGTGCTTCAGCAAGTGCGAAGCCAAGCATGGCGATTGGCTGCAGGATGCGCTGAGCCTCAGGCTGACGTGCAACACCGTTGATGTAGGCAGCGAAGATCAAGCCAACGCCGATAGCCGAACCGATAGCAGCCAGGCCGTAGCCGATCATATTCAGGGAGCCGTGCAACATGTGATTATGTTCCTTTCAAGATACCGAGCTTTTGCCGGTAGGTTGTGAGGTATTCCTTGAGCGACTCAAGGAAGATCTTTATGGGTTGGAAGAAAAGAAGTGTTGGCCTAGTGGGCGTCGGCTTCGATTGCACCCTGGAGGTAGATCGCGGTCAGCAGGGCGAAAACAAACGCCTGCAGGACCATGATCAGCAGTTCCAGGAAGTACATGGCGACCGAGCCAACGATGACCAGGATGCCAAGGCCGTTCATGGCCAGGGAGTCCTGGACAACGATCAGGTGACGAGCGCCGGCAGCTGCCAGCATCACGATCATGTGACCGGCCAGCATCGTTGCCATCAAACGCAGCGAGTGCGTCAGCGGGCGAACGATGAAGTTAGAAATGATTTCCAACGGAATCATCAGTGGCATGATCCAGCCCGGAACACCGGACGGGACGACGGCCAACTTGAAGTAGCGGATACCGTGGTTCTTCAGGCCTACAGCAATCCAGGTGCCGTAGATGATGATAGCCATCGCGTATGCAGAACCAGCGTGTGAGAACGATGGAAGCTGCAGGAACGGAATCGCGCCGAAGAGGTTGTTCAGCAGTACGAAGAAGAAGGTCGCGAACAGCAGAGGAATCCAAGGACGGAAGTTCTTCTCGCCGATGATGTCGCGGCCAATTCCGTTACGTACAAACGCGTAACCGGACTCAGCGATGTACTGCATCTTGCCTGGAACCAGCTTCGGGTTCTTGATGGCCACGGTGAAGAACCAAGAGATAAGCACGATCGACAAAACGATCATGAGCATCTGCTTGCCGAAACCCGTGCCGTACTCAGCCATCCACGGGAAAAGATCCGGGAGGTGGGTATCGGAAACGGATGGCGGTACGAAGCCGCCTTCTTCTGAGGCCATTGGGAGCGCAAACGCGAACAACGCGCTGTCCTCTCTGCAGTAACGGTCACGGGCAAAAGGCGGTGACTGGCGGTAACTGCCTCTCACCGTGTGAAGAAAAGATCAAACGGGGATCCCATCATGGCCCATGCCAGAAGCATCAACCCTGATGAAGGTCCATCTGCGGGTTACCCCGCGGATGCATATTGCGTATTCCGCCCGCAGTTGAGCGGACGGCCAAAAATGACCCGAAGTAAGCTTATCAAACTCACAGCACCCCACCGACACAAAGTCGCGCGGAATACTCTATTCCTCGTTGTAGATAGCCAGGCGCGCCTTCATGAAAGCACGCACCTCGCCAACCTGCCAGGCAACAAGGGAGATAGCTGCTGCAAGAACGAATCCCTGGCGATTAACCCAATCGGGCAACCCCAGGTTCAACAACACGAAGGCGATGCCAAAAACCTTGATGACAAAGACACCCAAGAACGCGGGCATGGCCCACGAGTGGCGAATTCGCCCTGCAGCTTCGGCAATGAGAATGCCAATCGCGAAAAAGCCAATCACAATCCCGGCAGCCAGCGCGCCAGAAAGCGCGTAGCGAAGATCGGCAACCAACCATGAAATCAGGAAAAATATGGCGGTAGCGATCAGCGAATACACCAGTGACAAGCCAAGAATCGGCAACCAGATGGATTTCGGGGCTGACGAAGCACTGACGCGGGCAGAACCAGAATTCACGTCCGCAACCTTTCTTCGTCAACACCGAGGAACCATCGTGCACCCATCGATGCTGATGAAACTTGAAACTTCCACCTATTCCCTAAAGAACAGATGAAAGAAGATCCAGATTGAATTCTACACGAGATAGAAACAGATTGCTTGTGCGTTACCCCGCTATTTGATCGGGCTAGGCTTTGCCCATGCGCTTGCGTAAGGCCTCGACCCGCTTGATCACCAGGGGGCGCCACGTTGCAACCGCTGCCACTAGGAACAACAGCAAGGCCATCGGGACCACCAGAATGACCGGGATGAAGGCGATGGAAACCACTGAGACTGCAATCACGGCGGCCCACAGGTAGAGCAGAACTACCGATTGGCGCACCGAGTGGCCCTGGGCCAGCATCCGGTGGTGGATGTGCTTGGCATCCGGGGAAAAGGGTGAGCGTTTGTTGGCCAGCCGGCGGAAGACCGAGAGTACAAGGTCCAGTACTGGTAGGAAGACGATCACCATCGGCAGCAGCATCGGCATGTAGGCCGGGATGTTGCGGAAGCGCCGGGCCTCCAGGCCCTGCACATCACCGGTCACCGCCACCGCGGCCACCGAGAGGATCATGCCGATGGCGAGAACGCCGGTCTCCCCCATGAAGATATTCGCCGGGTTGAAGTTGTGCGGCAAGAAGCCCAGGCAGGCACCGAGCAGCAAGGCGCAGAGCAAGGCCCCGATGTTCGCGTAGTCATCGGCGCTCACGTGCGTGGCCAGTACATAGGAGTACACGAAGAAGGTCGCCGCGCCAATGGCGGCCAGGCCCGCGGCCAGGCCATCCAATCCATCGGAGAAGTTGATCGCGTTCATGGTCAGCACGATCAGGAAAATCGTCACCGAAATCTGCATCCATTGCTCATCGATCTGCCACGAACCCACTGGCAGGGACTGGATGACGATTCCGTTGGTGGCGACCAGCCAGCCGATCAGGATCTGGCCGGCGAGCTTCAGCCACCATTTGAGGTCGAACATGTCATCGGCCAGGCCCATGAGCACGATGACGCCCAGGGCGTAGGCGATTCCGCGGATGGCGTCGTCATTGCCGAAGACCCCGCGGAAGAAGTGGAAGTTGCTGGCCAGCCATAGCCCTGCGGCGAAAGCGGCGATAATCGCCAGGCCGCCGAACTTCACGATCGGTTTTTCGTGCTGGTCGCGTTCGCGCACCAGCTGGTTGCCGGTGAAACGGTGGCCAAGGGTGCGGATGATCGGGGTGAGCAGGAACGAAACCGTAAAGCTGAATGCTATGAGCAGTACGTATGTTCTCATGCGCCGGTTTCCGGTGCGTCCTGTCCCAAATCGAGAATGCCAGGGACGACCACGCGCAATTCCTCAATGGAAATCGCGCCCGAGCGAACCACCTGCAGGTTCTGGCCGGTGCAATCGATGATGGTCGATGGCAGGACCTCTTCCCCGGCCTCGCCGCGCGGGCCGCCGTCGAGGTAGACATCCACCGACTCCCCGAGCTGAGCGAAAGCCTGCTCGACATCCAGCGCCGCCGCGTTGCCGGTGCGGTTGGCCGAGGACACGGCCAGCGGGCCGGTCTGGCCCAGGAGTTCCAAGGCGGTGTCGTCGTTGGGCACGCGCAGCGCCACGGTGCCGCGGGTCTCCCCCAGATCCCAGGTCAGCGAAGGCTGGGCCTGCAGGATCAGGGTCAGTCCGCCTGGCCAGAACGCTTCGGCCAGCTTGCGCGCGGCCTCGGGGATGTCCCTGGCCAATCCGTCCATGGTGGAACTCTGGGCGATCAGCACCGGCGGGGGCATGGTGCGGTTGCGGCCTTTGGCGGCCAGCAGCATCGCCACGCCCTGGGCGCTGAATGCATCGGCGCCGATCCCGTAGACGGTATCTGTAGGCAAGACGATGCAGCGCTTGTCCGCCAGCGCGGCCTTGGCTGCGGCGATGCCTTCAGCGTGTTCCTGCTCGTTGCTTACCGAAAATGTTGTGCTCACGGGATCATTCTTTCATGCACTGGGTGTGGTTTGGTTATTGCGGCGCGTAGCCGGATGTGGCGCGGGCGCGCCCGGTCAAATCTTCATGGCCAGCTACCTGCGTGAAACCGGCCGCGTGCAGCATGGCTGCCGCGGTTTCGCGCTGCACTTCGGCGTGTTCCATCACGTAGTAGCCGCCGGGACGCAAGAGCTTCATGGCTTGGGCGGTAATGGCTCGCGGAATGTCCAGTCCGTCTTCCCCGAGCCCGTATAACGCCATTTCCGGGTCGTGCTCGCGCACTTCCACTTCGCGCGGAACCGCGTTGGGCGGAATATACGGCGGATTGGAGATCACCAGGTCCATGGTGCCTTCCAGCTCCCCGGGAACTTGCGTGGCATCCTGGTGCAGCACGGTGACCCGGTGCGGCTCGCAGTTGGCCCGGGTGTAGCCAATGGCATCGTCCGAGAGCTCCACGGCCCAGACGCTGGCTGCTGGCACTTCGCTGGCCACGGACGCTGCAATGGCGCCGGAGCCCGAGCACAAATCAATGCACCGCGGGGTGCCGATGCCTTGGCCGGCCAGGAAATCAAGGCCGAGCTGCACCACGGTTTCGGTTTCCGGCCGCGGGGTGAATACTCCCGGTCCCACCTTCAGCTCCAGGTAGCGGAAGTACGCCACGCCAGTCAGGTGCTGCAGCGGGATGCGGGTGCGCCGGGCGGCCACCAGGGCGGTGAACTGCTCCCGGCTTCCAGGGTCGAGGCCCTCGCCACGCAGTTCGCGCAGCTTCAGTTCCGAGCGGTCAATGCCCAGCACGTGGCACAGCAGCAGGTCGACGTCGACGCCGGGGCTTGGCACCCCGGCGTCGGCCAGCGCCGCAATCGCCTGGCGGCGTACGGCAGTGAGTTCTTCCAAGGCGTCGTTACTCGCCCAGCGCTGCCAAGCGCTCTTCCTCGTCCATCTGGATGCAGGATTCAACCACCGGCTGCAGGTCCCCGTCCATCACGGCGTCAAGGTTGTAGGCCTTGTAGCCGGTGCGGTGGTCGGCAATGCGGTTTTCCGGGTAGTTGTAGGTGCGGATGCGCTCGGAGCGGTCCATGGTGCGGATCTGGCTTGCACGCTGGGCCGAATTCTCCTTGTCGATGATCTCCTGCTGGTGGGCCAGCAGGCGCGAACGCAGCACGCGCATCGCGGCTTCGCGGTTCTGGATCTGCGACTTCTCGTTCTGCATGGCCACCACGATGCCGGTGGGCAGGTGGGTAATGCGCACCGCGGAGTCGGTGGTGTTCACCGACTGGCCGCCGGGGCCCGAGGAACGGTAGACGTCGATCTTCAGGTCGTTCTGGTGGATGTCGACTTCTTCGGGCTCGTCCACTTCGGGCAGGACCAGCACGCCGGCAGCCGAGGTGTGGATGCGGCCCTGGGATTCGGTGACCGGCACGCGCTGCACGCGGTGCACGCCGCCTTCGAACTTCAGCTGGGCGTAGACGCCTTCGGCCGGGTCATTCGATTTGCCCTTGATGGCAACCTGGGCGTCCTTGTAGCCGCCGAGGTCGGACTCGTTGAAGGAGATCATCTCCACCTTCCAGCCCTTGTGCTCGGCGAAACGGGTGTACATGCGCAGCAGGTCGGCTGCGAACAGCGCTGCTTCGTCGCCGCCCTCGCCGCCCTTGACTTCGAGGATCACGTCGCGGCCGTCGTTCTCGTCGCGCGGGATCAGCAGGCGGCGCAGCTTCTCCTCGAGCTCTGGCAGGGCGGCGGTGAGGGTTTCCACCTCTTCTGCGAAGTCCGGATCCTCGTCAGCCATTTCCTTGGCTGCTTCCAGGTCCTCGGTGGCGGCGTGCCACTTGTTGTAGGCCTCGACGATGCCGTTCAGCTGTGCCGAGCGGCGGCCGAGCTTGCGGGCCAGCGCCTGGTCGGCGTACACCGCTGGATCCGAGAGCTGCGCCTGGATTGCGGCATGCTCTTCTAGTAGCGACTTGACGGACTCGAACATGGTGGGTGTGCTTCCTTGTTGGCGTTTTCCGCGCAGTGCCGCCGGCTATTGCGGCTGGGGCACTGCTGGAATTCAATTCTAAACGCTGCGCCGGCCGGGGCCGGCGTGCGAGGTGTCACTACGCGCCGATGGCGTCCAGCCAGCTGCCGGTGCGGCAAGCTGGCTGGACGCCATGGCGGTGGGTGGTGCTAATCCTTGTTTGGAGTGGTCTTGTTGACCAGCATCAAGAATTCCGCGTTCGATCCGGTTTCGCGGATCTTCCCGGTGAGCACTTCCAGTGCCTGCTGCGGATCGATGCCCGAGAGCATGCGGCGCAGGCGCCACATGATGCGCACCTCTTCGGCACTCATCAGCTGCTCTTCGCGGCGGGTCGAGGAAGCGTTGACATCCACTGCCGGGAAGATGCGCTTCTCGGCCAGCTGGCGCGAAAGGCGCAGCTCCATGTTGCCGGTGCCCTTGAATTCCTCGAAGATGACCTCGTCCATCTTGGAACCGGTCTCCACCAGGGCGGTAGCCAGGATGGTCAGCGAGCCGCCATTCTCGATGTTGCGGGCTGCACCGAAGAAGCGCTTCGGCGGGTACAGCGCTGCCGAGTCGACGCCGCCGGAGAGGATGCGGCCCGAGGCCGGAGCTGCCAGGTTGTAGGCACGGCCCAGGCGGGTCATCGAGTCCAGCAGGACCACGACATCCATGCCCATTTCCACCAGGCGCTTGGCGCGCTCGATGGCCAGCTCGGCCACGGTGGTGTGGTCATCGGCCGGGCGGTCGAAGGTCGAGGCGATGACCTCGCCCTTCACGGTGCGCTGCATGTCGGTGACTTCTTCGGGACGCTCATCAACGAGCACCATCATCAGGTGCACTTCTGGGTTGTTGATGGTGATCGCGTTGGCAATGGCCTGCAGGATCAAGGTCTTGCCGGCCTTCGGAGGCGAAACGATCAGGCCGCGCTGGCCCTTGCCGATTGGCGCGACCAGGTCGATGACGCGCGGGCCGACCAGCTTCGGATCGGTTTCCAGGCGCAGGCGCTCGGTCGGGTACAGCGGGACGAGCTTGTTGAACTCGACGCGTTCGCGGTTGTCCTCTGGCTTCTTGCCGTTGACCGAAGTCAGCTGCACCAGGGCGTTGAACTTCTGGCGCGGGTTCGGGGTCTCGCCCTCGCGTGGCTGGCGGATGGCGCCAACGATGGCGTCGCCCTTGCGCAGGTTGTACTTCTTGACCTGGCCCAGGGTGACGTAGACGTCGTTCGGGCCGGGCAGGTAGCCGGAGGTGCGCACGAAGGCGTAGTTCTCCAGCACGTCCAGGATGCCGGCGATCGGCAATACGACGTCGTCCTCGCTCAGCTGCGGCTCGTCGTCATCACGGCGGTTGCGGCGGTTGCGGTTGTTCCGGTCGTTGTTGCGATCGTTGCGATCATTGTTGCGCTCGCGGCGGTTGCTGCGGTCATTGCGATCGTTGCGGTCGTTGTTGCGCTCGCGGCGTTCGCGGCGGTCATTGCGGTCGCCACGCTCGGAACGGTCCTCGGCGTTCTCCGAGTCGTTCGAGTCGTTGTTGCGATCGTTGTTGCGCTCAGCACGATCGTTATTGCGCTCGTTGCGGTCGTTGTTGCGCTCATTGCGGTCGTTGTTGCGCTCGTTGCGGCGGTTGTTGCGCTCGCGGCGCTCTTCGCGGCGGTCGGTGCGCTCTTCAGCGTTCTCCGACTCGGCAACTTCGGTGCGCTCGGTGTTGCGATCGCGGCGGTTGCCACGCTCACGGCGGTTGCCGCGCTCGCGGCGCTCTTCGCGTGCTTCGCCGTTGCTCTCGGCGTTCTCCGCCAGTGCCTCGGCCTGCTCGGCTACCTGCTCTGCTGGCTGGTCAACCGGCTTGTTGTTCCGCGAGTTGCGGCGCTGGCGTGGAGCCTTGGACTCCTCGGCTGCTGCCTGGTTCTCGGCTGGAGCCTCGGTAGCGGCTTCGTTGGCTTCGGCAGGAGCCGCAACCTTGCCCGAGTCGGTCACACGGCGCGAGGTGCGGCGTGCGCGAGCTGGCTTTTCAGCCGGAGCTTCAGCAGCCGCGCCGGCCTCTGGTGCGCTCTCGGTCTCAGCCTGCGCCTGGGCCGCGGCCTTTGGCGCACGACGTGCACGGGTCTTGGTTTCCTTGGCCTGCTCGGCTGGAGCTTCAGCCTTCGCTGCGGGAGCTTCGGTCTTGGCAGACTTCGCTTCCTGTGCGGCCTTGGCATCCTTGGCGGCAACGGAGCCACCGCGCTGGTGGTCGCCGATGGCCTTGACCAGATCAGCCTTGCGCATCCGCGAACCGCCGGTGATACCCAGCTGCGAAGCCAACTGCTGGAGCTGGGTCATTTTCAAAGAGGCCAGTCCGGCGCTCTTGTTTTCGGAAGTCTTGGTGTCCACGCCTTCGTTGAGGCTCGTGGTTTCGGTCACGAAAGTTCCTTCTGACTCGTAGGATGGGCCGCTTCAAGGCAGGCCCACTATGCCGTAAATGATGTTCAGCAGCCGAAGATTTCGTGGCTACTTCACTTTCTCCCCGCAAGATGGCCCAGAATTCGGGGCAAAACTGCAGTGGATTAGAGAGACTGACATCTCCTAGGCACGAAGACGTACCTGAATGCGGGATATCAAAGTTGCTGCGAACTGCAGGAAGATCCGGGACGGCTGGACGGATGAAATGGGGTTCGAGAACCGAATTTATCCGCATCAACACTGGCCACAAAGGATTCGGACCGGGCTACTGCCCAGCTATCCGGCCTGCCATGGTGTTACAGCACTTCTACTGTAACACCGTTGGCAGCCAGCTTGGGAACTTCAGCACGCCAAGACACTGGAGATCCTGCAGAGAATTCATCGATGGCTGCTTGCACGGCAGCGACCTGTTCATCGCTGGCCACCAGGGTCAACACGGTCGGTCCGGCGCCGGACACCACTGCGGCCAGTCCTGCACCGCGCAGCTTGGCAATCAGCGCCGCGCTTTCGGGCATGGCCGCGGCGCGATAGTCCTGGTGCAGGTAGTCCTTGGTGCCGCCCAGCAGCTGGCGCGGATCGTTGCTCAGCGCATGGATCAGCAGCGCGGCGCTCGCGCTGTTCGCCGCGGCTACCGCGTGGTCGACCTGTGCAGGCAGCGCGCCGCGCGCGACCTCGGTGGACAAGCCATTGGACGGGATCGCCAGCACTGCGCGCAGGTCCGGGTGCAGGGGCACCTGCACCGAGCTGAAGCTGCCGGCGGCATCGGTGGCAGAGATGCTCAGTCCGCCAAAGACCGCCGGAGCCACATTGTCCGGGTGCCCTTCCCACGCTGCAGCCGCCTGGAAGATCCGCTCGGTCCCGCCACGGGCTGGGGCCGGAAGCAGCGCATCGGCGGCGGCGTAGGCCGCGACGATCGCCGCGGCCGAGGATCCCATGCCGCGCGCGTGCGGGATGTTGTTATGCGCGACCAGCTGGACGCCTACCGGTTCAAAACCGGCGTCTTTCCAGTAACGGTGCATTTCCTTGATGATCAGATGCGACTCATCGCGTGGCAGCTCCTGCGCCCCATCGCCGAAAATCTCGACACTGCTGGACTGCGCGGTGCGCACTTCGAGGCGGTCGCGGTATTCCAGGGCCAGGCCCAGCGAGTCGAAGCCGGGACCGAGGTTGGCTGAGGTGGCCGGCGGGGAAACGATCAACTTCTGGCCCAGGGCGATCTGCTGCGTCATGGTTCCTTCAAGAATTCGGTGCGATAGGTATCAGGTGCGCAACGGCCCGCCGCGATTGGCTCCCCCGGTCCGGGAGAGCCAATGACGCGGCGGGCCGTCGTGCCGCCGGCGGCTGGCCGGCGAAAAGACGCTAGGCCAGGCCCAGCGCGCCGGCGACCTCGACCACGTCGAAGGCCACCTTCTTCGGCGCAACTTCCGAGCCGTCGGCCTGCTTCAGGGCCCAGTCCGGGTCCTTCAGGCCGTGGCCGGTCACGGTGATCACGATCTTCTTGCCGGTCGGCGCAGTGCCGGCGGCGTGGTGCTTGAGCAGGCCGGCCACGCCGGCTGCCGAAGCTGGCTCCACGAAGACGCCTTCGCGGCTGGAAAGCCAGCGGTGGGCTTCGAGGATCTGCTCGTCAGTGACCGAGTCGATCTGCCCGCCGGATTCGTCGCGGGCGGCTTCGGCCTGTTCCCAGGATGCCGGATTGCCGATGCGGATGGCGGTGGCGATGGTATCCGGTTCGGTGATCGGGTGGCCGGCCACGATCGGGGCGGCCCCGGCAGCCTGGAACCCCCACATGACCGGGTTCTTGGTGGACACCGGCTCCAGTTCCTTGCCGGCTTCGTTGGTCCACTTGGAGGAATACTCCTTGTAGCCCTTCCAGTACGCGGTGATGTTGCCCGCGTTGCCTACCGGCAGCAGGTGGTAATCCGGGGCGTCGCCCAGGAAGTCGACGACCTCGAAGGCGCCGGTCTTCTGGCCCTGGATGCGGGCCGGGTTCACCGAATTCACCAGGAACACCGGGTAGTTCTCGCTGAGCTTGCGCGCAACTTCCAGGCAGTTGTCGAAGTTGCCGTCGATCTGGATGATGTCCGCACCGTGGGCGATCGCCTGGGACATCTTGCCCATGGAGATCTTGCCATCCGGAACCAGCACCGCGCACTTCAGCCCGGCCTGGGTTGCGTAGGCGGCGGCCGAAGCGGAGGTGTTGCCGGTGGAGGCGCACACCACGGCCTTGGCGCCGGCAGCCACCGCGGCGGTCATCGCCATGGTCATGCCGCGGTCCTTGAAGGAACCGGTCGGGTTCATGCCCTCGACCTTCAGGTACACCTCGTTGCCGGTCTGCGCCGACAGCGCCGGGGCGTAGACCAGCGGGGTGCCGCCCTCGCCCAGGGTGATGACCTTGGTGTTTTCGTCTACTGGCAGGCGATCGGCATATTCGCGGATCACTCCGCGCCACTGGTGAGCCACGTTAGTTTCCTTCAACTCGCATAACGGATAGAACAGAGTGCACCGTGTCCAGCGCGGTCAGCGCCTCGACGGTGCTGGCCAGGGCCGCTTCGGTGCCCTGGTGGGTCAGGATGCGCAGCTGCGCGCCGGCTTCGGCGTCCACCTGCTGGCTCATCGACTCGATGGAGACCCCGTGCTCGCCGAAGACGGTGGCGATGGCTGCCAGCACGCCGGACTGGTCCTTGACCGACAGGCCAATCCAGTAGCGGGTGTCGATGGCCTCGAAGTCCAGCATCCGTGGCGCCTGGTTGACCGAGCCGTTGGGCAGCGGGGCTCCGGCAGCGATCTGGCGGGCCACGGCAACGACGTCGCCCATGACCGCCGACGCGGTCGGGTTGCCGCCGGCTCCAGCCCCGTAGAACATCAGGTCGCCGGCGTTCTGCGCTTCGACGAACACGGCGTTGAACGCGCCATGCACGGTAGCCAGCGGGTGGCTGCGGCGCACCAGCGCCGGGTAGACGCGCACCGAAATCCCGGCTTCGGCCTGCTCGGCGATGGCCAGCAGCTTGATCACGTAGCCGGCGGCGGCCGCGGCCGCGACATCGGCGGCGCTAACTTCGGTGATGCCCTGGGTCCAGACCTGGTCCGAGGACACGGTGGTGTGGAAGGCCAGCGAAGCCAGGATCGCGGCCTTCGCGGCGGCATCGTGCCCGCCCACGTCGGCGGTGGGATCGGCTTCCGCATAGCCCAGCGCCTGGGCTTCGGCCAGCACGTCGTCGAACGCGGCACCGGTGGTGTCCATGGCGTCGAGGATGAAGTTGGTGGTGCCGTTGACGATGCCCATCACCTTGGTGATGTGGTCCCCGGCCAGCGAGTCCGCAATCGGGCGCAGGATCGGGATGGCCCCGGCCACCGCGGCCTCGTAGCGCAGCTGGGCGCCGTTGTCGGCAGCGATCGCGTTCAGTTCGGCGCCCTTGAGCGCAATCAGCGCCTTGTTGCCGGTGATGACGCTGGCACCCTTGGCAAGGGCGGCGGCGATGTATTCGCCGGCCGGCTCCATGCCGCCGAGCAGTTCGATGACCACATCGGCCTGGGCGATCAGCCCGTGGGCGTCGGTGGTGAAAAGCTCCTGGGGCAGCACTGCATCGCGCTTGGCATCCGGTGTGCGCACGGCAATGCCGATCAGCTGCAGGCCGGCGCCCGAGCGGGCAGCCAGTTCATTTGCATCTTCCAGCAGGATCCGGGCCACCTGGGCTCCGACCGTGCCGCAACCCAGCAGGGCTACCTTCAGGTTCTTTTCGCCGCTCAATTAAACTCCCATGTCACGGGCCAACAAGTCTGTTTCCGTTTCCCTGCGCACGATCAGACGGGCTTGGCCATCGCGTACCGCTACCACCGCGGGGCGGGTGAGGTAGTTGTAATTGCTCGACAGCGCCCAGCAGTAGGCGCCGGTGGCCGGAACGGCGATCAAATCGCCGGCCGCCACGTCATCGGGCAGGTAAACGTCCTTCACGACTATGTCACCTGACTCGCAATGTTTCCCAACTACACGAGAAATAATTGCGTCGTTTTGCGTCATACGGCTAGCCAGCACGGCGGTATATTGCGCGTCGTAGAGCACCGGGCGCGGGTTGTCGCTCATCCCGCCGTCCACCGAAAGGTAGCGGCGCGGGTGCAGGGCTCCGGCCTCGTCTTCCACCTGGACGTCCTTGCGCACGCCGGCCTCGTAGAGGGTGAAGGTGCTCGGGCCGGCGATGGCGCGGCCCGGCTCGATGGAAATGCGCGGGCATTCCAGCTCGAGTTCGGTGCAGGTCGCCGAGACCACTTCGGCCATCTGCCCGGCCAGCTTGGCCGGGGTGGAGGGGTGGTCCTCGGAGGTGTAGGCAATGCCGTAGCCGCCGCCCAGATCCAGCTCGGGCAGGGAAACACCATGAATCGAGCGGATCTTGGCCAGCAGGCCGAGCATGGTGCGGGCGACCATTGCGAAGCCTTCGGCCTCGAAGATCTGCGAACCGATGTGGGCGTGCAGGCCCAGCAGGTTGATGTTCTGCGCCTCGATCGCCTGGGCGACCGCGCGCAGCGCAGGAGAAGTGCCGGAGGCATCGTCCAGGATGGACAGCCCGAACTTCTGGTCCTCGTGCGCGGTGGCAATGGCCTCATGGGTGGAGGCGTGCACGCCGGGGGTAATGCGCAGCATGACCTGCGCGCTCTGGCCCATGGCGTCAGCGATCGAAATCACCCGGTCCAGCTCGTCCAGCGAGTCGATGACCAGGCGCCCGACGCCCATTTCGATGGCGCGGGTGATCTCAGCAGCCGACTTGTTGTTCCCGTGCAGCGAGAGGTTGGCAGCGGGCACCTTGGCGGCGTTGGCCACGGCCAGTTCGCCCCCGGAGCAGGTATCCAGGCGCAGGCCCTCGTCGGTCACCCAGCGGGCCACCTCGGTGCACAAGAACGCCTTGCCGGCGTAGTAGACGTCGACTCCCCCGCACAGCTGCCTGAACGCGTCGTCGAAGGCGGTCTTGAAACCCCGGGCGCGGGCGCGGAAGTCGTTCTCGTCGAGCACGAACAGCGGGGTGCCGAACTCGGCGGCCAGCTGGGAGACGGGAAGGCCCTGGATGGACAGTTCGCCGCCAGCCTCGCGGGAAACCCCCGAAGCCCACTCGATCTGTCGAAGTGCGTTGATGTTTTCCGGGAATTGCAGCCATTGCGGGGCTAGCGGCGATACGGCCATAAGGTCTTACATCCTCTCTGGGGCGGAAACGCCCAGCAGTTCCAATCCATTTGCCAAAACGGTGGTGGCGGCGTCGTTCAGCCACAGGCGGGTGCCGTGCACCGGCGCGACCGCTTCGCCTTCGCCCACCGGGGTGATGCGGGTTGCGGCGTACCACGAGTGGTAGGCGCCGGCGACCTGCTCCAGGTAACGGGCAATGCGGTGCGGTTCGCGGAATTCCGCGGCACCGGCAACCACCGACGGGAACTGGCCGAGCACGGCCAGCAGCTCGTTTTCGGTCGGGTCGGTCAGCAGCGCGGCATCGAAGCCGTCACGGGTCACGCCCTTGGCGGCGGCATTGCGGGCCGCGGCGCACGAACGGGCATGGGCGTACTGGACGTAGAACACCGGGTTGTCATTGGTGTTCTTCTTCAGCTGCTCTGGATCCAGCGCGATCGGCGAATCAGCCGGGAAACGGGCCAGCGAGTAGCGCAGCGCGTCGGCGCCGATCCAGTTGATCAAATCGCGCAGCTCGATGATGTTGCCCGCGCGCTTGGACAGCTTGGCTCCGTTGACGGAGATCAGCTGGCCGATCAGCACCTCGATGTTCTTGTCCTTGTCATCTCCCGCGCAGGCGGCGATCGCCTTCAGGCGGTTGACGTAGCCGTGATGGTCGGCGCCCAGCAGGTAGATCTTCTCTTCGAAGCCGCGGTCCTTCTTGGACAGGTAGTAGGCTGCATCGGCGGCGAAGTAGGTCGGCTCGCCGTTGGCGCGGATCAGCACGCGGTCCTTGTCATCGCCGAAGTCGGTGGTGCGCAGCCAAACCGCGCCCTCCAGATCGAAGATGTGGCCCTGTTCGCGCAGGCGTGCCACGGCGTCAGCCACCGCACCGCCCTCATGCAAGGTGGTTTCGGAGAAGAACACGTCGAAGCTGACGCCGAAGTCGGCCAGGGTGGACTTGATGTCTTCGAGCTGCGCCTTGTAGGCGGCGTCGCGCAGGGCAGGAATTGCTTCTGCTTCGTCCAGCTCGCGCAGCTGCGGGGCTTGGGCCAGGACGGCGTCGCCCAGTTCCTTGATGTATTCGCCCGGGTAGCCGCCCTCTGGCACTGGCAGGCCGTGGATGCGGTTGTACACCGAACGGGCGAAGACGTTCATCTGGTTGCCGGCATCGTTGATGTAGTACTCGCTGGTCACCGAAGCGCCCGAAGCGCGCAGCACGCGGGAGATGGCATCTCCCAGCGCGGCCCAGCGGGTGTGGCCGATGTGCAGCGGGCCGGTGGGGTTCGCGGAAACGAATTCCATGTTGACCACGTGGCCGGCCAGGGCCTCGTTGCTGCCGTAGGCGGAACCCGCCTCGACGATGGTGCGGGCCAGCTCGCCGGCAGCGCCGGCTTCGAGGGTGATGTTCAGGAAGCCGGGACCTGCGATGTCCACGGCGCCGACTCCTGGGACCGAAGCAAGTCGGGTGGCCAGGATCTGGGCGAAGTCGCGCGGGGCCATGCCGGCCTTCTTGCCCAGCTGCAGCGCGATGTTGGTTGCCCAGTCGCCGTGTTCACGGCTTTTCGGGCGGTCCACGCGTACGGTCTCTGGCACCTCGACGGAGATTTCGCCGGCGGCTACGGCTTCGGTGAGGCATGCGGATATTGCTGCGGAGAGTTCTTCAGGAGTCACCGTTCAAGAATACCGGCAATTGCCGTGCTTCTTCAGCATTCATGACTTGCATCGCCTGTGAGACTGGCCCAACCCGGTGACTTTTGCAACACATGGGTGCCAGGGTGCTGGAATTGCGCAGATCAAGTGACGACCTGATAGTATTTTTCCTGTTGCCCAGCAACACGCCTCTGTAGCTCAGTGGATAGAGCGTCTGCCTCCGGAGCAGAAGGCCGAAGGTTCGATTCCTTTCAGGGGCACCACCTAAATTGCAGGTCCTGGTTACCAGGGCCTGCTATTTTTTTCGCTCTTCTTCTCACGCCGCAGCTCGCGCGAGGCCGCGAATAATCTCCTGTCAGCATTTTCTGGCAGCTTCCCCGTCGCCACAACCTTTAGCTTCGGCTAGGCCCTAAACTCGGATAAACCGACAAGCGTTTAAGGGCACCATGAAAAAAACCATTCTCATTACCGGAGCCAGCGACGGGATCGGGGCCGCATCGGCCCGAGAACTGTCACGACAGGGGCACCTGATTGTCGTTGTCGGTCGGTCGCAAACCAAAACCCAGGCCATCGCCCATGAGCTAGGCGCCAGCTATTTCGTGGCAGACTTCAGCCAGCTCGCACAGGTACGCGGCCTGGCCACGCAGTTGCTCCAGAAGTATCCCCGAATTGATGTGCTGGCTAATAATGCCGGCGGGATCAAGGCAGAGCGCGAACTGACCGTGGATGGATTCGAAAAGACTTTCCAAGTCAATCACCTCGCGCCCTTCCTGCTCACGAATCTGTTGTTGCAACGACTAATCGATTCGGGTGCCACGGTCATTCAGACCGCCAGCATGGCTGCGCGTCTCATGGCCAAATTCGACATTGCGGACCTACAGGGCGAAAACAGCTACTCACCGAGGGCCGCCTACGGCAATGCAAAGTTGGCGAACATTCTGTTCACCTCGGAATTACAGCGGCGCTTTGGCGGTTCCGGGCTTAACGCCGTGGCGTTCCACCCCGGGATCGTTGGCACCAGTTTCGCCTCCGACTCCAAGGGGTTATTGAAGTTCCTTTACCACGGTCCGCTTAGGCGCTTCTTCACGGTCGACTCGAGCAAGGGCGCCGACCAGCTCGTCTGGCTTGCGGAGGCGAAGCCTGGCGTGCAATTCGAACCGGGCGCCTACTACGAGTCGGGAAAGATCGCATCGAAGGTCAACCCGCTGATCCATGATGAGGTACTAGCGAAGCAACTCTGGGACCGCTCGGCGGCCTTGCTTCAAATCCAGAACTGCACTTAGGGGATCTTGGAGTCGACCCGACCGGCCTATTCGGGAACTACTGCCGGCATGGACCGGGCTCGTCATCAATCCGAGATGGCGATACCCGCATCAAATTGCCCGTGGCCGCTAACTGCCCACCGCTTGATGGAAAGAGCGATACGCCATCCACTCGACACTGAATTCGCATCGCTGCCATTCAAGAGTTCCTCGGCAAACTACCCGAGCGAAAACGTGGGAAATCGAAGTACTCTCATGAACTCTTGATTTTATCCCGCTAAAAGATAATCTTGACACATGACGAAACGCCTCTTTGGAATCATTTCACTTGCTTCTGTGATTGCTTTGGCACTGTCTTCATGCAGCCCTTCGACTTCCCCTGAGACAGCGCTTGGAGAGATTCCTTCGTCAGATACGTCGGCCAGCACCTCGGAATCGCCAGATTCCCTAAAGAAGCATGCCGAATTCCTCGCCCAGAGCGAAGACTCCTTCCAGATTCTCAATGAAACTCATTCCGTGGGCTCGACCACTCTGCGCCTCGGGGATCTTCCCGGAGGATTTGATTCAGTTGGCTTCATAATTTCATGTGATGCAACGTCCCCTTGGGAGATTATCCTGCTAGGTGGATCAAAAACCGGTGCGAGTGGTTGCGATTCGAATTCAGAAATATATACGAGTCTTTCTACCCCGGCACATCAAATCAACACCAATGAGGTACAGCTCGAATTCAAAGAGCCGGTGGGAGTCTGGGTCACTGTTTATGCCACGAATGAAGAATAAACAGGCGTTTCCGATGTTTCATTTGGACACTAGGCGAAAAGCCTAAAGACATCGCGCGGCAGCTGACTGTCCGCGCTAATGATTCGGCGAAAGCCTAACCGGCATTGCCGAGAGGGAACCAAAGCTCCACTTAGAGCAATAGCCGGGGAAATTTCGCTTTGTATCGCGCTTACGAGATACCCGGATACCAAGAATCCTGAATCACTAGAATTGCAAAGCTTAGGGATCAACCGTGGATGACTGGGACGCCGGATGCTCGGGCGCAGCAGGATACAGTTCCTCCGGTAGCCCTATAGTGAATCCTTCCTCACGGATACTATGGCCACCGACCCACAGTGAGTGCCGAGCATACTGGTTACCGTCAGTCAGGTGAACGGATACTGCGCTTCCAAACTGCTCTCCAACCACGACCGACACATTTTCAGGTGTAATGCCGTGGTTCTCTAGAATCTGCCGAGTCTGGCTGACCATCTCGTCATTCAGGTTTCCTCCTGGAAATGGCGAAGTAACCCGGCAAACTCCAGTGCGATCGCCAGCATACGCAGCAACTACCAATTCCGTGCCCGCCTGCTCTAACGAGCTGACGGGTTTGCGGCCATCGCAGGTTTCATCGGAGTATTTCCCAGTCAAAGAGCAACCCGACAGCAATCCAGTGATGAGAGCCAGACCGACGACTCCTGTCGCTGCAGCTATGTACGCGCTATGGGTTCTCAATAGTCCACCATTCGTTTCGCAGAAGGTGTTAATCCTAGGCAGGTTTATAGCAATGCATCTTTAATTGCATGAATATTTCTCAAATTCATATTGAGTATCGAAGATCAGCTGCATGAGTAAACCCATTAATGCCACCTATGATGCCAGAGCTGCGGCCGCGTATGTCGCGCTCTCTCATGAGCCAGCAGTTGAAACGGCAGAAATCGAGTCTTCCACTATGCCGTACCTCGTGAATTAGAATCTTGACAGCGCAGGCAGGCCGACAGGTGTAGAACTGATCTATCCTGCTGGTCACTGCCCCAGCCATGTCCAGTCTGCTGATCGCCGGCAATGCACGTGCCGAGGCGCTCTATCGCCGTTGCGGGTACCAATGGACAGGACAGCAAGTCATCGACCGGAGCTCGGGACGCGTCGAGCACCGCCTGCGCAAACCGCTGCCTTAAAACCGACAGACCCCGTCTTCTCGTTTATCAGAGAAGACGGGGTCTGTGCCCAGCACTTAATTACTGGAGCATGGTCTTGTCATCGAGCTGTGCGCCCTTGATCTTGCTGAATTCCTCCAGCAGGCCCTTGACGGTCATCTTGGACTTCTCTTCCTGGTCCAGGTCCAGGATGATCTGCCCGTCGTGCATCATGATCAGCCGGGTGCCCAGCTGCAACGCCTGTTCCATATTGTGCGTCACCATCAACGTGGTCAGCTGGTGGCGTTCGACAATTTCCTTGGTCAGGCGCGAGACCAGCGCGGCACGCTGCGGATCCAGGGCCGCGGTGTGCTCATCGAGCAGCAGGATCTTGGGCTTGGAGAAGGTGGCCATCAGCAAGCTCAGCGCCTGGCGCTGGCCGCCCGAGAGCAGGCCCACCTTGGTTTTCAAGCGGCCTTCCAAACCGAGTTCCAGGCTCTTGAGCTCCTCGACGAACAGCTCGCGCCGCTTGGTGCCTACGCCCAGGCCCAGCCCGCGGAAACGGCCGCGGGCGTAGGCCAGAGCCATATTCTCCTCGATGGACATGGTCGGCGCAGTGCCGGCCATCGGGTCCTGGAATACCCGGCCGATGTACTTGGCGCGGGTGTAGTCGGCCATCCTGGTGACGTTCTTCCCCGCGATGGACACCGAACCGGCATCGGGCTGCAGCTTGCCTGCAACCATATTCAGCACGGTGGACTTGCCGGCGCCGTTGGAGCCGATGACGGTGACGAATTCACCGTCGGACAGGTTCAGGTTGATGTTGCGCAGCGCCTTGCGCTCGTTGACAGTTCCCGGGAAGAACGTGCGCGACAGGTTCTTGATTTCAAGCATTGGTGCGAACCTCTTCCTTGGTTTCAACTGCTGCTGGGGTGCGCTTGAAGTTCTTGATGATCTTCTGGAAGCCCTTCCACTTCGGCAGCAGCAGGGCGACGACGACGAGGACCGCGGAGATCAGCTTCATGTCGTTGACCTCCAGGCCTGCCGACAGGGCCATCTGGATCACCAGGCGGTAGATTACTGCGCCGAAGACCACCGCGATGGCGGCCAGCCAGATGTAACGCTGGGTGAAGATCGCCTGGCCGACGATGACCGAGGCCAGGCCGATCAGGATCAGGCCGATGCCCATGCCGATATCGGCGAAGCCCTGGTACTGGGCGATGACCGCACCGGACAGCGCCACCAGTCCGTTGGACAGCGCCAGGCCCAGGATCTTCTGGTTGTCGGTGCTCACGCCGAAGGAACGGATCATTTCCTGGTTGTCGCCGGTGGCCCGCATGGCCATGCCCAGCTCGGTGTGCAAGAACCAGACGATCGCTGCCACGAAGACCAGGCAGACGGCAAAGAGGATGGCCACCGACGCCCATGAGCCGAGCAGGCCCGAGACGCGCATCGGGCTGATCAGGGTCTCCTCCCCCAGCAAGGGGGTGTTGGCCTTGCCCATGATGCGCAGGTTGATCGAGTACAGCGCGATCATGGTCAGGATGCCGGCGAGCAGGCCGTCGATCTTGCCCTTGGTATGCAGCAGGCCGGTAATGACACCGGCAACCATGCCGGCGAAGAAGGCCAGCACGGTGGCCAGCCAGGGATTCATCCCGTTCACGATGCCCACCGAGGCGACGGCGGCACCGGTGGTGAAGCTGCCGTCGACAGTCAGGTCGGGAAAGTCCAGGATACGGAAGGTCAGATACACCCCGAGCGCCATGATGGCGTAAATCAGGCCGAGTTCAACCGCTGTGATCATGTGTGGATCCTTGAGTTGTAAGTTTTGCAGGTAATCACGACGAAAGGCGAGGCACCAGGTTATGCGCCTCGCCTTGCGTCGGTAAGTTGTTGCCGGGGCTTAGTAGACCTCTACGGCTTCGGACTTCATCTCGTCGGTGAATTCGATGCCTGCCTTCTTGGCGGCATCTTCATTCAGGTAGAGATCGACCTCGGAGATGGTCTCCACCGGCAGGGTTGCCGGCTCGGCCTCGCCCTTGAGCAGCTTCACGGCCATGGCAGCGGTCTGCGCGCCCAGCTTCTCGTAGTTGATGCCGTAGGTTGCGGTAGCACCGCGCTTGACGGACTCGCCGTCAGCCGAAATGACCGGCACGCCGTTCTTCTCGGCAACCTGCAGCAGGCCTTCCAGGGCGGAAACGACTGCGTTGTCAGTCGGAACGTAGTACGCGTCGACATCCAGCGAGCTGGCGGCCTGCTGGACTTCGCTGGACGCCGAGACAGCGGCTTCTTCAATGGTCAGCCCCAGGCTCTTGGCTGCTTCCTTGGCCATCTTCACCTGGACTGCGGAGTTGGC
The DNA here is from genome assembly GCF_044769125.1 of Glutamicibacter sp. NPDC090743. Classification (NCBI taxonomy): domain Bacteria; kingdom Bacillati; phylum Actinomycetota; class Actinomycetes; order Micrococcales; family Micrococcaceae; genus Glutamicibacter; species Glutamicibacter sp. NPDC090743. The sequence goes on along the minus strand of NZ_JBIVXE010000007.1, from coordinate 102,707 downwards.
TTCGCCCGAGGAGTAGACAATGCCCACCTTCTTGGCATCGGGCACCAGGTCCTTGAGCAACTGCAGCTGCTCGTCGACCGGGTTCATGTCCGAAGTGCCGGTGACGTTCGCGCCCGGAGCTTCATTGGAGGCGACCAGCTTGGCATCAACCGGGTCGGTCACAGCGGAGAAGAGGACCGGTACCTTGGTGATCGCCTGCGCCGCGGCCTGGGCCGACGGGGTAGCAATTGCCAGCACCAGGTCGATATCCGAATCAGCGGCGAGCTTGCCGGCAATCGAGGTGTTGGTAGCCTGATCGGTTTCGGCGTTGTTCTCGTCGTAGCTGATCTTCTCGCCGGTGTAGCCTGCTTCTTCCATGCCTGCCTTGAAGCCGGTGACCACTGCGTCCAGCGAAGGGTGCGAGACGAACTGGGAGATGCCGATCTTGACGGCCTCGTCGCCGCCCTCCGCGGTGCCCTGCTCGCCACTGCCGCCGCAGGCGGTCAGGGCCAGTGCGCCAGCTGCTGCGATGGCAGCGAATTTCATGGCGGTGAAGCTCTTCATTGAAGTTCCTTTCAAAGTTCCCTTGCGAGTGATTCCCACCGATAGCGCGGAAGCCTGATTATGAAGCGCAACTGGTGCGCAGCATGCGGGAACCGTCCAGGCATCACGTCGATGATTACCCCCGATCTTACATGTGAACGACCTCACCTTGCCTACAATCACGGTCGATTCCTAGACGTTTGCATCTTGATACGGATTCTTGTGGACACAAATGCTCCGCAGGGAAGCAGAATCTGGAAGTTTTGTATTTACCAGCCCGAACTTGTCGACAATTGCTTGGACAATCTGAAAATTTGACTCATGGAGCAATGCGTCCGGGAGCACATTTCCTGCCCCGAATCGGGCTTCGGCCCGGCGGCCACCACGAAAATGCGTGGCGCGAATAGAATGGGAACATCATGGCGCTCAGCATTACGTATCCCGAAGCCCTTCCCGTTTCAGCCCGCCGCGAGGACATCCTCGCCGCGGTCCGCGAAAACCAGGTCGTGGTAATCGCCGGCGAAACCGGTTCGGGCAAGACCACCCAGCTTCCCAAGATGCTCATCGAGCTCGGCCTGGCCGAGAAGGGCATGATCGGGCACACCCAGCCGCGCCGCCTGGCCGCGCGCACCGTGGCCGAGCGCATCGCCGAGGAAATGGGCACCGAAATCGGCGAGGAAGTCGGCTTCCACGTGCGCTTCACCGGCGAGGTTTCGCGCAAGACCAAGCTGAAGGTGATGACGGACGGCATCCTGCTGGCCGAGATCAAGCGCGACAAGCTGCTCAAGAAATACTCGGCGATCATCATCGACGAGGCGCATGAGCGCAGCCTGAACATCGACTTCCTGCTGGGCTATCTCAAGCAGATCATGCCCAAGCGCCCCGAGCTGAAGATCATCATCACCTCGGCCACCATTGACCCGCAGCGCTTTGCCGAGCACTTCGGCAAGCCGCTGCCCGGCGGCGGCGTCGAGCCTGCCCCGATCCTGGAGGTCTCCGGGCGCACCTTCCCCGTCGAATTGCGCTACCGCCCGCTGCAGGCCGAGCTCGATGTCGACGCGGACGAGGCCCGGGAGAACTCGCTGGAGGAAGAACGCGACCCACTGGATGCGGTCACCGACGCGGTCAAGGAACTGAGCGGCGAAGCGCCCGGGGACATCCTGATCTTCTTCTCCGGCGAGCGCGAAATCCGCGACGCGGCCGAAGCCTTGCGCGCCATGGTCACCGCCAACAAGCGCCTGCCGCGCTATGAGGTGCTCCCGCTGTTCGCCCGGCTGTCGCTGGCCGAGCAGCACCGGGTCTTCCACCCCGGTGGCGCCCCGCGCATCATCCTGGCCACCAACGTCGCCGAGACCTCGCTGACCGTGCCGGGCATCAAGTACGTGATCGATACCGGCACCGCCCGCATTTCGCGCTATTCTCACCGCACCAAGGTGCAGCGCCTGCCCATCGAGCGCGTTTCGCAGGCCAGCGCCAACCAGCGTTCGGGACGTTGCGGCCGCGTGTCGGAGGGCATCGCCATCCGCTTGTACTCGGAGCCCGACTACGAGGCGCGTCCGGAGTTCACCGACCCGGAAATCCTGCGCACCAACCTGGCCAGCGTGATCCTGCAGATGATCTCCATGGGCGTGGTCGCTTCGGCCACCGAGGTGGCCAGCTTCCCGTTCGTCCAGCCGCCCGAAGCCAAGGCCATCACCGATGGCGTGAACCTGCTGCGCGAGCTCGGTGCGCTGGAGCAGGACAAGGCCGCGAAGCTGACCGAAACCGGCAGGGCGCTGGCGGTGCTGCCGCTGGATGTGCGCCTGGGCCGGATGATCGTCGAGTCCGCACAACGCGGGGTCGCCAAGGAAGTGATGGTGCTGGCTGCCGGGCTGAGCATCCAGGATCCGCGCGAGCGTCCCAGCGAGGAAACCGGGCAGCGTGATCGTGCGGTGGAGCTGCATAAGCGCTTCGCCGATGACAAGTCCGACTTCATTGCGCTGCTGAATTTGTGGGCCTACCTGCAGGAGCAGCAGAAGGACCTGTCCTCCTCCGCTTTCCGCCGGCTGTGCAAGAACGAGTTCATCAACTACCTGCGCGTGCGCGAGTGGCAGGACCTGTTCACCCAGCTGCGCCAGCTGGCCAAGCCGCTGGGCATCACCATGGCGGCCGCCCCGATAGACCCGGCGGCCAATGAGGACCAGGTGCACAAGTCGCTGCTGTCGGGCCTGCTGGGGCACATCGGGCTCTACGATGAGCGCAAGCGCGACTACCTGGGCGCGCGCGGCACCCGTTTTGCGATCTTCCCCGGCTCGGGCCTGTTCAAGAAGTCCCCGACCTGGGTGATGTCCGCCGAGCTGGTGGAAACCTCGCGGCTGTGGGCCCGCACCAACGCGGCCATCTCCCCCGAATGGGTGGAAGAGCTGGCTCCGCACCTGCTCAAGCGCACCCACTCCGAGCCGCACTGGTCCAAGCGCACCGGTTCGGTCATGGGCTACGAGAAGGTCACGCTTTTCGGCCTGCCGATCATCCCGCGCCGCCAGTTCCACTACTGGCGGGTGGATAAGGACCTGGCTCGCGAGCTGTTCATCCGTCACGCGCTGGTGGAGGGCGATTGGCGCACCCACCATAAGTTCTTCGCCAAGAACCGGGCGCTGCTCGAAGAAGTCGAAGAGCTCGAAACCCGCATGCGCCGCCATGACCTGCGCATTTCCGATGAGGACCTGTTCGCCTTCTACGATGCCCGGGTGGGCGCCGAGGTCTACTCGGAGCGCCACTTCGACCGCTGGTGGAAGAAGGCCCGCGCCACCGATCCGTCGCTGCTGGACTTCGACCCCGAGGCGCTGCTGGCCGAGTCCGATGCGGTTGACGAGGCCGCGTTCCCCACCACCTGGCAGCTGGGCAGCATCCACTTGCCGCTGTCCTACGAGTACAACCCGGCGGCCGCCCCGGGAGAAGGCGATGGCGTGTCGCTCACGGTCCCGGTGGTGTTCTTGAACCAGCTGGATCCCGCGCGCTTCGCCTGGCTGATTCCGGGGTTGCGCCACGAGCTGCTCACCGCGCTGATCCGTTCGATGCCCAAGGCCATCCGCAAGAACTTCGTGCCTGCCCCGGATGTGGCGGCCAAGGCGCTGGCCATGCTGGAGGCGGACTTCGATCCGGCGGCCGATGATCTGGCCGATTCCCTGGCCTTGGTGCTGCGCCGGCTGCGCGGCATGGTCGTCGAGCCTTCGGTCTTCGACTTCTCGACCCTGCCTGCGCATCTGCGCTTCGGCTTCACCGTCACCGATGCTTCGGGGAAGGTGCTGGGCAGCGGCGATGACCTGGCCGCCTTGCAGTACAAGTTCGCCGCGGCCAACCGCGCCGCGCTGGCCAGCGGGGTCAACTCCCCCGGTGTCGCCACCGGCAAGCCGGGGATGCCTGGCAAGCCTGCGGCCGCGTCGAAGGCGCAGTCCAAGAAGAAGGGCGCCGCGGCCACCGCATCGGCGGCCACCGGCGCCTGGGACCAGAAGTCGCTGGATCATTGGCCGCAGCTGGAATCATCAGGCGATACCCTGGGCGATACGCTGCCTGCCAAGGTTACCACCACGGTGATGGGCCAGCAGATCACCGCCTATCCGGGGCTGATGGACACCGGCGAAAAGGTCGACCTGAGTGTTTTCCGCACCCAGGCCGAGCGCGATGCGGCGCACCGAACCGGTGTCATCCGGTTGCTGATGCTGCGCTTGCCGCCTGCCGGGAAGTTCGTGATTTCGCACCTGAAGAACGCTGAGAAGCTGGTGTTCACGCAGAACCCGCACGGGTCCATCGAGAAGCTGATTGCCGATTGCACCATGGCCGCGATAGACCAGCTGGTGCCCGAGAAGCTGCCGATGAACCGCGCCGAATTCGAGGCGCTGTTCGAGACGGTGCGCGCCGAGCAGATCGACACGGTCTTCACGATTACCGCGATCGTGGCGAAGGTCTTTGGCTCCTCGACCCGGATCAACAAGGATCTGAAGAGCACCAACTCCCTGGCGATGTTCGCGGCAGTCACCGATATCCGCTCCCAGCTCGAGCAGCTGATCTATCCGGGCTTCATCGCGGCCACCGGGGCAGCGAACCTGATGCGCCTGCCGCGCTATGTGCAGGGCATCGAGAAGCGCTTGGAGAAGCTGCGCGCAGGTGCTGTCACCCGTGATTCCCAGGCCCTGGTCGTGATCCAGAAGCTGGAAGACGAATACGATACCGCCCTGGATCGGGTTCCGCCCGGAGCCCGGGTGCCGGCGGACTTGGCCCAGGTGAAGTGGATGCTGGAGGAAATGCGCATTTCGCTGTTCGCCCAGGAGCTGGGCACCGCCTATTCGGTCAGCGAAAAGCGCATCCGCAAGGCGATCAAGGATTCGCTGGCGCAGCTATAGCGGCCAGCTGAGGATCCCAACGTAGACGGCGGTGCCGCCCAGCACGCTGAGCACCGCATTGGACTTGAGCAGGTGCAGCACCACGGTGGCCGCCAGGGCGGTGGCCACCGGCCACGCCACGGCCGGATCCGCAATGCCGGCAGGCACCGTGGAAGCAACCAGCACCACCATGATTCCCAAGGGCATGCGCAGCGCCAGGTAGTTGATGAACGCGTTGCTGCGCAATTTGGCGATGAAGGCGAAGGGCAAGGCACGCAGCCCGAAGGTCACTGCGGTGCTCAACGCGATGGCCGAGAAGAGGTAGAGGCTATCGGGCATCGGCTGCTTCTCCCGCCTGCTGCCCGCCGGCCTGCTGAGCGGTGCCGGTGCGCCGGCGCAGCAGGTAGGCCGCCGCAAGTCCGGCAAGGAAAATCGCCATGGCTACCACCATCATGCTCTGCGGTGCGATCCAGCTGGCCGCCACGGCGCTGATCAGCGCCAGCATGGACAGCGGCACACTGCGGTAGGCCTTGAACGCTTCGATCGCCAGCACGGCAAACAATGCGGTCACCGCGAATTCCAGGCCCCTGATGGATTCGGGGATCATTGCGCCCAACAGCGATCCGCCCAGCACGCTGGTGGTCCAGCTTGCATGGAACAGGCTCTGGATGGCCAGGATCCGCGTCGAGGAATAGTCCTTCCGCTCGGCCTGCAGGGTCAGCGCATAGGCCTCATCGGTCAGTGCAAACATGCTGTAGAACTTCGCCCCCTGGCCCTTGACCCGGTGCAGCGGGAAAGAGATCGCATAGAATACGTGGCGGAAATTGACTACCAGCGTGGTCAGGGCGATATGGGACAGCGGCGCCACGGCGGCAAGCAGCCCGATCAAGAGGAATTCCAGGGAACCGGCGAACACCAGCCCGGCAAGCAAGGGAGCTGACCACCAGGGCAATCCCGAGCGCACCAGCAGCACGCCCAGGGCCAGGCCCAATGGCATGACCGCAAGACTGGCGGGAAGCACATTTTTCGCGCCCAGCCTGATCTGCTGCCATCGGTCCTCTTCGGACAAAGGCCGGGAACCTTTAATTGCCAGTTTTTCGCTCATGAAGCAATATTAGGAAATTCCAAGCCAAATATGGTTGCTGATTCTAGCCAACTGACGGGTTGGATCGGCAATAATAGATGCATGGATGATCTTGACCGCGCAATTATTGCCGAACTGGAAAATGACGGCCGCATCAGCAACCTCGAGCTCTCGCGCAGGGTGGGCCTGACCCCCGCTCCCTGCCTGCGTCGCGTCCAGCGCCTGGAGGCCGAGGGAATCATCCATGGCTACAAGGCGATCGTCAATCCCAAGGCCTATGGCAGGGGCTTCGAGGTCACCGTGGCCATTGACGTCGAAATGAACAACGAGCACAGCCTCGACGAATTCGAGAAGGCGGTGGACACCGTTGCCGGCGTCACCGAAATACGCCGCCTCTACGGCCAGCCCGACTACTTCCTGCGCATCCAGGTGGCCGATGCCGAGGCCTACGACCGGGACCTGATTCCCAAGCTGACCGCGCTGCCGGCGGTCCGCCGCGTCACCTCCCACATGACCATGCGCCGGGTGAAGGGCTAGGCACTGCGGGCGTGGCGATCACCTGCACGTCATCTTCGTAGATGATGGTGCCCGGAGCACTGCTTTCCAGCATCTCCCAGCCGATCCGGTGCGCGTCGTGCAACCGCACCTAGGGCTCGACGCGCGCCAGCAGGTGCTGCGCGCTGCCCCTGAACCACGCCACGGCCCCGGGGTTGATCGCATGGTCGTAGATTGCCCGATGGGTGCGGCTCGGGTTCGGATAGGCAGCGTCGTACCAGTCATTGCCCGCACGCAAGATGGCGTGTTCGGCGGCGCTCAGCTTCCCGCCGCGGCCCAGGGAATTGGCCAGCGCGAAAATCCCCAGGTGCACGCCGCGGTGATTGGGCTCGGTGCCCTGGTAGCGGATGAATTGCACCGGCTAGGCCTCGGGCACGAATTCCCCATGGCCATCTTCGCGCAGGCCCGCGCGAAGCGCTTGCGCGTTCTTGTCCATGGCCGCCGGATCCGGGTTATCGGCCGCATTGGACAGGTCGAAGTCCGCCAGCGAGTTGGTCGGCCAGACATGCACATGCAGGTGCGGCACCTCGAATCCGGCGATCATCAGGCCCGCGCGCTGCGCGGAGAACACGCGCTTCTGGGTGCGCCCGATCTTGGCCGCGACCAGGGTCAGGTGCGCAACCAGCTCGTCGGAGGCATCGGTGAACTCGTCGATTTCCTCGCGCGGAACCACCAGTGCGTGCCCGTCGGAGAGCGGCCCGATGGACAAGAACGCCACGCAGGTTTCGTCCTCCCACACGAAGCGGCCCGGGATCTGCCCGTTGATGATCTTGGTGAACAGCGTACTCATTGCTGCCTTTCTTGCTCGATGGCTGAATTCTAGTGGCGGTGCTTCTCGTCGCTCGTGGCGACCGGCGCATCCGGGTAGGAGCAGTATTCGGACCAGCTGCCGGGGAAAAGCCCCAGTGGGATCCCGGCACTTGCCGCGGCCAATACCTGGTGCGTCGCGGTGATCCCCGAACCGCAGTAGGCGGCCGATCCCGGCCTGTGGGCACCCAGCGTCACGAAGCTGGAATGCAGCACCTCCGGCGCCCGGAAACGCATCTGCGCGTCGAGGTTGTCGGTGGTGGGACGGTTCAGCGCACCGGGAATATGCCCGGCCACCGGGTCGATGGGCTCCTCGATGCCCAGGTAGCGCGCGGTGGCCCGCGAGTCGATCAGCGTGCCGGGCAAGGTGTCCAGCTCCTCGTACTCCACCACCGGCATCCGGCCCCACGACAGCGAAACGCTGCCCTTGGCGGCCTGCTCGTAGCCCAGCGCCAGCTCTCCGCCGGCGTCCGTCCAGGCCCCGAGCCCGCCGTCGAGCACCTGCACGCGGTCGAATCCGGCATGGCGCAGCAGCCACCAGGCCCGGGCCGCGGCGAGGGCTCCGGAGTTGTCGTACGCCACCACGTGGCTCTGGGCATTGATGCCCCAGCCGCGCGCGGCCTGCTCGAAGTCCGCCGGCAAAGGCAGCGGGTGGCGGCCGGTATGCTCGCCCGGCGCACCGGAAAGCTCTTTTTCCAGGTCAGCGAACACCGCGCCGGGGATATGCCCGGCAGCGTAGCTCTGCGCCCCGTCGTCGCGGCCCAGGACCCACCGCACATCGAGCAGCACCGGCTGGCCCCCGGCGTCCAGGATTTCGCGAAGCTGCGCGGCGCTTATCAAGGGGTTCATTCGTTGGTGCCTCCCAGCAACTCGTCGAGATGATGTTCGATTCCAGGTTCCAAGCGCACATAGCTGCATCCTGCCCGCTGGGCGATCGCGCCGAGCTGGCGATCGAAAAGCCCAAGTCCGTTGGCGTTGAGCAGCCCGTCGTGGATCGGCATCCAGCACCTAGCATCCACGGCCACCGCGAAGTCGGCAGCCTCGGCCATCTTGCCCCACGGGGCCATCACCGGCAGCAGCAGCACATCCGGCTGCGCCCCCACCGGCACCTGGTAGCTGTCGCCCGGGTGGAAGACCTCCAGCTGGCCTACCGCGCGGTCCCCCAGGAGGTAGCCCACGTTGGCAACCACTGCAATGGAATGGTGGATGGTGGCGTGGGTGCCTCCGAAAGTCCGTACCCGAATGCCGCCGACGATGAAGTCGGCCCCGGCTCGCACCGTCACCACCTGGGATTGGGCCGCTGGCGGCAGCTGGTCGCGCATCGCCTGCGCCAGCGCGGCCGGCGCGTAGAGCTCCAGGATGGAATTCGCCTCCAGCGCGGCGGCAATGGCCGGCTGGTCGGCATGGTCAGCATGCTCATGGGTGACCAGCACGGCATTGATGCCGTCGAACGCGTCGTCAAGCTGCGAAAATCCGCCCGGATCCAGCAAGACCTTGCCGTCGATCGTGCTCGCTTCCAAGCAGGAATGGCCCCTAAGTTTGATGCGCATATCCTTAGCGTAGGCTCAGCGCCCCGCCCATGCCAGAGCCAGACACGCATTGCAACGCAAAGTTGGCTAAAATTGAGGGAAACCGCAGGTGATTGGCCCAGTTCGCTGGCTCATCGCCGGTCCGCAACAAACTCAAGGAATGGTGCACGTCGATGTCCCAGCCAGAAACCCGGGTCACCAAGCAGCGCCTGGCCGTCACCGAGGCACTGGGCGAGGTCGATGATTTCGCCACCGCCCAGCAGCTGCATCGCTGGCTGCAGGATTCGGAGAAGAAGGTTTCGCTGGCCACCGTGTACCGCCTGCTGCAGTCCATGGCCGACGATGGCCTGGTCGATGTGCTGCGCAGCGGAGACGGCGAAGCCCGCTTCCGCCAGTGCGTCACCGAGGTCCACCACCATCATCTGGTCTGCCGCGTTTGCTCCAAGACCGTCGAGGTACTAGCCCCTTCCGTCGAGCGCTGGGCCGCTCGGGTTGCCGCGGAGCACGACTTCTCCGATCCCGAGCACACCGTGGAAATCTACGGCCTCTGCGCCGACTGCCGTGCCAAAGCCAAGGCTGGCGCCCCCGCTGCCTCGTAGCCCTTTCCGCTACCTGGACCTGGGTCCAGCGGACTGTTCGGCGCCCCAAGAGATCGGTAATCCCCAGCTGAATTATTCGAAGACATATTCGAACAATGGGCGTATACTAGTACTATGTTCCAAGCAAAGGCGCACGGAAACAGCCTAGCCCGCCCAGCAGATCAGCCGGATTTCGAATCCCACCTGATCCAGCTGCAGAACGACCTGTCATGGTTCCATGACCACGGCGGCAAGGCCGCGTGCGCCCGGGCTATCGAATCCGTCGAAGGACTGGTCTCATCCTTGCGCTATCAGCAAGCCGGCCTGGCTCACCAGTTGGAGAAGGAAGTCCTGCGCGAGAATGAAGAGCGCGGGACCAACATTGATGACCAGGTCCGCGGAGCGGCCAGCCGCGTTGCCATCGCCCGCAAGCAGACTCAACGCGGTTCCAGGAACTACCTGGCCAATTGCCGCGTCCTCTTCGAGGACACCCCGAATATCGCTGCCGCATTCTCCCGTGGTGAATTCACCGAAGCGCAGATCAACGCAATGCTCACCCCGCTGCAGGAAGTCCGGCCATTGCGCCGCACCGAGTTCGATGCGATCTACGGGCAGAATCCAGACATGTTCGAATCCATGGGCCCCAAGCGCATCAAGGAAACGGTCACCAGCTTCACGATCAAGTACGCATCGGACCGGGAAGACAAGAAGCTGAAGGAAGCCAACCAGCAACGCTACGTTCGCTTCCGCACCGATCGGGAAGCAGGGTGCGTCTTCCTCCAGGCCCGTCTGCCTATCGTTGGCGGAACCGGATTGCAGATGACGCTGCGAAACCAGTCATGCAGGATCAAGCGCAAGGGCGATGCCCGCACCCGCACCCAGATCCAGGCCGATCTGCTGGCCCGCTACATGTTCTTCGATGAAAACAATGAGCAGAAGATCAACGTCCAGCTCGGACTGGTCATGACCGATAGAGCGCTGTTCATGGGTGATCGCGAACCGGCCTACTTGGAAGGCTACGGCTTCATCCCCGCGCAGACTGCGCGGGAACTCATTGGCGGCCACCAGATTCCCAACGAGCTGACCTTCGCGGAAATGGAAGCCGAACTCGCCCCCGAGAATATTGAGCGGATCGAAGTGATGACGGAGATAACTCGTCTCTACACCGCTCCCGGGGACCAGGAACTAATCGCGATGGATTCCAAAGCCCGGATCTTCCCGGATAAGCTCAAGAGGTTCATCGGGATTCGCGATCGGCATTGCCGAACGCCCTTCTGCGACGGGCTGGTCGAAGAAACAGACCACGTGCTCCAGTATGCACGTGGCGGCAAGACGACCGTGGCCAATGCTTCGGGCCGTTGCGCGACCTGCAACAAGGCAAAGCAGGCCGACGGCTGGTACGAGTACACCGCTTTCCGCGATCGGCACTCGATGATGATCTGTCCGGGGTCGGCAATGTCCTATCGATCCACTGCGCCACCGGCAACTGGATTCACGCACAAGCCATTCCCGCAACTAATGCGCGACTCGAAATGGTTCGCTGATTTCAAGGAACGGCTCACCAGGCCCGACGGACCAGGAACTACTGAAACCTAGGCAACGGCGCGCGTTCTGCCGCGCCCATGCCGCGCGGCCCCTCACCTTTCTGCAATTTACCGCACGAGGGCCAGCCCCGGACCCGTCAGGCCCACAGCGTGCTTGCTTCGGCCTGAAACCAGCATCAGCAGTTCCAGGCGCGGTCCTGCAATCTGCGGGCCGATGCCCAGCCGGAAGCCTTCGTCGTCGCTGCACAGCTGGACCCTGCTCGCTAATTCCTTGGCACCCCCAACACCTTGCGGCGTGGCTGCCTGGTATTTGATTGCTGGCTCCAGGGATTCTGCAGGATAGGCCCGTTTCAGGCCCACGGCACGACGGATGTCTTCCCCATGGGCGATTTCCTCCACCAACCGGCTGGCAATCGGAACCGGTGGAGTGGCCCGCAAAGCCGCGACCTCAACGAGCCTGCGCAATGTCCCATCGGGAGTTGCGGCCTTCTCGGCGGCCACGCCATTGTCGTTCTGGCGGTCCAAGCTGAATCCGGCCTTGGCCATCCCGGCAAGCAGGCGGAAGAAAGTCGCACGCGCGTTATCTGCCAAATGAGCAGCCACGTCATGGACGCTCCACCCATCGCACAGGGAGGGAACTTCCCACTGATCCGGATCCAAAGTTCCCAGATCATCGATCAGGGCCAGGCGTTCGGCATGCACCAATGGCCAGATTTCACTGGCTGGAATTTTGCTCATGCTCCAGCTTGGAGGTTCGGCTGCCGGCTAGTCAACCGAGCCCGGAACCAGCGGGGGCGCGCTGGCCGAATGCAGCTCCTAGACTTGGTGGCGGCGAGGGGAACGCACCGCTTCGATTCCGCGGCAGACCACATAGATCACGAACGAAATCGTGGTCACATACGGACTGATCGGCAAGGAACCAGCCAACGCAAGAAGGATGCCGCCCACGACAGCCAGTTCCGCGAACACGATGGAGAGCACGACGGTGATGACCGGATTGGAGCTCACACGCATGGCGGCTGCGGCGGGCGTGATCAGCAGCGCCAGCACCAGCAAGGCACCGACCACTTGAATCGTCACCGCTACAGCCAGCGCCAGGATCATCATGAAGACGATGGACAGGCCAGCCGTGCGCACGCCCCGGGCATTGGCAACCACCGGGTCCACCGAAGCGAAGGTCAGCGGACGCCAAATAACCAGCAGCGCGATCACTACCACCGCCGAAAGGACCAGCATTCCTGTCAATTGCACGTCATCCACGGCCACGATCTGGCCGGTCAGCAGGCCAAACTTATTGGCGCTTCGCCCCTCATACAGCGAAAGGAACAAGATGCCCAGGCCAAGGCCGAAAGGCATCAGCACGCCGGTGATGGAATTCCGGTCCCTCGCCCGGGTTCCGAGAATGCCAAGGATCAGCGCCGCGATCATGGACCCGAACACCGAGCCAGTCACCACGTCGGCTCCGATGAGCAAGGCGAAGGCCGCCCCCGCAAAGGACAGCTCAGCGATGCCGTGCACGGCGAAAGCCATGTCCCGCATCATGATGAAGATGCCGATCAGACCGCCAACCACGCCCAGAACTGCACCGGCAATCAGGGAATTGGTCACCAGCGGAAGCAGCAGTCCGTAATCCTGGAAGTTGAACGCCTTCTCGATGAGATCCGAAAAGTCCATGTCCTGCTCCTACTTTCCGGTCTCTAGATCGATTTCTTCAACGTGGTCGTGCCCATCGGCTGGCAATGCCCGATTGCCGTCGCCCGAGACCACCACGATGCGGCCATTGACCCGCAGCACCTCGACCGGAGCACCGTAAAGTTCGGTGAGCACCGCAGACTGCATGACTTCATCCACGCTGCCCAGATGGAAGCGGCCTTCGGCCAGGTACAGGACGCGGTCGACATAGGGCAGGATCGGGTTGATCTCGTGCGTCACGAAGACTACCGCGCTGCCGCGCTCTGCGGCCTGGCGGTGTATCACTTCGCTGATCGCCTGCTGGTGATTGAGGTCCAGGGAGAGCAGCGGCTCGTCGCATAGCAGTACCCGGGGATCACTGGCCAAAGCCTGCGCTGCGCGCAGGCGCTGCTGCTCGCCTCCGGAAAGGTCGGACACCGCACGGTTGGCGTAGGCGGTAGCGCCGACCAGTTCCAGCAGTTCGTCGACCTTGTTGCGCACGGCCCTGCGGGCCACGCGAATCCCGGGCCGGGTTCCATCCAGTCCCAGTGCGACCAGGTCGCGAGCGCGCAGGGGAACGTTGTCCCCGAAGGGGCGCTGCTGCGGGATCAACCCCACGGCAGCCGACCCCCGGCGCACGGCCTCCCCGGCGATCGAGACCCTGCCTCGATTGAGCGCGGTGGTGCCGAGCATCGTGTTGATGAAGCTGGTCTTGCCCGAGCCGTTGGGCCCTAGAACTGCAAGGAACTCCCCCGCCGCTATGGATAGGTTGAGTTCATCCCAGAGCACGCGGGAGCCATAGGCAAGGCGCGCGTCTTCAAACCTGACGATGGGGGTCTCTGTCATTGACTGCTTTCTGGATTGCGCTGGCTGAGGATGGGCCGGCAACGAAAAACTGCGGCACCCGCAATGGGTGCCGCAGTCAATCGTATCAGTTGCGAGTCATTCGCAATATGCACTCTGGGGTGAGCTTGAGCTAATTTGCCCGTTTTTCGCTGCGAGGCGGGTTGACGCGTTTTCGCGTGGTATCGGTGATTTCACCGACCAGCACCTCGATCACGTCCTCCAGGAAGAGCACGCCGAGCGTTGCCCCCGACTCGTCGACAACCGCCGAAAGGTGGTTGCCTTCCTGCCGCATCGCTTCCAGGGCGGCCTCGATTTCGGTGTCCTGCTCCAACCGGCCCAGCGGGTGCAATGGCAAATCAAGCAGTGGCTGCGTGGAGTGGGCATCATCGATGAGCATCACGTCCTTCACGTGCCAGTAGCCCACCGGAACCTCGTTTTTGGTGATCACCATGCGCGAGAATCCGGTCTTGCCGACCTTCTTCTCGAAAGCGCGCGCGGTGGTCTGCCCGTATTCCAAGGTGAACAGGTCATCCAGCGGAACCATACAGCTGCGCGCGGTAACCGAGGAGAATTCCAGCGCTTTGGTCAAGCGTGCGGCATCGTCCTCATCCAGTGCGCCTTCCTCGGATGAAGCATCGATGATCGATCGGACTTCAGCGGCGGTATACGAGCTGGCCACCTCATCCTTCGGTTCGATACCGAAGGCGTGCAGCACCAGGTTCGCCACGCCATTGAGCGACGCCGTAATCGGCTTGAGCACCTTGGACAGGCCGACCAGTGGCATGGCCAGCAGCAGCACGGCCTTGTCCGCAACGGAAACCGAAATGTTCTTCGGCACCATTTCGCCGAAGGTCACGTGCAGGAAGGTCACCACGATCAAGGCAATCAGGAACGCTACGGTGTCCGCAGCTGATTCGGCCATGCCGATCATGGTCAGCGGTTCGGCCAGCAGGTGGTGGATCGCCGGCTCCGAAATATTCAGGATCAGCAGCGAGCAAACGGTAATGCCCAACTGGCACACCGCGAGCATGATCGAAACATGCTCCATGGCGTACAGCGCGATCTTTGCCCGCTTATTGCCCTCGTCGGCCAAGGGTTCAATCTGCGAACGACGCGCACTCATCACCGCGAATTCGCCGGCAACGAAGAAGGCATTGCCAGCCAGCAGGACAATCAGCCAGACCAGGCCTATGAAGTCATTCATTGCCATCCTCCTGCACTGCTGGTTCGAAACGAACCTGCGAGATGCGGCGGCCATCGAGCTCGGTCACCGTGAAGGTGCCATGCTCGGTGGCGACGCGGTCATTGAGTTCAGCCAAGCGGCCCAATTCGGCGAGCATGAAGCCGCCGATGGTTTCATAGGTCGACTCTTCCGGGATGACGTCCGTATCGAAGTTCTCGTTGATCTGGTCCGGGCGGTACATGCCCGGGAACAGCCAGTTGCCGTCGGGCTGGGTGACGGCTTCCTCCTCGTCCTCGTCGTGCTCATCGGAAACTTCGCCGACGATTTCTTCGACCAGGTCTTCAAGGGTCACCAGTCCAGCGGTTCCACCGTATTCGTCCATCACGATCGCGACCTGGAATTCGGCGGCGCGCAACTGCTCAAGCAGCACATCCAGGTGAATGGTTTCCGGAACGTACAGCGCGTCGCGGGCGAACTCGCCTACCTGCAGCGCTGCGCGGCGTTCACGGGGCACCGAGACAATTGCCTTGACGTGGCAGATACCCTGGATTTCATCGGTGGATCCGGTGGTGACCGGGAAACGCGAGAAGCCGGTGTCCGCGCTGACCTCGATCAGCTCGGAAAGGGCCGCCTCGGAATCAATGGTGGACATCGAGGTTCGCGGGGTCATCACGTCGGCGGCGGTGCGCTCGGAGAATTCAATGGTGGATTCCACGAAGCGAGCGGTCTGCACATCCAAGGTGCCCAGCTGAGCCGAACGGCGGACCAGCGATGCCAGTTCCTGCGAGGAGCGGGCCGCGGAGATTTCTTCCTTGGCTTCGAGTCCGAAGAACTTGCGCAGTACCGCATTCGAGAAGCCGTTGAGCACGATGATGGCCGGCTTGAAGATGGCGGTGAAAACCAGCTGCGGGCGGGCCAGCAGCTTGCCAACCTTCATCGCCTGGGCAATTGCCATGTTCTTCGGGACCAGTTCGCCGATCAGCATCGAAAGCAAAGTGGCAACGACCATCGAGATCACCACGGCAATGGCCAGCGAACTTGCGGCCGGAATGCCGAATTGTTCCATCAACGGCTCGAGCAGCGCGCTCATTGCGGGTTCAAGCACGTAGCCGGTCAGCAGCGTGGTCAGCGTAATGCCCAGCTGGCAGCTGGACAGCTGGGTAGAGAGGGAGGTGAGGCACTGCAGCAGCGGCTTGGCGCCACGCTCGCCGTCATTTACGGCACGCTGCACGGTGCTTTTATCCAGGGCGACCAAGGAGAATTCCACGGCCACGAAGAAGCCGGTGCCGAGAATCAGCAGCAGGCCGAAAAGTATTGAGAGCCATTCCATAGGCGTTTACCGCCGCCTATTCACTGGCGTGCGAAGTTCAGTTCCAGTGCCGACAGGGCGGCAACTAGAAGGCTCCAAAAGGGAGGCGGAACTTCCTGAACATGGACTGTTGTGGCCGGCACTGCGCCCTTGGGCGGCACACCGGCTTGGAGAGTGGGATTCCATAGTGCGAATTAGTCTATCGAACGAAGGGCCATTGCGCACCACTTCGACACATGCTCGCCCAGCGGTGCTTTGGATACGCTGAACGGCATGTTAGGCGCAACACTTTCGTGACATTACATACGTGCCGTGGCCAAGTGGGCGGAAAAGTCACTAGACTGGTGCGCAGGTCTAGAAATCTTGTGGGCCGCAGTGGTCGTATCACGTCCTCGAAAGACCACCGGCTCAAGCTAGAACAACGTAGAAATCAGGGAAGAGGCGTTGCACGTGCCAGAGCAAGCACACCACCGACTTACTGAAGAGTTTGGTGGAAACGAGTGGCTAGTAGACGAGCTGTTCGAACAGTATCTCGTCGACAAGAACTCGGTAGATAAGAAATGGTGGGATATTTTCGAATCTCTCGCCGCCGAAAAGAAGGCACCAGCAGCACCGGCAGCGCAGCCGGCGCCAGCAGCGGCAGCACCTGCCGCAGCGTCTGCAGCCAACGGGCAGGGTGCGCCACGCGCCGCAGCCCAGGCCCGTGCCTCCGAACCAGCACCGGCTGCCAAGGCAGCACCAGCTCCGGCCGCTGAAGCCAAGAAGGCCGAGCCAGCACTGAAGACTGCGCCGATCCCGGCACAGGCTCCGAAGGCTACGCCGTCCACCGAACTTTTCGGTGAGGAAAAGCGCACCCCGCTGCGTGGACCAATGAAGGCCATCGCAACCAACATGGATGCCTCCCTCACCGTGCCTACCGCCACCACCGTGCGTGCCGTACCGGCCAAGGTGATGATCGACAACCGCATTGTCATCAACAACCATCTCAAGCGTGCTCGCGGCGGCAAGATCTCCTTCACCCACCTGATCGGCTTCGCCGTGATCCGTGCGCTGAAGCAGATCCCGTCGATGAACGTCACCTACGACGTGATCGACAAGAAGCCAACTGCGATCCAGCCAGCCCACGTGAACTTCGGCATCGCGATCGACATGCCGAAGCCGGATGGCACCCGCATGCTGGCCGTGCCGAACATCAAGGCTGCCGAGACCCTGAGCTTCAACGAGTTCTGGGCCACCTACGAAGACCTGATCAAGCGCGCTCGCGGCAACAAGCTGACCGCTGACGACTACGCAGGCACCACCGTTTCGCTGACCAACCCAGGCGGCATCGGCACCGTTCACTCGGTTCCACGCCTGTCCAAGGGCCAGGCCGCGATCATCGGCGTTGGCGCACTGGAATACCCGGCAGAGTACCGCGGCTCCTCGGAGAAGACCGTGGCCGCCCTGGGTATCGGCAAGCACATCACCCTGACCTCCACTTACGACCACCGCGTCATCCAGGGTGCAGGTTCGGGCGAATTCCTGAAGCTGGTCGAGTCGCTGCTGCTGGGCGAGCAGGGTTTCTACGACGAGATCTTCGAGCAGCTGCGCATCCCTTACGAGCCGGTTCGCTGGGCCGTTGACAACCAGGTCGACATCGACCTGCAGGTCAACAAGGTTGCCCGCATCCAGCACCTGATCAACTCCTACCGCGTGCGCGGCCACCTGATGGCCGATACCAACCCGCTGGAATACGTCCAGCGCAAGCACCCGGACCTGGACATCAATTCCTACGGCCTGACCCTGTGGGATCTGGACCGCGAATGGCTGGCCGGCGGCCTGGGCGGCAAGGACCGCGGCCTGCTGCGCGACATCCTCGGCGTGCTGCGCGATGCCTACTGCCGCACCATCGGCACCGAGTACATGCACCTGCAGAACCCCGAAGAGCGCGAATGGTTCCAGGCCAAGCTGGAATCCGGCTACGCCAAGCCAAGCCGCGAAGAGCAGCTGCGCATCCTGTCGAAGCTGAACTCCGCCGAGGCTTTCGAGACCTTCCTGCAGACCAAGTTCGTCGGCCAGAAGCGCTTCTCGCTGGAAGGCGGCGAATCGCTGATTCCACTGCTGGATGCGATCATCTCCGACGCAGCCGACGAGCAGCTGGACGAGGTCGCGATCGGCATGGCCCACCGCGGCCGCCTGAACGTGCTGACCAACATCGCCGGCAAGACCTACGCACAGGTCTTCCGCGAATTCGAAGGCACCGCAACCCCGGGCTCGGTCCAGGGTTCGGGCGATGTGAAGTACCACCTGGGCACCGAGGGTTCGTACACCTCGGATGCCGGCAACCAGACCAAGATCTACCTGGCTGCCAACCCATCGCACCTGGAAGCAGTCGATCCAGTGCTCGAGGGCATCACCCGCGCCAAGCTGGACCGCCTGAACTCGAAGAACACCGTACTGCCGATCCTGGTTCACGGCGATGCCGCATTCGCAGGCCAGGGCGTTGTCTCCGAGGTACTGGCCATGAGCCAGCTGCCGGGCTACAAGACCGGCGGCACCGTGCACGTGATCGTGAACAACCAGATCGGCTTCACCACCGCGCCGAGCTCCTCGCGCTCCTCGGTGTACGCAACCGACGTTGCACGCACCGTGCAGGCTCCGATCTTCCACGTCAACGGGGATGACCCGGAGGCAGTGGTGCACGTGGGCCAGCTGGCCTTCGAGTACCGCCAGAAGTTCGGCAAGGACGTCGTCATCGACCTGGTGTGCTACCGCCGCCGCGGCCACAACGAGGGCGATGACCCTTCGATGACCCAGCCGATCATGTACAACCTGATCGAAGCCAAGCGCTCGACCCGCAAGCTGTACACCGAGGCCCTGGTGGGCCGCGGCGACATCACGCAGGAAGAAGCCGAGAACGTGCTGGCCGAGTACAAGGAGAACCTGGAGCGCATCTTCGCCGAGACGCATGCGGCCCAGACTTCGCCGATCCCGATCATCACCCCGGGCTCGACCATCAACGACCTGGAGAAGCCATTCGCCCAGGCTGCCGACGAGAACACCGTCGACGGCGCACGCGGCTCGGCCATCACCGCCCAGACGCTGGCGAAGATTGGTGCCGCCCACCTGGATATCCCGGCCGGCTTCACCATGCACACCAAGCTGAAGTCGCTGCTCGAGCGCCGCGAGAAGATGTCCCGCGAAGGCGGCATCGACTGGGGCTTCGCAGAACTGGCAGCCCTGGGCACCTTGACCATGGAAGGCGTGCCGGTCCGCCTGGCAGGCCAGGACTCGCGCCGCGGCACCTTCGTGCAGCGCCACGCAGTCTTCCACGACCGCGAGAACGACACCGAGTGGTACCCTCTGCACCACCTGGCCGAAGACCAGGCACCGCTGTGGATCTACGACTCCCTGCTCTCCGAATACGCCGCGCTCGGCTTCGAGTACGGCTACTCGGTAGAACGCCCGGATGCACTGGTCATGTGGGAAGCGCAGTTCGGCGACTTCGTCAATGGCGCGCAGACCGTGATCGACGAGTTCATCTCCTCCGCAGAGCAGAAGTGGTCGCAGTCCTCCTCGCTGGTCATGCTGCTGCCGCACGGCTACGAAGGCCAGGGCCCGGACCACTCCTCGGCCCGCATCGAGCGCTTCTTGCAGCTGTGCGCCGAAAACAACATGGTCGTTGCCCAGCCTTCCACCGGTGCAAACCACTTCCACCTGCTGCGCCGCCAGGCCTACGCCCGTCCGCGCAAGCCGCTGATCGTCTTCACCCCGAAGCAGCTGCTTCGCCTGAAGGCCGCGGCCAGCTCGGTAGAGGACTTCACCACCGGAGGCTTCCGCGAGGTCATCGGCGATGCGTCGATCACCGATGCGAACGCCGTGGACAAGGTGCTGCTGTGCTCGGGCCGCGTCTACTACGATCTGCTGGCCGCTCGCACGAAGACGAACGACACCAAGACCGCACTGGTACGCGTCGAGCAGCTCTACCCGGCTCCGGCCGAGCAGATCGCTGCCGAACTGGCCAAGTACCCGAACGCCGAGGTGGCTTGGGTCCAGGACGAGCCTGCGAACCAGGGTCCATGGCCGTTCTTCGGCTTGTACGTTGCACCGGCACTGCAGCAGAAGATCACCTTGATCTCCCGCCCGGCATCGGCTGCGACCTCCGCTGGCAATGCAAAGCGCCACGACGCAGAAAACGCAGTGCTGATCCAGCAGGCTTTCGCCCGCTAGACCGCATCGCTTGAACGCTGCTGGCCAACTGTTGCCGGCGAACTATCCGGGGGTTCCACCTCGGAGGTTCGCCGGCAACAGCGCTTTAACCCCGGCGCTGGTTTTTCGCAGGGAATTGTGGGGTTTAACCAATGACCGCCTCCCCCGATGCCAGCGTTCCGACTGCTAAGGTGGGGAGCGATTCATCATTTTTGAGCCAACGAAAGGTCGCCCAGTTGGAGTTACGCACAATCCGAATTACCGCAATCGGAGATGAGCTACTGGCCGGACATGGCGACCCGCGGGGCCTGGGCTGGTTCGGCCGCGTCATGGCCCGCACCCAGGATCCGGCACTGCGCCTGCAGTCCTTCGTCCTGGCTTCCCCGGCCGAGGGATCCGAAGCGCTGGCCGAACGCTGGCTGGGGGAAGCTTCCCGCCGATTCAGCGACCAATACGAAAACCGCCTGGTCATCGCGCTCTCGGACCGCGACGTCGATCTGCATGTCACCACCGCGCGCAGCCGGCTGAATCTGGCCAACATCCTGGATTCGGCTTCGCAGATGAACATCAAGGCCTTGCTGGTCGGCCCGGCCCCGGGCCTGGATGATGCGCGCAACCAGCGCGTGGCAGAACTGAACCGCGTCTACTCGGATGTGGCGCTGCGCCGCAACCACCACTACGTCGATACTTTCACGCCCCTGCGTTCCCATGCCCAGTGGCGTGCCGATCTGAACGCTTCCGGCGGGGTGCCCGGCCAGGCAGGCTACGGGCTGATGGCCTGGCTGGTGCTGCACCGCGGCTGGTATTCCTGGCTGGAGTTGCCTGAGCCAGGCGAGGGCTAGGGACCGCCGGTCCGTTAGGAAAATGGGCCGGAAGTGTGAAAGACTATGAGCCGGCCCGAATTTTCGGGAAGCAATATTGTTCCCTCTAAGGAGTCACCATGTCGAAGCGCGCTCGTAAGCGTCGCGATCGCAAGCGTGGCGGTGCCAACCACGGCAAGCGCCCAAACAGCTAAGCGAAGCGAACAAAAAAGAACCCCGTACCCTTCGAGATTAACTCGGAAGATACGGGGTTTCTCTTTGCCGTGCTAGTGGCCTGATTCCACGCGGATCTGCGAGATCCGCGCGATGATGCTGGCCTTCAAGGTCTGCGGGGCATGCTCCTGGCAGCTGCGGCGCACCACCGAGCGGATGATGCACTCCAGATCGTACTGCTCGGTGCATTCCGGGCAGCCATCCAGATGGGACTTGACCTCCTTGAGGTCATCGAGCGTCAGCGCTCCGTCGAGGTACTCGTAGATGCGGACGATGCGGTCATCGGCGCAATCACCCATTGAATTGCAATCCATCTTATTTCGCTCCTCGGTCAGCCTTGGCGGCACTCTTGCTCTGGGTGCCGGTGGCGATCCCACGATCTGCTGCGTAATCGGCCAGCAGTTCCCTCAAGTTCTTCCGTCCGCGATGCAACCGGGACATCACGGTGCCGATCGGCACGCCCAGGATCTCGCTGGCTTCCTTGTAGCTGAAGCCCTCGACATCCACGAAGTAGACGGCCATGCGGAAATCCTCGCCGATCGACTGCAGCGCGGCTTTCACATCCGAATCCGGAAGATGGTCCAACGCCTCGGCCTCGGCTGAGCGCAAGCCGGTCGGCGAATGCTCCATCGCCTGGGCCATCTGCCAATCCTCGACCGTATCGGTGGAAGTGCGCAGCGGCTCGCGTTGGCGCTTGCGGTACAAATTGATGTATGTGTTGGTCAGGATGCGGTACAGCCAGGCCTTCAGGTTGGTGCCCGGCTTGTACTGGTGGAAGGCGGAATAGGCCTTGGTGTAGGCCTCCTGCACCAAATCCTCGGCATCCGACGGGTTGCGCGCCATGCGCAGGGCAGCCGAATAGAGCTGGTCCACGTACTGCATCGCGTCACGCTCGAAGCGTTCGCGGCGCTGCTGCTCGGACTCGGAGGCCACATCGGGCAAATTCTCGTCCACACTCTTGTTGTTCATCACTGCCGAGTCTACGCGTTCGAACGGCTTTATGCGCGTGCCAGCGCGGGCCCGGGCCGGCCGCGGTTGCTCGGCGACGGCGCAAGCGGTGCCGCCGGCGTTTGAAGTGTCCTGTCGTATCGTCACAGTAGGTATAACCAGCGGAGCTAAAGCCTTATTCCCGCACCGATCTCGGCTAGAATTAGGCAGTGGGCGCACAGTACTTGCGGTACTGCCAGCGGCCCCGAATTGAAGCCTCGAGCCTAAGGATCTACCAATCAGCACTGCAAGCGCCCCCGGGAGCCCCCTCGATCAGCTGCACGACGCAGAAAAGAACTGGTGGGCAGCGCCCTATGCCGCCGCCGGACTGGATGCAACCGTCCCGGTGCCAGCTTCGAAGTCGCTGACCAACCGGTATCTGATCCTTGCGGCCCTGGCCTCCTCGCCATCCACGATCCACAACACGCTGATCAGCCGCGACACCGAGCTGATGCTCAGCGCCCTGGCCGGATTCGGGGTCGGGATCAAGCGCACCGAGCAGGCCGACGGCTCCACCACCGTGGACATCACCCCGGGCCAGCTGGCCGCCGGACCGCTGGCGATCGACTGCGGCTTGGCGGGCACGGTGATGCGCTTCGTTCCCCCATTGGCTGCCGTCGCCGGCGCCAAGGTGGCCTTCGACGGCGACGCCGCGGCCCGCGTGCGGCCCATGGCCCCGGTACTGGACGCGCTGGCAGCCTTGGGCGCCCGCATCGACTACGCCGGGAGCACCGGCATGCTGCCCTTCACCATTGATGCCAGCGAGCTGAAGCAGGATGCCGAAGTGGTCATCGACGCGTCGGGCAGCTCCCAGTTCATCTCCGCGCTGCTGCTGGTTGGCCAGGCACTGCCCGGCGGGCTGAAGCTGCGCGCCGCGCCGGGGCCTATCGCTTCCCCGGACCACATCGCGATGACCGTCCAGACCCTGCGCGATTTGGGCGTAGAGGTAAGCGTCGATGCCGACGCGCGCCGCTGGAGCATCGCCCCGGGCCAGTTGGCGGGCTTCACCGTCACCGTGGAACCGGACCTGTCCAACGCCGGACCGTTCCTGGCCGCCGCGCTGGCGAGCCATGGCACGGTGCGCGTGCCCTTCTGGCCTGCCAGGACCACCCAGGTCGGCGGCAAGTGGGTAGAAATACTGGCCGCGATGGGAGCGGAAGTCAGCCACGGCGGCGACGGCGTGCTCACCGTGCGCGGAACCGGAGTCATCCGCGGCATCGACTACGCCGATGCCTCCGAGCTGGCCCCTACCCTGGCAGCACTGTGCGTGCTGGCCGATTCGCCGAGCAAGCTGACCGGCATCGGGCACCTGCGCGGCCATGAAACCGATCGGCTGGCCGCGCTGGAAACCGAATTGTCCAAGGTGGGCGCCAGAATCACCGCCACCGCGGACGCGCTGGAAATCGTTCCCGGAGCCCTGCAGGCAGCGGATATCGATTCCTACGAGGACCATCGCATGGCGACCGCCGGTGCCCTGCTGGGCCTGGCCATCGACGGGGTGCGCGTGGAAAACATCGCCACCACCGCCAAGACCATGCCGGATTTCCCGCAGCTATGGTCCCGCATGGCGGCTACCGCAAAGGGCCAGGGCTAATGCGCTACTCCGACTACGACGAATCCTCGGTCCGCGTCCGCCCCAACAAGAAGGGCAGCCGTCCGCGCACCAAGGACCGCCCGGCCTACGAACAGGCGGTCATCGGCCGCATCATCACCGTGGACCGCGGCCGCTACACCGCAATCCTGGATGAGGACACCGCCACGGAGCGCATCGTCATCGCCGCCCGGGCCCGCGAGCTGCGCCGCCAGGCGATCGTGCCCGGGGACCTGGTGGGACTGGTGGGCGACACCTCCGGAAAGCCCGATACCCTGGCCCGGCTGATCCGCATCGAAGAGCGCACCACGCTGCTGCGCCGCAGCGCCGACGACACCGACGCCACCGAGCGCGTGGTCGTCGCCAATGTCGACAAGCTGGTCATCGTCGTGGCCGCCGCCAATCCCGAGCCGCGCACCGGCTTCGTGGACCGCGCGCTGGTCGCCGCCTTCGACGCCGGCATCCAGCCGGTGCTGTGCGTGACCAAGGCGGATGTGAAGGATCCGGCCGACTTCCTCAAGCACTACGAGGGACTGGAGTTCCCCGTGGTCATCTCCCGCACCACCACTGCCGACGCCTCCGGCGTGGACGCGCGCGGCGCCGACGGTTCCAGCGCCCGGCTGGATGCCGGCGCGCTGGCCGAACTCGAAGAGATCCTCTCCGGCTGCGTCTCGGTAGTGCTGGGCCACTCCGGAGTAGGCAAGTCCACCCTGGTCAACGCCCTGACCGGTTCGACCCGCGCCACCGGGCACGTCAACGCGGTCACCGGCCGCGGACGCCATACCTCGTCCAACGCCCTGGCCCTGCGCTTGGGCGACACCCCTGGATCCTGGCTGATCGACACCCCCGGCATCCGTTCTTTCGGGCTGGGACTGGTAGACCGGGACAATATCCTGGCCGCCTTCGAGGACCTGGCAGAAATCGCCACCGGCTGCCCGCGCGGTTGCACCCATGCCGCCGGCGAGGCGGGCTGCGCGCTGGAAGCCTGGGCCGAAAATGCCGAAGGCACCCAGGCCGCTGACCGGTTGGCCTCCTACCGCCGGCTGGTCACCACCGAGGAAACCACGCACGAAAAGGAGCTCGGCGCGCTCTAGGCGCCCGCAACACCATGGCTGAATACACCCTGCAGCAAGATCTCGACTTCGCCCTGGCTCTGGCCGGGAAGGTCGACGCCTTCACCCTGGCCCGCTACGGCGCCAACGACCTGGTGGTCGAATCCAAGCCGGACATGACCCCGGTCTCCGACGCCGACCGCGGCGCCGAGCAGCTGATCCTGGCCGAGCTGGCCGCCCACCGCCCCGATGATTCGGTGCTCGGCGAAGAATTCGGCGTGCACGGAACCGGCTCCCGGCGCTGGGTCATCGACCCGATCGACGGCACCAAAAACTTCGTGCGCCGCGTACCCGTCTGGGCCACGCTGATCGCGCTGGAGATCGACGGCGAACCGGTGCTGGGAGTCATCTCCGCCCCGGCCATGACCCGCCGCTGGCATGCCGCGAGCGGCCTGGGCGCGTACGTCACCGAACCGGGTGCCACCGCCGGTACCACCGCCACCCGCCAGATCAAGGTCTCCTCGGTGAGCGAGCTGTCTGACTCCTCGCTGGCCTACGCCTCGCTGAACGGCTGGAAGGAGGCCGGCAAGCTCGAGGGCTTCCTGGAACTGCTGGATACCGCGTGGCGCACCCGCGGCTACGGGGATTTCCTGTCCTACGCGCTGCTGGCCGAAGGCGCGGTCGATGCGGCCTTCGAACCCGAACTGGAGCTCTACGACATGGCCGCCCTGGTGCCGGTGGTACGCGAAGCCGGGGGCCGCTTCACCTCGGTG
Organism: Glutamicibacter sp. NPDC090743; assembly: GCF_044769125.1. Lineage (NCBI taxonomy): Bacteria > Bacillati > Actinomycetota > Actinomycetes > Micrococcales > Micrococcaceae > Glutamicibacter > Glutamicibacter sp. NPDC090743. The sequence continues at coordinate 77,096 of NZ_JBIVXE010000007.1, read as the reverse complement.
GCCGGAGAAGAGGGCTGCCATGGCGGCAACGCCCTGGCCACCAACGGCAAGCTGCACGAGGCGATCCTTCCCTACCTGAACCGCAGCTAGGCAGCACGAGGACGATGGCAACCGCACGACGCGGGCCGGCCGGGCTGACCACCAGCGAAGAGGACTACCTCAAGGCGGTGTACCTGCTCACCGAATGGGAAGACACCGAAGTGGGCACCGGCGCGCTGGCCGACCAGCTGGGCTTGTCCCCTGCCTCGGCCACCGCCATGGTGCAGAAGCTCGCAGCCAAGCACCTGGTCCATCACGTGCCGCGCGGGGCCATTACGCTCAGCGGCACCGGCCGGCGCGAGGCCTTGCGCATGGTGCGCCGCCACCGCCTGCTGGAAACCTTCCTGCGTGATGAGCTGGGCTACGGCTGGGACGAGGTGCATGACGAGGCCGAGGCCCTGGAGCACACCGTCACCGACCGCTTCATCAACGCCCTGGAAGCCCGGCTGGGCCACCCGCGCCACGATCCGCATGGCGACGCGATTCCCAGCGCGGAAGGGGAACTGCCGGTCTCCGGGGCCATCCGGCTTGACCGCTTCTCCGGTGCCCGGGCCGTCATCGACCGGATCAGCGATGAAGACCCCCAGTTCCTGCGTCGTGCCGCCGCCCAGGGGCTGGTTCCCGGGGCGGTCATCGAGCTGCCGCATCAGCTGGATTTCATTGAGGCTTCGCTGATCTGGGTGCGTAAAGCCTAGCTGATTGCCGACTGTGCAAGAATTAAAAGCAGCGACGCGCTGCACGGTGCGCCCCACTGCCAAAGGGAGGGCCATTGGAGACACGACCGATCATCCTGGGCATCCCGGATCGCCTCGATCCCCACGTTCTGGACGCAGCCGCAGACCTCGCCGGCGCGCTCGGAGCGCGGTTGCTTTGCGTCCACGTGGATCCCACCCGCTATCCGCTCGAAGAGCTTCCCGATGGCACCATCCGCAGCGCACCGCTGGATCCCGAATCCGGGGACGAAGCAATTGAGCGTTTCCCGGCACGGCTTCTGCAGCAGCTCGAAGCCCAGCTCGGCGGATCGGGACTGGAATGGCAGGCGCATGCCGCGGCCGGTGGCCCCGGTCAGCAGCTGTCGCATCTTGCCCTGCAGCATGATGCGGCGCTGATTGTGCTCGGGGTTCGGGAGCGTTCCATGGCCAACACTATTGGGGAACTGCTCAACGGTTCGGTAGCGGTGCATCTAACCCATCGACAGCGCCATCCGGTGCTCCTCATCCCGCCACGCCGCGCAGAACAGATTCGCAATTCATGACCCGTCCGCCAACACCCATGGCCCAGCGCCCCGCGCAGGGTTCCTTCCTCAACCCGCGTTTCCTGCTGCTGGTATTCCTTGGCGGCGCTGCCGGTACTGCCTGCCGGCAAGGCCTGGGCCTGCTGCTGCCAGATCCCGGCGGTTTCCCGATCGCGATTTTCCTAGCCAACATGCTGGGGGCGTTCCTGCTCGGCCTGCTGCTCGAGGCGCTTTCGCATCCCGGCCTCGACGAGGGCAAGCGTCACCGACTGCGGCTGCTGCTGGGCACCGGTTTCCTGGGCGGCTTCACGACCTACAGCGCGCTGGCCACCGGCAGCATGCAGATGTTCGCATCCGGCGCAACGCTCCATGCCCTGGGTTACGCACTGTTCACGGTGTTCTTCGGTGCATTGGCAACCTGGTGCGGAATCGCCGCCGGTGCTAGGCGCATGGCCCGGAAATCGGGAGGGCTTCACTAGTGCTCTCCCCCGGCTTATTTCTTATCGTTGCGCTCTGCGGCGGCCTTGGCGCCTGCCTGCGTTTCGTGGTCGATGCCCTGATCAAGCGGTGGCTTCCGGCCCCGCTGCCCTGGGGCACGATCCTGGTCAATCTCTCCGGCTCCTTCGCGCTGGGTGCGCTGACCGGGCTGATGGCCCAGCAGTTGTTGTCGGCGCAATGGCTTGCGGCCATAGGTTCAGGACTGCTCGGCGGCTACACGACGTTTTCGGCGGCCAGTTTCGAAACTGTCCGGCTGCTCCAGGCCGGCCGCCTCGCAGCCAGCCTGGCCAATGCATTGGGGACCCTCGCTGGAGCGGTGCTCGCGGCATTGCTCGGCTACCACGTCGCTGGGCACTTCTAGCCGCAAACGAAAAAATGCCAAGCCTTTCGGCTTGGCATTCCATCAGTTCTAGCGTGCTGCCCGGCGTCCCTTGGGAGCACCCGCTCGTGCCCGGCTCGGAACTTGCTTCGGTGGCTGCTTGGTTCGATCGTGCGGGACCACGTATCCGCCGGTGGCGATGACCAGAATGGCGCTGATGCCGGTCAACGCAAGCATTCCGATGGCCCAAATCTGCGATTGATCGTAGAAGGAATGGTCGACGCTCAGCCACAGCACGTAGGCGCCGATGAGGTAAATGATATGGACCAGGAGCAGACGGGTTCGCAGCCTCAACTTGATGACGGCTTTCGGCGAGAAGAAAATCGACCAGAGGATCAGCAGCGGGACAACTACTACAAGGATTGCTGGAATTGTCGGCCATGGGATGAAAGCGATAGCGGCTAGTGCCGCGGCGAAAAGCAATCCTACTTCCAAGAGGAAGGCAACTGCCGCATAGCTTGCTGAAAGGAAAGGCGATACCCGCTGGGAACTGTTTTTACCCATCGACTTCAATCTCACTCCGTTTCTGCACACGCTGTCGTTTCGAAAGCCTTGGACTTTCATTTCAAGTCTATGTGTAAATTCTCCATCCCGCGAACAGGCTCGCGATGTGACTGCGGACTCCGAAACAAACAAAAAGCTCCGGAGCCAGACCTATGGGCCTGGCTCCGGAGCTGGATATTGTGGAGATGGGGAGAATTGAACTCCCGTCCGATGTGGTGTTGCCAGGTCTTCTCCGGGCGCAGTTTGCTGCGGATTTTCTCTGCCCCAACCATCACGCAAACATGTGGTTGATCCGGGCACAGTTGCCTAAATGTGTATCCAGAAGCGGCAACATCCGCTGGATACATTGGCTATCTAAATGACGTTAGGAACAGGGGCGATAGCGTCCCCTGGCTAACGGACCGTCTGGCTGCTTAGGCAGCGAGAGCGAAGTCAGTGCGCTTTGATTCGGCACTTATTGGTTTGCAAAGGGCGTTTACGAGATAACTTTGCGTCCTCGGCCCGCTTCATCTGTCGCGACTCACACCGTCGAAACCGATCATCCCCGTATTTTGTTGTCAGTCCCGGTCTCCCGGGTACAACCACACCCTAGGGCGTGTCTACCAATCATAGCGCACTGCCCGGGTTTCCCCCAATGCGAAATGCGCCACAAGCTAGCGTTATGCGTTTCCGCGGTTGCGTTCGCGCATGGCACGCAACGCCTCGCGATTATCCTGCTTTTCCCTCAAGGTCTGGCGCTTGTCGTATTCGCGCTTACCGCGGGCAACGCCGATCTCCAGCTTCGCCCGACCGGATTTGAAGTACAAGCTCAGCGGGACGACGGTCAGGCCGGCTTCACTGATTTTGCGTTCGATCTTGAGCAGTTCCTGGCGGTGCAGCAAGAGCTTGCGGCGACGACGGGCCGCGTGATTGGTCCACGATCCATTGAGGTACTCGGGGATGTAGACGTTCTCGATGTACAGCTCGCCACGGTAGAACTGACCGAAACCGTCAACCAGCGAGGCCTTGCCTTCGCGAAGCGACTTCACCTCAGTACCCGTGAGCACCATGCCAGCTTCGAAGGTGTCGAGTATTTCGAAATCGTGGCGCGCCTTGCGGTTGCTCGCGATTACTCGATCTTCTTGATTCTTCTTAGCCACGTTACTCCTTGCATGTCGCGGGCGGATTCCCGCGCACAGATTACAAGTCTAGCGCTAGAGAAGTCCCAAGGGGTTCACATGTGAACCATTGATGATCGTTTCGAAGTGCAGATGGCAGCCGGTCGAATTGCCGGTGGTGCCAACGTAGCCTATAACCTGGCCCTGCTTCACATGCTGGCCGACGCTTACCGCGATGCGGGACATGTGGTGATAGTTGGTGGCCAGGGCCTTGCCCTTGATGACGCCGTGAGAAACGGTGACCTTGTTACCCGAGGATCCGCCCCAACCGGCCATCCACACTTCACCGGAGGCAGCAGCCGTGATTGGCGAGCCGCACTGGCCGCCGAATCCCCAGTCAATGCCTGCGTGGACATAGCCGCCACGGCCGCCATAGTCGATTGTTCCAGCTGGAGTCGGGCGCCACCCGAAGGTCGAGGTCAATCGGTTACTGGTAGTGGGCTTAACCAAACCCCAGCTGCTTGGCTCGGCATATGTCGGTGCCTTTGGCTCGGATTTCGGTGCTACATAGGCCTTCTTCTTGTAGGCCTTTTTCTCTGCGCGAGCTTCTGCTGCCTTGCGCTCCTGCTCAGCTTCGTAGGCCGCCTTTTCCTCAGCGATGCGCTTTCGCTCGGCTTCTGCTTCGCGGCGCGCTTTTTCTTCTGCCTTGCGCTTGCGTTCGGCAGCTTCCCTGATCAAGCGCTCCTGGCGTTCCTTGATCTGCTGGTTGACCGCGGCGTATTCCTTCTGCTGCGATTGCAGTTTCGCCTGGATACGCGGCTTCTGCGCTTCAAGTTCAGCACTGAGTTCTTCGGTGCTGGCAACCAGCGCATCCAGTTCGTTCTTGGCGTTCTGCGCAGCATCTCGCGCCGCCTGCTCTTGCGCCAAGGCTTCCTCAGCCTGGGCTTTCAGGGAGGAAATTTCCTTTTCAACAGCAACCAGGCGAAGCTTGTTGCTTTCATTGCTGGCTTGTTCCTGGGCCAGGTCATTGTATGCGGCATTCTGGGATTCCATGGCGCGGTTGGCCATGTCCAGGCCATCGGCCATCTTGGTCGCCGAATCCATGTTGAGGATCATGTCCAGCCCGCCAGAAACGCCGCCGCGCTTATAAGCCTCAGAAGCGATCTGCGCCATCGCATCTTGAGCGTCGGAAAGCTTAGCCGCGTTTTCCTCGATCTGCTTAGCCACTTCATCACGAGTCGCTTGCGCGCTGATTAAGCGGTTGTTGAGATCGGAAAGGGTGGCCTGTGCATTGGCTACGCGGCTTTGCGCGTCAGCCAATGCCTGCTGGGCTACAGGAACCTGTGCTTGCTGGTCACGCAATTTCCTGTCGGTTTCTTGAATGTCGGCATCCAAGAATTCCATGTCGTTCTCGAGGGTATCGATGTTCTTTTCGACTTGAGCTTTCTTGTCGTCCAGCTCATCGGCGGCTACCAGCCCTGCGGGCAGCGTGAGCGCGAGAGCCATTGCTCCACCGATGGAGGCGCGTAAGAATTTACGTCGCACTGCGTTCGACAGCATAAAGCTCCTTTTAGAAATTGCGTACTTCAGTCCAAGCCTAGATAACGTTTCAGCTAAACCTTCAGGTAACGCTTCAACGTTACCACTGATGAAATTGTGGCCAAAACGATACCAATAATCAAGAGTATCGGAGCAACTAGCCATATTTCGCTGGTGGAGATGAACGCTACACCGACGTTTTCATTGGCCAACTTATCCTCGACGAGGAACTTCAGCAGCAACCACAAGGTGCCAGAAGCCAGCAATCCACCAATCAGCGACGCGATGACTCCTTCGATAATGAACGGCAGCTGAATCGTTGCTTTCGATGCACCAACCAGTCGCATGATCGTTGTTTCGAGTCGCCGGTGCATGGCTGAGAGCTGGATAGTCGTACCGGTCAGCAGCACCGCGCAAACAATCATCACGATTGCAACGACAGCAGCGGCGGCGGATGCCACGCGCACCAACTGGAAGACCTTTTCAAGCAGTTCCCGTTGGTCAATGACCGAGTCAACGCCTTGTACCGTGGAGAACGCTTCGTTGATCACCGGATACTTCTCCGGATCTACCAGTGCGACGCGGAATGATTCGGGCAGCTGCTCAGCAGTGACCTGGTCAACCAATGCCGAGTTCTCGTATTGGTCGAGGAAGTTTTCGTATGCCTGGTCCTTCGACTCGTAGGCGAATTCCTTGATATACGGCGCAAGCTGCTCTGATTTGAGCATCTCTTCAATGCTCTGGCGCTGCTCTTCGGAAACCGCGCTACCAGCGCAGTTGGGCGAAGTGCTCGTGTCATCGCAGAGGTACACCGCAACTTCCATGCGGTCGTACCAGTAGCCCTTCATCTGGTTGATCTGGAGCTGCAGTAATACCGAGGCACCGACGAAGGTCAACGATACGAAAGTCACCAGCACCACAGAGACGACCATGACGACATTCTGCCGCAGGCCCTTCGCCGCTTCGCGGAGAATAAATCCTAGTCTCACTGGTCCTCGTCTTTCTTGTCCTCAGCAACCTGTGACTCTTCGTCGTACTCCACGGCGGAATCGCCGACGAGCAGTTCGCGCGAACCGTCCTGGTTCACCACGGTGGTCATCGGGGCGTACTGTCCATCAATTTCATCGCGGATGACCTGCCCGCGACTCAGTTCAATAACGCGGTGGCGGTATTCGCTCACCAGTTCATGTGCGTGCGTAGCCATCAGGACAGTCGTACCGTTCTGGTTAATGCGGTTGAGCACGTTCATGACTTCGATGCTGTTCTTGCGGTCGAGGTTACCCGTAGGCTCATCGGCAAGCAGGATCGAGGGCCTGTTCACAATTGCGCGGGCAATGCCGACGCGTTGCTGCTCGCCACCGGAAAGTTCAGTTGGCTTGCGACGCGCCTTATCTTCAAGGCCGACCATTTTAAGTGCATCTGGCACACGCTCGCGGATCTGGGCCCGTGAAGCTCCAATGACCTCCATGGCGAATGCGACGTTGTCGAAGACCGTGCGCTCGCGCAGCAGGCGGAAGTCCTGGAAAACGAAACCGATGTCACGGCGCAGCTTAGGCACACGGCGGCTCGGAATACGGTTGAGGTTCTGTCCCGCCACGTAGACGGATCCGTCGGTGGAGCGCTTTTCGCGCAGCACCAAGCTGAGGAAGGTCGACTTACCCGAACCGGATTCGCCAACCAAGAAGGCGAACTCGCCACGGTCTATCTCGATGCTTATATCGTCCAAAGCTGCATTCTGCTGCTTTGGCTCGTAAACCATCGAGACGTTTTCGAATTTAATCATGTCTTCAATCGCTAGTCTTCGTCGGGGCGCGACCCACGAATACCAATCTCGAGATCAAACGTCTTTTGGTGCGCCAGTCTTCCAAACACTATCGGTGCCAGGTAGCTAACCAGCCGAAATATAAGGTGTGTTGCGAGATTCATGCCGTACATACAGCTAACGCAGAATGCTCAGCTTAGGCATGACTAGCTGGAATTAGCGAAACGGAGTTCGTAACGGTGATGATACTTACACCCTCTGCGGCAAAAGCGTTTAGACCAGCTGGAATTCGCGATTTCGCTTACTTACTAGGGCGACGCTGTCCTGCACGCCAGCGGATGCCTGCATCAATGAAATCGTCAATTTCACCATCAAGTACTGCCTGGGTATTGCCGACTTCATGTTCGGTACGCAGGTCCTTGACCATTTGGTACGGATTAAGCACATAGGAACGCATCTGATCGCCCCAAGATGCCTTCACATCTCCGGCGAATTCCTTCTTCTGGGCGTCTTCTTGTTCCTTCTTCAGAAGCAGCAACCGCGATTGCAGAACTCGAAGTGCGGCAGCACGGTTCTGGATCTGCGACTTTTCGTTCTGCATCGAGACGACAACTCCGGTAGGAATATGCGTCATGCGTACTGCAGAGTCGGTGGTGTTAACGCTCTGTCCGCCAGGGCCAGAGGAACGGAAGACGTCCACGCGGATTTCAGATTCAGGGATTTCGATGGTGTCAGTCTGCTCAATCAGCGGCACGACCTCCACTGCGGCAAACGACGTCTGGCGACGTCCCTGATTATCGAATGGTGAAATACGAACCAGACGGTGCGTGCCGGCTTCTACCGAGAGTGTGCCGAAGGCATACGGTGCGTCGATTTCGAAGGTTGCCGATTTAAGGCCGGCCTCCTCGGCATACGAAGTATCCATAACGGTGGCCTTGTAACCACGGCGTTCAGCCCAGCGCAGGTACATGCGCAAAAGCATCTCTGCGAAATCGGCGGCATCAACGCCGCCGGCACCGGAGCGAATCGTGACAACCGCTCCGCGAGCATCGAATTCACCGTTGAGAAGGGTAACAATTTCGAGTTCGGCAAGGGACTTCTGGACGCTGACGAGCTCTCTATCCGCTTCGTGCAACGTATCATCGTCGTCTTCAAGTTCAGCAAGCTCAACCAAGACCTCCAAATCGTCGATGCGGGTCTTAAGCCGGGTCAGCCGTTCCAGCTCAGACTGGCGATGCGATAGCTTGCTGGTAACGATCTGCGCGGCGGCCGGATCATCCCAGAGGTTCGGAACGCCAGCTTCCTCCGAGAGGACTGCGATGTCAGCTTTGATCTGCTCGACATCGCTCACGTCTTCAATTGCGGAGAATGTAGAACGCAGTGAGCGGATTTCAGCGGAGAAGTCAGTTTTTGCCATGGTCCTCTAAGACTACGTCATTTAGCCATTGATCAATGAGTCCGGTGCTATCGCCGAAAAGAAGTTCCAATCGAGGTTTTCACTGAAAATCGCGCTGTGGAACCCCTAGCCAACTTGCAAGGCTTGCATCCACGGGTCGATCGGGAATCCGGCCAGTCAGTTCTCGAACAGTATTTCTGAACTGGGATTTGGAGGTGGGGTCCGCAAGCTTCCAAAGAAGCCCGAACTACCGCAAAAATGATGGATCCGGTTGCGCTGGATCCATCCTTCTTGGATTCCGCTCCTGGGGCATGCAGCAGCGTTGCTCGCTGACACGTTCTTTCTCTTGCTTCCCCGTACTTGTGCATTTCCCGCTTCCCTGGAACATCCATGCTGCTCTGCGCGGAGGTGTTCACCTGCTCAGTACAGTTCTTGCTGATGAATCTACAGATATTGGTACTCCGTCTGGAACGATCCACCCCACTATCGGCGGTTGCAACGAGCCCTGCAGCACGAGATTCGCGCCTTGCCCATCAGGCGTGATCTGCACCCGGCCAATGCGTAAATTGTCGACGCGGCCGGCCGCACCCACATCCGAAAGGTACTGTTGCACGGCTTGTTGCACGCGCTGCTGGTCCAACTGAATCCTCGGGTCGCCATTGTCCGCAACAAATTCGAATTCATCCACGGCAGCCACGACCGCCCCGTCGGCAATTGACAACAGCTGACGCGCTTTGAGGTTGACTGCGCTGACTGCTAGCACCACTGAAATAGTCAGCAAAGTGATGGCGCACAAGCCGATTGCCAGCACTAAGGATTGTCCATCCTCGTCCCGTGGATTCAGGGCAGCGCGTTTTGTCCTAGCCAAAGCGATCAGTCCTTTGCGAGGCTGAAGAATCCACGGTGAAAACAGATACCTCTGCCCAGTCGGAAACGAAAGGAAGGGGAACATCCAACGCTACCGTCACAGTGACGACACTGCCCGGACTCAAGCATTCCTTGTCGCAACTAATCGATGTGCGAGCGTCGGCATATCCAAAGTTGTTCATGGTTCTTCGTACGACTGCGTGCGCATCTGACCTTGCCTGGGCGGGGTTATCGGCGGCGGCGAAAACCTTCGCTGCATGATCAGCAGCTCCAACCACGGCATAGCTACCGCCTTGCAGCTGTCCGACGGCCAGAATCAGGTACACCATGGGAATCAGCAAGACAGTTGAAGCAAAAATAAACTCCACTATCGCGCTGCCGCAATCTTCGGCCCGGATTCTCTTGTGCATCGCGGCAGCGAGATACTTGGCTCTACCCATAACACACAGCTTCTCCCTGAACCTGCAAATCCCACCCGTTGGGCAAGAACCCGATTAAGGGCACCCTCGTGTTAACCGATACGGTTACCAACTGGCTATCACCAACGCGGGTTGTGCTCACAGCAATGTCACGGGCAAATCCGCCATGCAAGCTTTCGGTGATCAATATCCGAGTTCTGCTTCGAGCGTCGGATACTGACCGATTGGCCAAAGCACCGTAATGGGCGCCGTTCGATGCTGCGTCAATCAGGGTGTTGCGCACATGCAGTACCAACGCGAGTTGGATGAGCATCATTGCGATGACCACAAGCAACGTTGTGACCATGACAAATTCGGCTACAGCAGACCCGTTCTCGCAATCTACAAGTTCCGCAGATTCCGAATTTCCAGGAGACCCCGCACTCGACCACATGCGCGGTTATCCCAATCCGGAAACTCGATCGATCGCTTGGTTGAACAGGTCCTGCAGCCTAGGCCCTGCAATGGCCAGCAAGGCGGCAACCAGCAACGCGGACATGAGTGTAATCATGACCCATCCGGGCACGTCGCCTCTGCTATCCCTGAGTTTCGGGGAAACCTTACGAAAGAGTAGTTCACCGGTTGCAGTGATTTGCAATACCAGTTTGAGCATCATTTCTTGTATGTGATTCATGACGGCCCTTCTAACTTGCTAAAGGATTTCAAAGTGGGAGATTCAAGTTTTTCTATGCTCCGATCAATAACTCATCTCCAATAACGCCAGACCGGGGAATACGGCGAAAACGATCGTGAGAGGAAGAATTCCGAACACGACCGGGACCAGCATGGAAATCTCGCGTTTTCCTGCAACTTCCATAAGTTCTCGTTTGGACGCATCGCGGACGTCTTGTGCTTGGTCTCTGAGCACTTGAGCCAATGGTGTGCCTCGCTCTGTTGCAACAACGATTGCATCGACAAATCGCGTCATGGCTCCAACTTGCATCCGGTCGGACATATTCTGCATCGCTTGGACCATCGGTGTGCCTGCGTGAATGTCGTTCAAAGTCTTGGTGAATTCGTCACCGATCACCCCGTGGCAGATTCGTGAAATTCTTTCGATGGCCCCGGTGGTTGATTCGCCTGCGCCGACAGTTAGCGCCAGCACTTCGGCCACGGTTGGAAACTGAGTCAATATTTTTCTGGCCCGCCGATGGATCTGTTCGCCAAGCCACCAACCACGCAATGCATAGCCAACAATCCCGAAACCAATAACGACTAGCACCGATAGGATCAAAGAGACATGATACTGAACGGCGGCAAAGGCCATGAGCGCAGATCCTGCTACTAGGCCTGCCAGAGCATAAACAATTTCTTGAGACCGGTAGTCAATTACGCTCATGTCCAATCCGGCAGCGTTCAGACGCTTCCGAAGAGTACTTGCCGAAGGACTGTGCAGGCTAGCCAGCTTCTTGATTTGCAGCAACATGGGGGCAGCGAGTTGGCCTAAAGCCGAGTGCCCGGAGTCAGAGTGCCATGAGTCTTCCAGCATGCGTGAGCTTCGAACGCCAACGCGAACATGGGGCGCAATACGATCAGCGAAGGCCATTCTTCGCCAGCCCGGCAGGTTCACAAAGACCAGCCAAAAACCTATGCCAAGTCCCAAACCGCAAAGCGCCGCCCACGGTGTATAGCTGTTCATGCCAGGACTCGTTCTTCTACTGGCAAGGTGCCCAGCCGGAGCATGATTCGATAGCAAACGAGGGAAACCAGCATGCCCAGGCATAGCACTATCACTCCCCCGAACGTCATATATGCATCCTTCGCAGCTTCCTGGGTGCCCAAGACCAACAGCAAGATCCATGGCGCGGCGACTGCCAAACGCGCTGCCGAGACAATCCATGATTGGCGGGCAGCGAGTTCCCCTCGTGTTCTCACGTCATCGCGCAAGAATGCCGACAAAGTTGTGAGCGTATGCCCCAAGTCGGTGCCCCCGACTTCACGCGTAATCCGCAATGTCGTGAGAATCTTGTCGGCTACCGGGTCTGCCAAGCGTTCGCCCAGCTGGTCCAGCGCCACGGAGAAGTTCGCTGTGGCTCGATAGTCCAATGCGAAATCCCGAAATAGCGGACGCAATACCTGCGGGCCGACGACAGCCAATTGGCTCAATGCTTCGGGAAGAGATAGGCCCGCCCGGATGGCACTTCGCAAGTGATCAACCACCTCTGGCCATTGTTCTTGCAATGCTGTGCGGCGCTTGGTGGCTTGATGGCGCAGGTAGACCCATGGTGCGAATGAACCGAAGATGCTAAACACCAAGGCGAAGAGCCACGAAGCGGTGAGTCCCAACGTCACCAACGCGGAAGTCAGCCCGCAGACCAGGCAAATCACGATGAATTTTGCCGGAGCCAGATTGCTCATTCCTGCATGCAAAAGAGCATTCTTGATGGCCGAGCTACGTTTGGGCGATTTTGCCCACGGGGCGAAGAGCAACCAGTCAACCATGAGGGCAATGCCTAGCCCGCCAAGGAGAGCAAAGAAAGCAACCACCGCTACACCGCCATCAAATCGGCAATATTGATTCCAGCGACATCAAACTTTTCATGGGACCAATCGGCTCCCCGAGCCGGCAGCAGGCGATCGGCTTGCCGCTCGAATAGCGTCGAGGACTCAATTTGCCCTTCCTCCACGCGGTTGCGCACGCTGAGAATCTCGTTGACATAGCGATGGCCCTGTGGACTCCGCACGCAATGAACCACAAGGTCAATGCATGCAGCCACGGTCTTGATGGTGAAGTCGCTGGTGATATTTGGTCCTGCAAGCAACGGCAAAGTGCAAATTTTTGTGATAGCGTCGCGGGCAGAATTCGCATGCAAGGTACATAGCCCCGCGATTCCCGAGTTCAGGGCAATGAGCATATCCAAGGACTCTGCTTCGCGGACCTCGCCGATAATGATCCGTTCCGGGCGCATGCGCAAGGCCTCCTTGACCAGCCGGCGCATCGTGATTTCACCGGTGCCTTCAAGATTGGCGAGGCGAGTTTGCATTGCAACGACATCTCTTAGTGAAAGATTCAGCTCAAAGATTTCCTCGATGGTGATAATGCGTTCCCTGGGGCCGATCGCTGATGCCAGACAGTTGAGCATTGTCGTTTTGCCGGCTTGTGTAGGGCCAGTAACGATGACATTCAGACCGGCACTGATCGCCGTAGAAAGGAACCTCGCTGCTTGTTCGCTCAAGGCTCCCAGCTCAACTAGATCTTCAAGTTTTCCCGCGCGAGCAATGAACTTACGAATGTTGATGGCCCAATGCTCATGGGTGATGTCTGGAATCACGACGTGAAGACGAGACCCATCAGGCAATTGGCAGTCGACGAATGGCTGGGAAAGGTCCAGACGCCTGCCCGACGTTTTGAGCATGCGTTCTACTAGAGCCGCGATTTCTGCCGATTCCATGCGTATGTGGGTCAGTTCGCTTTGGCCACCTCTGGCGCAAAATACTTGATGTGGAGAATTTACCCAGATCTCTTCAACAGAAGGATCATCCAATAAGGGTTGCAGCGCTCCGAACCCGGCCACATTATCGAATACTGAACGTTGGGCGGCCTCTAGCGATCCAAGTGAAGGCACGGCGCCAAGCAATGCGCGTTCGTCGTAGTCGCGAATGACCTCTTCAATAAGTGATCGGATCATCGCTGGCTGCTTTGCCGGGTCCAATCCACGCCGGCGAACCAGCTCGCGTACTTCGTCTTCGACAATGGACAGCGCATCCACGACTGACTCCTTTGGCTTCCCTACTGGAGGATCCCGATCTCGGGGACTATCGGCGAGCGCGTCGTCGGTGCAGCATACCTATTCGTATGACAAGGGATGCTATCTGCAGCAGAGACCGCTTTCAAGAGGTTCCCGAAGTTGTGGATAGTTCTTGGTACTTTCTCCACACCAAGATTCTTATCTTCCAGCGCCGCCCTCAATGCTGGTTTAGATGGGAACGACAACATTCCATTACATTCAGGAAACCTCATGGTCCGCTATGAATTACTTCTGATTTCCCGAAAATTCCAGCATCCGCGGCAATTCGAACTTGTCATGTCCGGACGAATATCGGGCGAGCAGCTCGCCGCACTGCTGCAGCAGCATTTCCCGGGACAACGATGGTATTCGGGAATAACGCGGATAGAAGAGTTGGGGATCCTGCATGCGTCTGAACGTCTTCTGCTCAATGAATTGCCCCAACCTGTTCGCGCCACAAGCACCACAGCTTCGTGCCTCAAGTTATATGTAGTTCGCGGCCCCGACGCTGGTGCCTGGATTCCGCTCACAAAGGGAGAACATGTCATCGGCAGAACCGCCCCATTATGGTTAGAAGATCCGCTGGTGTCCCGGGTTCACGCGAAGTTATTCGTGACAACCCGGAGCTTGCGCCTGGTAGCCTGCTCTGAGCAGCAACTTGCCATGCCAGATGGCAGCCGCTGCGAGTCCGTGGAATTGGAACACGGATCGCGCTTCTTTCTGGGCAACACTGAATTCGCTGTCGGCGATCCATTAACCGCCCAATCCGGTCAATTGGTAACCCCCGAACAATTGGAAATCCAAGTACCTTCCAAGCCCGAGCTGTCCCGCTTAATTGCTCTGGTCCTCGCAGCATTCGTTCCGATCATCTCCGGCGTCTTGCTTGCCTTGGTTACCGGTTCGATGCTCTTTCTGATCTTGAGTGGCGTTTCGGCCCTTATGGGTATGGTGCCTGCCGGTCAACTGTTCGTGGAGCGTCGCGAATGGAAAAGGGAAATGGAAGTGCAACGAGCTTCCGCCATTATCGCGAGAAGTAAATATTCTCCGGCTCTCGGAGAATCGTTCGTAGCCGGACTGGATTCCGCTTCTTTGGGACTGTCGCATGCCCGGATACCACCACTGGTTTGGGGCGAGGGACTGTGGTCTCCGCAGGACACCTCTCGTTCTGATCCCACGGGGATCCGCAAAGTATTTCGTAGCCTCAGGAAGACGAAGTCGGACGCGCCCTGGTTCGGTCCAGTATTTTTCCCGAGTACCCCGAGCGTCTGGCAGCTGAATTCTGCACAAGGGCAAAGCGCTGGGGCTATTCTGGCCGCAGTACTTGCACGCTATCTCCCGGCCATACATTCCGGCCAGATACGGCTCGTGCTCGATCCCAGTGTCAGGTGTCTTCCGGCGTCGCTGCTTTTGGTGAGCAACGTTTCCGTGGCCCACCTGTCGATTCCCGAAGAATCGAGCTTCACCAGGAAAGAGGAAACCAACCTGGCGACGTTGTACGTCACTGCCCAGGAACCTCAACCTATTTCCGGCGCCCTGGTGCTGGGCGTTTCACCGGTGCTGGCCGAATCCGTGGAGAATTGGATTGTTCCAAGCCCCGTGTCCTCGCGTTTGCCCGACGAACGCTTAGTGCTGCAGAACCTAAGCACGCTGAGCCTTTCGCGGTTCGACAGGATGGTGCAGCAGTATGTGCAGCTGCAAAAGCAGGCAATAACCAAGAACGCAGAATCCATTGCATCCCCATCACTAGCCGTACGGGCACATCTGGGCCTCGATGAACAGCAAGAGGACGTGTTCCTTGATCTTCATGTGGATGGTCCGCATGTACTGATTTGCGGCACTACAGGGTCAGGCAAGTCAGAAGCGCTCAGGCGCCTGATTGCTGATTTTGCCCGGAACTACCCGCCGACTCAGCTTGCCTTCGCACTTATTGATTTCAAGGGTGGAGCTGGACTAGGCGTCTATGCAGGTTTGCCCCATGTCCAGCTCTTCGCAAGCGACCTCGATGAGGCAGCGGCTCAGCGCACGTTGGAACAACTAGAACATGAGGTGCGGCGGCGCGAGGAGCTTCTGGCAACACAAGGCTGCAGCGACATTGCGGAATATCAAGATCTCGACGAATCAGGCCCGATTCTGCCTCGCTTGCTGGTAGTCATTGACGAATTCCGTGTTTTCGTCGAAACGCTTCCTCAAGCCAGCGCCAGAATTGATCGTTTAGCTGCGGTGGGTCGAGCTCTAGGAATCCATCTGATTCTCAGCACGCAGCGTCCGGCTGGCGCTTTGACGGGACAAACCAAGGCGAACTTAAACACGACAATCGCATTGAGGGTAAACGACCCGGGTGAGTCCGTGGAACTGGTGGGCTCCACCGAGGCGTCCAAACTCCTCCACCCCGGACAGGCGATCATCAAGGGCGCTTCCAAGCCCACTAGGAACATGCAATTCCAGCTGGCCATCGAGCCGCCACTGCACGGCGAACTATTCGAGCGGAATCGTCAAGATCTCAGCCTTCGTCCGTTGTGCCGATTCGAAAAGAGCATCGCGTCAGTCGCTGGAGATCGCTTGCAAAACCATGCAGCAGAACTTTCCTCACAGTGGTCCACTTCGGAGCTCCCGGTATCTGGTTTTGCTCCAGCGTTGCCTCGGCCAGCAGAACCAACGCACTCGCCAGATACGTGGGATGGGAAGGAACGAGGAACGATTTACTGCGGCGTTGCAGATAATCTGCATTTGGCCCGGCTTGAACCTTTGATTCTTGACCCTGCCCGTTCACGATCAACATTGATCTGCGGCTTGCCAGAAGCCGGTGCCCGAACCCTGTTCGCTTCCCTCGCCCGTTCGCCCAGAAAAATACTTTGCTTCGGTCCGTCGCCGATCCCGGATGCCACTGCAAACGTCAAAATTGTCACGGGTGAGGATCCCTATGGCTTTTTCGATGCTGTCGACTTCCTGGAATCCATGCCCAGTGATCCAGCATTGATCATTCTCGTTCATTCACTGGCCCAGTTGCAGTCCAATATCCACCCGCAACATTTCCAACGCCTGGACGAAGCACTCGGTACGCTATTGCGTTTCGGCGGCCCGCAATCGCCTATGGTGATTTGTTCAGTTGACCGCGACCAAAACGCGTTGAAGTCCACCGGTCTTTGTACAGAGCAATGGTTCTTCCCATTCAACGCTACCGAGTCATTAAAGATGATGTGGCCCAAGATCCCGGCCTGTTCGCTTTTGCCGGGTCGAGGGGTCAAGCTGAGTTCGGGGCATCCTCCGCAGGTCTTCCAACTCACCGAAGTTCAATTAGCTGAAATCCCGGGAAGCACCTGGCCCGAAGTGCCTTCGGCTTGGCAGATGCCTTCAGGTTCTGCCCTTCAACCGGCAAACTTTCTGGGATACTCGCCCTTCGATGGTGAGGCGGTCCCTCGACCAGCAGGTCCGATGGTTGTTGTGCTGTGCCCCGATACGCAACAGCGCCGGCAGCTGACTGCCGTACTCGCTGTGCGTTGGAACTCCCCGCATATTTGCGGCCTGCCGGACTTTGAACGGTTCGTACGTTCTCTCGAGGACGGCTCGTACCGTGTTCGGCAGGACTTGCTTTGCCTCTTCCTCGAAACCACCAATGACTCTCGGTTGCCACCGCTCTTGAACGCTCTGAATTCGAGGGGAATCGGTGTCGCGCTATTCGTTCCGCCGTCCAGCAGGATGGCCTTCGACCTGGGATTGAGCGCCAACGGGTTCGATGATCGCCAGGTAGTCGCTGTCGAAGCCCATCATCCGCAAGATCTTCAACCGATGAATTGGCAGCCAATCCATCAGGTGCCTCATCAAGGAGCCAAAGACTATTGGTGCGCGGTCATCTCCAAACGAGGCAAACCGCGGATGATTCATATTCCGTACGAATTATCTGCTGGCAATTCAGCGGTTTGGCCGGTCTCCGAGGAATGCGGTGGTCTTCGGCGCGAAGAGCATCACCACAGTGGTTCCGGCGACCACGATGGAAAGTACCGCCGCGGCCGTCACCATCGGGATATTGGAGCTCAGGAATGAAACAGAGAGGATGAGCTGGAATAGTTGCCAAACGACAATCGGAGCACGAGTGAACGCTTTTCCCTTGAAGAAGTTGACAGCTACCGAGCCTTGCCAAACGGCAAGAAGCAAGCACAGGGCCAGCATGAATAACTGCCCGCCCATATTGACTGTTCCGTTGGTGTCGAGGTTCAACATGTAGCTGACGGCGTACGCCAGAACAGCCAGGGCCTCAATTAGGACAAGCGCGGCAACCACGAAAACACTGGTTGGGCGGGACGAGATTGCATTTTCGTTGCTCACATCAACAATTTTCGTTGACCTTCTGCAGGAACTCAAACCGCAACAATTGACTTTTGCTGTTGCTCGCGCCACACCTCTGATAACTAGCGGATCCTAGTGCCAAATGCCATGTGAGAAAGCACTCAGGCATTCAGCAACATTTCGCTACCGTGACTCTTGTTTACTTCCGCGTTACATGAAAACCTTATGTGGTCGGTTAAACGAAGTGCCCGAATGGACTTCTCCGACCTTTCGAGACGCCAGATGTTAACCGCTAGGCAACCAGGATTTCATTTCACTCCTAGTTATTTTTTGCCTGTGTGTTGATTGTCGTTGGTGTTTCACACCCTCTCAGATTTCAAGGAGCATCAATAAGCATGGATTGGCGTAGCCGCGCGGCGTGTCTGGAAAAGGACCCGGAACTGTTTTTCCCAGTGGGAAACACCGGTCCGGCCCTGTTGCAGATCGAAGAGGCCAAGAGCGTCTGCCGTCGATGTGAAGTAACCGAAACCTGCCTGCAGTGGGCTATTGAGTCCGGCCAGGATGCAGGCGTCTGGGGTGGCATGAGCGAAGATGAGCGTCGTGCCTTGAAGCGTCGTGCAGCACGAGCTCGCCGCGCTTCCTAATTAAGCTGCGCTCGAGGTAATTCTCGCAACCCGAGACGCTATACGAAATCCGCCAGAGGTAAACACCACTGGCGGATTTCGAGTTTAAGCGACAAATTGTCAGCTCAGCTAGGTACATTAAAAGTAGTATTCATGTTCGAAAGGATCCGTTAGTGACTCTGGCCCGCTTCGCGTGCACCGTTCAGGCAGGTGCGACCGCAAAATGAGCCCGGCCCTGACCGACCCCAACCTGGGCAAGACGCTGGATGGTCGATACCGACTGGACCATCTGCTTGCCCTGGGTGGCATGTCACGCATCTACCGCAGCATGGACAAGCGCCTGCATCGAGCGGTTGTCGTGAAGATCCTGAACGACAACTTCTCCAGCGAGCATACAGTGCGTGAGCGATTCGAATCCGAAGCTGTCATCGCTGCGAATATCACTCATCCGAATGTGGTCTCCATCCGCGATCACAACGTGAGCGATAATCTGGTGTACCTCGTGATGGAGTATGTTCGAGGACGGAACCTCGAACAGGTCATTGAAGAACGCGGCCGCTTTACTCCGCGTCAGGCGCTAAGCGTCCTTGAACAAATTTGCCACGGTCTCAGCGCCGCGCACAGCGAGGGAATCATCCACCGGGATATGAAACCGGCAAATGTGCTGCTCTCCGATACCGGCGAAGTGAAAGTTACCGACTTCGGCTTGGCCCGTGCTGCCAGCGCCCATACCCAGTCAGCCACGCTCGTCGCCACGCTGTCCCATGTCTCCCCCGAACTAGTTTCAGGGGCACCAGCCGATTCGCGCAGCGACATCTACGCACTGGGCATCATGATCTACCAGATGCTGACTGGACAAGCACCATATACCGAGACCAATGCCGCTGCATTAATGAAGCATCATCTGGACTCCCCCATGCCCATGCCCTCGGACTTGGTTCCGGGATTGGCCGAAGATCTCGATGAGTTGGTTCGATGGTGCACCGAGAAGGATCCAGAGAAGCGCCCGCAGGATGCTTCGCTGCTGCTGGAGGAGATCATCCAGATCCGCTCAACGCTCAACGATGCGCAACTGGACCTGGGCGCCGAGGACCTCGGCGGGATTGAAGATCTCACCCCGCAAACTATGGCGCAGATGCCCACTACGCTGCAGCAGCGTCTTGATGCGATGCAACGCGAGCGCGAAGATGAGCGTGAACAGGTATGGCTGAAGCGGAATACTGCTCAGCACGAGGCCAGCTACGTTATCGATGATGCCCCCGCCGATCCTGACCAGACAACCGTCATTGCCGCGGTTGACGCCACCGAAGTCTTGGATCTTCGCGATGCACAAGCCACACTGGCCCAGCCTCGTCCCACTGATCTTGCCGCTGATTCTGGCATAGCCGCAACGTCGGTGTACACCCGCGGCCGCGATCTGGAACCGGCCCACGAGAATGACGCCGATTCCGAAGCACCTCTGTCGGTACGTGGCCAAAAGCGTGCGCAGAAGCAGGCTGCAAGAAAGTGGCGCAAGGAAGCACAGGTACCCACCCACCGGTTGCGTCAGCCTCGCTCGGGTACGCAGAAGTTCGTCATCACCGTGATGTGGATCCTCATTGTGGCTCTGGTCGCAGGTGCCGGATGGTTCTTCGGCCGCGGCCCCGGAACCGTCATCCGCATCCCGTCATTGACCGGCATGCTTCAATCGCAGGCAGTCGCGCAAATGGATGGCCAAGGTGTTCCAGTTCGGGTAGGCACGACCTACAACGATGAGATTGCCATCGGCAGGGTGGTCGACTCGCAGCCGGGGACCGGCGAGAACATCATGAAGTTCCAGGGAATCGATCTGATCGTTTCGCAAGGCCCTCAGCTTTTTGCAGTTCCGGATTTCACCGGGAAAACCCTGGATCAGGCCACCAAGTTGCTCGATCAAATCGGTTTCGAAGATGTCCAGGAAGCCGAGGCCTACTCGGAATCGGTGACTAAGGGCGAGATTATCAGTTCCTCCCCTGCCGCCGGCAAGGAATTGCCGCGGAAGAACATCATCACCCTCACTGTTTCCAAGGGACATGCCCCGGTTCGTGTTCCTGCGGTCATTGGTCTTAGCAAGGATGCGGCCAAGGAAAAGCTTGAGTCCATGGGCTTGAAGCTGGAAACCGGTGAATCCGTCCATTCCACGACAACAGAAAAAGGCCTAGTCGCCGTACAGGACCCGGCCCAGGGCACCGTTGCGTACGGCAGCACCGTGACAGTGAATCTCTCGCAAGGACCAGAATACGTCCAGATCCCATCCGTGCTCGGCCTGGGCGTCGAGGAAGCAATCTCTGCACTGGAAGCCGCCGGCTTTTCCGTGAGGACGCACAATGTCTTTGGCGGTTTTAGCCAGACCGTTCGCATGCAGTCTCCATTGCACCAGCAAGCCGTGCGCGGCAGCGAGATCAGCATATACGCCTTCTGAGGCCTGTGCCGTTCCCCAGGCATAAAAATAATCCGGTTCCCGCTGTCGGGAACCGGATTATTCTCTAGCTGCTAGCGGTTTCGGCTGCGGCTCTGCAGCGCCGAGGAGACCAGGAAGGCCATCTCCAGGGACTGGCGGTGGTTCAGGCGCGGGTCGCACAGCGACTCGTACAGCGAGTCGAAGTCTTCCTCGCGGATCGGATCCGCTCCGCCGAGGCACTCAGCCACATCGTCGCCGGTCATCTCCACATGCAGGCCGCCTGGGAAGGTGCCCAGCGCGTCGTGCACTTCGAAGAAGCCGCGGACTTCGTCCATTACATCGTCGAAGTTGCGGGTCTTGTAGCCGTTCTGGCTGGTGACCGTGTTGCCGTGCATTGGGTCCGTAACCCACAGCACCTGGGCGCCGGAGGCCGTGACCTTTTCGATCAGGTTTGGCAGCTTCTCGCGGATGTTCTTCGCACCCATGCGGGTGATGAAGGTCAGGCGTCCTGGTTCGCGGTTCGGATCGAGCTTTTCGATCAGCGCGAGGACATCTTCCGGATCCGAGTTCGGGCCCAGCTTCACGCCGATTGGGTTGCGCACGCGCGAGAGGAAGTCCACATGTGCGTGGTCCAGCTGACGGGTTCGTTCACCGATCCACAGGAAGTGGCCGGAGGTGTCGTACGGCAGGCCGGTCCGCGAATCGGTACGCGTCAACGCACGCTCGTAGTCCAGCAGCAGTGCTTCATGGGAGGCGAAGAACTCGGTGCGCTTAAGTGCCTCGAAGTCTGCACCGCAGGCATCCATGAAGCGGATGGCCGAGTCGATCTCGCCGGCCAGCTGCTCGTAGGCGGAGTGCGCCGGGTTGGCCATGAATCCGCTGTTCCACGAGTGCACGCTGCGCAGGTCTGCGAAGCCGCCCTGGGTGAACGCGCGGATCAGGTTCAGCGTGGCCGATGAGGTGTTGTAGGCCTGCACCATGCGCTTCGGATCGTGGGCACGGGAATCGGGTGTGAAGTCGAAGCCGTTGACAATGTCGCCGCGGAATGCCGGCAAAGTTACACCATCTCGGGTTTCGTCATTCGAGGAGCGCGGCTTGGCGAACTGGCCAGCCATGCGTCCCATCTTGATTACCGGCATCGAAGCGCCATAGGTCAGTACCACAGCCATCTGCAAGATGGTGCGAACTCGCGAGGAGATCTTGTCGGCGGTTGCATCGGCAAAGGTTTCGGCGCAGTCGCCGCCCTGCAGCAAGAAGGCCTTGCCCTGGGCTGCTGCGGCCAAGCGTTCGCGCAGTACGTCGACTTCGCCGGCAAATACCAGTGGCGGACGCGAACCCAATTCGTTGATAGAGGACTGATAGTCCTTGTGCTCACGCCAAGTCGGCTGCTGGGCAATTGGCAATTCACGCCACAAATCTAGTTGCGGATCGGTGGCGGGGCCGGCTACGGAGGAGCCTGGCAATGGGGTTCGGTTTTCTTCGCTCACCTTGCCCATTCTACGTGGCATCAGCTCAAAGGACCGCGACGAATGTAACAAGTCGCCGTAACACTGCGCATAGTGGCCTGCTACTTCTTTGGTTTGCGTGGAGCATAGATGTCGACGTAGCTCTGACCCGACAGGACATTGATTGCCTTGCGGATTTCGTCGGCGCAAGCGCGAAGCGTTTCAGGATTCGCGGACCTGCCGTTCAGGTGCTCGAAGGTCAGCGGCTTGCCGATCTTGATCCCGATCCGGCCCGGATGCGGAAGGCTTTGGCCGATGGGCTGGACCTTGTCGGTGCCAATCATTGCAATTGGTATCACCGGGGCACCGGTTTCCAGGGCGAGCTTTGCGACGCCGAGCTTGGCCCGGTACAACCGTCCATCCGGTGAACGGGTGCCTTCCGGATAGATGCCCAGCACCTGGCCCTGCGCCAGTGCGTTCTTGGCACTGGCCAGCGAAGCAGCCGATTTCTGCCCGCCTGAACGGTCCATGGGCAGCTGGTTGATATTGCGGAAGAACCACGCGGTGATCCGGCCCTTGATGCCCTTGCCGTTGAAGTACTCGTCCTTGGCCAGGAAAATCACGGTACGATCCAGCGCCGCTGGGAGGAACACCGAGTCGCTCACCGACAGGTGGTTGGAAGCCAAGATCGCCGCACCGGTTTCAGGCACATTGCCGATGCCTTGGATCTTGACGCGGAAGAAAATTCGTATTAGCGGCCGGACAGCGAAACGCTTGAGGAAGTCGTACAGCACAGCGGGAAAATTCCTTCTTCTAGTTGACCAGCTACGCGGGAAGAGAAACCGCGACCTTACTGGTCGAAGCGCACTCCGCACCCTTCAATTGTGCACTACGCTCGAAGGTGAAGGCAGAAATCCGGAGGGTTCACGATGAAACTTGATGCAGGCAATACTCCGCTGGACGAGCGCAAACGTCCATGTGCAGTACTTTTGATCCACGGTTTTACCGGCTCCGCTGTTTCCATGCAGCCATGGGCGGATTCCTTGGAGCAGGCCGGATTCGACACGGACATTCCCCTTTTGCCCGGGCACGGAACGCAATGGCAGGACATGGTCGGTCGAGGTTATGGCCAGTGGATCCACGCTACCGAAGCGGCTTTTGACAGGCTCGCGCGCACGCACGAGCAGGTATTCGCCGCTGGCCTTTCCATGGGTGGCGCCCTGGCCCTGCATCTGGCGACCCGCCGCAATGTAGCCGGTGTTTCGCTGGTCAATCCGGGCCTGGTCGTGGACTCCCCCTTGTCCCCCTATACTCCTTGGCTCAAGCATGTAGTGCGCAGCGTTGCCCCTATCAGCAATGACATCGCCAAGCGCGGTGTCGATGAAGGGGCCTACCCGCGCACCCCGGTAGCAGCCGTAGCCGAACTCCGTTCGCTCTTTGCCCAGACCCGCCGGCGCTTGGAGCTGGTGAACGCCCCGGTGCAGCTTTTCCGTTCCACCGTTGACAACGTAGTTTCAGACCAGTCGGTGCGCGAGCTGGTCGAGGGCCTGAACTCGGGCACCCTGGCCGAGCACCACATGCTCTTGCACTCCAAGCACGTAGCCACCCTGGACTACGATGCGGAGCAGATTTTCCACGAATCCGCTCGCTTCTTCGCGCAGCTGGCCGCCACGGAACGGAAGCGCAAGGAGGAGCG
Source organism: Glutamicibacter sp. NPDC090743 (assembly GCF_044769125.1). Lineage (NCBI taxonomy): Bacteria > Bacillati > Actinomycetota > Actinomycetes > Micrococcales > Micrococcaceae > Glutamicibacter > Glutamicibacter sp. NPDC090743. The sequence continues at coordinate 53,128 of NZ_JBIVXE010000007.1, read as the reverse complement.
CGCATGAATCCGGAAGATGCCCATCCTTCAAACCAGAATGATCCGCAGTGGGATGAGCTAGTCGAGAATTTCCGTCAGCTTGATGCCTCGGCACCCCGCGAACCCAGCGCCGACGAGCGCGCGGCGAAACTGGCGAAGCTCTTCAACACCGGGCCTGCCGCGGTTCGCGGACCGCGCGACTATGTTGCTGAGCAGACGCCGGAAGAGTTCGTTCCAGAAGAACCCGCCGCGCTGGGTTCGGGTGATCCGATGCTGAACCTCGCCTGGGTTGGCGCCGCTGGCGGTCCGCTTGGGTTGCTGCTGTGTGTGGTGTTTTTCCGCTCAGCTCCGGTGTTCATCTATTTCGGGCTGGCACTCGCCGCCCTGCTCGGAATCGCCTACTTGCTCAAACGTCTTCCCACTGAACGCGATCCGGGAGATGATGGGGCTCAAGTATAGAAAACGGCTTTGAGTACACCACACGGTAGGTTACTCTATAGTAATAAATATGTGATGCGGGTTACCCGCTATTGCTAATGGGGTCACACAGAGTTTCAGGAGTTGAAGACCAGATGCGCGAATACAGCTCGCCAATTCGCATTCATTCGCCACAGCAGTCGAATATTACAGATCTGCTATTACGCCACGCGAATTCAGCGGCCAACCCGGCATTGTTCTCAAAGCCGGGAACCGACGGAACGTGGAATGATGTCACGGCATCGCAGTTCGCTGCCGACGCCCGGGCTATTGCGAAGGGGTTCATCGCCAATGGCATCGAACCTGGCGACCGCATCGCGCTGATGGCCAAGACCCGCTACGAGTGGACGCTGGTTGACTTCGCCATCTGGTTCGCCGGCTGCGTCACCGTCCCCGTCTATGAAACTTCCTCCCCTAGCCAGTTTGCCTGGATCGTTTCCGATTCCGGTGCCAAGGCCGTCGTCGTTGAGGCCGCCGCCCAGGAAGCCGTGGTGCGCCGCGCCGCCCATCAGGAACAGCTCGACGGACTGGATCACGTCTGGCAGTTCGATGGCGGGCTGGAACAGCTCTCCGAAGATGGCCGGAACGTCGATGACCAGTTGCTCGAAGCCCGCCGTTCGGGCGCAGCATTGGATGACATCGCCACGATCATCTACACCTCGGGCACCACCGGCCGCCCCAAGGGCTGCGAGCTGACCCACGGCAACTTCGTGGAGCTGGCGGAGAACGCTGTGGCTACCTTGCCTGGCGCCGTTTACCCGGGCGCATCGACCATCATGTTCCTGCCGCTGGCTCATGTTTTCGCCCGCTTCATCTCGGTAGTCAACATTGCCGCTGGTTGCCGCACCGGGCACACCCCCGATGTCAAGCACCTGCTCGAGGACCTCCAGTCCTTCAAGCCGAACTTCATCCTCGCTGTGCCACGCGTCTTCGAGAAGGTCTACAACTCGGCCATGCTCAAGGCTGAAGATAGCGGCAAGGGCAAGATCTTCCACGCCGGCGTTGACGTTGCAGTGGCATACTCCCGCGCCAAGCAGGAGGGCAAGGTTCCGCTGGTGCTGAACCTGAAGCACAAGCTCTTCGACGCCCTGCTCTACCAGAAACTGCGCACCGCGATGGGTGGCAACATCCGCCATGCGGTCTCCGGCGGAGGTCCGCTGGGCGAGCGCCTGGGCCACTTCTTCAACGGCATCGGGGTGACCATTCTGGAAGGCTACGGCCTGACTGAAACCACCGCACCGATCACGGTGAACACCCTGGACCGGATCAAGATCGGCACCGTAGGCAAGCCGCTGCCGGGCAACGCCGTGCGCATCGCCGCGGACGGAGAGATCCTCACCAAGGGCATTTGCGTGATGCGCGGCTACCGCAACCGTCCAGAGCTGCAAGATGAGACCTTCACCGATGGCTGGTTCCGCACCGGGGATATCGGCGAACTCGACGCCGACGGATTCCTGAGGATCACCGGGCGCAAGAAGGAAATCATCGTCACCGCCAGCGGCAAGAACGTGGTTCCTGCGCTGCTTGAGGACCAGATCCGCGCCGACGCGCTGGTTTCCCAGTGCGTGGTCATCGGCGAGGGCCGCTCGTTCATTGCGGCCCTGGTGACCTTGGATCCAGAAGCCCTGCCAGGTTGGCTGGCCCGTCACCAGATGGACCAGAACCTGTCGCTGGACGAGCTATCGACCCATCCAAAGGTGCTCGAAACCGTGCAGGCGGTCATCGACAAGGCCAACACCTCGGTATCCAAGGCCGAGGCGATCAAATCCTTCCGCGTTGTGCCTGCTGACTTCACCGAGGAAACCGGTCATTTGACTCCCTCGATGAAGATCAAGCGTGCAGTAGTGCTCAAGGACTACGAGGCCGTGATCGAAGGCATCTACTCGGCGCCCAAGCCGACAGCATAGTCCAGCACTGCATTAGCCAGCTCCCACGATTCGCGAGCTGAAGCGGCCCAAGGCAACTTGAGGCCGCTTTGCTGTGTTCGGGCATAGTAGCTGCGCGGCAATACCACGCGGCTGAATGCCTGGGTGGCGTGATTCTGGTGCTCGTGGCCAAGCACCGCGTAGATCAGGTTCCCAGCCAGGTCCTTGCGGCCATTGGCCAGCAGCCATTCGACCAATTCCATGAGCCGGTCTTCCGAGTCGGCACTGGTATCGCCCACAACCACCAACACGTTGGTGCCGGTGAATTTACCGTCCATCACCGATTGCACGCGCTGCGGTCCGGCCGTGGCCACCTGGGCCTTGCAATCCAATTCACCGAATTGCTCGGCCAAGTGCTCTGCGATTTCGCAGAACGGAAGATGCGTGTCGAGGGTGAAGACCAGTACCGTGATCGGCTGGCCCTTGGATCCCAGCTCGGCAACCTGCTGCCTCAGCCGGGCGGGCACAGCCCCGGGCGTCATCTTGCTTGGGCGCATCACTGCTCCTTCTGCTTTGTGGTTCGCACGATTAGTTGGCAGAGCGCAGGGGCCCGCAACCTTGGTCACGAGCCCCTGTGCTCTGGGTACTGCGGATGCTATTTGGGTTCGATCACCAGCAGCAGATCGCCACCCTGTACCTGGCTGGTGCCATTCAGGGTTACCTGGCTGACCACGCCGCCCGCGTTGGCGGTGATGCCAGCTTCCATCTTCATTGCTTCAATGGTGGCTACGGACTGGCCGGCCTCGATCAGGTCGCCGACCTTGACGTTCACAGTCACCGCTCCCGCGAAGGGTGCAGCGACGTGGCCGTTGTTGTTCGGATCGGCCTTCGGCGCGGACTTCACGGTGGATTCTACCGATTCGTCGCGAACCTTGAGCTGGCGGGACTGGCCGTTGAGGTTGACCACGACGGTGCGCAGGCCCTTCTCATCGGCTTCCGATACCGATACCAGCCTGACCAGCAATCGAACACCCGTACCCAGCGAAATGACATGCTCGAAGCCGGGAACCAGGCCGTAGAGGTAGTCGCGGGTGTGCAGGACGGACAAATCGCCGTAGTTCTCCACCGACTTCTCGAAGTCACGGGTTGGGCCAGCGAAGAGCAACCGGTTCAGGGTACCGCGAATCGTGTCCGAATCCGCCTGCAGCGCTGCCAGGTCCTCTGCCGAGAGGTCCTCGACATGGGCCTTGACATTGCGTCCCTGCAGCGCCTTGGTGCGGAACGGTTCCGGCCAACCGCCTGGAGGGTTGCCCAGCTCGCCCGAGAGGAACTGGATGACCGAATCCGGGATGTCGTAGTTCTGCGGGTTCGCTTCGAAGTCCGCGGCTGGGACTCCGGAACCCACCAGCTGCAAGGCCAGGTCGCCGACGACCTTGGACGATGGAGTCACCTTGACCACATTGCCGAGCATGTCATTGACCGAGGCGTACATCGACTCGATGGCTTCGAAACGCTCGCCCAGGCCCAATGCAATGGCCTGCTGGCGCAGGTTCGAAAGCTGGCCGCCCGGAATCTCGTGCTGGTAGACACGGCCGGTTGGCGCTGGCAGTCCGGATTCGAATGGCTTGTACATGGCGCGCACTGCTTCCCAGTACGGTTCCAGCGACGCCACGGCATCCAGTGACAGGCCGGGATCACGCTCGGTGAACTCCAGCGCTGCGACCAGTGCAGAGGCCGATGGCTGCGAGGTGGTGCCCGCCATGGCCGCGCTGGCCACGTCGACGGCGTCCACACCGGCGTCGATGGCAGCCATCAACGTCGCCAGCTGCCCGCCGGAGGTGTCGTGGGTGTGCAGGTGCACCGGAAGATCGAAGCGTTCGCGCAGGGCCGTGACCAGCTTGGTTGCTGCCGCTGGGCGCAGCAGGCCGGCCATGTCCTTGATTGCGAGGATATGCGCGCCAGCGTCGACGATCTGCTGTGCCAGCTCCAGGTAGTAGTCCAGGGTGTACAGCGTCTCGTTGGCATCCAGCAGGTTGCCGGTGTAGCACAGGGCCACTTCGGCGACTGCGGTGCCGGTGTCGCGTACCGCCTTGATGGCCGGAGCCATCTGCGAAACATCGTTCAGCGCATCGAAGATGCGGAAGATGTCGATGCCGGCGGACGCGGCTTCCTTCACGAAAGCGTCGGTGACCTCGGTTGGGTATGGAGTGTAGCCCACGGTATTGCGGCCGCGCAGCAGCATCTGCAACGGGATGTTCGGCAGCTCCGCACGCAGCAGCTCCAGGCGCTTCCAGGGATCTTCGCCCAGGAATCGCAGGGACACATCGTAGGTGGCACCGCCCCAGACTTCCATGGAGAACAGCTGCGGGACGTTGTGCGCGTAGGCCGGTGCTGCCGCGAGCAGGTCGCGGGTGCGGACGCGGGTGGCCAGCAGCGACTGGTGCGCATCGCGGAAGGTGGTATCGGTGATGCCCACCGCCTTCGACTCGCGCAGGGCCTTGGCGAATCCTTCCGGACCGAGATCCAGCAGCTTCTGGCGCCAGCCATCGGCCGGCAAGGCGGACTTGGAGGGGCCATCGAATGGCGAACGCTCTGGCTCGTCGGTCTTGTCACCCGGGAAAGCAGGAAGCTTCTTGCGCGGGTCGATTCCCTCGACACGGCTGCCATTTGGCTGGTTCACCGTGACATGGGCCAGGAAGTTCAGCGCCTTGGTGCCGCGGTCCTGGGATTCATTGCCGGTGAGCAGATCCGGGCGGGAGTCGATGAAGTCGGTAGCGACATCACCGGCCAGGAACTGCGGATCACTGAGCACATTCTGGATGAACGGGATGTTGGTGGCCACACCGCGCACGCGGAACTCGGCCAGCGCACGGCGGGCGCGAGCCACAGCCGTCTGGTAGTCACGGCCACGACAAGTGAGCTTGACCAGCATCGAGTCGAAGTGCGGGGACACCTCGGCGCCGGTGTAGATTGTGCCGCCATCCAGGCGGACACCCGAGCCGCCGGCGGAGCGGTAGACGGTAATGGTTCCAACATCCGGACGGAAGCCATTGGCTGGATCTTCGGTGGTGATGCGGGACTGCAAGGCCCAGCCACGCACCTGGATGGTGTCCTGGCTGATCTCCAGATCCTTCAGCGACTCGCCAGCAGCGATGCGCATCTGCGCCTGCACCAGGTCGATGTCGGTAACCTCTTCGGTCACCGTGTGCTCAACCTGGATGCGCGGGTTCATTTCAATGAATACGTGCTGCCCGGCGCGGTCGCCCACGGTATCAACGAGGAATTCGACGGTGCCTGCGTTCTGGTAGCCCAGAGTCTGCGCGAACTTCACGGCGTCTCGGAACAGCGCCTGGCGAATCGATTCATCCAGATTCGGTGCTGGAGCGATTTCGACAACCTTCTGGTGGCGGCGCTGCAGCGAGCAGTCGCGCTCATGCAGGTGGACAATGTTGCCCTGCTCGTCGGCGAGGATCTGCACCTCGATGTGGCGCGGACGCAGCACTGCTTGTTCCAGGAAAACGGTGGGGTCCCCGAAGGCGGTGCCGGCTTCGCGCATTGCCGCGCCCATCAGCTCCGGCAGGTCTTCGCGCTTGTCGACACGGCGCATGCCGCGACCGCCGCCGCCGGCTACAGCCTTGACGAAGATCGGGAAGCCGATGCGATCGGCCTCGGCAATCAGGTAATCAACATCATCGCTTGGCTCGGAGGATTCCAGTACCGGAATGCCTGCCTCGCGAGCAGCCTTCAGCGCCGCTACCTTATTGCCGGCCAGTTCAAGCACGTCCGCCTTTGGACCGATGAACTTGATGCCTGCTGCTTCAGCAGCTCGTGCGAGGTCAGGATTTTCCGAGAGGAAGCCGTAGCCCGGGTAGATTGCATCCGCGCCGGCTTCTTTGGCAACGCGGATAATCTCGTCGATATCCAGGTAGGCGCGGACCGGATGGCCCTCTTCGCCGATCTGGTAGGCCTCTGCGGCCTTCTGGCGGTGGATCGAATTGCGATCCTCATGTGGGTAGACAGCAACGGTCTTTGCGCCCAGCTCGTAGCCGGCGCGGAAAGCGCGAATCGCAATCTCACCGCGGTTGGCGACCAAGATCTTTTCAAACATAGTGTCCCTACATCGAATCTGTACACGCTGGTTCAACGGCACAATCAGGACTGTTCCCCTCAGGTGCAGGCCCGCCATCCCAGCGTGTCGGGTCTCGAAAAGCAGCTAGCATTTGCCACTTCTGTGAAACACACTACACGGGGATTCTCCAGAACGTCCAAACATTTCGTCCTGTGGTCAGACCACATGAAATAATTGGATCTTTGAAGTTTTAATCACTAACTTGTGCCTAATGGCAAAAACTGACGTTGCAAAGTCGGAGAAACACGGCTCGGCACACTATGATGATGAGAGACTAAAAATTCGGTGGGACGTTTAAACTAACGAACAGTGAAAGGCGTGGTCTGGTCCGTGCACGTAGTGAGCATCAGCAGCCTCAAGGGTGGCGTAGGAAAAACCTCCGTGACACTCGGATTGGCTTCAGCAGCACTTGCCGCCGGCATTCCGACTCTCGTCATTGACCTGGATCCCCATGCGGATGCCAGCACTGGCCTTGGAGTCCGTGCTAATGGGAAGCAGCCAATTGGGCAAATGCTCAAGAACGCTCGTCGCGCCCGTCTGCAAGATCAGGTTGTCGCCAGCGCTTGGCAGTCCAAGGCAGCAGAGAAGAAATCCCGTACCCGCATTCCAGTGCTCGATGTTGCCGTTGGCGACGCATTCACCGGCATCTACGATCGACCAGATCTGCGGACCCGCGACCTACGCCGCCTCTCCCAGCTTCTGAGCCGCACCAGCGGTTACCAGTTGGTTCTCATCGACTGCCCGCCATCGCTGAACGGCTTGACCCGCATGGCATGGAGCGCGTCGGATCAGCTCGTGCTAGTGGCAGAACCCAGCTTGTTCTCCGTGGCCGGCACCGAGCGCACCCAGCGCGCATTGGAACTCTTCCGCCGTGAATTCGCTCCTTCCCTGGGACCGGTACGTGTTGTCGCCAACCGCGTCCGCAAGGACTCCGCGGAGCATACCTTCCGTTTGGGCGAAATGCGCCAGATGTTCGGCGACTCCATGGTCAAGCCCGAGATTCCCGAACACCCGGAATGGCAGCAGATCCAAGGTGCCGCGTACTCGGTGCACCAGTGGCCTTCCAAAGCTACCGCTCCGATGCTGGCGCAGTTCGACGCGTTGCTCAAGGAAGTCATGTCCGCAGCAGGCCCGAACAACACCTAGGCCCGGATACGGATAGCAGCTTAAGCAATTGACCGGATCTTCCTTCAAGGAAGATCCGGTCAATTGCTTAAGCTGCTGAATTATCTGCCGGCTCTAGCCGACGTTGCGCGCCGCCTTGGCAGCCCGACGGGCAGCCAATTCATCTTCTGGCAGGGTCTGCTGCACCGAGCTCTCTGAAGGCAGCTGGGCAAGGGAACCTTCCACCTCGCGCCAAACACGGCCTACGGCGATGCCGAATACGCCCTGGCCCTTCTGGACAAGGTCAATGACCTCGTCGGCGCTGGTGCATTCGTAGACCGAAGCTCCATCGCTCATCAACGTGATCTGGGCAAGGTCCTCAACGCCGCGTTCACGCAGGTGCAAAACGGCCGAACGGATCTGCTGCAGGGATACTCCGGTGTCCAGCAGCCGCTTGACAACCTTGAGCACGAGGATATCCCGGAATGAATAAAGGCGGTGGCTGCCGGATCCCTTGGCTCCGCGCACTGCCGGCTCAACCAGGCCAGTACGTGCCCAGTAGTCGAGTTGGCGGTAGGTGATGCCGGCTGCCTTGCACACAATTGGACCGCGGTAGCCGGCATGTTCATCCAGCTCAGGCAGGTCATCGGTGAAGAGCAATCCCTGGGTGCTGGATTGCTTGTTGCCACCGTCGACCCCATAGTGAGGCCCAGTCTGGCGAGACTCCATCCAATTGCTCCTTGCGTGTCAGCACGTTCCTAAACGAGTATCCAGGGACCGAATGAGAACCGCGCAGATGCGAGTGATGACCATCAAAAAACAGCTCTTTTTAAATGTCCCTATGCAAAGACGGTACGGCGATAACGACTAATGGTCAAAGACCTTCAAGCTTAACTTTAAGGCGTGTCGCGCAGGCTTGGGGAATTACCCAATTCAAGGCCAATATTCCACTGAAACCAAACGCGCGATATCTACGAAGAAAAATCTTCTGGATCAATATTGTCCAAGAATTCACGGAATTCGCGCAACTGCTCTTCGGGTGCCTCTCCGCCGCCAGTTTCATTCTCGATGGCCACGCCAGCTTCTTCCAGGACGTGCTCGGCGCACATGATCGGGCACTGGGCGCGCACGGCAAGGGCGACGGCATCCGAGGAACGGGAATCTACGCGTTTGCCGTTGGAAAGGACAAGCTCCGCGACGAACACGGCATTGTTTACCGAGACTATTTCGATCCGCTCAAGCTTCACGTCCATGCTTTCAATGACGCTGAGCAGCAGATCATGGGTCATCGGCCGAGGCGGAGTGAGCCCTTGTTCAGACATTGCGATGGCCGAGGCTTCGGGCGCACCTATCCACAGCGGAAGGTAGAGATTACGCTCAGGGTATTTGAGCAGCAACAGCGGCTGATTCGCCGGCAGTTGAATACGGATTCCGGCAAACTCCAGTTCCAGCATGCTAGCCCCTTAGAGTTGTTGTTGCCTGTTCGAATTCAGCCTAGCGATCCAGTTGGGAAATAGCACGTTGCACCAGGGCCTCGTGAATTTCCAGGCACTGGCGCGAGATTTCCTGGGCCTCTTCCGCAGCGCGGGCACGAGCGGAGACTTCAGGCTTCTTCAGTTCGTTGCCGACAATCGATTCAATCAGCGAGAACTCGCGATCAGCTGCGGTACGGAACTGCCGCAGGTGGCGAGGTTCAACGCCATGGCCCGCCAGCTGAACGGCCGATTTGGTGACCTTGATGCTGTTGGCGTCGAACAGGCCAGCAACGGGTTCGATCAAGCCGAACTTTATCAATTCGCCAACGAGCTCCTCGCTGGCACCGGTCAGCCCCTGCAGTTCAGCCAAGGACACCGAACGGGTTTTGCGCTCCACGGCCTCAGCCATGTCATCGTTGACCGCCTGTGGCGCCACCGGGGCTCCCCCAGGCAATGCTGCTGGCGCTTCACCCCGATCCACCGAGTCGAGATGGTCCTTGATAACCTTCAACGGCAGGTACTGGTCGCGCTGAACCGAAAGGATGAAACGCAAGCGGCTCACATCCGACGCGGAGTACTTTCGATATCCAGCGGAGGTGCGTTGCGGGATGATCAGTCCCTTGTCTTCCAGGAAGCGGATCTTGGACGCAGTGACACGTGGGAACTCATCCTTGAGTTCCGAGAGCACCTCGCCGATATTCAGCGCGGCCTGCCGGGCGGTCTCGTGGCGTTGAGCCTCGAGACGTGGGCTGCGGGCTGCGTCAAAGATCGGCAAAGGGTCTACACCTCGGATGTATGGATATGTCGGCGTGCCAGACGCCGGCGGACAAAACCTCGAACTCTACTAGTTTAAAGGTTCGGAACGCTTTGGTAGAAATTCAGGCGGAATTTGCCGATCTGAACCTGAACACCAGTGCTCAACGGGATCTCGTCGATACGGTCGCCGTTGATGTAGGTACCATTCAGCGATCCGATGTCGCTGAGCGTGAACCGCGCGTCCGTTCGGGAGAACTTGGCATGCCGACGCGAAACGGTCACATCGTCCAGGAAGATATCCGCGTTTGGATGGCGGCCTGCGATGCTCTCGTCGGTGTCCAGCAAGAAGCGTGCGCCCTTGTTTGGTCCGGAATGGGCAATCAGCAGCGCAGAACCAGCTGGCAGGGCGTCAACTGCGTTTTTCTCATCCTCACTCAGGGTGTAGATGACCGAAGGTTCAGCACCCTTGTGCACCGCAGGAAGAGCGATATTGGTCGTCTCAGAGGCAGACTCGTTGTGCGGGTCAACCGGCCGATGTTCCGACATTATGGGGTCCTCCAGAAAATTCTGTTAACAGTTCGTGCGTGACGACCTTGAGTTCTGTGTTGGCACAGTCAGTAATACCAAACTATTTACAGATTAGCCTACTCACTGCCCAACTGATAACAGAAAAGTACATATTTTCCGCTGCAAGGGATTGCCAGTGTGGCAAGATGCCAAGAGAGACGATGATGCCTTGGCAGCGCCTGCACTTCGATCCTTTCCCACAGATGGAGGCGATGCAAGGATAAATCAGGAACTTTCAGGTGAATCATGACGAAGATACTTCTCAAACGCGCGTATACCGCGCCCAGCGTCGAGGACGGCTACAGGATCCTGGTTGACAGGCTCTGGCCGCGCGGGAAGAGCAAGGCTGCCCTTCAGCTGGATCACTGGGCCAAGGCCTTGGCACCGAGCACCGGGCTTCGCAAAGGTTGGGATCACGATGCCGACCGCTTTGGCGAATTTGCGCAGCACTATCGCGCCGAGCTAGATCAGAACCCCGCTGTCGATGGCTTCCTGGAAGTACTGGACCAGCATCCCGTGGTCACTTTGGTCTACGGAGCAAAAAATGAGCAGGCTAATCATGCTGTGGTGTTGCGTGACTATCTGCTCGATCAGCTCTCTGGTCCGTAGGCGGCACGAAGCACACGCCGTCGGCACACACCATATCCGAATCGACCACCTGCTGAAGGTCAAAGCTGAATTCCTGGCTCACCGTGGCACCTTTCATCGAAGTCCTGTCCCTTGGTGGTTCAACCACGTTGCGACAAAGAATATTCCGCACTTCCACGCGACGCCCTGCGCAGGGAAACCGATGGCACCGCGAGATACTCGCGGTGCCATCGGTGATATGTGGAGCGAGGGCGCTACTAGTTCTGCTCCAGCAGGATCGGCTCGAAGAAACGGGCCAGCTCGTTGGCCGCATCCAATGGCAGGATGCTGGCAACATACATATCCGGACGGACGATCACGATCGCGCCATCGCGGGAGATCTGGCGCTCCTCGAAGATGTCCGAGCCGTCCAATGCGGTGTAGACCTTCTCGTAATCCATCAGGCCGAATACGCCGGTGTCCGGACGGAACACCTTCGGCGCGTCATTCACGTTCATCGTGGTGTAGTCCTGCTGGTAGACCACCTTGACATCGAACAGCGCGTCGGCGTCGGCACCCTTCGGCGTGAAGCGAACCAGTGGCGAGCGCTCATTCTCCAGCAGCCAACTCGACAAGGCGGCAATTTTCTGGGACTCTCCCACCGGCTGCTGATCAGCAAAGACGTAGATGCGGTAGCGGCCGTCGGCACGATGGTGGTGGCCCAGGTGCGTTGGGTTGGCATCGGCCAAGCGCATGACTTCCGAAGAGCGGAAGCGCTTGCCCACGGGGAATCCGGCGGCCAGCTCCTGGTGCTCCTTGCCGGCGACCAGCGCAGATGCCGCGTACTCGGTCATGAAGCCGGCAGGGAATTCGGCCGTGCGTACATAGAACTCGGCAACGCCTTCTTGGCCTTCAAGCTCCTTCGCAGTAGCAGCCATGATGGAGGACCACTTCTTGTCGAAGTCGATCAGGTCCTTGGCGATCACCTTGCGCTCGTCCGAGTAGGTGCGCAGCAGGCTTTCCGGAGCTTGGCCCGAGAGCACATAGCCGATCTTCCAGGCCAGGTTGAACCCGTCCTGCATGGAGACGTTCATGCCTTGGCCGGCCTTGGCCGAGTGGGTGTGGCAGGCGTCGCCGGTAATGAACACGCGCGGCTCACGGGTCCCGATCTCTTCAACCGGCACATCATCGAAGCGGTCAGCCAGCCGGTGGCCTACTTCGTAGACGCTGTGCCACGCGACGTCCTTGACCTCGAGGGTATAGGGATTCAAAATCGCCTTGGCACGCTCGATGATTTCTTCCAGCGGAGTCTCGCGGACCTTGCCGTTATCCCCTTCCGGAACTTCACCCAGGTCGACGTAGAGGCGGAAGAGCTGCCCGCCTTCGCGCGGAATCAGCAGGATCGAACCAGCCTTGGAATGGATGGCGCACTTGGTGCGCACATCCGGGAAGTTGGTCAGGCCCAGGGTGTCCATGACGCCCCAAGCGTGATTGGCCTTGTCACCGGAGAGCTTCGCGCCGATCGAGCGGCGGACATTGCTTCTGGCCCCATCGGAACCGACCACGTACTTGGCACGCACTACACGCTCAATGCCGTCATTGCTCTCGCCGCAGCCGATCAGGGTGACCTTCACCGGGTACTCTTCGCCGTCTTCAACGACCAGTTCCTTGCAGTCCCACCCGTAGTCCGGGACGGTGCGAGCTGGGGAGTTCGCCGCGAAATCAGCGAAATAGTCGATAACGCGCGCCTGGTTGACCACGAGGTGCGGGAATTCGCTGACGCCGGTTGGATCATCGGCGGTGCGGTCGGTGCGGATGATCTGATCCGGGTTCTGCGGATCAGGGTTCCAGAAGGTGGTTTCCTTGATGATGTAGGCCTCGGCGGTGATGCGCTCGGCAAAACCGAAAGCCTGGAACGTCTCCACCGTGCGTGACTGGATCCCGTCGGCCTGGCCGATTTCCAGGCGGCCGGGCCGTCGGTCGATGATGCGGGTGTGCACATCAGGGAACTGGGAAAGCTGGGCGGCGGTGATGATGCCTGCGGGACCGGCACCGACGATCAGCACATCCATGACATCGGGCATCTCCATGGGACGGTTTATGCCCACGCCAGCCGCTGGCTGCACCCGTGGATCGGCTGAAATGTATCCGTTGTGGTGAAACTGCACCGTTTCATCCCCCATTTCCCTGTGATGACCTCAGTCAATAAATATTATGTTCGATATTAGAACTGCATGATCTTTTATCGCACACTAATCATATACAATCTGTGAGCTCAGGCACAAGTTCATGCACGCTGCGCCGGCCACCCCTAAGCCGCAGATGGGCAGAAGCCCCGGCGCAATAACCTCGCGCCGGGGCCCATCACTGATGCCAGCTGCTACCGATGCTCCCACTCGGGTCCGGCATACTCCAGCATCTGCTCTTCATTAAGTTGCGAACGCCCATAGGCTCCGTGCACCGCGTTGAACTTCCCGCCAATCTCCAAGTCGCGCGAGGACGAGATATCTCCGACCAGCCACGGCTTCCATTTGGTGGCCGACAGATAGGGGCGGATGATGCTGGCCGTGGCAGCGCAGTCCGCGGCAAATGGCAGGATCGCCGGTGGTTCCCGATCCGCTCCCTCGCGAATGAACGCAGTGGCCAAGTTCGAAAACGCCTTGGCATGCCCTGCACCGTGCGGCAGCAATGAAGCCACGAATTGGCCTGCCGAGCCTTCGGCCGGCGAGCGCGGAATAATGCCCGCTGGTGTCACGTCCAAGGGGTTCGAAACATCGAGCAGTACCTTGCCTGCCAGCCTGGAGCCCAGCTCGGCCAGGACCTTGCGTTGCGGCTGGTCCCAGAGCGTGGCCAAGACTACGACCTCTTGGCCTTCCACAGCTGAGGCCAGGTCAGCGGCCACCTGCACCTGCGCGTCTACCGCGGCCTGTCGAATCTTTTGCGCAGCTGCCTCCGCCTTGGCGGCATTGTGGTGGTAGATCACGACGCTTACCCCGTGGGAGGCGAAGAGTTCTGCGATGGCGGTTCCGTGCCGCCCCGGTCCGATCAGTGCTATTGAAGCCATGTTCATGCCTTTCTTGAGCGGCAGCTAGGCCGCGTCGCCGCTGTTGGCGAGGTAGGGGTTATCGCTCATTTCCAAGACGAGTTTTCCGCGTGAATGCTTGGCATCCATCTGGCGATGGGCCTTCACGACATCGTTGAATTCGAGGGTGTTCACCTGCAGTTGCAAGCCGCCATCCCGATAGCTGCGCACCAGCTCTGCGAACCGTTGCGCGCTGGCTCGGACGCTCACCAGTGGCAGGCCATGGGATTGCCAGGTCTCGGGAACCAGCGTGATGCACTGCGCTCCACCGCTTGCCAGTTCACGGGCCAGGTCGCCGGCTTCCATGCTTCCGGCTAAATCGATGGACGCGGCAATTGCCCGGCCTCCCGCGGCCTGGGCCACGCGCTCGCTGAGGCCCGGTCCGTAAACGACAGGAAGAACCCCTAGCTGACGCAGATATTCCTGGTTGCCTGTTCCGGCGGTACCAATGACGACCAGGCCTTGATGCATGGCGAGCTGAACCAGCATGCTTCCTACGCCACCTGCCGCTGCGTGCACCAGAATCACATCTCCTGGTTGCAGCTCCAGTGCGGCAAGGGCTGTCAGGGAGGTCTGACCCGCACCACTGAGTCCGCCAGCCACGGCCCACGGCAGTTCCTTGGGCTTAGCCGCCAGCTTGTCCCCCGAGGTGAGAACCAGATCGGCGTCGGCGCCGACGGCACCCCAGCCCACCACCTCATCCCCCGCAGCCCAACCCGGGTCTTTCGACTCATGGACAATTCCGGAGAATTCGGTGCCAAAGACCAGAGGCACCTGGCCGCCGAAATTGCCGGCCCGGCGACGGGCATCCACGGGGTTTTGGCCCGCGGCACGTACCGCCACGCGGACCTCGCCCGCAGCCAGTGGCTGCACTGGATGATTTTCGATACTGATGACTTCCGGGGCGCCGAACTGCCTGGCCACAGCAACACGATAATGCTGCTTCATGGTTTTCCTTCCTTCGTTGCTTTACAAGTGCTTTCCGCAAGTATATCTGTAATAACAGATATATTTGCAAGGATAATCCCGCTAGCCCGGATCCATTGGGCCAGCGGGATGCGGTGAGGCTATCCGGAATAGGGCTGCGAGGTGACACTTTCATGACGGGAGAGCCGGCGCGCGAAGTCCAGCAGTACCGGGACCTCGGCATCCCCGATCAGCGGGTCGAATTCCTTTGCCAGCGATTCAATGTGCGCGGCTCGGGCTCGGCTTATGAGATCAAGACCCGCTTCGGTCAGCGTCACCACGACCATGCGCGCATCCTGGGAATCACGGTCCCGGCGCACCAGGTGGAGTTGCTCAAGCCTGCTGATCAGATGGGACCCCGAGCCGGAACTGTAGAGCAGCTGATTGGAAAGCTGAGTGGCTGGCAAGCGGTTCGCCTTCGCCTCCCAGAGGTACAGCAGCGCCTCGAATTGCGCACTGTTCAACCCGAAATCCCTCTTGAGCTCAACCGATAGCCGCAGCATCATCGAGCGCTGCCCGTAGAGCAGGCCGCGCCAGATCTCCTGCCGATCGTTCAATTCCGTCTTCATGGATGCCTCCCGGGAATAGGATCAAAGTATCTGTAGTTACAGTAATTGATTCTAGTACACGGATGAAAGGCATGGAACCTAAATGACCACCAACGACAGCAAACTGGGCACCAAACAGCCGGCATTGAGCGCGCACCGCGTGGTGATCCTCGGCGGAACCGGCCGGGTCGGCGAGGGCATCGTCCGTTCCTGGCTGGCCGCCGGTGCCGAAGTCATCATTCCTACCCGCACCGAAAACCGCGACAAGGAACTGCTGGCCCGTCTCGAGAACATCGACACCGCGAATCTGGAATTGGTCGTGGGCGAGTACACCAGTTTCACCGCAGCAACCGACATGGCCCAGCGCATCACCGGCGAATTCGGGGACGTTACCGATGTGATCGCTGCTATCGGCGGCTGGTGGCAGGGAAAGCCGCTGTGGGAAGTCACCGAATCGGAATGGCAGCGCTTCAACCTCGATCTGTCCACCGCCCATGTCGCAAATGTGCGTGCCTGGCTCCCCCTGCTGGCGCCTGCAGGCAGCTACCATCTGGTCCTTGGCGGGAGCGCTACGACCCCGGTTCCCGGTGCATCGATCATCAACATGGAACAAGCGGGACTCTTGATGATGCATCGGGTGCTCAGCGCCGAAGCCGGAACCCAGCGCCGCGTCTTCGCCCACGAGCTCGGACCAGTGGCAACCCGCGAACGCCCATGGGTTGATCCGCAGTGGATCACCAACGAAGAACTCGGCTCGATCACCGCGGCCCTGGCCGCCCGGCCCGAGCGCCCCTCGGCGCACTACACGCTTCGCACCACGCAGGCCGCAGCGCAGCTGATGAAGGAACTGGCAGCATGAACACCAACCGCCTAGCACGATCGCACGACCTGGTGCTGCCCGACGGCTGGCCCGGACTTCCGGGCACGCTGGCCGCACGCGCGATCACCGAGCATCGGGCAGGCTATGCCATGGAACGGTCCAGCTACATGTCTGTTGGCGCACCGGCCCTGATCATCAAGGCCCGGAGCGAACAGGACGTGCAGGAAACGGTGCTCTATGCAGCGCGGCTCCGAGAGCAATCGGGAACCCGCGTTGAATTCAGCATCCTTTCAGGGGGCCACGGCATCGCAGGCACCTCGACGAATACCGGGGGCATCATCCTGGATCTTTCCGCCCTGCGGCACTTCGAAATGCTCGATCCGCAACTTGGCCTGGTCCGGGTGGGCGCCGGAGCCACGTGGGGACAAATTGCCGGACAGCTAGCCGCCGAAGACCTGGTCATCAGCAGCGGCAACTTTGGCGACACCGGCGTCGGCGGCCTGGCCACGGCTGGCGGCATCGGCTACTTCGCCCGTTCGCAGGGACTGACGCTGGACTCCATGGTGCGGGCCAAATTGGTCACCGCCGACGGAACGATCCGCTGGGTAGACACTGATCATGAGCCCGAATTGTTCTGGGCCGTGCGCGGAGGTGCGACCCATGCCGGAGTAGTCACGGCCTTCGAGTTCACGGCCACCGATCTGCGAACTGCCGCCGGTGACGCCAGCATCATCCACCAGCAACTGACCTACCTGACCGATTCGCTGCCGCAATTCACCGCTGATTGGGGCCAGTGGGTGCGCCAGTCGCCTGACGAGCTGGAAAGCTTCCTGATGGTGCAGGCATTGGGCGATGGACAGCACGCAATTCAGGCGCGCAATGTCTGGGCTGGCGATGGCCAGGACCAGGCAGCACCGGTCTTGCGCGAGGCCCTGGGCCTGGCCCAACTTCACGATTCGCGCACCGAGCTAGTGCCTTATCCGCTGATCGTGCCAGCCCCGAATTCGCCGCATGCCGGTCAGCAGCGCATCAAAATGCGTGATGTCCTGGTCGATCAGGCGGATGAGCAGTTGGGCGCTGCCATGGCGCAGTCATTGGCCCATCGGGCCAGCCTGGTCGGCGAATTGCGGGCCTTGGGCGGTGCCGTAGCCCGGGTTCCGGCCCAAGCCACCGCCTGGGGGTCGCGGCATCAAGAAGTGCTGGCAGCTACCTGGATCCACCCGTTGGGCATCGCCGAGCAGGACCAGTCGTTCGCTGCCCTGCAGGTTCTGGGCACCGGCGCGTACGGCGCCTACTCTTCGGACGTTCGCCGTTCGGCTGCCGAGCTCGCCTGGCCTGGGCAGACCGGAACCCGGCTGCGTGCCCTGTCCGAGAGAACTGACCCGCAGCACCTGTTTGATGGCGGACTGAACTTGAGACGCCAGAACTCCAGCGCTACCTGATCAGCTCGGCGCGTCCTGCTTCCACCCCGAGCCGATGCACCACCGAATACTCGCGCATTTTCTGCTGCCAGCGCCGGTCGTGGCTGACCGTGACCACGGTGCCCGGATATTCCGCCAGCGCTGACTCCAGCTGCTCCACCAAAGCCGGTGAGAGATGGTTCGTCGGCTCGTCCAGGAACAGCATCTGCGCTTTGGTGCTGACCGCAATAGCCAGTTCCAGGCGGCGGCGCTGGCCTACCGAAAGCGCCATGGGGTGCCGCAGGAAATCCTGCGGCGCAAACAGGCCCAGCTGGGCCAGGGACGCACCGGCGTCCTGGACATACTGGCCGGTGGCCGCGGCGAAGGCTTCAATCAGGGTGCTGCCAGAAAAAATTCCGACTTCCTGGCGGAGCCAACCGCAGTGCAAGTTGGCAGCGCGCTCGATCTTCCCCTCGGTGCATTCCAGTTCTCCGGCGAGCATTTTGAGCAATGTGGATTTGCCAGCACCATTGGGGCCGGTGACCAGCCAGCGCTCGCCGAGCTTGATGTCGAAGCGTGGCGTGGACAGTTTCGGATCCGAGCCGCGCCGGGCGTTCATCACCTGCAGCAGGGTTTCGCCACCAGCCTGGTCCTGGGTGCTGCCGGGCATCAAGAAGGACGGCTCAGCAGCCGGCTCGGGTGCCCGGTGGGTTTCGAGGTCTTCGATTCGGGATTTTGCCTGGCGGATCTTGGAGGTCGACCCATGGCTGGAATCGCGGGCCCGGAAATTTCCATGTCCGAAACTGGATTTCTCCTGCTTGCGCGGAATGGCGCTGACGCGTGAAGCATACTTATCAACCAAGTTCTGTGAACGCTCAAGCTCCTGCACCCAATTTTCGTAGGCGACGCGGATCGCGATGCGCTCCTGCTCCTTGGCATGCAGATAACCGTCATAGCCATTGCCGTAATGCGCGATCGACCCGTCGGCAACCTCCACGATGGATCGGGCAAAACGCTTGAGGAACATCCGGTCATGGCTGATCAGCACCAGCGCGCCGCGATGCTTATCCAGGGTGCGCTCCAGCCAGTTCATGGCTGCCTCGTCCAGGTCGTTCGTTGGTTCATCGAGCAGGAGCAATTGCGCACCCGAACACAGGACACAGGCCAGCGACAGCCGGGATCGCTGCCCACCGGAAAGTTGGGACACAAGGCGCTGGCGATCCAGATCTCCTAGGCCCAGCTGCTCCAAGGCGCTATCCAGGCGCGGAGCCAGCGAATAGCCGTCGGCCGCCTCATACAGGTCGGTAACCTGCTGCAGCTGCTTCATCAAACGTTCGGCGACAGGTTCTGGAGCATCTTCGAGCTTGGCCGAGACGACGCGCATCAAGCCTTCCAGTTCACGGAAGCGCCGATGATAGGAATCGATCACCTGTTGCACGCTCATGTTCGCAGCGAAGCTCGGGTTCTGCGCAGCGTAGGCAACGGCACCGGGCGCGTTCATCTTCCGCTGCCCGTGGTCGGGTTCGAGATTCCCTGCAATCACGCGCATCAGCGTGGATTTTCCCGAACCGTTATCGCCAAGTACTGCGATGCGGTCGGTACCGGAAATTGCAAGGTCGATGCCGGTCAGCACATCCCGTTCGCCGAAACTGACTGCGATGCCTTGCAATGAGCATACGTAGTCCGGTTCGGTTTCGCGCTCATGCTGGGAAGACTGGTGGATATTTTGGGACTGGGTCATGGGAGTTTCCTGCCTAGCACCGGTTCGCCGAGTAATCAGGGCCGGTGCGGTGCTGGTGGTTGGCGGGCACCACAAAGGTGCAATGAAGATGGCGTCAGCGGAGCGAAGCTCGACACTGGTTACCGCCTAGAAGAAATGGACTCCATGAATTAACGTTCCCACCATTCAAGGCTAAGCCCAAGCCATCACAACAGGCAAGGTTTTGCGCACTACAGCTCGATGATGCCCTCAATCAGGACGTTCGCGGCCCCGCCAACCCAAAACTGGCCGTCGGCCAAGTCCAGATGCACATGCCCATCGCGTCCGACTTTCGCACCCTGCCGGTTGACCAGTGGCGCGGTGGCGTGCCCGGCGGCCATCAGCCATTGCGTGGCCGCTCCATTCAGGCTTCCGGTGACCGGATCCTCGCGCAAGCCCCCGTTTTCGATGGCCAGAGCTCGGACTTCGAATTTTTCCGGTGCCGACGACTGCGGCAGTGCGCCGAAGACCCCGATTTTCCAGCGTCCTGGCCTATTGGGGATCCGCGGTGCGATGTCCAAAACCTGCTGCGAGTTTTCCAGCAGCACTGCGGCCCACCCCGGCCCGTTGTCCGTCCACTGCGAATCCACAATCTGCTCGGGCTCAATGCCCAGGATCTGGATCATTTCCTTCATTTCGTGCGGCGCAATTGCACCGGTTCGAACAGCCGGCGGCGAAGCAAAGGAAAGCGTTTCACCTTCGATCCTGATCGGCACCAAACCAGCTTCGCACTCGACGACCAGCTGCTTCGGATCCTGCGGCACTCCCCCGGCATGCAGCCAGGCACGCGCTGTGCCCAAGGCAGGGTGGCCGGCAAATGGAAATTCGCGTTCGCGCGCAAAGATGCGGAAACGGTAATCGGCCCGCTCATCGCTGGCCGGCAGTACGTAGGTGACCTCGGAGAGATTGGACCAGAGCGAGTAGTCCTGCATCGACTCGGTATCCAGGCCCTGCCCGTCGAGCACCACGCCTAGCGGGTTGCCCTTGTACGGGGTGGCGCTGAAGACATCGACCTGCTGGAATCTGCGTTGCATTGGACCATCTTCCGGATCTTCGCAGTGGGTGTGGAATTCTGGGGAGGCACGGCAAAACCCCGCCGAGAGAAACTCTCGACGGGGTTTTGCGATTGGATCGTCGGGCTAACAAGATTTGAACTTGCGACCTCCTCACCCCCAGTGAGGCGCGCTACCAAGCTGCGCCATAGCCCGATGCCCTCGCAGCCGTTATCCCCAAGTCGTGAGAACCAAGGGTGCCGTCTGCGAAAAGCTCCTTTATTAGCCTACACCAAGTGAAGGGCTAAATTCGAAATTTAGCGATTGCGTCCGCGGCGTTCGCGGATTCGCATCGAAACCTCGATGGGGCTTCCTTCGAAACCGAAGGTTTCGCGCAGCCGCCGGGTGATGAAGCGGCGGTAGCCTGGATCCAGGAAGCCGGTGGTGAACAGCACGAAGCGCGGCGGACGGGCCGAAGCCTGGGTGCCGAACAGGATGCGTGGCTGCTTGCCGCCGCGCACCGGGTGCGGGTGGGCTGCGACAAGTTCACCCAGGAAGGCGTTCAGCTTGCCCGTTGGAATGCGCTTGTCCCAGGATTCCAGCGCGGTATTCAGTGCGGGAACGAGCTTGTCCTTGTGCCAGCCGGTCTTCGCCGAGATGTTCACGCGCGGTGCCCACTCGATATGGGCAAGGTCGCGCTCGATCTCCTGGTCCAGGTAGTAGCGGCGGTCCTCATCCACCTCATCCCACTTGTTGTAGACGATGACCATCGCGCGGCCGGCTTCGATGGCCAGCTGGATGATGCGCACGTCCTGCTCGGAGATGGTTTCATTGGCAGCCAGCAGGATGACGGCGACTTCGGCCTTCTCCAGCGCGGTCTGGGTACGCAGCGACGCGTAGTAGTCCGAGCCGACGGCCATGTGCTGGCGGCGGCGGATACCGGCGGTATCCACGAAGCGCCAGACTTCGCCGCCCAGCTCGACAAGTTCGTCCACGGGATCGCGGGTGGTGCCGGCCAGATCGTCGACAACCACGCGCTCGGAGCCGGCCACCTTGTTCAGCAGCGAGGACTTGCCCACATTCGGACGGCCGATCAGCGCAATGCGGCGCGGACCGCCCGATGGGATCATGCCGCCGAAAGCCGAATGGGCCGGCATTTTCTCCATGACAGCGTCCAGCAGGTCGGCGGTGCCGCGGCCGTGCAGGGCCGAGACTGGCCATGGCTGGCCGAATCCCAGTCCCCACAGCGCGGCGGCTTCGGCTTCCTGGTTGAAGTCGTCGACCTTGTTGGCCACTAGGAAGACCGGCTTGCCCTTCTTGCGCAGCATCTTCACCACAGCCTCGTCGGTTGCGGTCGCGCCCACGTGGGAGTCGACCACGAAGAGGATGGCGTCAGCGACGTCGGCGGCGATTTCGGCCTGGTCGGCAACCGAGGCGTGGATGCCCTTGGCATCGTGCTCCCAGCCACCGGTATCGACGATGGTGAATGGGCGTCCCACCCACTCGGCGGAATAGGACACGCGGTCGCGGGTGACGCCCGGGGTATCCTCGACTACCGCTTCGCGGCGGCCCAGGATGCGGTTGACCAAGGTGGACTTGCCGACGTTAGGTCGTCCGATAACAGCCAGAACCGGCGGAATGACAACGTCTTCATCATCGTCATCGAAGCTATCCAGGCCTGCAAGCAGGGCGGAGTCCTCTTCGTCCAGTTCGTAGTCTTCCAGTCCGCTGAGCAGGGCTTGGGCGCGAACCGCGGCCTCTTCCTCGCTCAGTTCGGCCAGGCGCTCGGCGATATCGTCGTCTCCAACGGGGATGTATTCCTCGTCGTGGGTGGAGTTGTTCTCGCTCATGATTTTCCCTTCACAGCGATCGTAATCTTCATCGGCTCTCGCCGAGGATGGGCACCAGCTTTAGGCTAGTTTTTCGTTGCAGTGCCGACTGCGTCAAGCACTGCGTCGATGGTCTGCTCGAAATCCAGGTCCGAGGAGTCTACGGTCATGACTCCGTCGGCGGCCTGGGTGAAGTTCACCACGGTGGAGTCCTTCGCATCGCGCGCCAGCACCTGGGTAGCCAGCTGCGACTCGTTCTGCGTTCCGCCCAGCTGCAGGCCGCGACGGCGCAGGCGGGCTTCTTTCGATGCGGTCAGCAGGATGCGCGCATCGGCATCCGGGGCGACCACGGTGGTGATGTCGCGGCCTTCGGCCACGATGCGGGTGTTGGCCGCAATGATTTCCTGCTGGCGGCGGACCAGTTCGGCACGCGCGTCCAGGTTGGTGGCAACGGCGGAAACCTGCTCGGAGATGCGTGGTTCGCGGATTGCCGCGGTCACGTCCACACCGCCGATTTCAACCAGTTCAGCATCAGGATCGACCGAGATGGACAGCTTGGCATCGCGCACGGCCTGGGCAATGGCCCCGGCGTTGGACAGATCGGTGCCATCGGCGAGCACCGAGTAGGTGATCGCACGGTACATGGCACCGGTGTCCAGGTAGGCTGCGCCCAGCTTGCGGGCGACGGCCTTGGAGACCGAGGACTTGCCCGAGCCGCTAGGGCCGTCGATGGCAATAACAAGCTTGTCGTTGTTCAAGGTGCTCACTGGGCTACCTTCCATCCGTTCTTGGTCAATACATCTATCAATTCATCGCGCCGGCCGGGCACGACCGAAACATCCACCATGCCGACCTGATGGCCTGCGGAGTGCTCCATGCGCAAATCCTCGATGTTAATCTGCGCGTCGCCGATTTCGGTCAGCAGCTGGGCGATCTGCCCCGGCCGGTCATCGATCACGACGGTGACCAACGCGAACGCCTGCGGCGGTGCACCGTGCTTGCCCGGAATCCGGGCCTTGCCGGCGTTGCCCTCGGTCATCAGCTGCGAGAGGTCCAGCAGCGCGCCGGGGCCCTGCGGGTTCTGCAGCGTGCTGATCAGCCGGTCCAGATCTTCCTTCATCCCGGTCAGGATCGGCACCAGTGCGGCGGCATTGTGCGAGAAGATCTGGATCCAGAGCTTCTCGTCGCTGGCCGCGATGCGCGTGGTGTCGCGCAGCCCGTTGCCCGCCAAGGCCAGCTGGTGGCTTTCGGCGTTCAGCAGGCGCGAGGCGATCATCGAGCTGGCCGCTTGCGGGAAGTGGCTGATCAGCGCGACGGACTCATCGTGCTCGACCACGCTCATCCGGTACATGGTCGCACCCAGGTCGATGGCCAGGGATTCGGCGGCCTTGACCCGCGAAGCCTGCGCTCCTTCATGGGCGCAGATGACCCACGGCATGGAGGTGAACAATTCGCCACGGGCCGCGGCCGGTCCGGACTTCTCCCGGCCCGCCATCGGGTGCGTCCCCACATAGCGGGACGTCTCGGCCTCACCCAGCCGCTCGTCCGCCAGCACGCCGGCCAGGATCGAGCCCTTGACACTGGCGATGTCCACCACGGCCGCGTTCGGATAGGCCAGCAGCGCGTCGCCCACCAGGGCGGAGGTGACATCCGGTGGAGCACCGATCACGACCAGTTCCGGGGCGATCTGCTGGTGCTCCAGCAGCACCCCGGCGCCAATGTCCTGGGCTACTCCGGCAGCGGTTGGCGAAATATCCGACAGGTAGACGTGCACGCCCTTGGCGCGCAGGCCCAATCCCACCGAGGTGCCCAGCAAGCCGGTGCCGATGACCAGCACCGGGCCTGCAAGGTGAGAAGACGCCATGGGCTACATCCCCACCATGGCCATGAGGTGCCCGACTTCCTGGTTGCCCAGGGAGCGGATGGTGCCCTGCTTCTGGTCGCCCAGCAGCACCGGACCCACGGCAACGCGCACCAGGCGCTGGACCGGGTGGCCTACGGCGTCGAACATGCGGCGCACGATGCGGTTGCGGCCCGAGTGCAGGGTCACCTCGACCATCACGTGCTTCGGGGTGGTGGCGATGATCTTCAGGTCATCGACCTTGATCCAGCCATCTTCGAGCTTGATTCCCTCGCGCAGCTGGTTGCTCACCGCACGCGGCAGCGGACCGGGGATCTGCACCAGGTAGGTCTTGGGGACTTCGTACTTCGGGTGCTGCAGGCGGTTGGCCAGCTCGCCGTCGTTGGTCAGGATCAAGACGCCTTCGGTCTTGTAGTCCAGTCGGCCAACGTGGAACAAGCGCAGCGAGTGGTGCTCGTTCTTGAAGTAGTCGGCGATGGTGCGGCGGCCCTCCGGGTCATCCATGGTGCACATCACGTGCTTCGGCTTGTTGAAGACGAAGTAGCGGTTTGCCTGGTTCATCTGGATGCGCATGCCATCGACGTGGATGCGGTCCTTGGCTGGATCCACGCGCGAACCCAGCTCGACGACCAGGTTGCCGTTGACCTCGACGCGGCCTTCGAGGATCATCTCCTCGCAGACGCGGCGCGAGGCCACCCCGGCGTTGGCCATGGCCTTCTGCAGGCGGATGCCGTCCTGCTGCTCGCCGTTGATCTCGCGAGCTGCCTGGCTTTCGGCACGAGCCTGGGCGCGGGCGCGCTGGGTCGGGCGCGCATAGTTGGTCGGCACGGAGTTGCCGAAGCGTTCCTTGCCGAAAGCACGCTCGGAGTTCTTGCGCGGTGCTGCGGTGTTGCGCTTGGCCGAATTCGACTTTTCCCCTGGCTTGCCCGAGGCGGACTTGCCATACGGCTTCTCGCCGAATGGCTTCTCGCCGAAGGACTTGCCACCGGTGCGGCCTGCACCGCCTGGCTTGCCGTAGGCCTTGCCGCCGGACTTGCCGCGGCCGCCTGCTGGCTTGCCGCCGAAGTTTGAATTGTTGCCGCGATCGTTGCGGCCTGAGGATGGTCCCCTGCTCATGCTTGCCTGTGTCCCTTGCTGTTACGTGTTCGCTGCGCGAGCCCGCCAGTCTTGGGGCTTCACGCGTGGTTGGTCCGTTGTAGCTGCCGGCTGGCAGCTACCTAGTCGTCGTAGGTTGCCGAATCGAGCGATTCGAGGTCGGCCACCCCGGGAAGATACGGGGACAGCGCAGGCAACTCATCAAGCGAGCCCAGTCCCAGTCGTTCCAGGAAGTATTCAGTGGTTTGGTACAGCGTCGCTCCGCCATCCCCAACTTCCGGATACTCCGTGATCAATCCGCGGGTGAGCAGCGTGCGCACCACTGAATCGACGTTGACACCTCGAATCGCCGAAATACGTCCACGCGAGACCGGCTGTCGGTAAGCGATGACAGCCAGGGTTTCTAGGGCGGCCTGTGACAGGCGTGCTGTCTGCCCGTCGAGCACATAACTGGAGACGAAATCGGCGTAATCGGCCCGCGAATAGAAGCGCCACCCGGAGGCGACGCGACGCAGTTCAAATCCGCGCGGGCGATCCTTACTATCATACTCGGTAGCAAGGGTCTCCAAAGCGGCGGCAACCCTGGCGGTGGGGACTTCGAAGATTTCGGCCAAACGCGCCGAAGATACGGGGATATCGGCGACCATCAGCACCGCTTCAAGGCCCGATTCCAGGCCTCCTGGCAGCTGGTCAATGGGTGCAATCTCACTCATGATCCACCTCACCAGCACTCCCCTCGTAGTCGTCTTGCACGGCCTGCGCATCGAAACTGGACTCCTGGACCAGCGAGATCAGCAGCGGGCCGAGCGGATCTTCCTGCGCAAAGCTAATGGCTTTCTGCCTGAACATCTCCAACAATGCCAGAAAACGCACGACCACCACCAGCTGCGCATCCGCGTCTGCCACCAGCTCGGTGAATGCCAGCGTGCCGCGGGCTTCGAGCAGGGCGGTGATCGCATCTGCTTCCTCGGCAATGGTGACGTTCGCCCCGTGCAGGTGCCCGATGCCGACCTCTGTTTCCGGTTCCGGCTTCGGCGCCAGCGCCTTGGCCGCCATCGCGGCCAAGGCGTCCGGCCCGATGCTGAACACCAGTTCCGGCAGCAGGGCCGCGAACTGCGGTTCCAGCGAGACTTCGCGGGGATGGCGCGCTCCCTCGATTCCGTAGCGTTCGCCCAAGAACTCGGCGGCCTGCTTGAAGGCCTTGTACTGCAGCAGCCGCGCGAAAAGCAGGTCGCGGGCTTCGAGCAGCTCGAAGTCCTCCTCATCGGCCATTTCGCCGCGCGGCAGCAAGCGGGCCGCCTTCAAATCCAGCAGCGTGGAGGCGACCACGAGGAATTCGGTGGTTTCATCGAGCACCTTCATCCCGTCGCTCCCCTCGGCGGCACTGGTGGCTTGCAGCTCGCGCAGGTAGGCGATGAATTCGTCGGTGACCTCTGCCAACGCGACCTCGGTAATATCCAGCTCGCGTTTGGTAATCAGGTGCAGCAGCACATCGAAGGGCCCGTTGAAATTCTGCAGGGCAAGGCGAAAACCGCCAGCCGATTCCTGCTCAGCTCCTGCTGGCGTGGTGGAATCGGTGGCGGCTTCTTCGCTGAGCGTGGCGCTCATTACGGGGCACCACCACGCCAAATCAGTTCGCGGGCGAGGTTGCGGTAGGCCTCAGCGCCCGGGTGGTTGGCGGCGTAGGAAGTAATCGGTTCGGCGGCCACGTTCGCGTCGGCGAACTTGATGGTGCGCTTGATGACGGTCTCGAAGAGCTTGTCGCCGAAGGCCTCATCCAGCCGGGTGATGACCTCGCGGCTGTGCAGGGTGCGGGCGTCGTACATGGTGGCCACCACGCCGTCCAACTCCAGCACTTGGTTCAGCCGGTCCTTGACCTTGTCGATGGTTTCCATCAGCAATGCCACCGCACGCAGCGCAAAGAACTCTGCGGTCAGCGGGATGATCACGCCATGGGCGGCGGTGAGCGCGTTGATGGTCAGCAGGCCCAGCGATGGCTGGCAGTCGATGAGCACCACATCGTAGTCGTCGATGACATTGCGCAGCGCACGTTCCAGCACCTGCTCGCGGGCGACCTCGTTGACCAGCTGCACCTCGGCTGCGGACAAATCGATGTTAGCTGGCAGCAGATCGATGTTCTCGACGTCGGTCTTCACGATGGCGTCGGTGATCTTCACCTTGCGGTCCATCAGCACGTTGTAGACGGTGATGTCCATTTCATGCGGGTTGGTTCCGAAGCCGGCAGACAGCGCGCCCTGCGGGTCGAAGTCCACCAGCAGCACCTTGCGGCCGTACTCGGCGAGCGCGGCGGCGAGATTGATGGTGGAGGTGGTCTTGCCGACGCCGCCCTTCTGGTTCACCATGGCGATCACGCGTGCCGGGCCGTGCGATGGCAACGGTGCTGGCACGGGGAAATCTGTCAATGGCTTGCCAGTAGGACCCACTGGGCGAGGCTCCTTGAGCATCCCCGCTCCGCGGTGCTTGTTTCCCTGTTCCTCGCTCACGATGGGTAAACCACACTTCCCGTTCGATAAACCTGATTCTTCGAGCTGTAAGCTCTTTTCAAGGTTATCGGTCGAAGCAAAAGATCTTGGTTTTTTGGGTTCTTCCACGGCGAGCCTTTACCTTGAACCTTAGCTCTAATGTTGTATGCGAGCTGAACGCAATCTGGCATTTACGGGAAGGGCGCGATGCGCACCATTGAAAAGCTCGCCAGCTGGGCGGAAGCCGAGCCAGGCAGCAAGCAGGCAAGGGTCCGTGTGCTCCTCCAGGCCCAACTGGACGACGGGCAATTCATCGTGGTGCTCGACGACCGCGGATGGTCCAGCAGCGAAGAATGGGCGCAGGTGACGCCGGCCGGAATCCGCGAAACCGCGTTGGTTGTGGTGGGCCCGGATGAACCGGCACCGGGGTGGAGACGGGCCGAGGAGCTGCATGCTTATTGGGAGTACATCCAGTCGATTCTCGCTGCGCAACAGCTGCACGCGTCGATCAACGAGCTGATGGCTCTGGATCATGAGGTCCAGTTCGGCCCGCGCCTGCACACCGCGGCCGGCCACTGACCTGCGTGCTTCTGGGCCGAAAACCGGAATCATCATGAACCAGGATTCCCGCGCCATGCACCGCTTGGACGGTACGCGAACTGCTTGACCACCTCTGCGATCTGGCCCTAGCCACCGGCCAGGCACTGGAGGGTGATCCTGCCGTGGAGTCCCCGGCTGGGCAGCGCCCTGGTGCCCAGCCCGATCATCCGCTGGCTATTCGGATAAGTTCTTGATCCTGGCGCATTCCGGTGGTCGAATGGTTCCACACGCGCCGGCATCCGGCGGCATAAGGGGCGAGGCAGATGTTCACGGGAATGCTCAGCAATTGCACGGTATCGAATTTGGCCCGGGCCGAGCACTGGTACGCGCGGCTCTTCAACCGGGCGCCGGACCAGCGGCCCATGGACGGGCTGCTCGAATGGCATCTGGCCCCGGGATTCGGAGTCCAGGTCTTCGCGGAGCCCGACCGTGCCGGATACAGCACGCTGGTCCTGGAAGTGGCCGACCTCGACGCGCAGGCCGCGCGCCTGCTGGATGCGGGCATCGGGCATCACGGCCCGCAGCCTGGCGGCGGAGCACGGATCGTGCAGCTGCAGGATCCCGACGGCAACCGGGTGGTGCTCGCTTCGCCCTTGCCCGGCCTCTCGCGCTGAGCCGGGCATCAGGCTCTCAGGCTTGCTCGGCCAACCAGTCGAAAGACAACGGCAGCAGCTCGCGAATGCCGATGCTGCGCGCCCCGTGCGGGGTATCGACGATGACCCGCAGCCACGGATAGCTATCAGCCATCACCTGGCGGCAGCGCCCGCACGGGCTTTTGATGCCGCGCCCCTGGTTGCCCACCGCCACCACCACCTGCGGATCCCTTGCCCCGGCCGCACGGGCCGCACCGAAGGCCACCAGCTCTGCACACGGGCCTCCGGTGAAGTGGTAGAAATTCACGCCCG
The DNA here is from genome assembly GCF_044769125.1 of Glutamicibacter sp. NPDC090743. Taxonomy (NCBI): domain Bacteria; kingdom Bacillati; phylum Actinomycetota; class Actinomycetes; order Micrococcales; family Micrococcaceae; genus Glutamicibacter; species Glutamicibacter sp. NPDC090743. The sequence goes on along the minus strand of NZ_JBIVXE010000007.1, from coordinate 23,869 downwards.
CGTGCATGGCGCCGTCGGCAGCCAGCACCGCGGCACCCATGGTGTGCACCCCGTCGCCGCCATCGGGCGCGTCGGTTGCTGCCTCAATGGTCCGCCGGGCGAGTTCGACCAGTTCTTCCTCGGCGTCTGCCAGTGCACGATACTGCTGCCGGTGCGGTGTCCCGTTCATTGCTCCAGCCTAGCTGCCCAGTTCCGCAAGCCACGGGTCCCAAGCCTGGCTGGCCATCTCCGCCAGCAGGTCGTATCCTGCTGCGCGCGGGTGCGCTCCATCATCGGCGGCCACTTGGCGGCGCCACAGCTCATGTCCCGCAAGATCCCCGAACACGCTTAGATAAGGCACATTCCTCGACGCGCACCGTGCCCGCATTTGCGCATCCAGCTCGCGCAGTTCCGCGTTCAATGCATCATCGGCGATCGGCGGCGGACCGATCATGAGAACCGGCCAATTGCGTTCCTTTGCCGCATCCAGGATGGCCTCGAGGTTCTGGATCCGTTCTCCGGCGGCCACCCGCGGCTTCGCGTCCCAGCGGATCACGTCGTTGACCCCGAAGCAGAGCACCACGCCTGGCGCGTAATCCCCTGGCGGAAAGCGTGCGGCGCATTCAGCTTCGAATCGCTGCCGGATCATGGCGCTGGTATCGCCGCGAACACCGAGGTTGTAGCCGGTGAGCCCATGGCCCCGTTCGATTCCCCGGGCGACCAGCCGCCCCGCCCATCCGCGATGGGTTTCATCGCCGACTCCTGCGACGAAGGAATCGCCGACAAAGCACACTCGTACCGCTGAACCCATGATGCCTTTCCGCCTGCTGGCTGCTGCGCCCGGCTAGGCCCTATCTTGCCAAAGGCGCCCAGACGCAGAAAATCCGTTACCCGAACGTGTCGGATAACGGATTTCCAGCAAGGTCCTAGTGGCCTTCGACGCTGCTCTCGTCGAATGGAAGGCTGCCCGCCAGTACGGCCTTGGCCTGGTCCATGTCGATCTCCCTGGTCCACTTGCCGATCAGCAAGGTTGCCACGGCGTTGCCGGTGAAGTTGGTCAGCGCGCGGGCCTCGGACATGAACTTGTCGATGCCCACGATCACGCCCATGCCGTCCAGCAGTTCCGGGCGGTGCGACTGCAGGCCGGCTGCCAGGGTGGCCAGGCCGGCGCCGGTCACGCCGGCTGCGCCCTTGGAAGCGATGATCATGAAGACCAGCAGGCCGATCTGCTCGCTCAGGCTCATGGGCATGCCCATGGCCGTTGAGACGAAGAGTGCCGCCATGGTCAGGTAGATGGCGGTGCCATCGAGGTTGAAGGAGTAGCCGGTAGGCACGGTGATGCCGACGACGGGCTTGGACACCCCTGCGTGCTCCATCTTGGCGATCAGGCGCGGCAGTGCCGACTCGGAGGATGAGGTGGAGAAGATCAGCAGGTATTCGCGAGCCAGGTACTTCAGCAGTAAGAAGATGTTCAGGCCGGTGACCAGGCGCAACAGGGAACCGAGGACGACGACGATGAAGAGCGCGCAGGTTACGTAGAAGGCACCCATGAGGATCGCCATCGAGCCGATGGCGGCCCAGCCGGTAGCGCCGACCACTGCGGCAATGGCACCGAAGGCACCGATCGGGGCAGCCCACATGATCATCATCATCAGGCGGAAGACCACCGCCTGGATGTGCTTGACTGCGTTGAGCACAGGCTCGCCGGACTTGCCCATGGACTGCAGCGCGAAGCCGACCAGCAGGGCCAGCACCAGGGTCGGCAGCACGGGGATGTCGCCCGGAATCATTTCCAGCAGGAAGGCCACGGTGGAGTTCTCCCCGCCGCCGGATCCCGACTCGTACGGCTCGAGCTTCAGCCCCGAACCCGGGTGGATGATGTTGCCGACGACCAGTCCGATGGCCAGCGCAAAGGTGGACATGGTGATGAAGTACAGCAGCGCCAGGCCGCCGACCTTGCCGACGGTTGCCGCCTTGGCAATGGAACCAACGCCCAGGACGATGGTGCAGAAGATGACTGGACCGATCAGCATCTTGATCAGTGCGACGAATCCGGTGCCCAGGGGCTTGAGGGCCTTGCCCACCTCCGGGGCCAGCAGGCCGACTGCTGCGCCGAGCACCACGGCGGCAATCACCATGATGTACAGCCAGTGGGTCTTGTCTTTCTTCTTCGTTCCGGCCTGCGGCGAATTGCCTGCCGGCGGCATCTGGTCTGTGACAGCCATGGTAGTCCTACCCTTGTGAGCGCATGGAACCGAACCGTGCACCCTTGCACAGCCGGCATTACGTAGAATCGTTCTGTATCCATGGTGCGGTTCGAAGTGATCCGCATCTCCATTGCGTTCATATTGGTCACGCGGTGAACAGTACAAGGACCAGGCAGCACAAGGAGATGAGCGCAGTGACCGATCATTTCACCGACCTGTCGCTGGTCCGCCCCACCCGCGAGGCCGCCTCCCCCGCACCGCTCAGCCGCGACGGCTGGTCCCTGGCGGTAGTCATCTTCGCCGCCCAGATGCTGGTGGTCATCTTCGTCGTCGTCGGCCTGGCGGTCGCCACCTACCAGCACCAGGCGCAGGTGATCCAGGATGACAAGCAGGCCACGGTGGCCACGATTTCCATCACCCTGGCCAACGATCCTTTCGTGTCCCAGGCCCTGGCCGGCGATCACCCCACCGAGCAGCTGCAGCCCTACACCGACAAGATCCTGGACCGCGGGCAAGGCGTGGATTTCATTACGATCATGACCCCCGATGCCCTGCGCGTCACCCACCCCGACCCCGAGCAGCTGGGCAAGGGATATTCGGGCAGCATCAACCAGGCACTGGCCGGCCAGACCCACAACGAGGTGGCCGCGGGCACCTTGGGCCTATCGGTGCGCACCATCGCCCCGGTCTACCATGACGGCGAGCTGGTGGGGATGGTCTCTTCGGGCATCACGCTGGAGAGCCTGGAGTCGATCTACCGCAGCGAACTTCCGCAGATCATGACCGTTTCGGCGCTGGCCCTGCTGCTGGCGGGTTTCAGCTCATGGTCCTTCTCCCGCTACGTCAACCAGGCCACGCTCGGCTTCGGCCCGCACGGGCTGCGCCGGCTCTACGCCTTCTACTTCTCGGCCCTGCACTCGGTTCGCGAGGGCCTGGTCCTGCTGGACCGGCGGCACCGCATCGTGCTCTACAACCAGGAAGCTTCAAGATTGCTCGGCTTCCCCGAGGAAGTGCCTTCCGGCGGATTGGACCTCGACCAGGTGCAGATCCCCGAAACCCTGCGCACCCTGATGGCGACCGGACGCAGCTGCAAGGACGAAATCCATTTGGGCACCCACACCGTGCTGTCCATTTCCCAGGGCCCGGCCCGCCTGACCAACGCGCGATTGCCCCGCCGCGGCGGGCTGCCGGCCCGCTGGTTCGGCTCCCAGCCGGTGACCGGCCAGGTCATGACGCTGCGCGATTTGACCGAAGTGCAGGAACTGGCCGGCGAAGTGCAATCGCTGAAGACCTTCTCCACCGCCCTGCGAGCGCAAACCCATGAGCATGCCAACCGCCTGCACACCATTGCCACGCTGATCGAAAATGGCCAGAGCGACAAGGCGCTGGCCTTCGCGGTCGATGACCGCCAGCATTCGCAGAAGCTCACCGATGCGATCGTGCATTCCATCGACGACGTCTATCTTTCCAGCCTGCTGGTGGCCAAGGCCGCCCAAGCCCATGAGCGCGGCGTGAAGCTCGATATCAACGCGCAGGGCATGATTCCGGGCAATGCCTTTGCCGCCACCGACATCGTCACCATCGTCGGCAACTTGCTGGATAACGCGCTGGATGCTTCGGCGGGCACCCAGGACGCGACGGTGTGGGTGGAAGTGGCCGCGGCCGATGACGAGCTGATCATCGCGGTGGCCGATTCCGGCCCGGGCATCGAACCCGAGTTCCTCGATCAGCTGCTGCGCTTCGGGGCCAGCACCAAGGCCGGCGGCCAGCCGCGCGGCCTGGGGCTGGCACTGGTGCAGCAGGCGGTGCTGCGGCTAGGTGGCACAATGGGTGTTGATAACGATGCCGGCGCAATCTTCACCGTCACCTTGCCCTTGAGAATCAGCGACTAGCCCAGGAGGGTACCGTGCACGAATCCCCTGCAGCCACGCCCCCGCCGGGCACCGCCTCGCACAGCTTCAAGGTGCTCGTGGTCGACGACGAGCCGCAAACTGCCGCCTCCCACGCCAAGTACGTCAACCGCGTTCCGGGATTCGCCACCGGCGCCATTGCCGCCAACGGCCAGCAGGCGCTCGGGCTCCTGGCCGCGGCCCGCGATGCCCACGACCCCTTTGACCTGGTCCTGCTGGATATGACCCTGCCAGACCTGCACGGCATCGACGTCGCCAAGCGCATGCGCGGCCGCGGGCTGACCACCGACATCATCGCCATTACCGCGGTGCGGGACCTGGCTGTGGTGCGTTCGGCGGTAGCCACCGGAATCACCCAGTACCTGATCAAGCCCTTCACCTTCGCGGCGTTCACCGAGAAATTGGAGAACCACCGGCGGTTCATTTCCGAGATCAGCTCCACCGGTCCGGATACCAGCCAGGCCGCGCTGGATAATGCGTTCTCGGCCCTGCGCACCACCAGCGCTTCCGCGTCCCTGCCCAAGGGGTTGATTCCGGAAACGTTGGCGCAGATCACCGACCATCTGCGCAGCAAGCCCGATACCTGCCTGTCAGCGACCGAGCTCGGAGAAGAGCTGGGCATCTCCCGGGTCACCGCCCGGCGCTATCTGGAGCATCTTGCCGAGGTCAAGGCCGTGGTCAAGCAGCCCCGGCATGGCACACGAGGCCGCCCGGAATACGAATACCGGGCAGCCTCGCGCAGCTAGGCTCTGGTTTCCCCTAGGCTTCGGGCCGCAGCAGCGGCACCAGTTCGTCGAGCACCGCGGTGTCCTCGATGGTCGATGGGACCGAGTAGTCCTTGCCATCGGCAATCTGCCGCATGGTCTTGCGCAGGATCTTGCCCGAACGGGTTTTGGGCAGCGCCGCCACGACGGTGACTTCGCGGAAGTCGGCCACCGCGCCGATATGCTGGCGCACCAGCGCGACGATTTCCTTCTTCAGCGTTTCCTCCTGGATCTGCACACCGGACTTGAGCACCACATAGCCGCTGGCCCGTTGGCCCTTGAGCGCGTCGGCCAGGCCGATCACCGCGCATTCGGCCACGGCGGGATGGCTTGCCAGGACCTGCTCCATGGCACCGGTGGACAGGCGGTGCCCGGACACGTTGATCACGTCATCGGTTCGCCCCATGACGAACAGGTAGCCGTCGTCGTCCAGGAAGCCGGAATCGCCGGTGAGGTAGCACCCCTGGATCTGCGAGAGGTAGGTGTCGATGAAGCGCTGGTCGTTGCCCCACAGGGTGGTCAAGGCGCCGGGCGGCAAGGGTAGCCGGACAACGATGTTGCCTTCCTGGTTCGCGCCGAGCTGCTCGCCCAGCGCATCGCGGATCTGCACGTCGAACCCGGGTACCGGGGTGGTCGGCGAACCGGCCTTGGCAGGCAGCTCTTCCAGGCCCAGCGGGTTGGACGCGATCGGCCAGCCGGTTTCGGTCTGCCACCAGTTATCCACCACGGGGATGCCCAGCAGCTTCGAGGCGAAGTGGTAGGTATCCGGATCCAGCCGCTCGCCGGCGACGAACAGCGCACGCAGCGATGACAGATCGTGGCTGGCGATCATCGCGCCTTCCGGGTCGGCCTTGCGCACCGCGCGCAGCGCAGTCGGCGCGGTGAACATCGTGGTGACCTTGTGGTCCTCGATGATCCGGCCGAACGCGCCGGCATCCGGAGTGCCGATGGGCTTGCCCTCGTAGAGCACCGTGGTGGCCCCGGCGATCAGCGGCGCATAAACGATGTAGGAGTGTCCGACCACCCAGCCCACGTCGGAGGCGGTGAACATGGTGTCTCCCGGATGCACGTCGTAGACCGCGTTCATGGAGTACTGCAGGGCCGTGGCGTAGCCGCCGGTGTCGCGCACCACGCCCTTCGGGGCACCGGTGGTTCCCGAGGTGTAGAGCACGTAGAGCGGGTGGGTGGATGGCACGGATACTGGCCCGGCCGGCGAAGAGGTCTTCGCCTGCTCATCCCAGTCCAGCCAATTGATCTCCTGGCCGTTGACCTGCTTGCCCTGGTATTCGTCCAAGGAGTGCCCGAAACCATCCCGATGGGCGACGATCACGTCCCTGACCGCAGGCTCGGCCAGGCTCAACGCCTCGGCCACGGCCGGCAGGTATTCGATGCGGCGGCTTGGCTCGATGCCGCCAGAGGCGGTGACGATCGCGACCGGGGCGCAGTCGGTAATGCGGGCAGCCAGTTCCTTGGGCGCGAAGCCGCCGAAGACCACCGAGTGGATTGCACCGAGGCGTGCGCAAGCAAGCATCGCGATGGCCGCCTGCGGGATCATCGGCAGGTAGACCAGCACGCGGTCGCCGGTCTTCACGCCGCGTTCGGCCAGCACCCCGGCGAAGATTTCCACTTCGCGCAGCAGCTCGGAGTAGGAGTACTCGGTGACAGTGCCCAGCATTGCCGAATCGTAGATCAGGGCGGTGCTATCTCCGCGGCCGGCTTGAACGTGGCGGTCCAGCGCATTGGCCGAAAGATTCAGCGTGCCATCCGGAAACCAGCCATACAGCGGCTTGCGCGAATCATCCAGCGCAATCTGCGGCGCTTTGTCCCAATGGATATCCTGGGCAGCTTGCAGCCAGAATGCGGCTGGGTCATTGGTGGCTTGGTCAAAGGCCTGACGGTATTCCTGCGCCATGGTTCTCTCCTCCTGGCCCCGGGCGTCATTACCCGGCACCTGTGTGGTGGTTGAGGTCGTCCTCTTGGCATTAACTGTATGAGTACGATCACATCATCGCAACTTCTTTGTATACATATTTCGAAAAAATCCCAAAAAAATTTGGCACAGCTCACATATTTTCGGGTTTCATGTATACACTGGAGCCATGAGAGCAAGCGACAAGGTTTACGAGAGCCTCCGTGCCGACATCGTCGAATGGCGGCTGGCTCCAGGTACCGTTCTTGCCGAAGTGGAACAGTCAGAACGCCTGGGCGTTTCCCGCACTCCGGTGCGCGAGGCCTTGGGCCGATTGGTCGCCGACGGCTTGGCGGTACAGCATCGCGGACGCGGTGCTGTCGTCTCCGAAGTCAGTGAAGACCACGTAGAAGACCTGTTCGTATTGCGCCTGGCATTGGAATGCGCCAGCGCACGCGAAGCTGCCAAGTCCGCGCAGCGATCGGCCTTCAATCAGCTGGCCGGCCGCTTCGAAGCAGCCGTCACGGAGGTGGAACTTCCCGGCTCCCGGGAGTCCTACTACCAGCTGGTGCAGCTGCTGGACGAGTCCATCGACGAAGCAGCTGGCAACAAGTACTTGTCCAACGCACTGCGCACCTTGCGGGTGAACCTGCAACGGGTGCGGCGCATGGCCAAGGACAATCCCGAAAGGCTTAAGGCTTCCGCCTCCGAGCACGCGGCCATCGCGAGAGCGATCGCCAGCGGAAACCCCGAGGTCGCAGCCGCGGCCACCACAGTTCACCTGCACCAATCCTTCACCCACATCATGGCCCACGCGGCCGGATCAGAAAGGCAGTTACCATGATCAACCACCCAGTACGCGTATACCGCTCAGAGGAAAACCTGGCTCGCGAAGACCAGCTGGCACATAAGATCGCCACGGTTGCTGCCGATCCGGTAGAGGTCACCGCAGAAGTGACCGACATGATCATCAACCGCATCATCGATAATGCTTCGGTCGCGATCGCTTCGCTGAACCGCGGCCCGATCGTCGCCGCCCGTGCCCAGGCACTGGCCCACGCCCCATCCACCGGCGGTGCCGGCGCCAGCGTCTTCGGCATTTCCGAGAAGGTCTCCCCGGAATGGGCCGCATGGGCTAACGGCGTGGCCGTGCGCGAATTGGACTACCACGACACCTTCCTGGCTGCCGAGTACTCCCACCCGGGCGACAACATCCCGCCGATCCTGGCGGTTGCCCAGCACACCGGAGCTTCGGGCAAGGACCTGATCCGCGGCATCGCCACCGGCTACGAGATCCAGGTGGACCTGGTCAAGGCCATCTGCCTGCACAAGCACAAGATCGACCACGTAGCGCACCTGGGCCCATCGGCCGCTGCCGGCATCGGCACCCTGCTGGGACTGGATGTCGAGACCATCTTCCAGGCCGTTGGCCAGGGCCTGCACACCACCACCGCCACCCGCCAGTCGCGCAAGGGTGAAATCTCCACCTGGAAGGCCCACGCCCCGGCCTTCGCCGGCAAGATGGCCGTCGAGGCTGCCGACCGCGCGATGCGCGGCCAGACCTCCCCCGTGCCAATCTACGAAGGCGAAGACGGCGTTATCGCCTGGATGCTTGACGGCAAGGATGCCGCTTACGAGGTGCCGCTGCCGGAGGCTGGCGAAGCCAAGCGCGCCATCCTGGACACCTACACCAAGGAGCACTCGGCCGAGTACCAGGCGCAGGCCTGGATCGATTTGGCCCGCAAGCTGCATGGCGAGCACCCGGAGGCCACCGACCCGGAGAACGTCAAGTCGGTGCTGATCAAGACCAGCCACCACACGCACTACGTTATCGGCTCCGGAGCGAACGACCCGCAGAAGTACGATCCGACCGCATCGCGCGAGACCCTGGATCACTCGATCCCTTACATCTTCACCGTGGCCCTGCAGGATGGCGCATGGCACCACGTGGATTCGTACTCACCAGAGCGTGCCGGCCGCGCCGACACCGTGGATCTGTGGAACAAGGTCACCACCGAAGAAGATGCCGAATGGACCCGACGCTACCACTCGCTGGATATCGCGGAGAAGGCTTTCGGCGGCTCGGTGGAAATCACCTTGAACGATGGCACCGTGATCACTGATGAAATTGCCGTAGCCAACGCGCACCCACTGGGCGCACGTCCCTTCGCCCGCGAGCAGTACATCAACAAGTTCCGCACCCTGGCCACCGGCCTGGTGGACGACGCTGAGATCGACCGCTTCATCGCGGCCGCCCAGAACCTGGAAAACCTGGCCGCCGGCGAATTGGATCAGCTGAACATCAACGCCGCAGCGGGTGTCATCGACGCCGCGGCCGCACCGAAGGGCCTGTTCTAACATGTTGTACTCAACCAAAACCCCCGCAGAAAAGCGCCTTGCGCTGCGCGAGATGCTCACCCCGGGAGCTGCGCGCCAGTTCCCCGGAGCCTTCAACCCGCTCTCAGCCAAGCTGATCAGCGAGAAGCAGTTCGACGGAATCTACATCTCCGGCGCGGTCCTGGCCAACGATCTGGGCCTTCCGGATATCGGCCTGACCTCGCTGACCGAGGTAGCAACCCGCGCCGGGCAGATCGCGCGCATGTCGGACCTGCCGGCGATCGTGGATGCCGATACCGGATTCGGCGAGCCGATGAATGTGGCCCGCACCATCCAGGAACTCGAATACGCCGGCCTGGCCGGCTGCCACATCGAGGACCAGTTCAACCCGAAGCGTTGCGGGCACCTGGATGGCAAAAACGTGGTGGACACCGAGACCATGCTCAAGCGCATCGCCGCTGCCGCTGATGCACGCATCGATGAGAACTTCCTGATCATGGCCCGCACCGATATCCGTGCGGTCGAGGGCCTGGATGCGGCGATCGACCGCGCCAAGGCGATGGTCGATGCTGGTGCCGACGCGATCTTCCCGGAGGCGATGAAGAACGTCGCCGAATTCGAGGCAGTATGCAATGCGGTCGACGTGCCGGTACTGGCGAACATGACCGAGTTCGGCAAGTCCGAGCTGTTCAACCGCCAGGAACTGGCCGATGCAGGCGTCGCGCTGATCATCTATCCGGTCACCTTGCTGCGTAGCGCCATGGGCGCGGCTGAACGCGTACTGGATGCCATCAGCGAGGATGGCACCCAGGCACGTGAAGTGGATAACATGTTGACCAGGTCACGTTTGTACGAGCTCGTGGACTACGAGGCCTACAACCGCTTCGACACCGGAATCTTCAACTTCCAGGTCCCAACCCTGGACATTGATTCCAACAGCGCGAACCTCTAGGCTCGCAAGCACCTACTACCCCCTGCGCCGGCCGGCACCCGCCGGCCGGCGCGACCCAAAGCATTATTATTCTCCGGCAATGAAGAGGAGCAAGAATGACTGCCACCGAGGAAATCAAGAAGGGCCTAGCAGGCGTCGTCGTTGACTACACCGCCGTCTCCAAGGTCAATCCAGACACCAACTCGCTGCTCTACCGCGGCTACCCGGTCCAGGACCTGGCCGCGAACAAGTCCTTCGAAGAGGTCGCCTTGCTGCTCTGGACCGGCGAGCTGCCAACGCAAAGCGAACTGACCGAGTTCAGCGCTTTCGAGCGGGCCAACCGCGCGCTGGACCCGCGGGTGAAGGCCGCCATCGACCTGCTGCCAGCTGACTGCCATCCCATGGATGTGGGCCGTACCGCCGTCTCGGTAATCGGCGCCAACCACCCCGAGGCCGAGAACTCCTCCCCCGAGGCGGAGCTGCTCAAGGCCAAGGAGCTGTTCGCGGCCTTCCCGGCGGTGGTTGCCTACGACCAGCGCCGCCGCCGCGGCCAGGACGCGGTCGCTCCGCGCGGAGATCTGGATTACTCCTCGAACTTCCTGTGGATGGCCTTCGGCGAAGAAGCAGCCCCCGAGGTTGTCGACGCGTTCCGCGTATCGATGGTGCTCTATGCCGAGCACTCCTTCAACGCTTCGACCTTCACCGCGCGCGTGATCACCTCGACCCTCTCCGACCTGCACTCGGCTGTCACCGGGGCGATCGGCGCACTGAAGGGCCCCCTGCACGGCGGCGCCAACGAAGCTGTCATGCATACCTTCAACGAGATCGGCATCGACAAGGAAGAATCCCGCGAGGATGCAGCCAAGCGCGCCAAGTCGTGGATGGAAGAGGCACTGGCCGCCAAGAAGAAGGTCATGGGCTTCGGCCACCGCGTCTACAAGCACGGCGACTCACGCGTGCCAACCATGAAGGCCGCGCTGGATCGCATGATCGAGCACTACGGCCGCCATGAGATGCTGGGCTTGTACGACGGCCTGGAGGCAGCCATGGACGAGGCCAAGTCCATCAAGCCGAACCTCGACTACCCGGCCGGCCCTACCTATCATCTGATGGGCTTCGACACCGAGATGTTCACCCCGATCTTCATCGCGGCACGCATCACCGGCTGGACCAGCCACATCTTCGAGCAGCGCGCAGCCAATGCGTTGATCCGCCCGCTTTCGGCTTATAACGGCGTGGAGCAGCGCTCGCTGTAGACACACTTCGACTCCCGGTATTGGCCGCGGGTATGGCACAGCCGTGCCAGCCCGTGGCCATTGCCGTGCCAGCTGCGGAACGGCATCGGCTTGCCGTCGTTGCCCGAAGTTGCAGTCCCAGGCCAATGGGCCTATCGTTTAACGATAGATACATTCCGAAGAACGATAAGGTCTATTGCCATGGGAAAATTCAGCATTATCGGTTTGAAGGTAGTTCTGGCCGTGATCCTGGCCGGCACGCTTTTTGTGCAGCTGTTCATGATCCCGATGATCTTGATCCACGAGTCGCCGAGCAACGGCACCGACAAGTTCTTTCAAGCCTCTTTCCTCGGCTACTTGCTTCTCACCGGGCTCATCATTGAAACCTGCGTCTACAGCGTGTGGAAACTAGCCACGAGAGTTAAACGCGGCACCGTTTTCGATCCCGCTTCCCTGGGCTATGTAACGCCGATCATCATTGCCTTCACGATCGGCGCCCTATCCACTTTTGCCCTCGGAGCGATCTTCGCCGCCAGCACGGAAATTGCACCCGGAGTCGTGCTTCTTGTTGGTGGAGCCGGGGTGCTGATGATCGGCATCAGCATCATCGTGCTCGTACTGCGGCAGTTGCTCGCACAAGCGGCGATGACCGAAGCCCAAGCCGATGCGCTCCGTACCGAACTGGGCGGCGTGATTTAATGGGAATCCGCGTAGATATAGACGTGATGCTGGCCCGCCGCAAAATGGCCGTCGGCGAGTTGGCCGAACGCATCGGCATTACCCCGGCCAACCTCGCGGTGCTCAAGAACGGGCGCGCCAAGGCCGTACGTTTCAGCACCCTTGAAGCCCTCTGCCGGGAATTGGAATGCCAACCCGGCGACCTTTTGATCTTCGAAACCGAACAGGACTAGATGCAGCTCGCTGGCTAGTCCCAGTTCTCGAAGCTGATGCTCTGCACCGAGGTGTTGTCCTGCGCCAGCACGATCTCGACGGTAAATTTCCCGCCGGCTACGAGTTGCGGCAGCCACAACGGGGAATCCTGCCACATCTGCTCCAAGGGCAAGGCCGCCGGATCGGCCCACAGCGGCTCGAGCTCCTCGGTGATGTGCAGCTGGCCCGATGCCTTCCAGGCAATGAAGGTGGCGCATTCCATGTCGGCTGCCGGCTGGGCGGGGAACCGGAAATTGACCTGCGCCGCAGGCTCCAGCTCCTCCGGAGCGAGGAGCAGTCCGGTTTCCTCGGAGAATTCCCGGATGGCCGCTTGCCGCGCGCTCTCTCCCTGCTCGATCTTGCCGCCAGGCAACACGATATTGCCCTTGCCGAATCCGCGACGCTTGCGTCCGAGCAACACGTGCAGCCGTCCTTCGCGCTCCTGCAGCAGCGCCACGAGGGCTACCTGCTTGGCAGAACGCACCTGGTGGCCGGCGACCACTAGTTCACCCTCGGGTGGGCCAGCTGGTAGGCCTCACGCAGCGAATCCACGGTGACCTTGGTGTAGATCTGCGTGGTGGTGACCGATGCATGTCCCAGCAACTCCTGGACAACACGCACATCCGCGCCGCCCTCCAGCAAATGAGTGGCGAAGGAATGGCGCAGCGTATGCGGAGAAACCTCGGTGGAAACCCCGGCGCGCTCAGCGGCCTTCGAAAGCAACAGCCACACCGATTGGCGGGAAAGCCGTCCCCCGCGCTGGTTCAGGAACAACGCTGGAGTTCCCTTGCCCTTGGCGGCTAGCCCGGGACGGGCACGCACCAGATAATCGCTCACCGCACGCTGGGCATAACCGCCCACCGGAACGACCCGCTCCTTGGATCCCTTGCCGAACAAGCGCACAACGGCATCGTCGGCAAAGTGCAGGTCATCGACGTCCAGGTCCACGACTTCGGAAATGCGCGCACCGGTGGAGTACAAGAATTCCAGAATCGCGCGATCCCTCAACCCGGCAGGGGTTTCGATGCTCACCGATTCGAGGATCCTGGTGACCTGATCTATGGAAATCGCTTTGGGCAGGGATTGCCCGATGGCGGGGGGCTGGATCTCGCGGGCCGGATTAGGCGCGCAAATCCCTTCAAGCTCCCAATACTTGTGCAGTTGACGGATGGCTACCGAATGACGTGCGACCGAGCGAGCGCTCAACGGCTTATGCTCCTCGTCTCCGCGGGATAGTTCCTGCAGGTAGCCGCTGATGGCCAGCTCGGTAATCTGCTGCGGTTGCGCGACACCGGCTGCCTGCAGCGCTTCAACGTAGCGAAGCAGATCCCTCCGGTAGGAAGCCAGTGTATTCTCGGCCAGCCCGCGCTCGATCGCCAGATGCTGCAGGTAGCGCTTGAGCGGGGTCTCGAAGTGGTCGCTCATCCTTCGCGCAGGTATGGGTGCACATCGAATGGCTCGTTCGCATCGCGCAGGTCCAAGTACTTGCTGGTACGGGCTGCATGAGCGGCAAGGATCGCGATTGTCGCGGTGGGATTATGGATCTTGCCTGCCAGCACGGCTGCGACGGCTTCCTCCAGCGGCACCCAGGTGCTGATCATTTCAGCTTCCTCCTCGGTACGCTCATGGCGCTGATCGGCGGCAACCAGTTTCGCATCGCGCGCGAGGTAGACTCGCACTGCCTCGGCCGAGGAGCCCGGGCTCAAGAAGACATCGGTGAGGATCGACCAGTGCTCGGCGGTACGATCCGCTTCTTCCCATAATTCGCGCTTGGCAGCTTCCAAAGGTGGTTCTCCAGCCACATCGAGCAGCCCGGCAGGGATTTCCCACAGCCGCATGCCTACCGGGTGGCGGTACTGGTTGACCATCAAGATGCGTTCTTCAGCATCCATGACCAGAACGCATACAGCACCGGGGTGGTTGATGTAATCGCGTTCAATGGTCGCCCCGGATTCGGAGAGCTTCACCGTGTCATGGATGACGTCCCAGATCCGTCCCTCGTACACGGTTTCACGGTTCAGCAATTCACGTGGTGAGAATTCATCGGCTATAGGATGCAGCGGCACGAGGATCGTCCTTCGGTAGAAAAAGCTGGTCGGTATTCTCCAGCTTAAACAGCTACGCGCCGGTCAGTAACGACCGGCGCGCAGTGCCTTCAGAGTTTTACCTCCGGCAAGCTGTATTACTTACTTGCGCAGCTCCAGAGCTGCCTCGACCAGACCTGCAAACAGCGGGTGCGGGCGAGTCGGGCGGCTGGAGAGCTCAGGGTGAGCCTGCGTCGAAACGTAGTACGGGTGTACTTCCCTTGGCAGTTCAACGAACTCGACCAGGTTGCCATCTGGCGAGGTGCCAGCGAAGACCAGGCCAGCTTCTTCGAGCTGCGCGCGGTACGAGTTGTTGACCTCGTAGCGGTGGCGATGGCGCTCCGCAACCTCGGTCTTGCCGTAGGTCTCAGCCAGAACCGATCCCTCAAGCAGCTTTGCGTCGTACAGGCCCAAACGCATGGTGCCGCCCAGGTCGCCCTTGCCTTCAACGATGTCCAGCTGCTCTTCCATGGTCGCGATGACCGGGGTCGAGGTTTCAGGATCGAATTCGGTGGACGATGCATCGGTGAGGCCAGCCATGTTGCGGGCGTATTCGATGACCATCGACTGCAGTCCCAGGCACAGGCCCAGGGTTGGCAGCTTGTTTTCGCGAGCGAAGCGCAGCGCGCCCAGCTTGCCTTCCAGACCGCGGATGCCGAAGCCACCGGGGACGCAGATTGCCTCTGCACCCTCAAGCGCCTTGGCGGCCCCTGCTTCGGTAGCGCAGTCATCTGCTGGTACCCAGCGGATGTTGACCTTGGCGTTGTTTGCGAACCCGCCGGCACGCAGGGCTTCGGTGACCGACAGGTAGGCATCGGGCAGATCGATGTACTTGCCCACCAAAGCTACGGTCAGCTCGGTTGCGGGGTTGTGCACGACTTCGAGCAAGCGATCCCACGAAGCCCAGTCGACGTCGCGGAACTTCATCTCCAAGGTCTGGACGATGTAAGCGTCCAGGCCCTGGGAGTGGATGACCTTTGGGATGTCGTAGATGCTTGGAGCATCGGCGCAGTTGATCACTGCTTCGGTGTCCACATCGCAGGTACGGCCGAGCTTGGCGCGCATTTCTGCCGGGATTGGACGGTCCGAGCGGATTACCAGCGAATCTGGCTGGATACCGATCGAACGCAAAGCGGCAACGGAGTGCTGGGTAGGCTTGGTCTTCAGTTCATGGCTAGGGCCGATGAATGGAACCAGAGAAACGTGTACGAAGAATGCGTTCTTGCGGCCGATGTCCTGGCGGACCTGGCGTGCTGCTTCGAGGAATGGCTGGGATTCGATATCGCCGACGGTGCCACCGATTTCCGTGATGATGACGTCAGGTGCCGACTTGCCGGCCCCTGGTTCGGTTGCTGCCAAGCGCATACGACGCTTGATCTCATCGGTGATGTGAGGGATGACCTGAACGGTATCGCCGAGGTATTCACCGCGACGTTCGCGTTCCAGAACGGTCGAGTAGACCTGTCCGGTGGTCACGTTGGCGGTACCCGGAAGGTTCTCATCCAGGAAACGCTCATAGTGTCCGATATCCAGATCGGTTTCTGCGCCATCGTCAGTAACGAAGACTTCACCGTGCTGGAAGGGGTTCATAGTACCTGGATCGACGTTCAGGTACGGGTCGAGCTTCTGCATGGTCACTGAGAGACCACGAGCTCGAAGTAGATGTCCAAGGCTGGATGCCGTCAATCCCTTACCCAGGGAAGAGGCCACACCGCCGGTGACGAAGATATGCTTTGTCGTTTCAGACGACCGAGAATCACGAGTTGAATTACGCTGCACCACGGGATTTCATCCTATCACCATTCCAATATTTCGCATCCTCATAAGACTCTAGTGCACCTCCGGCCAATGCCCTAGCATTGCCGTAATTCAGGGGCTCACCAAGACTTTTAGGCTTTCGCCATTTTCTTGGAGGTGAGCGATGACACTAGGTTCTGCGCTTCTTCAAGCAACTCCTCAGCATGCGCCTGCGCCGTGCCGGATTCCTCTTGGCCGGCGAGCATGCGCGCAAGTTCCTTGACGCGGGCTTCCTGATCCAAGCTGATGACATCGCTGGCAGTGTAGCCAGCTCCCGCCTTCGACTTGGCATCTGAATTCTTGATCACACGAATGTGCCGATCCGCATAGGCGGCCACCTGGGGCAGGTGGGTCACGACGATGACCTGCACATGCTTTGCCAGCATCGCCAGGCGCTCGCCAATGGCCACCGCCGCTTTGCCACCCACGCCCTGGTCCACCTCGTCAAAGACGAAGGTCGGCACCGGGTCGACCGCCGCTAGGACGACTTCAATGGCCAGCATGACGCGGGAGAGCTCGCCGCCGCTGGCACCCTTGCCCAGCGGTCGCGGCGAGGCTCCGGCATGCGGGGCCAGCAGCATGGAAATCGCGTCCTGGCCGAAGGCACCTGGTTCTTCCAGTTCCTTCACCTCGATGACGAGCTTGGCATCCGGCATCGCCAGGGCCTTGAGCTCGGCTGAAACCTGCGCGGAGAGTTTCTTGGCAGCCTTGCGGCGCGCGTCGGAGAGGTCCGAGGCCAGCGAGGCCACCTTGTGCTCCAATTCAACGACTTCTGTTTCCAGCTCCTCGATGCGCGAGTCATCCCCACCGAGTTCTTCCAGACGGGTACGGGATTCGGCAGCCCAGGCGAGCACCTGATCAATGCTCGGTGCGTACTTGCGCATGAGCTTGCTCAAATCGGCACGGCGGGCTTCAATCTGCGCCAAGCGCTCCGGGCCTTCCTCATCGAGGTCGGCAACGTAGGCGGCAAGATCACTGGAGAGTTCCGAGGCGAGAATGCCCAGTTCCGCTGCCCGCTCCGCGAAGGCGGCCAGCGTAGTGTCATCGTCACTGGCCTGGGCCAGCACGCCGCGGGCGGTCTCCGCCAAGGTGGTAACGCCCGGGTTCTCGAAATCCTCGGAGTCGATGACGGCTTGCGCCTGCCGGCCGGCGGTGCGCAGGGACTCGACATTGCCCAGCTTCATGGATTGCTCGCGCAAGGCTTCGTCCTCGCCCGGCTGCGGATCCAAGGAATCGATCTCGTCCAGCGCCAGGCGCAAGTTCTCTGCTTCGCGGACGCGGTTGCGCGATTCGGTTTTGAGCCCCGCCAGTTCCTTGGAAGCCGATCGCCACTGGCGGTAGGCTCTCTGGTAGTTGCTTAGCGTGCGCGACAGCGAGCTACCTGCAAAACGGTCCAGGGCATCGCGTTGCGCCACCGGCTCTTTCAGGCGAATCTGGTCCGATTGGCCATGGACGGCCACCAGATCGTGCCCCAGCTCGGCCAGCAGGCCGACAGGGGCGCTGCGTCCGCCGATGGTGGCGCGTGAACGGCCTTGGGCCGAGAGCGAGCGGGAAAGCAGCAGTTCACTGTTCTCCCCCGCTGGTTCGATGAATGCGCCTGCCTGGCCTGCGGCATCGAGCACGTGGTGATCCGGCGGCAAGTGCACC
This sequence comes from Glutamicibacter sp. NPDC090743, assembly GCF_044769125.1. Classification (NCBI taxonomy): domain Bacteria; kingdom Bacillati; phylum Actinomycetota; class Actinomycetes; order Micrococcales; family Micrococcaceae; genus Glutamicibacter; species Glutamicibacter sp. NPDC090743. The sequence goes on along the minus strand of NZ_JBIVXE010000007.1, from coordinate 6,139 downwards.
ACGGCTTCAGCCAGAGCGTGCTTGGCGCCGTTGCGCACCGCACCGGCATCGGCCCGGCGCCCGAGCAGCAGGGACAAGGCGGTGATCACCATGGTCTTGCCAGCGCCGGTTTCACCGGTGACTACCGTGAGTCCCGGACCAAGCGGAAGCGTGGCCTCGGTGATCACCCCAAGGTTGGATATCTGGATTTCCTGAATCAATGCCTGCTCCCGAATGTCGAGTTCAAGTCGTACCGTGCGCTTTTAGTATATGTGTTCGAACCCTATTTTTCGTAACTATGTTCGAGCGTGTGGAAAGTTTTTCTTCGAGGCCGCTATTCAGTCTTGGTCCTCGGGGCGTCCCACCATGGGAATGCCCGGTTCATCGCGGTAATGCGGATCGACGCTTTGCAGGCCTGGTCCGATCACCGGCAGTGCCGTAGTGGCCGGACGGCGCGTCTCTTCCTTCGCTGGACCGCGCCAACCGGTAATGGGCAGCTCGAACTTGTTGACCAGGCGCTCGGAAAACGGCGTCGTGTTCAATCGCGCCATGTACACCGGGCGGTCACTGCGCGTTACTTCCACACGGGCTCCCGGCGGCAGCTCGATGGTGCGCCGTCCATCGCACCAGAGCACGGCCCCGGCATCGGTGCGGGTCAGCATTTCGACGGCCATGATCGAATCCGGGGAAATGACCAGGGGCTTGGCGAACAGTGCGTGCGCGGAGATCGGCACCATGATCAGCGCCGCCACGTCCGGCCAGACCACCGGGCCGCCGGCGGAGAAGGAGTACGCGGTGGAACCGGTAGGCGTGGCCATCACGACACCATCGCAACCGAAGGTGGAGATCGGCCGGCCGTCGACCTCGATCACGACCTCGACCATGCGTTCGCGGTTGGCCTTTTCCACCGCGGCCTCGTTCAAGGCCCAGGTCTCGGCGAGGCAGACGTTGTCCAGCCACACCTTGACCTCCATGGTCATGCGTTCTTCCACGGTGTAGGTCTCATTGACCAGCGCTTCCACGGTGGAGGCCAGTTCGCTGCGTTCAGCTTCGGCGAGGAAACCCACATGCCCGAGGTTTACCCCCACCAGCGGCATCGGGGATTCCCGCACCAATTCCGCGGCACGCAACACGGAGCCATCGCCACCGAGCACCACGCCCATGTCGACGTCCTCGATCTGGCAATCCTCGCCGAGCACCTGCACCGAAGGCACAGCCGCGCCGATCGCTTCAGTCATCGCCAGCTGGTCCTTGCCGCGCATCACCGGGATAGCTCCGGCGGCGTTGAGCAGGGCGCAGGTTTCTATGGCCGCGGTGATCGCTTCTTGGCGTCCGGTATGGGTGAAAATCAGGATTCGGCGCAAGGCGGTCGGCCCCTCTCAGCATCGCGAGGTGCAAAATGACCGTGGTTATCGACCACGGCTAAAACACGTCACTACTAAGAATAGTCAACATCCTGCCCGATGCGTGGAACATCGGCAGGCTGTGGATCCTCTCCTGCGGCAAGCCAAAGGAAGAATTCGACATTGCCGTCCTGTCCCGGCAGCGGGCTACGTGCCAGCCCGCGCAGGTGCAGTCCCGCGGCTTGCGCGCTGGCGACCACTGCTTCAACGGAGCTGCGGCGCAGGGCGGGATCGGTGACCACGCCGGTGCGGTTCAGGTGTTCGCGCCCGACCTCGAACTGCGGCTTGACCATCAGCAGCAGGAAGCCGCCGTCCTTGGCGGCCCCGGCCAAGGCGTCGATCACCAGGCGCAGCGAAATAAAGGACAAGTCGGCTACTACGAAGTCGACTGGTCCCCCAATATCTTCGGGGGCCAGATAGCGGACGTTCAGTCCTTCGTGGACCGTGACGCGGGGGTCTTCGCGCAGCTCGTCGACCAGCTGGCCATGGCCTACATCGGCTGCGACCACAGATTTCGCACCGCGGCGCAACAGCACGTCGGTGAAGCCGCCGGTCGAGGCACCGGCGTCCAGGCAGTGCAGGCCAGCGGGGTCAATAGTCGTAAAAGCATCTAGGGCTCCGGCGAGCTTATGCCCGGCACGGGAGACGTATTCTTCGCCTTCGCTGGGCACCAGGGCCAGCTCATCGGTGGCGGAAACCTTCTTGGCGGCCTTGGTGGCGGCCTGCCCGTTCAGCAGCACCCGCTGGGCATCGATCAGCTTGGCTGCTTCGGTGCGCGAGCGCGCCAGCCCACGGGTGACAAGTTCTTGATCCAGGCGATTCACGCGCCGTGCTCCGTACGATTCAGTTCTTGCTGCAGGCCGGCGAGCAGTTGCTCATAGATTCCGGCATGCTCGGTAATGTCATGGTCGGCCAGGGAAGACAGCGCCTGCTCCACTGCTGCATCATCCGGCCCGCGAGGGCCAGGGCTCGGAAGAGGATTCTGCGGCTGCATGCTTAGCCCCGGATCTTGCGCAGGGCATCGAGCCCGCGTTCGGTAAACCGGATTTCCGGTTCTTCGTGCCCCGACTGGCGCGGATGGGCCAGCCACCAGGCATGGCAGGCGGCGCGCCAGGCATTCAGGTCCTGGTCGCTGCCCGAGACTTCGATCGCGCCGTTATCGACCTTGGCAACCGCGTCGCCGACCTGCACGCCGTAGCCCAGTACCTTGATGGTCGGGTACGGCCGGTACAGATCAGCCATCGAATTGATGAGGTAGTTGGGGCGCTGCTCGACCGGTGCGCCCAGTGCTGTGCGCGGCGTGTCCACACCGGTCAGCACCAGCGCGGTGGAGAACCCGGCACGGAAGCCGCCAAGGATGTCGGTATCCAGGCGGTCGCCGACGACCAGCGGGCGCTGGGAATCCAGTCGGTCCGCGGCCCGAGCGAACAGGTAGGATTCGGGTTTGCCCGCCACGCGTGGTTCCACGCTCGTGGCCAGTTTCACCGCATTGACCAGCGATCCGTTGCCCGGGGCCAGGCCCTCGGCGCGCGGAATCGTCAGGTCGGTGTTGGTGGCAACCCATTGGGCACCGTGATTGATCGCGTAGCTGGCCTCGGCCAGGTTCTTCCACGAGATGTCCGGGTCGAACCCCTGGATCACCGCTACGGGTTCTTCCTTATGGGATTCGACGACTTCCAACCCGCGCACGGCAATGCATTCGCGCAGGTAGGGGGAACCCACCACCAAAACCTTGGATCCCGGATTCAATTCGCGGGCCAGCATCTCCGCACCGGCGTCGGCAGAACCCAAAACCTGCTCAGCGCTGGTTTTCACGCCCAGCTGGCGCAGGTGGGCCGCGACGGACATCGGCGAACGCCCAGCATTGTTGGTAATGAACGCCAAGGTGACATTCACTTCCGCGAGGGTGTTCAGCGACTCCACGGCGTCGTCAATGGCGTTCGGGCCAGCATAGACGACGCCGTCCAAGTCGGAGAGGACGGAATCAAATCCGGAAATCAGCATTCGGTGGTGGTTCCTACTACTCGAGGTATTTGGCTACTACGCCAAAGCTTACTTCGCCGATTCTTCTTCCACGTCAGCTTCGCCAGCTTCCGTGTCGGATTCGATGACTTCGTTCAGGTCATCTTCCTCGTCGATGCCGGTCTGGTCGGCTTCTGCCTCTTCTGCTTCTTCGGCCTCTGCTTCTGCATCTGCTTCTTCAGCCTCGGCGTCGGCATCTGCGTCTTCAGCTTCCGAAGGCTCGATCAGATCCTTGGCGCGTGGGGTTTCCTCTTCCTCATCCATCTCCGGAGCCAGGTCCATGATGAAGGATTCGGTTTCACGCTCGATGCCCAGGGCGCTTTCTGCAACCTCGACCTGAGCGTTCCAGCGCTTCGCATCTTCTGTACGGCCGGCAGCCGACAGCAGATCAGCGTAGGCAGTGAACAAACGTGGGCTGAAGGAGAAGGCACGGTTGAAGTTCAGCTGTTCCAGCGACTCCAGCTCAGCCAGAGCCTTATCCAGCTTGCCCAAGTCACCATACGAACCGGCAGCAACCATCTGCATTTCAACCTTGACGGCGCTTTCCAGATTGGCGCATTCCTCGGACTGGGCGAGCTCGATTGCCTTCTCTGGGCGGCCCAGGCCACGCAACGAGTCAGCGATCAATGGCAGGTTGTAGTCCGAACCGGAAATACGACGGTGGGTACGCAGTTCGCGCAGTGCATCGGCGTACTTGCCAGCGTGGTAGGCAGCGATGCCAACGGCCTCGCGAACCACCGCGACACGGCCGCCGCGGCGCGATGCTGCCAGGGTGTGCTCGTATGCCAGCTCTGGGTCGTCTTCCAGCAGGCGGCCAGCCATCACCAGGTGCTTTGCGACCCAGCTTGCCGAGCGCTCTTCGAGGTAACGCAGCTGGGCGCGTGCTACGCGGTCCAACTCCTTACCGGTAACATCCTCATCGATATCTGGGGACTGTTCACGATCGGCACGGTTCGAGATGCGAAGATCGCCAGGATTATGTGCGCGCGGTGCGTCACCGCGCTTATCAGCAAAGCGGTCTTCACGTGCTGGGTACTCACCCTTCGAGCGACGGTCGTCGGCACGCTTGAAGCCACCACCGCGGTTGTCATCACGCTTGAAGCCACCGCCACGGTTGTCATCACGCTTGAAGCCACCACCGCGGTTGTCATCACGCTTGAAGCCACCGCCACGGTTGTCATCGCGACGCTCGCCGCGGAAACCACCACGGTCATCATTGCGGAAACCGCCACCGCGGTTGTCATCACGCTTGAAGCCGCCACCGCGGTTGTCATCGCGACGCTCGCCACGGAAGCCAGCACGGTCATCATTGCGGAAACCGCCACCGCGGTTGTCATCACGCTTGAAGCCACCGCCACGGTTGTCATCGCGACGCTCGCCACGGAAGCCAGCACGGTCATCATTGCGGAAACCGCCACCGCGGTTGTCATCACGCTTGAAGCCACCGCCACGC